>NZ_BAAAEU010000025.1:0-169903 GCF_039523175.1 Dokdonella soli
CGTGGCCAATCGTGCCCACGTTCACGTGCGGCTTCTTGCGCTCGAATTTTTCCTTGGACATGCCGAAAAACCCCGATCTGATGAAACGGTTTAGGTGGAGACGAACCCGGCGAAACCAACCGGGAAAACGATGAATCGGTGACGCTCTTGAATGGTGCTCACGAATGGAATCGAACCATCGACCTCCTCCTTACCAAGGAGGTGCTCTACCGACTGAGCTACGTGAGCGGTTTATTTCAGCGGTCCTCCTGACCGCAAAGAACAGACCAGCATCCATGCTGGACTTTTCAAAATGAGCCAAAACCTCGCGGGCGGTTCAATGGAGCGGGAGACGGGAATCGAACCCGCACAATCAGCTTGGAAGGCTGAGGTTCTACCATTGAACTACTCCCGCGCCGGAACGACCTGCTTGGGTATTGCGCCGATGGCTGGTACGTCCATCGGGTCTTGCTTGCCTGGTGGAGGGAGGTGGATTCGAACCACCGAAGGCGTAAGCCAGCAGATTTACAGTCTGCCCCCGTTGGCCGCTTGGGTATCCCTCCAACAATTTCTGAATTCTTCGACCTATCGCTTCCTGCCCTGCCAGCCCGGGAGGGGATTACCTCAGGGCTTTCCTGTCCTCCGCCCTTCGGGCCGCGCCGCTTCGCGTCGCGCTCAAGTTCGCTCCCGGCAAATTGGGTCGAACCACCGAAGATGGCCGCTTGGATATCCCTACGACACGGAGCCGCGCATTTTCCTTTCCAGGACCGCCTACTGTCAAGGCTCTGAGACGCCCAATTTAACAGCTTGGCAGGCAAACCCGACGACTGCGCGTCCGCACGTGCAGCGCGCCGGTGGATTTCAGCTCTGCAGCGCGGGCCTGAACCGCGCCACTTCCGCCTCCATCGCCTTGGACAGGTCGAGCAGGCGCTGCGCGTAGTCGGCCAGGCGGCGGTCGTCGTCGCTGGCCGGTTGCCAGGATGGCACGGCAGTCGGCTTGCCATCGGGGGCATCCAGCGCGACGAAGATGATCACGCAGCTGGTCGCCAGGCGCTCCGCGGTCGTCTTGAGATCGCGCGCCGTCACGTCGACCGCGAAATGCATGCTCGAGTTGCCGGTGTGGATCAGCTTGCAGCGCACGGTGACCAGGTCGCCAATCAGGATCGGCGCGACGAACTGGATGCCGCCGACCGCCACCGTCACGCAGTACCGGCCGCTCCAGCCGACCGCAGCCGCGTAGCCGGCCTGGTCGATCCATTTCATGACCATGCCGCCGTGTACCTTGCCGCCGAAATTGACGTCCGTGGGCTCGGCCAGGAAACGGAACTCGACCTGGCGCTGCTGGCCTGGCATGGGGACTCCGGAAAATCGCGAGGGGCGCGTAGCCTAGCGCCTTGGCCAATATTTGTGTGATCGCAGTCGCGTCTCGGCAGGTGCCGCGCTCGTAAGCTGGCCGCGCCGACCACTCGGTCGCTACCACAGGGGCACGGGAATGCGCACGGGAATCTCGCTGGGATTCGCGCTCGTCTTCGCCGGCGGCGCTGGCGCCGCCGAAGTGACCGTAAAGAACGACTCCCTGGCCAACAATACCAGCGGCGCCATTCAGGCCGGGTTTGTCGCCGGCGAAAAAGCTGCGGCATGGCTGACCACGCCCTGCGACGGCAACATCGTCGCTGCACAGGTGTTCTGGCGCTCGCTGACCGGCGGTGCAGCGCAGAGTGTCGAGGGTTCCGTTGATATCTACCGTTCCGGCTCGTTCCCGAATCCCGGCACGCTGGCGCAGCGGATCATCGGCCCTCAGCTGACTGACGGCGTCATCAACGAATATCGCTATCTCGATACGAACAACACGATTCCGCTCAGCGTGCCGGTCATCCAGAACGAAACCTTCGTTGTCGCGCTGACCTTCGCCCAGGCGCCCGACCCGACTCAGGGCCCAAGCGTCGTCGACGATGCCGCTGGCCTCCAGCCGAACCGAAACGCGATCTACGCCAACATCAGCGGGAGCACCTACGCCTGGATGTCCAACGCCGACGCGCACGTCAACGGCAACTGGGTCATCCGCGCTGTGGTCAACTGCCAGGCGAGTTCCAACAGCGCGGACGTGGCCGTGACGATGACCGCCGCTCCACCATCGTATACGGCTGGCTCGACCCTCCAATACACGATCACGGTCTCGAACGCGGGACCGGCCGCGGCGCCGGGCACCAACGTCACGGATACCTTCCCTGCGGCCTATACCGGCGTGATGTGGACCTGCACGGCCAGCGGCGGCGCAAGCTGCGGGGCAGCAGGCTCCGGCAACATCGCGCAAGCCGTCGGCCTGCCCGCCGGAAGCCAAGTCACCTACACGGTGAACGGCACGGTGGCCGCCAGCGCGACGGGCACGCTCGTCAATGCGGCGACCGCGATCGTCTCGCCGCCGGTAACCGATCCGAACAGCACGAACAACACCGCGAGATTGAGCCTGGCCCCGATGAGCGACCTGATCTTCGCCAACGGGTTCGACTAGGATCCGTCATTGCGAACGGCCGGGCCGCATGCTTCCGACCGCCGAATCCGCCCTCAACCCGTCCCGCGCCCGCTCACGCGGAACACCATCGGGGTCGAGACGATGTCGTTCTCGGATCGCTCCGGCTGCACGACCTCGAAGCCGAGGCGCAGATACATCGGCACTGCGAATGCCGATGCATTGACCGTGATGCGTTCCGGTCGCGCCGCCTCGACACAGGCCGCGAGCGCGGACTGCCAGAGCGTACGTGCTAGGCCGCGGCGCTGGAACGGCGTATCGACGAAGAGCAGATGCATGTGTGCGTTGTCGCGCGTCGCGACCACGCCGGCCAGCGCAGACCCGATCTCGGCCAGATGATGCCGGTGTCCGGCCGCGATGCGCGCTGCAACCGCGTCGGGCGCCATCCATGCGCGCAGCGTCTCCGCCGCAGGTTCCGGTTGGTCCGGCAGCACGTATTCGCGCGTCAACCGCGAGATGAGCGCGCTGATCGCCGCCGCGTCAGCGACACCTGCCAGGCGGATCGCGATCGCAGTGCTGACCGCACGGCTTTCGCAATCTGCTGGAGCGCCGTGCTCGGTCACACGTTGAAGCGGAAATGCAGCACGTCGCCTTCCTTGACGATGTACTCCTTGCCCTCGAGGCGCAGGCGTCCGGCATCGCGGGCGCCGGCCTCGCCCTTGTACTTGATGTAGTCGTCGTAGGCGATCGTTTCGGCGCGGATGAAGCCACGCTCGAAGTCGGTGTGGATCACGCCGGCCGCCTGGGGCGCGGTCGAGCCCTTTTTCACCTGCCAGGCGTGGACTTCCTTCTCACCGGCCGTGAAATAGGTCTGCAGGCCGAGCAGCTTGTAGCCGGCGCGGATCACGCGGTTCAGGCCCGGCTCGTCGAGGCCGAGGTCCTTCAGGAATTCGTCGCGGTCGGCGTCCTCGAGCTGAGCCATCTCCTCCTCGATCGCGGCGCAGACCGGTACGACTTCGGCGCCTTCGACCGCCGCGCGTGCACGCACCTTGTCCAGATGCGGATTGTTCTCGAAACCGTCCTCCTTGACGTTCGCGATGTACATCAGCGGCTTCAGGGTCAGCAGGAACAGGTCGCGCACCAGCGCTCTCTCGTCCTCGTCCAGCCCAAGGCTGCGCGCGGACTTGCCCTCATTGAGACCGGCGGCGAGCTTCTGCAGCACCGGCTTTTTCGCGATGGCTTCCTTGTCGTTCGCCTTGGCGGCACGCTCGACCCGGTTCAGCGCCTTGTCGACCGACTCGAGGTCGGCCAGCGCCAGCTCGGTGTCGATCGTGTCGATGTCCGAGATCGGATCGATCTTGCCGGCGACGTGCGCGATGTCCGGATGTTCGAAGCAGCGCACCACATGCGCGATCGCGTCGACCTCGCGGATATGCGCGAGGAACTTGTTGCCGAGTCCCTCGCCCTTCGACGCGCCGGCGACGAGGCCGGCGATGTCGACGAACTCGATCGAGGTCGGGATGATCTTCAGCGGCTTGGCGATGCCGGCCAGCGCGGCCAGGCGCGGATCCGGAACCGGCACCACGCCGATGTTCGGATCGATCGTGCAGAACGGAAAGTTCGCCGCCGCAATGCCGGCCTTGGTCAGCGCGTTGAAGAGAGTCGACTTGCCGACGTTCGGCAGGCCGACGATGCCGCATTTGATGCCCATGTCTTGAAGTCCGTGATTGGGGATTCGTGATTGGTGACTCGTGACAGCAGGATGGGCGGGACGGAACCGTCGGAGTTGCGAAGGGTTTTCGCGTTTCCGAATCACCAATCACCAATCACGAATCCCGGCTGTTCGTGTGCAACTCTTTCATGGCCCGATCGAACTCGCCCGCGACCGCCAGCGGCAGCACGTCGAGCGAACGCGCGACCGCATCGATGATCGCCGCCTCGTCTGCGGCGGAGGGACGCCCGAGCACCCAGCCGGTCACGCGGTCCTTGTGGCCGGGATGCCCGATGCCCAGGCGCAGCCGGTGGAACCTGCCGTGGCCGATATGCGCGAACAGGTCGCGCAGGCCGTTCTGGCCTCCGTGCCCCCCGTCGAACTTGAGGCGCGCCGCGCCCGGTGGCAGATCAAGGTCGTCGTGGACGACCAGCATCTCCTCCGGCTCGATTTTCCAGTAGCGCAGCGCCGCACCGACCGAGGCGCCGCTCGCGTTCATGTAGGTGGTCGGCTTCAGCAGCCACAGCGGTTCGCCGGCGAGCACGACCTTCGCGGTCTCGCCGCGCAGCTTGGACTCGATGCCGAAACGCGCTGTTTCACGCTGGGCGAGTGCGTCGACCAGCCAGAAACCGGCGTTGTGCCGCGTCCGGAGATGTTCGGCCCCAGGATTGCCGAGGCCGACGATGAGGCGCAAGCCTGTCATGCGAGAGCCCCCTCACCCCTTGCCCTCTCCCGCAAGGCGGGAGAGGGGGAGCGATCGTTGCGCTGCGCGCAACCGCGATACTTCATAGAAGAGAGGATTACTTCTTCTCGTCCTTCTTCGCCGGAGCGGCGGCGGCAGTGGCGCCCGCCGGAGCGGCAGCCGCCGCTTCGCCTTCGGCCGCAACCGGAGCCGCTTCGACTTCCTCGCGGACTTCCTTCGCGACGACGACCGCGTGGTCGTGCTCCTTGCCAAAGCGCAGCTCGGGAATCTCCACGCCCGCCGGCAGCTTCAGGTCGGACAGGTGCACGATCTCGTCGGTCTTCAGCGCCGACAGATCGATCTCGATGTATTCCGGCAGATCCTTCGGCAGGCAGGAGATCTCGACTTCGTTCATCTCGTGGGTGATGACGACACCCGAGGTCTTGCCGGCCGGCGAGGCTTCCTGGTTCATGAAGTGCAGCGGCACGCGCACGCGGATCGCTTCGTTCTCGTTGACGCGCTGGAAATCCAGGTGCAGCACGAGCTGCTTGAACGGATGGCGCTGCATGTCGCGCAGAAGCACCTTCTGCACGTCGCCGCCCAGGCTGAGGTCGAGGATCGAGGAATAGAACCACTCGTTCTGGCTGGCGTGCCAGACATCGTTGTGCAGCAGCTGGATGCTGACCGGCTTCACTTCGCCACCGTAGACGATCGCCGGGACAAAACCAGCGCGACGCAGGCGGCGGCTCGCACCCTTGCCTTCATCGTTGCGCTTTTCAACCTTGATTTCGTGAGTCTTTGCCATTTTCGTATTGCCTTCTCGCAGTTGGGCCGCCTCGCGGCGGCTGGGTGACTCCCCCGCGACCAGGGGAGCTTCGCTTCAGGGCGAAGGGCCGAAGGCCCTCAGCCTGTCAATCAATCGACGTACAACGAACTCACCGACTCGCCATAGGCGATGCGGCGGATCGTTTCGGCGAGCAGTTCCGCGACCGAGAGCTGGCGGATCCTGCCGCAGCCCTTCGCTTCAGGGGACAGCTGGATTGTGTCGGTGACGACCAGTTCGTCGAGCGCCGAACCGCTGATGTTGCGGATTGCCGGCCCGGACAGCACCGGATGCGTGCAGTAGGCGACGACCTTGCGCGCGCCATGCTTCTTCAGCGCCGCCGCCGCCGCGCACAGCGTGCCGGCGGTGTCGACGATGTCGTCCACGAGCACGCAGACCTTGTCCTTGACCTCGCCGATGATGTTCATCACGGTCGCCTCGTTCGGCCGCGGGCGGCGCTTGTCGATGATCGCGAGGTCCGCGTCATCGAGTCGCTTCGCGATGGCGCGAGCACGCACCACGCCACCGACGTCCGGCGAGACCACGATCAGGTCGTCCTTGCCGTGGTGGCGCCAGATGTCCGCAAGCAGCACTGGCGAGGCGTACACGTTGTCGAGCGGAATATCGAAAAAGCCCTGGATCTGGTCCGCGTGCAGGTCGACGGTCAGCACGCGGTCGGTGCCGACGACGCCGATCATCTCCGCCGCGACCTTCGCCGTGATCGGCACGCGCGCCGAGCGCGGGCGACGATCCTGGCGCGCGTAGCCGAGATACGGGATCACCGCGGTCACGCTGGCGGCCGATGCGCGCTTGAGCGCGTCGATCAGCGCCAGCAGGTCCATGAAATTGTCCGCGGTCGGCGCGCAGGTCGGCTGCACGACGAAGACCTCCTGGCGACGGACGTTCTCCTCGATCTCGACCTGCACCTCGCCGTCGCTGAAGCGGCCGACGAGTGCCTTGCCGAGCGGCACGTTCAGTTCCGCGCAAATCGCCGCGGCGAGTTCGCGATTGGCATTGCCGGTGAAGACCAGAATGCCGGATGCGCCCATGTTGGTGTCCACGCTGCTCTACTCCGTTGCCTGATTACCGGGATTCAGTCCATCCCGGACTTCTTCCCGGCGCGGCGAGCCCGGCACATCTGCCCGGCTCACCTTCGCTGGATCGACCACTGCGCCCGATCCGCGGGCAGATGCATCCAGGCATCGCTTCACCAACACATCGACACCACGAATGGCTGGGGCGGCAGGATTCGAACCTGCGAATGCCGGGATCAAAACCCGGTGCCTTACCACTTGGCGACGCCCCAACCGAAACCTCTACGCCAGCGCCTGACGCCATTCATGCAGCCGCGCCAGCAGCGGCGACCGTGCCGTGCCGCGGACGACATACCCGCGCAGGCCCGGCGGGCACCGCGCGGCGATCGCCGCTCCTGCCTTGGCGGATTCGACCGGTGCAAAAATGCAACCACCCGAACCGCTGAGCCGCGCCTCGCCGTGACCGTTCAGCCAGTCCAGCGCACGCGCCACCGCTGGAAAGCGTTCGCGCACGACCGGCTCGAACACATTGACCGTCGTGGCGCCCGAAACAAAGAGCGGAATTGTCAGATGCGGAGCGTCGCGTGTCAATTCTGGCGCGCGAAACAGGTCGGCAGTCGGCACTTTCGCATCGGGGTCGACGACCACGTACCAGCGCTCAGCGAGGTCGATTGCACTCAGCCGCTCGCCGATGCCCTCGGCCCAGGCGCTATGCCCGCGCACGAACACCGGCACGTCGGCGCCAAGCTCGAGTCCGATCGCAGCCAGTTCGCCCTCGTCCAGGTCCGCCTCCCATAACGCATTCAACGCGACCAGCGTGGTCGCTGCATCGGAGCTGCCGCCGCCGAGGCCGCCGCCGAGCGGAATCCGCTTGTCGATCGCGATGTCCGCGCCGAGCCGGCTGCCGGACGCAGTCCGCAACGCGCGCGCCGCGCGCACCGCAAGATCATCGTCCGAGGCGACACCGGGCAGTGGGTCGACGCGCCGGACCTCGCCGTCGGTACGCACGCGCAGGCGCACTGTGTCACCCCAGTCGAGCAGCTGAAACACGGTCTGCAGCAGGTGATAGCCGTCGGCGCGACGGCCGGTGATGTGCAGGAACAGGTTGAGCTTGGCCGGCGCCGGCCAGTCGCTCCAGCCACCCCCGCCGGCAGCCGACGGATCCGACTTCACTGCAGCGTCCAGTCGCGGATCGCGAGCCGTACCCGGGTATCGCCCTTGCTCGCGAACACCTTGCTCGGCAGCGGCGGATCACGGCGCTCGTCGTAATCGAGGTATTGCACCTTCCAGCCGTCCTGGTCGATCTCGGCCGGCAGGCCATCGGTGCGGAATTCGATACGCGCTTCGCCCGGCGCTCGCAGGCCGCGCACCCAACTGGCCAGCTGGGTGACGGGGACATGCCAGCCGAGTTCGCGATCGAGCAGCCCGGCCGCGTCGGCGCCCTCGACTGGCTGCTCGCGCAGGCCTTCGAGCACTGCATGGCCCGCGTCGCCGGACAGCATCCAGGTCTTGCCGGTCACCGGCGCGTGAACGCTGAAGCGGAACGCGGCGCCGTCCTGCGTCCATTCCAGTGATCCGCTGCCGCTGTCCCGCGCGTCGGAGACTCCGAGCCGGCCGTGCAAGGTCCACGCGGCGTGCTTCGCCAACGCACTCTCGCGCGCTGCCTGGCGCGCGAGCGCCTCCGCGTCCGGCGGCTGCGGCTTCACACGCGGCCCGGCGCACGCGGCCAGCAGCAACGCGATCGTGGCGAGCGCGACGAGGGGCGACGATCGCCGCATCATGTCGTCAGCCGCCGGATCGCCTCGAGCAGGGTCTTGTTCTTCGCGTCCTTCCTGCGGCCCGCGTCCCAGACCTTGCGCGCTTCGTCGTGCTCGCCCTTGACCCAGAGCACTTCGCCGAGGTGCGCCGCGATATCCGCATCCGGCTGCTTGGCGTAGGCACGGCGCAGCTCCGCGAGGGACGCGTCGAGATCGCCCATGCGGTAGCGCAGCCAGCCCATGCTGTCGATGATCGCCGGCTCGTCCGGCTTCAATTTCAGCGCACGCTGGATCAGGTCGAGCGCTTCATGCTGCTTCGCGTCGCCCTTGCGGCTGCTGTCGGCGAGTGTGTAGCCGAGCGCATTCAGCGCCTCGGCGTCGTCGGGCCGGAGTTCGATAACGCGACGCAGATCGCTCTCGCCGGCGGCGACATTGCCCTGGTCGACCGCGAGCAGCGCCCGCGCGTAGAGCAGGCGCGGATCGTCGGGCAGCGTGTCGAGGGCGCGTGCATACACCGTGAGCGCGTCATGTGCACGCCCCTTGCGCGCGAGCAGCTCTGCTTCCAGGAGATAGGTGTTGCCGAGCTGGTCGCTGTCCTCGGCGGTCTGCGCCTCGAGCTGATGCAGGAAATCGAGCGCCTGGCCGGTGCGACCGAGCTGGTCGAGCACCACCGCCTCGCGCATCTGCGCGTCGAACCAGCGTTCGTCCTGATCGGAGATCTCGCGGTACCAGGCCAGCGCCTCGTCGCGCTTGTCGATCATCTCGGCGACCTGGCCGAGCAGGTACAGCCGCTTGCCTTGGCGGCTCGACTTGTCCGCATTGAGTTCGCGATAGAGCGCGCCCAGCGCCAGCTTGTCGTCGGCGCGCGCGGCATAGGCGGCACGCGCGGCGTAGGTGGTGTCGTCCTGCGGGCCGCTCGCGAGCGCGCGTGCGGCGCCGGCGTTGTCGCCGCTCTCCGCAAGCAAGGCCGCATAGCCGCCACGCAGGCGCAGGCTCTTCGGATCACGCTGCAACGCCTCGGCATAGGTGGCGCGCGCGGCCGCCTTGTCACCGCGATCGAGCGCGAGCCGCGCCCGCCATGCATAGGCGTCGTCGCCATGGAAGCGCGCGACCGCCGCGTCGGCGAGGCGCTGCGCCAGCCCCTTGTCGCCCAGCTTGAATGCGAGTTGGCTGACCGCGACCCAATTGTCCTCCTTCGCGGCAAGGTGCTCCGGCGTCGCGAGCCGGCCGAGCAGCTGCGCCGCCGCGGCCTTGTCCCCGGCGCTGAGCAGGGTCTGTGCGATCAGGCGCCAGGCATCGTCGCCACCGCGCCCGGCCAGCGCGTCGAGATCGGTGTAGGCTTCATCGGTGCGCTTCTCGCCGAGCGCGATCCATGCACGCGACTGCGCAATGCCCGGATCCTTCGGTGCGAGCTGCTGCCAGCGCGCCAGGGCGCGCTGCGCGAGCGGCCAGTTCTTGACCGAGAGCGCGAGCCGGGTCGCCTCCTCGCTGAGCGCCGGATCGGCGGATAGCGCGGCCGCGTCGGTGAAACCTTGCGCGCCAGTAGCGAGGTCGTTGTCCTGCAACGCGAACTGAGCTGCCAACAGCTTCAGCATCAGGTCGTGCTCTTCCGCGACCGGCGCAACGGCAGGACTCGCGGGGCCGCGTACAAGCGCCTTCGGTCGCGCGCTCGCGCAGGCGACGAGCAGCGCGCAAAGCGCGACCATGCACAGCACAAGGAGTGTGCGAACGCGGCGGATTTCGTGGACTTGGGGGGAGCGAACAGGATGCATGCAAAGCCTTGTCTTGCTTGATATCGCCGGCCAGCGCCCGCACAATCCTCGGCACTTGTCGCAGCTGGCGTGCCCGGAACGGAAGGCGCCAGCTAGCTTATCTGATCTGCTCCGCCGCGATCGGACACCCACCAAAATCACCGCCGAAATCCGCCGCGTTACGTTCGACCCTTCCACATGGCGCTGATCGCCCTCGGACTCAATCACCTGACCGCCCCGGTTTCGCTGCGCGAACGCGTCGCCTTTCCGCCCGAAGCGACTTCGCCTGCGCTCGCCGGACTGCTGGCCGAACCCGGCGTGCGCGAAGCGGCGATCCTGTCGACCTGCAACCGCACCGAGCTGTACTGCACGGTCGACGCCGGCGCGGAAGGCGTGCCGGCCGCGTGGCTGCATC
Source organism: Dokdonella soli (assembly GCF_039523175.1). Classification (NCBI taxonomy): domain Bacteria; kingdom Pseudomonadati; phylum Pseudomonadota; class Gammaproteobacteria; order Lysobacterales; family Rhodanobacteraceae; genus Dokdonella; species Dokdonella soli. The sequence goes on from NZ_BAAAEU010000025.1 coordinate 10,623, forward strand.
GCCATCAGGATCTGACCAGCGCGCACATCGACGAGTTCCTGTATCGCCACCACGATGCCGACGCGGTGCGTCACCTGTTCCGCGTCGCGACCGGGCTGGAATCGATGGTGCTCGGCGAACCGCAGATCCTCGGCCAGGTCAAGGACGCGTATGCGCTCGCGCGCGAGGCGCACACGCTGAAGGCGCCACTCGAGCGCCTGTTCCAGAACACGTTCGCGGTCGCCAAGCGCGTGCGTTCGGACACGCGCATCGGCGCGAACACCGTGTCGGTCGCGTTCACCGCGGTGCGACTCGCCGAACGCGTGTTCACGGACCTGCGCGAGGCCTGCGTGCTGCTGATCGGCGCCGGCGAGACGATCGAGCTTGCCGCCCGCCACCTGACCGAGGCGAAGGTGCGCCGTTTGATCGTCGCCAACCGCACGCTCGACAATGCACAGACGTTGGCAACCCGCTTCGGCGGCTATGCGATCGCGCTGGCCGATCTCGGCAAGCATCTGGCCGAAGCCGACATCGTGATCGCCTCGACCGCGAGCCGCGAGCCGGTGCTGCTCCGCGAGCAGGTCGCCGCTGCGATCGCGGCGCGCCGGCGCCGCCCGATGTTCCTGGTCGACATCGCGGTGCCGCGCGACATCGAACCGTCCGTCACCGAGATCGAGGACGTCTATCTGTACACGATCGACGACCTGCGCCAGGTCATCGACGACAACCTGCGCTCGCGCCGCGAGGCTGCGCTCGAAGCCGAGGCGATGATCGAGCTGTCGGTCGAACATTTCATGGGCTGGTGGCGCGCGTTCGACGTGCACAATCCGGTCATCGACCTGCGCCGCGTTGCCGAGGCAAACCGCGACGAGACACTGGCCAAGGCGCAGGCACTGCTCGCACGCGGCAAGCCGCCGGAGGAAGCGCTCGAATTCCTCGCCAACACGCTGACCAACAAGCTGCTGCACGCGCCGAGCGCGAACCTGCGCGCGGCCGCGCTGCGCGGCGACGAGGAACTGCTGCGCGCTGCCGAGCGCCTGTTCGACGCTGCGCCCGCGGCGCGTGGCGAGCGCGAGAATTAGCTGCGTTTCCGGGCCACCCGTCGTCGTGGTTTGTCAACGCCGCGGCCTTCAATGCTCCGAGAGTGCGGCAAAATCCCACGCCGTTCGTGCTGAGGTATCGAAGCATGAACGGCCTCATGAACCTCGACAGCTCGAGATTCGCCCTTCGATACCTCAGGGCGAACGGTATGCTTATCCCATGCAAGCCAGCATCCGCCGCAAGCTCGAACAACTCGCCGAGCGCCACGAGGAACTCGAGCACATGCTCGCAAGTTCCGAGGTGCTCGCCGATGCCAAACGCCTGCGCGAGGTCTCGCGCGAACACGCGCACCTGACCCCTTTGGCCGAATCGCTGCGCGCCTACGACGAGGCCGGCAGCGCGCTGGAATCGGCGCGCGCGATGCTGCGCGATCCGGAACTCAAGGACCTCGCGGTCGAGGAAGTCGCGACGCTGGAAGCCGAGCGCGCGACGCTCGAGGACGATCTCAACCGACTGCTGATCCCGAAGGATCCGCGCGACGAGGGCAACCTGTTCCTGGAGATCCGCGCCGGTACCGGCGGCGACGAGGCCGCGATCTTCGCCGGTGACCTGCTGCGCATGTACCTGCGCTATGCCGAACGGCGCCGCTGGAACGTCGAGGTGCTCTCATCGAGCGACGGCGAGCACGGTGGCTACAAGGAGGTCATCGCGCGGGTCGAGGGCCACGGCGCGTTCTCGCGGCTCAAGTACGAATCCGGCACCCATCGCGTGCAGCGCGTTCCGGCGACCGAGGCGCAGGGCCGCATCCACACCTCGGCGGCAACCGTTGCGATCCTGCCGGAGCTCGACGAAGTCGACGAGATCGAACTCAAGGATGCCGACCTCAAAGTCGACACCTTTCGCGCCTCGGGCGCCGGCGGCCAGCACGTCAACAAAACCGACTCGGCGATCCGCATCACGCATCTGCCGAGCGGCATCGTCGTCGAATGCCAGGACGAGCGCAGCCAGCACAAGAACCGCGCGCGCGCGCTGTCGCTGCTGAAGGCGCGCCTGCTCGACGAAGAACGCAGCAAGCAGAGCGCCGCGCAGGCCGAATCGCGCAAGCTGCAGGTCGGCTCGGGCGACCGCAGCCAGCGCATCCGCACCTACAACTTCCCGCAGGGCCGCGTCACCGACCACCGCATCAACCTGACGCTCTATCGCCTGCCCGAGATCATCGCCGGCGACATGGACGAACTGATCGATGCGCTGACGCGCGAGGATCAGGCCGACCAGTTGCAGCGGCTGACTGCGGCGTCCTGACGACTACAAGGTGCGGCCGATCACGTCGGTCTGCAGTTTCGCCGCTGGCGCCAGCGCAAACGCGCCACCATTGTCTATCTTCGACCGGCTCCCGGGTGGCGTCCATGCGCAATCAAAATCAGGCGGTGCGCGTCCATCCGTGACCGTATAGCAGATCGGTACCATCACGCTTGCCGCGACGCCGTGGCCGCCAACGCGCTCGGGATCGACCGTCCATTTCCGGACCGCGGCAACAGTCGCGGCCTGTAGCGACTTCGACGAGTTGATGCCCTGGTCGGGCTGCGGTTCCACCGCGACGACCTTGCCGTCCGCGTCGTAGTTCGCCTTCACGACCACGCGTGCGACTAGGCCGAGGCGCGCCGCATCGCGAGGGAAACGGGGCGGGGCCTTCTTGCTGGTGGCTGCATTGATGATGCCGCCTGTTCTCGCGTCGTCGATGCGCACGGTGTAGTTGCCGTCCGTCGCACGCAGGAACGTGACATCCAGCGTCAGTGTCGTCTCGGTCGACACAGGCTTGCCATCGATTCTGCCGGGTTCGAACGACCAGCCGCGAATTGCGCGTTCGAGCGGCTCGCGCACCGCGGGCGCCAACTCGCCCTTATCCATGAGCGATGCGACCTTTCCGCCCGCATCGAGCGAGACGTGCCACTCGTGCGTCAGGTGCAGCGCCGCATCTTTCGGAACGGCGGCGGCGACTGGAATCGCGAACGTCAGGGCGATCGGGGCGGCAACGAACAGATGGCGCATGGCGAGACCCTTCTGTGCGGCGGGAAACCCGAGTCTGCCCGCCTAACGTGTCGCCATCAAGCGCGAAGCGCAAGCAGACGCTCGATGATCGAGCGATACAGCCCTGGCAGCCGTTCGACTTCGTCGAGCGCGACGTGCTCATCGACCTTGTGGATGCTCGCATTGACCGGCCCGAGCTCTATGACTTCGGCGCCGAGCGGTGCGATGAAGCGGCCATCCGAGGTGCCGCCGCCGGCGCTCAGTTCCGGCTGATCGATGCCGCAACGCTCGCGGATCGCGGCGATGGTCGCCTCGCGCAGCACGCCGGCGCGGGTCAGAAACGGTTCGCCGGACAGCCACCAGTCCAGCTGATTGCCATTGGACGCGGGATCGACGCCCTGTTCGCGCAGGATCGCTTCGGTGCGCTCACGCAGCGATTCCTCCGTGCTCGCGGTGCCGAACCGGAAGTTGAACACCACGCGCAACTCGCCCGGAATCACGTTGTCGGCGCCGGTTCCGGCATTGATGTTCGAAACCTGGAACGAGGTCGGCGGGAAAGCATCGTCGCCGTCGTCCCAGCGTGTCGCCGCCAGCGCCGCCAGCGCCGGCGCGAAGCCGTGGATCGGATTTTTCGCCTTGTCCGGATACGCGACGTGGCCCTGTACGCCGGCGACGCGCAGGCGACCGGTCAGCGATCCGCGCCGGCCGACACGGATCAGGTCGCCGAGGCGCTCCTTAGACGACGGTTCGCCGACCACGCACCAGTCGATGCGCTGCTCGCGCCGACGGAACTCGGCCGCGACGCGGCGCACGCCATCGACCGCGCTGCCCTCCTCGTCCGAGGTCAGCAGCAAAGCAACGGTGCCCGGATGATGCGGATGCGCTTCCACGAAATCGGCCAGCGCGATCACCATCGCGGCGACGCCGGATTTCATGTCCGCCGCGCCGCGGCCGTAGAGACGGCCGCCGCGCACGGTCGGTTCGAACGGCGGGCTGGCCCATGCCTCGGCCGGACCGCTCGGCACGACGTCGGTGTGGCCGAGAAACGCGAGCACGGGATCGCCGCTGCCGTGCGTCGCCCACAGGTTGTCGACGGAGCCGAAGCGCAGGCGTTCGATCACGAAACCGGCTCGCGCCAGACGCTCGGCGATGACTGCCTGGCAGCCCGCATCGTCGGGCGTCACCGAGGCGCGGTGGATCAGTTCGCAGGTCAGGTCGAGGACGGCGGACATAGGAGTAACGACGCGATTATTTGAACAGTTCGGCGAACCGCTTGTCGGTAAAGCCCTGGTGCACGCTGCCGTCGCCCAGGACGACCAGCGGACGGCGGATCAGCGCAGGATACTCCTTGATCAGCAGGGTCCACTCGGCAGCGCTGCCCGGTGATTTGCGCGCCTCAGGCAGGCTGCGCCAGGTCGTCGAGGCGCGATTGACCAGCTTCTCCCAGCCACCGAGCGCGGGCGCCCATTCCTTCAGCGTCGCCACGGGAATCGGATGCGCGCGGTAGTCGATGAATTCGTACGCGGCCTTGTGGCGGTCGAGCCAGTTGCGCGCCTTCTTGCAGGTGTCGCATTTGTCCAGGCCGTAGATTTTCGCTGTCATGGGTGCCCTGTCACCTCAAATGTCTCGCATAGTCTTGTAGGAGTGGCTTCAGCCGCGATGCCGTTCCCCTTGAGGGGAGCATCGCGGCTGAAGCCGCTCCTACGCAATGCCTCGTCAAGCGCGCAACAACTCGTTGATCGCGGTCTTCGCACGCGTCTTCGCATCGACGCGTTTGACGATCACCGCGGCATACAAACTGTGGCTGCCGTCCGCGGCCGGCAGCGAGCCGGCGACGACGACGCTGCCGGCGGGCACGCGCCCATAGCTGACTTCGCCGCTCGCGCGATCGTAGATCTTCGTCGACTGGCCGAGGAACACGCCCATGCCGATCACGCTTCCCTTTTCGACGACCACGCCTTCGACGACCTCCGAACGCGCACCGATGAAGCAGTCGTCCTCGATGATCGTCGGGTTGGCCTGCAGCGGTTCCAGCACGCCGCCGATGCCGACGCCGCCGGACAGGTGCACGTTCGCGCCGACCTGCGCGCAGGAACCGACCGTGGCCCAAGTGTCGACCATCGTGCCGGCGCCGACGTGCGCGCCGATGTTCACGTAGCTCGGCATCAGCACCGCGTCCCTCGCGACATGCGCGCCACGGCGCACCAGCGCGCCGGGAACGACGCGCGCACCGGCTTCGCGAAACGCCGCATCGTTCGCGCCGGAGAAGCGCAAAGGCACCTTGTCGAACGCAGCCATGGGGCCGCCGTCCATAACGCGGTTCGCGCTGATGCGGAAATACAGCAGCACGGCCTTCTTCAGCCATTGGTGCGTTTTCCAACCGCCACTGCCGTCCGGTTCGGCCACGCGCGCGGCGCCCGACTCGAGCGCGTCGAGCACGCGCTCGATCCCCGGGCGCAAGGTCGTCTCGACTTCCGTATCGGCCAACGCGGTGCGGCGCTCCCAGGCGTCGTCGATCAATGCTTCAAGATGCTGCATGTGCATTTCCATTGTTGATGGCGCGCGGCACGTCGAGGCTGCGCAGCAGGATCGCGCGCAGCGCAGCCTGTGCAGGCTCCGCCAGCGCGGCGTTGTGTTCGTCGGTGAGCGTGAAGAAATCCTCCACGCGCTCGCCGAAGGTCGCGATGCGCGCATCGTGCACGCGCACGCGTGCCTCGCGAAACGCCTGCGCGACCTGCGCGAGCAGACCCGGCCGATCGCTGCAGACCAGCGCCAGCTGGGTCGCTGCGCCGACCGCCGCGAATTCTACCTGCGGCACGCGCTGGAAGTGGCGCAATCGCCGCGACAGGCTGCGGCGCGTGACGCGGGGCGCCAGATCGCGTGCGCCGAGCACGCGCTTCAACGCTGCTTCGAGATCGCCCAGACGCGCCGCGTCCGGCGCCGTCAGCGTGACGGCATCGAGCAGTTCGAAGGTGTCGAACACGCGACCGTCCGCCGCGACCAGCAGGCGCGCGTCGACGACGCTCAGGCTGAGCCGGTCCAGCGTCGCCGTGATTGCCGCGAACAGGCCGTCACGGTCCGCGGCACAGACGAACAGTTCACCGCTGCCGCCGCGCGTCGAACGCGGCTGCACTGCGATGACGGTTCCCGCAGGCTCCGTGCGTGCGATCGCCCGCGCCTGCCAGGCGACCTGCTCGGGACGGTGGCGCAGGAAACTCGCTTGCGGAAAACCGGCCAGCAGTTGCTGCACGCGCGCCGCGTCGAGTCCCGCCTCGGCGAGCAGCTCCGACGCGCGCGCGCGGCATGCGATGGCGCGCGCCTCGGCGTGTGGCGGGCGCCCGAGACCGGCGCGCAGCGCATAACGCGCGGCAATGTGGAGATCGGCGAGCAGGCGTGCTTTCCACTCGTTCCAGAGCTTCGGATTGGTGCCGGCGATATCCGCGATCGTCAGCAGATACAGATGATCGAGCCGCTCGCGATCGCCGACCTGGACCGCGAAGCGGTGCACGACATCGGGGTCGGTGATGTCCTGGCGCTGCGCGGTCACGCTCATCAGCAGGTGCCAGCGCACGAGCCAGGCAACGAGATCGATGTCTGCTTCGGGCAGCGCAAGCTTCGAGCAGAACGCGCGCGCGTCCTCTTCGCCAAGCATGGAATGGTCGCCGCCGCGGCCCTTGGCGATGTCGTGGAACAGTGCGGCCAGCAGTAGGAGTTCGGGTTTCTCCAGCGCCGCAAAGGTCTGGCTGGCGATCGGAAATTCCGTGGCCGCGGCCACGTCGGCGAAGCGCGCGACATTGCGCAGCACGCGCAGCGTGTGTTCGTCGACCGTGTACACGTGGAACAGGTCGTATTGCATGCGCCCGACCACACGACGGAATGGCGGCAGGATCGCGGCGAGCACACCGTGCCGGTTCATCCGCGCGAGCGCCTCGACGGCCGGCGCTCCGTGGCGCAGCAGCGCGAGAACCGCGGCCATCACATGTGCGTCGGCCGCGAAGTCGTCGCCGTAGTGCGCGAGCGCTTGCTGCAGCAAGCGCATCGTTTCGGAAGACAACCCGCGCAGCTCCGGATGATCGAGCTGGACTGCGAACACATCGACCATCGCGCGCGGCCGGCGCAGGAACAGGTCCGGCGCACGTACTTCGATACGCGGTCCGATCGCGATGAAGTCCCGGTCCAGCTCGCGCGGTACGGCGCCGGGCGGCTCCAACAGCTCGGTGCAGCGCTCCTTGAACTGCACGCATAGGCGCTCGGCGATCGTCGCCGCGCGGTAGTAGCCCTGCATGAACTGCTCGACCGCGAGGTTCTTTTCGTGCTCGTCCTCGTAACCGAATTCGGCGGCGAGCCGGCGCTGGTAGTCGAACAGCAGGCGTTCCTCGGCGCGTCCCGCCGCGAGATGCAGTCCATAGCGGTCGCGCCACAGCATCGCCTCGGAACGCTGCAAGGCCGCGCGCTCGGTCGGATCGAGCAGGCCGTGCTCGACCATCGCGTCGAAATCGCCGGCATCGGCGACGCGCCGGCCGATCCAGCGCATCAGGTCCAGCGTGCGCAGGCCGCCGGGGCCGTCCTTGAGGTTCGGCTCGAGGTTGTACGCGGTGTCGTTGAAACGCGCGTGACGCGCAGCCTGCTCGGCGCGCTTGGCGGCAAGGAACACCGCCGGAGGCCAGATGGCAGGATCGCTGGTGATCGCCGTAAGCGCAGCCGTGAGGGTTGCGTCGCCGGCCAGCAGGCGCGCATCAAGCAGCGAGGTAAACACGCTGACATCCGTTGCCGCGAGCTCGCGGCACTCGGCCTGCGTGCGCACCGCGTGGCCGGGTTTCAGGCCGATGTCCCACAGGCAGGCAAAGAACGCCTCCAGCGCGCGCGCCTGGCGCGGCATCGCCACAGGCAGCGCGAGCACCAGCAGGTCGACATCGGAATAGGGAAACAGCACGCCGCGGCCGAAGCCGCCGACCGCGAACAGCGCGCAGTCGGGTGCCTCGCCCACGCAGGCCTGCCAGACGTGCGTGACGACGCGCCCGATCGCCTGTGCGCGGTGCCGCACCAGGGCGGCCGTATCGACACCGGATCGGAATCCGCCGGCAAGGCCGCGATCGACATCGCCGAGCACCTGGCGCAATGCCAGCCTCGCCTCGGCGGAGACGCCGCTGCGCGGCAGCGCCGCGGGAAGGCGCGGGAGTTCTGGAAGGAGTGCGGCGGCAGCCTCGTGCGGCGCCATCGGTCGATCAGGTCAGGCCGCGCTCGGCCACGCGGTCAGGATTTCGTAGCCGTCGTCGGTGACCGCGACCGTGTGCTCCCACTGCGCGGACAGCGAGTGGTCCTTGGTGACCACGGTCCAGCCATCCGGCAGCAGGCGCGTCTGCGGCTTGCCGGCATTGACCATCGGCTCGACCGTGAAGGTCATGCCTTTCTGCAGCTTGAGGCCGGCGCCGGCATGACCGTAGTGCAGCACCTGCGGGTCCTCGTGGTAGACCTGTCCGATGCCGTGCCCGCAATACTCGCGGACGATGGAGAAGCCCTGCGCCTCGGCGTGTTTCTGGATCGCGTTGCCAATGTCGCCAAGCGTCGCGCCGGGACGGACCTGACCGATGCCGAGCAGCATCGCCTCTAGCGTGGTGTCGACCAGGCGCCTGGCAAGCACCGATGGCGTTCCGGCGAAATACATGCGGCTGGTGTCGCCGTGCCAGCCGTCCTTGATCACGGTCACGTCGATGTTGACGATGTCGCCATCCTTGAGAAGCTTGCCGGGATTCGGGATGCCGTGGCAGATCACGTGGTTGACCGAGGTGCACAGCGTCTTCGGGAACCCCTTGTAGCCGACATTGGCCGGGATCGCCTTCTGCACATTGACGATGTGCTCGTAGGCGAGCCGGTCCAGCTCCTCGGTGCTGACCCCCGGCTTCACGTGCGGGACCAGCATTTCCAGCACTTCGGCGGCGAGGCGGCCGGCGACACGCATCTTCTCGATCTGGTCCGGGGTCTTGACGGTGACGGGCATGGTTCCTCGACGCTGGATGCTGGCCTGTGGCAACGGCGCGCCACACAGGCTATAATTTTATGGTTTCATCGCTCGACTTTGTAAGTCGTTGCAGCGAAACGAATAATGCGGTCACGCAGGCAATCTGCAAGGCCGCAACGGCAATAACGCCGAATCCGCACACGTATCGTCACCGCGTTCGGGGTGCTCCGCAAGGAGTCGCACGCGGCGGGTACGTGGAGGTCCAACCCCGGGTTTCACCGCGCAATCATCCATTGCAAGCCGCGGTGCGCCCACGCATTGGAGTTTCACCATGCCTCAAGTCACCATGCGCCAGATGCTCGAAGCTGGCGTGCATTTCGGTCACCAGACCCGCTACTGGAACCCCCGCATGGCGCCGTACATCTTCGGCGCGCGCGGCAGGATCCACATCATCAACCTCGAAAAGACCCTGCCGCTGTTCACCGACGCGATGAACTTCATCTCGGCGATCGCGCAGAAGCGCGGCACGATCCTGTTCATCGGCACCAAGCGTTCGGCACGCGAGGCGATCAAGGAAGAAGCGGCGCGCTGCAGCATGCCGTCGATCTCGCAGCGTTGGCTCGGCGGCATGCTGACCAACTTCCGCACCGTCAAGCAGTCGGTCTCGCGCCTCAAGGAACTCGAGACGATGTCCACCGACGGCAGCTTCGAGAAGCTGGTCAAGCACGAGGTGCTGTCGCGCATCCGCGAACGCGAGAAGCTCGAGAAGTCGCTCGGCGGCATCAAGGAGATGAACCGCCTGCCCGACGCGCTGTTCGTGATCGACATCGGTCACGAGGACATCGCGATCAAGGAAGCCAAGAAGCTCGGCATCCCGGTCATCGCCGTGGTCGACACGAACTACGATCCGTCCCTGGTCGACTACCCGATTCCGGGCAACGACGACGCGATCCGCGCGGTGCAGCTCTACGCCAGCGCGGCCGCCGACGCGGTGCTCGAGGGCAAGGCCGCTGCGCCGATGATGGCCGCGAGCGAGAAGGACGATTTCGTCGAACTCGATGCCGAGGGCAATCCGGTCGCGAAGAAGGAAGCGCGCGAGCGCGACGACCGCCGCAAGCCGGGTCCGCGCAAGCCGGGCGGCGACAAGCGTCCGCCGGCCGGCCGTCGTGGCCCCGCACCGCGTGGTGGCAAGGGCGAAGCCCCGGCTGCCGAGTAAGCGTCATGATCGGGCCGCATGATCGCGGCCCGACGGTGCTCGATACCGAACAACCGAGTCGTCATTCCGGCGAAAGCCGGAATCCAGTCTCTCCATCGCGAAAGAAATGGATCCCGGCTTTCGCCGGGATGACGAGCAAAGGCTTGAGTCGAAATTCCTGAAACGAGCGTCGCGCCCGCGCGCCGCTCCGGCTATACGAGGACACCATGGAAATCACTGCACAGCTGGTCAAGGAACTGCGCGAGCGGTCCGGCGCCGGCATGATGGAATGCAAGAAGGCGCTGACCCAGAACAACGGCGACATCGAAGCCGCGATCGAGTGGCTGCGCAAGCAGGGCCTGGCCAAGGCCGACAAGAAGGCCGACCGCGTCGCTGCCGAAGGCCGCATCGTGCTCGGCCACGACGGCGGCAAGGCCGTGCTGGTCGAGATCAACTGCGAGACCGATTTCGTCGGCAAGGACACGAGCTTCCTCGCGTTCGCGAACGAAGTCGCCCAGGTCGCATTGACCAGCGGCGCGCCGGACGTGCGCGAACTGCTCGACATGGTGTGGCCGGGCGGCGGCAGCGTCGACCAGGCGCGCCAGACGCTGGTCGCGAAGATCGGTGAGAACATCCAGGTGCGCCGCATGGTACGCGTGGACAGCGCGAACAAGGTCGGCGCCTACGTGCACGGCGGCCGCATCGGCGTGCTGGTCGAACTCAAGGGCGGCTCGGCGGACTTCGCGCGCAACGTCGCGATGCACATCGCCGCGATGAACCCGCCGCACATCTCGCCCGCGCACGTGCCGGCCGAGATCGTCGCCAAGGAACGCGAGATCGCGCTGGCCCAGGTTTCCGAGAAGGACAAGGCCAAGCCGGCCGAGATCCTCGAGAAGATCACTTCGGGCAAGGTCAACAAGGTCATCTCCGAGATGACGCTGACCGGTCAGCCGTTCGTGCTCGACACCAACGTGACGGTCGAGGCGGCGCTGAAGAAGGAAGGCGCCGAAGTGCTCGCGATGTACCGCCTCGCCGTCGGCGAAGGCATCGAGAAGAAGGAAGAGGACTTCCACGCCGAGGTCATGAAACAGGCCGGCCTGGCCTGAGTCACTGATTCTCCGGGATCGAAAAAGGCCGCGGATTCCGCGGCCTTTTTTGTGCGCCACAGCGGATGCGCGAGTGCGCGCGCAATGACCTCCTCCGTCCTGCGTCTATCCGGCGCGATCGGATCCCCTATCCTTCCCCGGCGTCTTCGTGGCGTCCCGCGAACCACCGGCCACTGGCAGCTGCCAGCCGCGACGAATCGCGATCGTGCGCAAGCCGAAACACAACAGCGCGCCGGCCATCGTGGTCGCCATCGACGGCAACGCCAGCGTGCTGCCGACCACGACCACGGTCGCACCGGCGAGCGCGGCGACCGCGTACAGGTCGGCGCGCAACACCATCGGCACGTCGGCCAGCAACACGTCGCGCGCCATGCCGCCGCCGATACCGGTCAGCATGCCGAGCAACGCTGCCATGACCGGATTGAGACCGGACGCGAGCGCCTTCTGCGCGCCGGCGACCGCGAACAGTGCGAGTCCCGCCGCATCGAACATGCGCACCGGGTTCTGCAGCTTCTCGATCTGCGGTGCCCACCCGAACGTGATCAGGCCGGCCGCCAGCGAGGCCGCGAGATAGCGCCAGTCGCCGATAGCCGCCGGCGGCACCGCGCCGATCAGCAGATCGCGCACGATACCGCCGGAATTGGCCGCGGCGAACGACAACACGAGCACACCGAACAGGTCGAGCCGGCGCCGCACCGCCGCGGTCGCGCCGCTGAGCGCGAAGACAAAGGTGCCGCACAGGTCGAGTATCAGTACCAGCGTCTTGATCGTCGGCACGGGGATCTCCCAAGGCTGGGAGCGCGCACTGTACCTCCCCCGATTCGGCCGGGTCAGCCCAGTGGATGCTCGCGCGTTGTCTCCTGCGCGACTCGAACCGCCAATCGACGCGCGATCATCGCCTGGAAAGGCCAGGCAGCATCAGACCAGGCTGGAGTTCAGCGCAGGTCGACCGTGGATCGACTGCATGTCGCCGATCCGGGCTGATCCCGCCGTCGCGTCCCACCGCTGCAATGCCTGATGCAACCGTGTGAGACGCGTCCAATTCCCGCTGCGACGCAGCGACGCACGTGCAAACAGCCGCAGATGGACGATCTCCCGCTAAACTACCCCGGTTTTGCCCACCGCCCACGCAGGAGCTGCCGCATGCCGAACGAGATCAAGTACAAGCGCATCCTGCTCAAGCTCTCCGGCGAGGCCTTGATGGGCGACGCCGACTACGGCATCGATCCGAAAGTGCTGCACCGGCTCGCGCGCGAGATCATCGAGGTGCAGCGCGCCGGCGTACAGGTCGGCGTGGTGATCGGCGGCGGCAATATCTTCCGTGGTGCCGGACTGGCCGCCTCCGGTATGGACCGCGTCACCGGCGATCACATGGGCATGCTCGCGACCGTGATGAACGCGCTGGCGATGCAGGACGCGATCGAGAAGGCCGGCGGCTTCGCGCGCACGATGTCCGCGATCAAGATCAACGAGGTCTGCGAGGACTTCATCCGCCGCCGCGCGATCCGCCATATCGAGAAGGGCCGCATCGCGCTATTCGCGGCAGGCACCGGCAACCCGTTCTTCACCACCGACTCGGCGGCTGCGCTGCGTGCGATCGAGATCGGCGCCGATCTTCTGCTGAAGGCCACCAAAGTCGATGGCGTCTACACGGCGGATCCGAACAAGGATGCGAGCGCGACGCGCTATGAACGCCTCTCCTACGAGGAAGTCATCCAGCGCAACCTGCAGGTCATGGACACCAGTGCGATCGCACTGTGCCGCGACCACAAGATCCCGCTGCGCATCTACGACATGTCGCGCGAAGGCGACCTGATGCGCATCATGCGCGGCGAACAGATCGGCACGCTGGTCGGCAGCAGCCGCTGATCCTCGCGGTGCAGCGCGCATTCTCCGGCGCGACCGATATATTCTGACCGGAACCTCGCCGCGCCCCTCAAGGTTTGCTGCCCGTCGCGCTTGACGCCAGCTCGAAACCCGTTCGCGAAGACGCGGTCGGAAATGACGGCCAGCTTCCGCATAGCGAAATCCACCGTCGAGTCGCAAGTCGCAAACCGCCGGCAGCCCCTGGACGACCCATGACGGAAGTCACGCTGCCCGGGCACCTGTCTTTTCGTTTCGTCCCATGCATGCGTCGTTACATCGCACGCCTGCGCAACGACCTGTAACTCGCCAGCGTCGCTCTCGTATTACTCCAATGAAGGCAACCACCTTCGGCAGCCCGAATGGATCGGACGCCCTTGTTCCGCAAGCCAGCCAGGGACATGGCCTGCGCGCGGCCATCGCGAAGGAGCATTACCCATGAAACCCCTGCTCGCCATCACCATCATCACAAGCCTGTGCGCCGCATCCGGCCTTGCCGGTGCCGGCGACAACCCGCAGCGCACGCTCGCGCCGATCACCGTCCAGCGTGGCCAGGCGAACGACTGCACGCCGCCTTCCTCGGACAAAGCCTGTGCCACGTTGCATGCGCAGATCCGCCACGACTTCAGCAAGCGCGAGATCGGCATGCTGTTCGGCGCGCGAACGTCCTACCCGGAGTCCCTGACCTCGTACGGGCGCGTACATGCGCGCTATGAGTCGTTTCTGCGCGATGTCGACATGTACGGCGCGGAGAATGTCGCACTCGTGGTCCGATAACGCCGTACCTTCGTGATCTGGCAGCGCCGTAATGCAACGGCCGCTCGACTTGCGCCCCGCGCCCCCGCGGGGCGCTTTTCTTGTAATCGCAGACGCACGTTGCGGAATGAGATATCGGCCGCGCCTGCGTAGCACAGCCGAAACGCGCATGAGCGCGGGTCGGACTGCGCCGGGCGCGCGGCCGAGCGCGTATCCGCGTCCGCGGAGGCAGGCGACGCTTGCGCAACTGCGGCATAATCGCGGGACTGCTTCCTGCCCTGGAGGCGGGAATGGCGAAGTTCGATACCACGCGCTGGAGTCTGGTGCTCGAGGCGCGAGAGAGCACGCACGATGCGCAGACGGCTCTCGCAGCGCTGTGTCGCACCTATCGCCCGCCCGTGCTCGCCTATATCCGCCGCCACGGCTACGTCGAGGACGTCGCCGAGGATCTCACCCAGACGTTTTTCACCCACTTCATCGAACACGCCCGGCACACCAGCGCCGACCCCTCACGCGGCCGCTTCCGCGCATTCCTGCTGACCGCGCTCAAGCGCTTCCTGATCGACTGCAACGCGGAAGCGCGCCGGCTCAAGCGCGGCGGCGCATTCCGCTTCGAAACCCTTGCCGATGCGCGCGCGCTCGAGATCGCAGACAACGAATCCCCCGAATCCGCGTTCGAGCGTGACTGGGCGATCACCGTGCTCGACGCCGCGCTCGCGCGCCTGCGCGCTGAAGCCGCGAGCGCCGGCAAGCTCGCGCTGTTCGAGCAGTTGAGCGAATTCCTGACCGAGCGCCCGGACGAGTCCGACTACGCGCGCGTCGCTGCTGCGCTGAACCTGCGTCGCAACACACTCGCGGTCGCCGTGCATCGCCTGCGCCATCGCCTGCGCGAACTCGTGCACGAGGAAATTTCGCACACTGCCGCGGATCGCGAACAGCTCGACGGCGAGCTGCGCGAGCTGCGTGCAGCGTTAAGCGCAGTCTTGGATTGAAGACCTGAGCCAATCGTCGTTGCGTGTACCCACGGCGCGCTTGCGGCGCCTGTTGCTGGACACAGGTTGGCGCATGGAGCGATCTCTTGTCTCTCCCGAAAACATGGAGGGCCTGCTGAGGGTTCGTGATGAATACGGCGCCTCGCGCTCGACTGGAAGCGCGACCCCTGGCAGGCGAACCTGATCGGCAATTACATCGCCGGTCAACTCGACTGCGCGTTCGGCGGCCCTGATCCGGCAAGCTACTTCGGCACGCCGCTGCCGCGTTTCTCGCACTACGCGACCGCGGATTTCCAGCTCGGCCGCAGCCTGCCGTGGCGCGGCAAGACGATCCTGGGAATCCGCAATCTGACCGATCGCAGTCCGCCGATCGACCTGCTGGTCAATGGCGCCTACAACGGCGACCTTTACGACATCATCGGCCGCACGTTCTATGTTCGTCATGAACAATCGTTTTGACGCGGCCACAGCTTGAACGCCTTCGTGGATCGCGATTCGTTTCCGCGGCCCTGCCGATTCTGCGATTCGATGTAATCGCGCACGGCAAACGCCGAATGCTTAAGGAGTGAGGCCCACTCGTTGGCAGGGAGAATGTCATGCGCAACCATTTCGTCGCGATGCTTTCCATCCTGTTGGGAGTCGCCCTACCCGATTCGCCCTGCGGATTCTTCGCTGCCGAATCTGCGACACAGGCCACCTGGGTACCTGCCGGCAACATGCAGGCACCGCGTGCGGCACATGCGGCCACATTGATTGGGAACGGCAAGGTCCTGGTCGCTGGCGGCGACGAAGGCCTGGTCAGCTTGCCCAGTGCGGAGTTGTACGATCCCACAACGCGGACCTGGAGCTACACCGGCTCGCTCGCAATGCCCCGGAACGGACACACGACCACGTTATTGCCCAACGGCAAGGCCCTGGTTGCAGGCGGACTCACCGGTCACGGGGCGTCTTCAACCCTTGTCGCAATGGCGGAGTCGTATGACCCGGCCACGGGTATCTGGAGCCCTACGGGCAACCTGGCCGCGCCTCGCTACGGGCACACGGCAACGCTGCTGAAAACCGGCAAGGTTCTGGTGGCGGGGGGCTTCGGCATGGATTTTGTTGCGAGCGCGGAGTTGTACGATCCGGCGACCGGCACCTGGAGCGCAACCGGCAACCTTGCGACGGCCCGCTATCGGCACACTGCGACGCGGCTCCAGAACGGAAAGGTACTGGTGGTCGGCGGGTCGAACAATGGTGATCTTGCCGCGTTTCTATCCAGCGCGGAATTGTACGATCCGGTCGCCGGTACCTGGAGCGCCGCCGCCCCGCTGCAATCGGCCCGGGGCTTTCACGTGGCTACGTTGCTGCAGAACGGCAAGGTCTTGGTTGCAGGCGGGGAGGGTGCTGAAGGCGGCGGCGTGCAACACACGTTGAGTTCAGTCGAGGTCTTCGATCCGGCGACCGGAATGTGGGCCGCCGGCAGCGCACTGGTCGCCGGGCAAGACGGCCTTACCGCATCCGCGCTGACGGATGGCACTGTCCTGGTTGCGGGAGGCTTTTCCAACTTTGGGCCGTCTCTGTTCGCGACCGCCACCGAGCTGTATCAGCCGGACAACGCGAGCTGGAGCGCCGCCGGCAATCTTCACACCGCGCGGGCCGGTCACACCTCCACCGTGCTGGCGAGCGGCGACGTCCTGGTTGCAGGCGGCTACAACAGCTATGACATGGGAACCTCCGGTTCGCCCGTTGCGCTTGGCAGTTCGGAGCTCGCGCAAGGCACAGCGCCCGCGGTCAACCTCGACCAGTTCGGGTTGACCGGCTCCTGGGCCAATCCGGTCACGAACAGCCAGGGTTTCGTCATGGAGGTCGATCCGGACTTCCTTGGTCCCGGTTCCGGAAACCTGTTCGCCGGCTGGTTCACCTACGACATGACCGTTGCGGGCGGCCATCGCTGGTACACGATCCAGGGGCCGGTCAACAACGGCAGTGCCTCCGCGAGGCTGCCGATCTATCTCACCGACGGTGGTCAATTCGACACGGCACAGGCGACGACGACCACACCGGTCGGACAGGCGATCCTCCAGTTCAGCGACTGCATGCACGGCATGCTGAACTACGCGTTCTCCGACGGCAGCGGCCGCACCGGCACCATTCCACTCACCCGCCTGCTCGCGAACGTGACCTGCGGGCCGACGGGCGACAATGGCAATGCCGGCAAGAGCTACCTGTTCTCCGGCGCTTGGGCCGACCTCGCCACCTCCGGCCAGGGCCTGGTGTTCGACATCAATCCGGTGCAGGGCGTGCTGTTCGCCGCGTGGTACACCTACTTTGCCGATGCCGCTCCGGGCAGCGGTCCCGCCGAGCAGCACTGGTACACGCTGCAGGCCCTGCTGATGCCGGGCATCAGCACGTTGAACGACGTCGGCATCTACGAGACCATCGGCGGGGTGTTCGATCAGGCGGCAAACACCTCGACCCATCAGGTCGGCACCGCGACCCTGACTCCCCACAGCTGCACTTCCACGACCATGACCTTCAATTTCACGGCGGGTCCGAACGCCGGCAGGAGCGGCACGCTGAACTTGACGCGAATCGCCCCGCCGCCGGCTGGCTGCCACTCGTAAGTCGATCAGCATGCAGGCGGGGTCGCGAAGGCCCCGCCCGCTGCCCACTCGCGAAATTTTCGACAGGCAACAAACTGCAGGTGCGCGTGCCACCGGCGCCAGCCGGGAATCGGCTTCGCAGTCGCGATCGTATTGGCCCGGTGCACGCCGGTCAGGCAGGCAGACCGTTGACGTCAATCCGGCCGGCATGATTCGCACGCGCTCTTCCGGAACCTGATGCATGAAGGCGCATGCAAGACTCGCTTCCTCCTGCCGCGTTGACGAGAACGGTGCACGCCGGGTGAGCATCTTTCATGAGCGCGATGGCCACCTGCGCCGAGCGCTCTTCCGACACCGAAAGACCGGGCCGGACGGGCGGGCCAGCGATCGCCTGCCCGCTGGTATACTCGCCGGCCACTCGCAACACGGAAACGGTGGCCTCGACATGCTCGACAACATCAAGAAGGACACGCAGACGCGCATGCAGAAGAGCGTCGATGCGCTCAAGAACGAACTCATGCGCCTGCGCACCGGTCGCGCCAGCACCGCGCTGATCGAACCGCTGAAGGTGCCGTACTACGGCAATGACACGCCGATCACGCAGGTCGCCAACGTCGCGATCGCGGACTCGCGTTCGATCACGATCACGCCGTTCGAGAAGAATATGGTCGGTGCGGTCGAGAAGGCGATCCTCGCCTCCGACCTCGGCCTGACCCCGACCACGGTCGGCACCGTGATCCGCATCAACCTGCCGCCGCTGACCGAGGAGCGCCGCAAGGAGCTCTCCAAGCATGTCTCGCACGAGGGCGAGAATGCGAAGGTCGCCGTGCGCAACGTGCGCCGCGATGCGCTGCATCAGGTCAAGGAACTGCTGAAGGACAAGAAGATCAGCGAGGACGACGAGCGTCGTGCCGAGGACGAGATCCAGAAGTTCACCGACAAGTTCGTCAAGGACGTCGATGGCGTCGTGAAAGCGAAGGAAGACGAGCTGATGGCGATGTAGGAAGGGCCGCAGCTTTCGCTCCTGAAAAGAGCATCGCGGCTGAAGCCGCTCCTACGCCGCCCCTACGATGTGAAGCATGGAATCCGACACCGCTCCACGCATCCCGCGCCATATCGCGATCGTCATGGACGGCAACGGCCGCTGGGCCGAACGTCGCCATCGGCCGCGCAGCTTCGGCCATCGCGAGGGTCAGAAGGCGGTGCGCGCGGCGGTCGAGTTCTGCCGGCGCCGCGGTGTCGAAGCGCTGACCCTGTTCGCATTCTCCAGCGAGAACTGGAAACGCCCGGACGAGGAAGTCGGCGCGCTGATGCAGCTGTTCCTGAAGGCGCTGGACCGCGAGGTCGACGAGTTGCACGCGAACGGCGTGCGCATCGCGTTCGTCGGCGACCTGTCCGCGTTCACGCCTGAACTCGCCGCGCGCATGCGCGCGGCGATGACGCGCACGGCCGGCAACGCCGCACTGCACCTCAACATCGCGGTCAACTACGGCGGGCGCTGGGACATCGCGCAGGCGGCACGCGCGATGGCCGAAGCGGCCGTGCGCGGCGAACTCGATACCGGCGCGATTGACGAGACGATGCTCGCGCGCCACATTTGCCTCGCCGACCAGCCGCCGGTCGATCTGTTCATCCGCACCGGCGGCGAGACGCGCGTCAGCAATTTCCTGCTCTGGCAGATCGCCTATGCGGAGCTGTACTTCACCGACGCGCTGTGGCCCGACGTCGACACTGTCGCGCTCGATGCGGCGCTCGCCGAATACGCGCGCCGCGAACGGCGCTACGGCCTGACCTCCGCGCAAGTGCGCGCAGCCAGCTGACGGGACACGCATGCTCAAGCAACGCACCCTGACCGCCCTCGTGCTGGCTCCGCTCGCCGTCGCGATCATCCTGTTCCTGCCGACCACGGTGGTCGCGGCCATCATCGCGGTGCTGTGCCTGCTGGCGCTGTGGGAATGGACGCGGCTGGCGGGCGTCGGCTCGCGTGCCTGGCGCGGCGGCATCGTTGCCGTCAACGCGCTGCTGTTCGCCGTGCTCTGGCGGGTCCGCGACCAACCGGCCGCCTGGTGCGTGATCGGCGCAGGGATCCTCTGGTGGCTGCTCGCGCTGCTGTGGCTGCGCAATTTCACCTACGCCGCGGCGCCGACCCGCGAGAATACCGCGGTGAAGCTGGTCGCAGCCGAGGTCGCGATCCTGCCGGCGTGGCTGGCCCTGATGAAAATCCATGAAGGTCCGGACCACGGGCACGCCTGGGCCCTGTTCGCGCTCGTTCTGATCTGGGCCGCGGACACCGCCGCATTCTTCGCCGGCAAGCGCTTCGGCACGACCAAGCTCGCGCCGAAGATCAGTCCGAACAAGACCACCGCCGGCGCCTGGGGCGCGCTGGCCGGCGCGGGCGCGCTCGCCGCCGTCTGGGGCTGGCTGGCCGAGGTACGCGGCGCCGCACTCGTTGCGCTGGTCGGGCTCGCGCTGCTCGCGATCGCCGCGTCGATCGTCGGCGACCTGTTCGAGAGCCTGATCAAGCGCCAGGCCAACGTGAAGGACTCCGGCACGCTGTTCCCCGGCCACGGTGGCCTGCTCGACCGCTTGGACAGCCTGTTCGCGGCGCTGCCGGTGTTCGTCGCCGGGAAAGCCCTGCTCGACCTCGCGCTTCGCCCATGAAGCGGATCGCGGTCCTCGGCGCGACCGGCTCGATCGGCGCGAGCACCCTCGACATCGTCGCGCGGCATCCCGATCGTTTCCGCGTCACCGCACTGGCCGCACACCGCAACGTCACCGCACTCGCGGACCTTTGCGCACGGTTCCGCCCCGAACTGGCCGTGATCGCCGATCCGGCCTGCGAGAGCGAACTGCGCGCGCGGCTCACGGAGGCCGGCGTCACCTGCCGCGTCGCGGCCGGACCGGCGGCGCTGAT
Organism: Dokdonella soli; assembly: GCF_039523175.1. Lineage (NCBI taxonomy): Bacteria > Pseudomonadati > Pseudomonadota > Gammaproteobacteria > Lysobacterales > Rhodanobacteraceae > Dokdonella > Dokdonella soli. The sequence continues at coordinate 31,041 of NZ_BAAAEU010000025.1, forward strand.
CGAGGCTGCTGCCGGCACGCATTGCGACACCGTGGTCGCGGCAATCGTCGGCGCTGCCGGGCTCGAATCGACGCTCGCCGCGGCACGCGCCGGCAAGCGCCTGCTGCTCGCCAACAAGGAAGCGATCGTGATGGCCGGCCCGCTGCTGCTGGCCGCGCTCGCTGAAGGCGGCGGCGAGCTGCTGCCGCTTGATTCCGAGCACAACGCGGTGTTCCAGTGCCTGCCCGGCGGGCGCCCGAACCTCGCCGCGGCGGGCGTGCGGCGCATCCTGCTGACCGCGTCCGGCGGCCCATTCCGTGGCTTGAAGGCATCGGATCTCGTGGAGGTGACGCCGGAACGCGCCTGCGCGCATCCGAACTGGCGCATGGGCCGCAAGATCTCGGTCGACTCGGCGACGCTGATGAACAAGGGCCTGGAGGTCATCGAGGCGCACTACCTGTTCGATGCGCCGGCCGAACGCATCGAGGTCGTCGTGCATCCGCAGAGCATCGTGCATTCGCTGGTCGAGTACGTGGACGGCTCGGTGCTGGCCCAGCTCGGCAACCCGGACATGCGCACCGCGATCGCCTGTGCGCTGGCCTGGCCCGAGCGCGTCGAGGCCGGCGTCACCCCGCTGGATCTGCTGAAGATCGCGCGGCTCGACTTCGAGGCACCGGATCTGGCGACCTTCCGCTGCCTCGACCTCGCCTACCGCGCGCTGGCTGCCGGCGGCACCGCGACCGCTATCCTGAACGCGGCCAACGAGGAGGCGGTCGCGGCGTTCCTGGACGGCCGCCTGCCGTTCCTCGCGATTCCGGAAACGATCGAGCGCTGCCTGGCCGGGCTGGGGGCGACCGCGGCGATCGACCTGGCCACGGTCCTTGACGCCGATTTAACTGCGCGTCGGGATGCCCAACGTATCATCGCCACCCTGTCCGCCAGAACGCACAAATCCGCGCCATGAGTCAATTTTTCGGTTCCATCTGGTGGCTGATCGTGACCATGGGCCTGCTGGTCACCTTCCATGAGTTCGGCCATTTCGTGGTCGCGCGACGCTGCGGCGTCAAGGTGCTGAAATTTTCGATCGGCTTCGGACCGGCGCTGTGGTCGCGTCTCGACCGCCACGGCACTCAGTTCGTGATCGCCGCGATCCCGCTCGGCGGCTACGTCAAGATGCTCGACGAGCGCGAAGTGGACGGCGCGGTCGGCCCCGAAGGATTGAAAGGCGCGCACAACCGCCAGCCGGTCCTCAACCGCATGGCCATCAGCGCGGCCGGGCCGGCATTCAACCTGATCTTCACGCTGGCCGCATTCTGGCTGATGTTCGTGATCGGCAAGCCGGACTACCTGCCGGTCGTCGGCCATGTCGATCGCGTCGCGGCCAGCGCGGGCTTCCAGAGCGGCGACCGCATCACCGCGATCGACGGCTCGGCGGTCGACACCTGGACCGACGCCAGCCTCGCGCTGCTGCAGGCCGGCATGGACCGCCACGATATCGGCGTGACCGTCATCGACGGCGGCGGCACCGAGCGCCAGCACAAGCTGGCGCTCTCGCAGCTGCCCGCGCAGCTCGACGAGGAAGGCATCATCCGCGAGATCGGCCTCGAGCCGCGGCAATGGGCGCTGGCGCCGGTGATCGGCACCGTACAGCCGGACAGCGCCGCCGCACGTGCCGGCCTCAAGCCCGGCGATCGCCTCGTCACGATCGCCGGCGACCGCATCAACGACTGGCGCGACATCCCGGCCGCGATCCAGAAACACGCCGAAGCGGGCAAGCCGCTGACGCTGGGGGTACACCGCGGCAACCAGTTGCTGTCGCTGGACGCGACGCCGACCCGCAATGCGGCGAACGCGGACACCAAGGCGCACACAGCGGGCGCCTGGGTGCTCGGGGTCACACCGCAGCCTTCCGAGGCGAAATACGACGCCACCCTGCACTATGGCCCACTGGCGGCGATCCCGAAGGCGTTCGGCGAAACCTGGGAACGCAGCCGGCAGACGTTCGGCATGCTCGGCCGCATGCTGACCGGCAGCGCGTCCCTGAAGAACCTGTCCGGCGTGATCACGATCGCCCAGGTCGCGAACAGCTCGGCCCAACTCGGACCGGCCTGGTTCCTGAATTTCCTCGCGATCATCTCGCTGAGCCTGGCGATTCTGAACCTGTTGCCGATTCCGATCTTGGACGGCGGCCACCTGCTGTATTACCTTATCGAGCTGATAAAGGGCAGCCCGGTCAGCGAACGTGTGCAGATCGCCGGTCAGTACGTCGGCCTTACCCTGCTCATGGCCCTGATGGGTCTGGCGTTCTACAACGATATCCTGCGGATCGCGTCCTGATCCGCGGGCTTGCCCCATAACAAAACCTGGCCGCGGCTGCGCCCGTCGCGGGCCCAACGATGCCCTGACGGAAGTGACGATGAAGCGTATAGCCGCCCTGTTCCTGCTCGCCTTTTTCGCCGCGCGAGCCGCCTCCGCCTTCGATGCCTTCACGATCTCCGATATCCGTATCGACGGGCTTTCGCGCATCGCGCCAGGCACGGTGTTCACCTACCTGCCGGTCGAGAAGGGCGACACCCTGACCGCCGATCGCGCCGACCAGGCGATCCGCGCGCTGTACAAGACCGGGTTCTTCAACGACGTGCAGCTCGGCCGCCAGGGCGACATCCTCGTCGTGACCGTCAGGGAGCGCCCGCAGATCACCAAGATCACGATCCGCGGCAACAAGGACCTGAGGGAAGAGGACCTGCGCAAGGGCCTCAAGGGCATCGGCCTGGCCGAGGGCGAGGCGTTCGACGACCTCAAGCTCAACGAGGTGCAGAGCGAGCTGATCCGCCAGTACTACAACCGCGGCAAGTACAACGTCTCGGTGAAGACCTCGAAGGTCAATCTCGACCGCAACCGCATCGAGGTCGCGATCAACATCGCCGAGGGCAAGGCCGCGAAGATCAAGCACCTGAACATCGTTGGCAACGCGACCTATCCGGACAAGCAGATCCGCGGCGACTTCGAGTCCGACACCTCGAACTGGACCTCGTGGTACTCGAAGGACGACCAGTACTCGCGCGAGAAGCTCTCCGGCGACCTCGAGAAGCTGCAGTCGTTCTACATGGACCGCGGCTATGCCGACTTCAACGTCGACTCGACCCAGGTCAGCATCAGCCCCGACAAGCGCAAGATGTACGTCACCGCCAACATCAAGGAAGGCGAGATCTACAAGGTCACCGACATCAAGCTGACCGGCGCCCTGGTCCTCAAGGAGGAGGATCTGCGCAGGCTGCTGCAGATCAAGGCCGGCGACGTGTTCTCGCGCAAGAAGATCGAGCAGTCGGTCGATGCGATCAGCGCCGCGCTCTCGAACATCGGCTACGCCTTCGCGAACGTCGAACCGATCCCGGCCATCGACAAGGACAAGCGCGAGGTCGGCCTGAATTTCTTCGTCAATCCCGGCAAGCGCGTCTACGTGCGCAAGGTCGTGTTCAAGGGCAACCAGCACACCGAGGACGAGGTGCTGCGCCGCGAGATGCGCCAGCTCGAGGGCGCCTGGTACTCGCAGGCCGCGATCGACCGCTCGAAGATCCGCCTGCAGCGCCTCGGCTTCTTCAGGACCGTCACGATCGACACACCGAAGGTTCCGGGCACCGACGACCAGGTCGACCTGAGCGTCGCCGTCGAGGAACAGAATTCCGGCCAGTTCACGTTCGGCCTCGGCTATTCGCAGGTGCAGGGCATCATCGCCAGCATCGGCGTGACCCAGAACAACTTCTTCGGCACCGGCGACCGCATCTCGGTCACCGCAACGAAGAGCTCCTTCCTGCAGCAGTACCAGCTGTCGTATTTCGAGCCATACCTGACCGACGACGGCGTCGGCATCGGCTACGACATCAAGCACACCAAGCTCGATACCGGCCAGCAGAACCTGGCGAGCTACCTGAGCAGCACGGATGCGTTCGACATCTACCTCGGCCTCCCGATCACCGAATCGGACACGATCAACACCCAGATCGGTCTCAGCAAGACCGGCATCGTGACCCTTCCGGGCTCCACGCCGCAGAGCGTGATCGACTACATCGACAACCTCGGCCACCACACGTTCCACACCTGGAACGTGCAGCTCTCGTGGGCGCACGACACGCGCAACCGCTTCTGGAACCCGACCCGCGGCTCGCTGCAGCAGCTGTCACTGGAGACCACGCTGCCCGGCTCGACCGTCGAGTACTACAAGGTCAACTACCGGTTCGGGCAGTATCTGCACATGACCGACAGCCTGACGTTCTACGGTCACTTCAACGTCGGCTACGGCAACACCTACAACAGCCCGACCAGCGTGCTGCCTACGAACCACCCGCGCTACATGGGGAATCTCTCGGGCCTGCCGTTCTTCGAGAATTTCTATGCCGGCGGCGTGGCGGACGTGCGCGGTTTCCGCGACAACACGCTCGGCCCGTACGACGTGTTCACCCCGCTGACCTGCCCGACGACGGACAAGAACTGCCGCCTGCCGCTCGGTGGCGCATTGAAGACCGTGGCTTCGGCCGAGGTCATCTTCCCGACACCGTTCGTCAAGGAAAACAACGACAGCACGCGCCTTTCGGCGTTCTTCGACGTCGGCAACGTGTTCAAGAACAAGCTCTGCGTTCTTCCGGAATGCAAGGCGTACAACAGCTGGAGCGCCAGCCAGCTGCGTGCGTCGGTCGGCCTGTCGCTGGTGTGGCGCGCGCCGGTGGGACCGATCGTGATCAATCTCGCCAGGCCCATCAAGAAGCAGAACGGCGACGACACCGAAGTGATCCAGTTCACCTTCGGCAACACGTTCTGAAGTCCGCGCGCGGAGGCCGCGAGCAGCGTCGAGGGTAGCGAGGAGATGCCAGGTGACGCACCACGTACAACCGCGAAACCTGATCCGTGCCCTGCTGCTCCTGTGGGCGATCGCGTTGGCCGGCGTGGCCGGCGCGCAATCGCCCCCGCCCACCCGCATCGGCTACGTGGACATGAAGCGACTGCTCGACAACGCGCCGCAGGTGGTCGCCGGACGCCAGAAGCTCGAACGCGAATTCGCCGCGCGCGACACCACGCTCAAGGCGGATGAGAAGCGCGCCGGCGAGCTGCGTGCACGCCAGACCCGCGAAGCGGCATCGCTGTCCAGGGCGGACGCGGATTCGCTGCAGCGCGAGATCGACGCGCTCGATCGCTCGATCAAGCGCAGCCGTGACGGCCTGCGCGCGGACCTGAAGACGCGCAGCGACCAGGAGCTCGACCGCAGCTGGCGCGAGATCAATGACGCGGTGGTCGAATTCGCGCGCGAGCAGAGCTACGACCTGATCGTGCCCAGTCCGGTCGTCTACGCAAGCCCCAAGGTCGACGTCACCGAGCAGATCCTCGAACGCCTGCGCCGCCAGGCCGCGAAAGGCGCTGCGAAATGAGTACCGTCCCCCGCACGCTCGGCGAGCTCGCGACACGTTTCGGGCTCGAACTGCGCGGTGATCCGGGCCGGGCGATCCGCGGCGTGGCCACACTCATCGACGCCGACGCGGATCAGCTCGGTTTCCTGGCCAACCCGCGCTACCGCTTGCAGCTGGCCGACACGCGTGCCGGCGCGATTGTCCTGCGCCGCGCCGATGCGGACGCCTGGAGTGGCGCGTGCCTGATCGCGGACGATCCCTATGTTGCGTTCGCACGCATTGCCGCGCTGTTCGAGCATCAGCCCGCCGCGACGCCGGGCATCCATCCGAGTGCAGTCGTCGCGCAAGGCGCCACGATCGCCGCTGGCGCATGCATCGGCCCGCTCTGCGTGGTCGAGGACGGCGCCGTCGTCGATGAAGGCGTGATACTCGGTCCGCATTGCGTGATCGGGCGCGGCTGCACGATCGGCGCGCAGTCGCGCCTGGTCGCGCGCGTGACCCTCGTGCAGGACGTGACCCTCGGCAAGCGCGTGCTGATTCACCCCGGCGCGGTGCTCGGCGCCGACGGTTTCGGCCTCGCGTTCGAGCGCAGCGCTTCCGATCACGGGCACTGGATCAAGGTGCCGCAACTGGGTGGCGTGCGCATCGGCGACGACTGCGAGATCGGCGCGAACACGACGATCGATCGCGGCGCGCTCGGCGATACCGTGCTCGAGGAGGACGTACGCCTCGACAACCAGATCCAGATCGCGCACAACGTGAGGATCGGCGCGCACAGCGCATTGGCCGGCTGCGCCGCGGTCGCCGGCAGCGCGACGATCGGGCGCTACTGCCTGATCGGCGGCGGCGCTGGCATACTCGGTCATTTGAGCCTCGCCGACCGTGTCACCGTGACCGCGATGAGCCTGGTCACCCATTCGATCCGCGAGGCCGGGGACTACTCCTCCGGCACACCGATCCAGCCGAATCGCCAATGGCGACGCAACGCGGCGCGCTTCAAGCACCTGGACGAGATTGCCAGGCGCATCGACGCTTTTGAAAAGGAAACGAAGTCATGACCGAACAACCCGCGTCCGTCGAACTGCCGATCGGCGTCGAACAGATTGCGGCGATGCTGCCGCACCGCTATCCGTTCCTGCTGCTCGACCGCGTCGTCGCATTCGAGCATGGCAAGCGCGTGACCGCGATCAAGAACGTGACGATCAACGAGCCGTTCTTCCAGGGCCATTTCCCCGGCCACCCGGTCATGCCCGGTGTGCTGATCATCGAGGCGATGGCGCAGGCTGCCGGTGTGCTGATCAAGCTGTCCCGCTCCACCGTCGCCGCGCAAGCGACCGTGTTCTATCTGGTCAAGGTCGATGAGGCGCGCTTCAACCGCATCGTCGTGCCAGGCGACCAGCTGCGGCTTGAGATCGAGCACAAGCGCTCGATGCGCAACATGAGCCAGTTCCAGGGTCACGCATTCGTCGGCGACCAGATCGCCGCCGAGGCCGAGATACTGTGCGCTGGGGTCGCCAACTGATGATCCACGCGACCGCGCTCGTCGACCCGGCCGCGAAGATCGGCGCCGATGTCAGCATCGGCGCCTACAGCGTCATCGGGCCGGACGTCGAGATCGGCGACCGCACCACGATCGGTCCGCATGTCGTGATCGAGGGCGCGACACGGATCGGCCGCGACAACCGCATCTTCCAGTTCGCCTCGCTCGGCGCGGAGCCGCAGGACAAGAAATTCCACGGCGAGCACAGCGAACTGGTGATCGGCGACCGCAACGTGATCCGCGAATTCGTCACCTTCAATCGCGGCACCGCCGAGGGCGGCGGCGCGACGCGCATCGGCGACGACAACTGGATCATGGCCTATGTGCATATCGCGCACGATTGCCACGTCGGCAACCACGTGGTGTTCGCGAACAACGCGACGCTCGCAGGTCATGTCGAGGTCGGTGATTACGCGATCCTCGGCGGTTTCACCGGCATCCACCAGTTCTGCAAGATCGGTGCGCACGCGTTCACCGGCATGGGCAGCCTGATCAACGCCGATGTGCCGCCGTTCGTGATCGTCGCCGGCCCGTACGCGAAACCGCGCGGCATCAACAGCGAAGGCCTGAAGCGGCGCGGATTCGATGCGGCGCGCATCGCCGCAATCAAGCGCGCCTATCGCACCGTGTACGTCGCAGGCACACCGCTCGCGCAGGCACGCGAAAAGCTCGCCGAGCAGGCCAGGGACAGCGCCGACGTCGCGGACCTGCTCGACTTCATCGAGCGCAGCGAGCGCTCGCTGGCGCGGTGAGCGCGACGCCGAAGCGCTTCACGCTGGTTGCCGGCGAGGCGTCCGGCGACCTGCTCGGTGCCGGTCTGATCGACGCGCTGCGTGAGCGCTTCCCGGGTGCGCAATTCGCCGGCATAGGCGGCCCGCGCATGGTCGCGGCCGGTCTCGATGCGTGGTATCCGGCCGACAAGCTCTCGGTGATGGGCCTGGTCGAGGTGCTGCGCCACCTGCCGGAACTGCTGGCGATCCGCCGCAGCGTCGCCCGGCGCACCATCGCGTACCACCCCGATGCGTTCATCGGCATCGACGCACCGGACTTCAATCTCGGTCTCGAGCGCAGGTTGAAGCGAGCCGGTATTCGCACCGTGCATTACGTCAGCCCGTCGGTTTGGGCCTGGCGCGAGAAGCGTGCCGCGAAGATCGGCCGCAGCGCCGATCGCGTGCTCTGCCTGTTCCCGATGGAGCCGCCGATCTATGCGCGCCACGGTGTCGACGCCCGCTTCGTCGGCCATCCGCTCGCCGACACCTTCGCGCTCGACCCGGACCACGCAGCCGCGCGCAGCGCGCTCGGATTGCCGGCGGACGTGCCGGTGCTGGCGATCCTGCCGGGCAGTCGGCTCGGCGAGATCGCGCGGCTTGGCGCCGACTTCCTCGGGGCCGCGCGCCTGCTCGCACGCGAGGTCCCGCACTTGCACGTGGTCGCGCCGATGGCGAATGCGGCCTGTCGTTCGGCGTTCGAGGCGCTGCTGCATGCGGAAACTCCCGATCCGCAATCGCCGATCCCCTGTTTCCGCGTGCTCGATGGCCGCGCACACGAGGCGACGCTCGCGGCCGACGCGGTACTGCTGGCGTCCGGCACCGCGGCGCTGGAAGCGATGCTGGCGAAGCGGCCGATGGTGGTCGCCTACCGCATCGCCCCGATGACCTACCGCATCGTCAAGGGTCTCGGCCTGCTCAAGGTCGAGCGCTACGCACTGCCGAACGTGCTGGCCGGTCGCGACCTCGTGCCGGAGCTCATGCAGGATGCCTGCACGCCGGCGGCGCTCGCCGAAGCGCTGCAGCCGAGCCTGCAGGCGCACAACATCGATCCTGCGTTGCTCGCGGAATACCGGCGCCTGCATCTGGAACTGCGTCGCGACGCCAGCCACAGCGCAGCCGCGGCCATCGCCGACCTCGTCGGCGGCGAACCGGCTGACGCTGCCTCGGGCGAACCGCCGGCGCACGATCTTCCGGAGCGTGGTTGATCACGCTGCATCGCGCATTGACGGCGTCCCCGCGCATCCGCAGGATGCGGCGCATGACGACCCCCGCGTGACAGCCCTGTCGACTTTCCACATCCATCGAACCCGCCTGCTGCGCGCCTTCGCGCTGCTGGCCTTCCTCGCACTGTTCGCGTTCGGTCCGATGACCGAGCACACAACGAACGAGAAGATCTTCGCGGCGACCCTGGCCCTGCTCTCGCTGCTGCTCGCTATGTTCGCGAGCGGCCGCCTCGCGTTCGCAATGCTGCTGATCGCGCTGGTGTTCGGCGCGATCGAGATCGCCGGCACACTCAAGTTCCTGTACCTGACCACGCCGCTGCTCGCGCCGGACCTCGAATACTTCGTGAACAGCGGCACGATCGAGGTCATCACGCACTACCCGCTGCTGCTCGGCACCAGCCTAGCGGCGCTGATCCTGATCCCGCTGCTGCTCGTGCTCGCGTTCTCCGGCGAGCACGCGATGCTGTTCGCGCCATGGCCACGCGCACCGCGCATAGGCGCACGGCTGTTCGGCACGCTCGCCGCTGCCGGACTGCTGGTCGCGTGCCTGTCGCCCGAGGGCCCGTTCAACGCGGTGTTCAACAAGCCGATGTGGATCACGGTCAACGACAAGAGCTTCATCACGGACTTCTTCACCTCGTTCAACGACACGGTGATCAACCAGCCGACGATTCCGCCCGATGTCGACCGCAGCATCTCGTGGAAACTCGACCGGCCGCTGCAGTCGCCGCCGTCGCGGCCGGACGTGGTCACGATCCTCGAGGAAAGCACGTTCGATCCGCGCATCCTCAAGCTATGCACCTTGCCGATCTGCAAGCGGCGCATGTTCGAGGCCGACAAGTCGACGCGCGCACACGGCCCGATGAGCGTGCACACGTTCGGCGGCGGCACCTGGACCAGCGAGTTCTCGCTGTTGACCGGCCTCGCCCACACGCTGTTCGGCAACGCCGGCCTGTATGCGCCCTACAACCTCGCGCCGAGAGTCGCGTTCACGCTGCCCAAGGCGTTCAAGGGCGCGGGTTATCGCGCGATCGCGGTCTACCCGATGAGCGGCGATTTCCTCAATGCGCGCAACGCCTACGACTACTACGGCTTCGACGCGTTCTACGACGGCACCCAGTACGGCCTCGGCTGGGAGAGCCACGATGCCGATCTGCTCAGGGTGTTCGAGCGCATCTACGCCGACGAGAAGCGCGTGCATCCAGACCAGCCGCTGTTCGTGTTCATGCTGACCCTGCACCAGCACGGCCCGCACATGGTGCCGCTGGCCCAGCTGCCAGCGCCGTACAACCAGCCGCTGTTTCCTGGCAAGTTCAAGCCGAAGGCGCTCGACGACTGGCTGAACCTCAACCTCGGCAACTATCTCGAGCGCCTGCAGCAGTCCGATGCGATGCTCGCGGACCTGGAGAAATTCCTGCTCGGTGGCGAGCATCCGGCCGTGCTGCTGCATTTCGGCGACCACCAGCCCTCGTTCGATGGTGCGATCAACGAGATTCCGAAGGACGTGCCGAAGGAGGCGCGCCTGACCTCGAACTGGGTCACCTACTTCATGCTGAAGTCGAATTTCCCGGTGCGCCAGAAATTCGACTACCCGGTGCTCGACATCGCGTTCCTCGGTTCACTCGCGCTCGATGTCGCCGGCGTGCCGAAGAACGACTTCTACCAGGCCAACACGCTGCTGCGCGAACGCTGCAAGGGCCGCTACCTCGATTGCAAGGACACGAAGATGGTCACGTCGTACCATGACTTCATCTTCACCAAGCTCGGCGACCTGCACGAATGAAGGCCAGTCCCCGCTCCAGCACTCCAGGACTCGTCGCCGGCGTCGATGAAGCCGGCCGTGGCCCACTGGCCGGACCGGTCGTGGTGGCGGCGGTGATCCTCGACGCACGGCGGCCGCTCGAAGGCCTCGCGGATTCGAAAGCGCTCAGCGAAGCGCAGCGCGAAAGCCTGGCGCCACAGATTCGCGCATGCGCGCTCGCATGGTCGGTCATCGCCGTCGATGTCGACGAGATCGAGCGGCTGAACATCCTCGGCGCCACGATGGCGGGCATGACCCGCGCGCTGGAGATGCTGTCGGTCGCGCCCGACCTGGCGCTGATCGACGGCAACCGCCTGCCGAAGACCTTGCCCTGCGCGGCACGCGCGATCATCGGCGGTGACGCTTCGGAGCCTGCGATCAGCGCCGCTTCGATCCTCGCCAAGACCGAGCGCGACCGCATCATGCGCGAACTCGATCCGATCCATCCCGGATACGGCTTCGTGCGCCACAAAGGCTATTCGACGCCGGAGCATCTCGCAGCTCTCGAACGCCTCGGCCCGTGCCGCGCGCATCGCGCCGGGTTCGCCCCGGTTCGGCGGCTGCTCGCACCCGAACTGTTCTGAATTGCGCGGCGCTGCCCGGCCATAGGGCGTGCACGCATCGCCGCGCTACTCGACCTCAACCGCCAGGCAGCGTCAAAAGTTGTCGAAGCCATCGTTGAAGATATCGTCGCTGGCGGACAGGTCCTTGCAGCTGCTGATCTCGGACGTGTTGGCCACAGCCGTGTAGTCGTCTTCGGTAGCGGTGATCTTCGCAGGCCCAAAGGTCGGCGCCGGCACGCTCAGGTTGAGCGCGATGGTTCCGCTGGCCGATGCCTGGACGAGATAGCTGCCGAGCAGGGCATATGCATCGCCACAACGGTCGCTCGCGTATACGTTGACGTAGCGCGTGTCGTTCGGCCGCGTTGAAATGCTGCCGAGGACGGTGATCTTGCCCCCGGCCGCATAGTCGACGCTGGTCAATACAGGTTTGTGGAGCAGATCGTTGGGTCCGGTACTTTCGTTGCCCACATTGGGCGTAGGACCGAGCAACGCCAGATCCACGGCGAGACCCACGTTGTCGAAGATCTCGTTGGCGCTCACCTGGTTGTACCTGCCCGCGTCCAGATCCACCCAGACACCAGGGCCTCCATTGGAATCGATGACATTCGCGCCGGTGCGTGTCATCGGGTAGGTGCTGCCGATCCAGTTGATCCACGACCCATTGCGCACGTGCACGCCGGCACCCGCATTGCCGAGACTTGAAGCAAAGCCGGAGCCGATGTAGTTCGATTGCACCAGAGTACTCAGGGAATTGTTGATCAGGATGCCGTCGCCGCCGTTGGCAACGATCCAGTTGTTGTTGACGGTACTCAGTATGGTGTCCAGGATTTCAATGCCGGCGTTCTGGTTGCCGTTTCCGGCGGTCGTTCCGGATGGGTCGCCGCCGATGCTGTTGTTCGCGATGGTATTGAAACTGGTGCCCTGCCCGCTGACCAGGACACCCAGACCGTCCGTCCCCGAACCACGCCCGATCAGATTGACGTCGGCGGGGTTGGGACCACCGACCACGGCGGCAGCCCCTCCATCGATCTGCACACCGATGTCGTTCGCGAACAACGGCCCCGTCGATGGCAACTCCACACCGAACGTGTTGCCGTGCACCCAGTGTCCGTTGCCGCCGGAGAAGTCGATGGCGGACCCCTTGAAATTCGTGAACGCCAGGCCGGTCACTTCCACGTGGACATTCGTCGGGGTCAACGGACCCGCGACCAATGCGCTGCTCACATTCCCCCCGAAGCTGCCGAATACGATGATGCAGATATTGCCGTTGAACGGGATAGAGCCTACCAGCGTCTGGCTGGATGTGTTCTTCGAAGCTCCGGGTTGCGTATATCCGCTGATCAGCAAGGACACGGTCGGTGACGGCAGCGGCGAGTTGAGCGCGATGACCTGCGGACCGCAGCTGTTGCCGATGAAGAACGGAATGCTGGTGGGCTTTCCGCTGGCGTTGGCACTCAGGATGGCCTGCCTCAGCGAACCGGGCCCACTGTCGTTCGTATTGGTGACCAGCTGCTCCGCTTCGACGAATACATGCTGCGACTCATAGGCACCCTGGCTGGGTGCATCGTTGATGACGCGCGCGTAATTTGCTGCATCGGTGGCCGGCAGGATCAACGGCAGAGGGATGCCACCGTCGATCACCGGAGAAGTGTCGGCAAGCATGTAGTTCGACGTCAACTGGGGGTTCGTCGTGCTGTTGTTCGCCGACGCGGATGCCAGCGTGCTCGAGCTGTCCAGCGAGCTGTTCAGCCAGGTGTTGTTGAGCGCGACCGCCTGGCTGTTTGTGAGGACCAGATCGTCCAGCGCGTTGTTCCACAGGATGTTGTTGAACAGACGAACAGGGCTGTACGGGGTGTAGGCGCCCAACAACAGCCCGGGAGATTGGTTGTGGGCGATCGTGTTGTTCGCGATCGTGAACGGCAGCCTGGGATAGTCCGCGGAGATGGCGACGGCGGCAGCGGCGTTGCCGTTGTCGTGCACGATATTGTCGTCGAACACCAGACCGCCGGAGGGGTAGACGGTCAGTATGCTGTCGTTGATGCCGTTCACGCTGTTGCCGCTGACTGCGACGTTCTCGATGTGCAAGATACCGCCGAGATTGTTGTCGCCGATCACGACTGCGTCCGTGCCTGCCGCGGGCTTGAGGCCCGTGAACGTAAGATTGCGAACGGTCAGCCCATAACCGATCAACCTGACATAGGTACCCGCGACGTTGGCACCGGTGATGATCGTGTTGTCGGGCACGGGAGTCGGCGCGGACGCGCAACCAGACGGGTAACCGCCTTCGATGGTCAACGCAAACCCATTGCTGATGGACGCCGTGAGCGGTGCTGCCAATGTATAGGTGCCGACCACCAGTGCGATGGCATTGGGCTTGCTGTTGGTTGCCGCCGCCGTGAGCGCGGCCTGGAGCTGTGCCGAAGTACTGACGCACGTCAAGGCGATCGCCGAAGCAGGATGACAGAGCACGAGGGCCGACAGACAGCCGGCGGTTTGCAGGATGCGACGCAGCGAGCAGGACAACATGAGCGATTCCCAGTGAAGACCTCAGATCTGGGAAACGAAGCGGAACGGTCGGACCGAACATCGGCTGGGGTGAGCCTGCAGCCCCCCACAGCCTTCACCCTCCGGATGCGCTTTGCCGCATCGCCCTCGTAGAGGCAATCCACCCCTCCAGCCTTCAGCGCCAGCCGCCCTCGCCGATGAACGCCGCCCAGTAGTAGGGATGATCGGACTGCCCCGCCGCGCGGCGCGCCGTCAGCACCGCACGCATGGCGGCCGCCATCGCGTCGGGCACGTCGGCGTGCTCGACGAAGCGGGCGTGATACAGGCTCTGCATCAAGTCGGAGGTCGCTGCGTCGTCGACTTCCCACAGGCTCATGATCACGGTGCGCGCGCCGGCCAGACGCAACGCGCGGCGCATGCCGAACACGCCCTCGTTGCGGCCGATCGGGCCAAGCCCGGAATCGCAGGCTGACAGCGCAATCCAGTCGACATGCGACAGATCGAGAGTGGCCAGTTCGCCCGCGCCAAGCACGCCGATCATTCGATTCCCTGCCGTCACGCGAGCGCCGCTGAAGGCCAGCCCGGACAGCGTCGCAGCATTGGACGTGCCGGTCGCTTTTTCCGCGACCGGTTCTTCCAGCGTCATGCCGCGCGCGCCACGATCTCCGGTGCAGCTCTCATCGAGACTGAAACCGTGGGTCGCGAGATGGACGATGCTCGCGTGCGGCAATGCAGCGACCACGTTTTCCTTGGTGGCCGAAGAACCCGTGATGAGCTGCACCCGGGAATCGGCGGCCGTGGTCGACAACAGGGTGTGCAAGCCATCGAGTTCGCGCGCCGCGTTCGGGATGGCGGCAAACCCCTGAGCGGCTCGCAAACACAATTGGCGTTCGGAACTTGCGGGTGCGGGCAACGTGGCCGGAAAATCCGGAGCGCCGGCCAGCAGCATGCTTGTCGATGCGGTAGCCGATGCCGGCAGTGAAAGATCGCTTTCGTGCGCGAGGGTATGCACGCGCGTGCCGTTCTCGATCAGATAACCGCTTCCGCGGTCAGGCAGTGCTGCGAAACTGACGCGGAAGAGTTCGCCCTCCGGAACGATGAACAGATGGCGGGCGCTGCTTCCGGCCACGATCGGATCGAGCAGAGCTTGCCGGAGCGCCAATCCGTTGCGACGCATCCGCGTCGCATCGGTCGCGGGGTCGCGAATCTCCAGGTACCACGCGCGCGCCTGCGCCGACAGCGCGTTGCTGTCGCCGACCAGGCGCAGCGTCACATGCCCGTCGTGCGCAAGCGTGAAGGCATACCAGTCCTCGGGCGTCTGCTTGCCGCCCGCTGCCAGCAGGCGCGCTGGATTGTCGGCGACACCCTCGGTGAACGCGATCATCAGCCCATCGGCTGGCAACGCGTGTGCAAGCTCCCCGACACTTGCAGCCCCGTCGACGTTCGTCGCGCGGCCGCGCGCCATGCGATTCCACAGTGCGCGTTCCGCGCTCTCGGCATCCGCGCGCAATTGCGCCATGCGCTCGGCGTTGATGTGGGTGCTCAACCAGGCGTCGCCGAGCGCGCTGTTTGCTGCGCGCCAGGCCTGCCAAGGCTGCTCCAATGCCGGATCGTGTGCCGAGCGCGCCGCCGCCAGTCGATGTGCCTGCGCGCGCTCCACCAGCTCACGTTCGACCATCGTCAGGCGCCACGCGACGGCGATGCTGTCGGCGTCTCCTCGCTTGGCGGCGAGAGTGACCGCAAGCGCGGTGGCCGGCACGAGCAATTCCCGATAGGCCACGCTCTGCCGTTCGGAGAATTCCGTCGCGAATGTCGCCAGCAAAGTCTGCTGGTGTTCCGCGGTCAACGTCGCGTAGCGGAATGCATCGCCGATATCGCCTTGCCCCCAACGCGCCAGGGCCAGACCGAAATTCAACGGGGCAAGGGTCGGATGATTGGGCGACAGCGAACGCCCGCGCACGTCCAGCGCACGGCGGTAGTCCTGCTCGGCTTCCGCATAACGCTTCAGCGCGAGCGCCGACGAACCCAATCCTTCCAGCGCATAGCCAAGACCGGGGCTGTCCTTGCCATCGGCTTTCTCGCGCAATGACAGCGCGCGTTGGAAATCGGCGATGGCGGTTTCGTAGTGCCCCAGCCGGTATTCGGTATTGCCGAGATTCGCGGTGACCACGGCACGCACGCGCATGGTCCGCTCGTCCTCGCCCCATGCCGCCAGGGCCTGGCGATAGCGCGTGAGCGCAGCCTCTTCTTCCCCCATCTCCTGCAACAGGTTGCCGAAGTTGTTGGCGATGATGCCGCGCTCGTAGGCTGGAGCATCCGGCAACGACGCCAGGACCGCCTCGACGTGCGCGTAGCGTCGGCGCGCGGCCGCGTAGTCGCCGATCTCCTGCAGGCCGGCGCCGACCAGCCCTTCGGCCCTCGCCGCTTCAAAACTGTTTTCGCCGAAGCGCCGGCGCGCGATCGTCAGCAGCGTCTCGCGAAGATCCAGCGCTTCGCTGTTGCGACCCAGGTCGACCAGCACGCTGGCCCGATCGGTATCGATCTTGATGCGCGCCGCGCTGTCGGCGCCGAAGCTGGCGATGGCGAGCGCCGACCCCCGCTCGAACCAGGACAGCGCATCGCGACTGCTGCCTCCGCGCATGTAGGTATTTCCAATGACATGGAGCGTCAACACTTCCTGCCAACGCGCGCGCACGCCGTGCCGGGCGTGCCAGCCGGCGAGGGCCAGTTCGGCCTGTTCCCTCGCCAGTTGCCAGCGACCGCTCAGCAATGAAGCCGCACGCGCTGCCAAGGCATGCAGTTCCAGCGCGTCATCGTGGGACGGATGAGCGGGGGCCAGCAGAGCGGCCTGGGCGAGATCCAGGGCGGACTGTGCATCCGAGCGAGCCAGCGCATCGGCAATCGCCACGCGCTGCGCGAAGCCGTGTCTGCGCACGTCAGCCGCTGCAAATCGCTGCACGCCTTCGTGAAAGGCCAGTCCATCCGGTTTGGCGAGCTCGCCGCGCACCGCAAGAACATCCAGTCGCGTCTGCAATACTGCAGCGCGATGAGCATCACGATCAGTCACCTCATCGAACAGCGTCGAGCTGAGACTTGCCGCTTGTGCGTTGTCACCCGCACCCAGGGCCTGGTAGACCCGGTCCATGCGCGAATCCAGCGCAACCGCATCGGCCCTGCACGGCCACGCGCAGACGATCAGCAGCGCGGCGAATACCGATGGGTACAAGCGACCGACGAACATGATGATTGACCCCCTCGCGACTGCCGGTACGCCCCCATTCCGCGTATTGTGCGACGGACCCCGGGGCCGCGCGGTCCGTCTGTCGTCCATCCTGTTCCGTTCACTCGGCGGGGGGCTGCGAGGACGTCGGCAAGCGATGTGACGATCTCCCGGACGAGCCGCGCTTGCGCGGCAACGTTCGAGGGCGACAAACCTCAATCCGCGTGCGGAAGCTCGAATCGCCAGCGGCGCAGATTGCTGCCGGCACTGCGCTCCGCCGCGGCCAGCGCCTCGCCGAGATCGGCACTGTCGAGCGCTTCTTCGGAGGGCGCCGGCGCCAGGACAAGCGCGCCGCGTTGCTTTCCGGCATGGCTATCATGCGCATGCCGCCACTGTGCGATCAGCCGTTCGAGCTCCGGCTGCGGCGAGCGCGACGCCAGCATCAGCAGTTCTTCGCCTGAAGCAGCGCTGCTTATCTGCCAGGTCAGTGCGTGCGGACCCGATGCAGGCAGTGTGTAGTCGACATTCGCGGCGAGCGGATCGGTTGTCCCCTCCTCGCCTGTGGGGAACAACACGGCGGCGCTGCCGTCCCCATCATCGTCAAGCACGTACAGCCAGACCGGCTCGCTGCTGCGGAAATGCAGTTGCAGGTGATCGCCAAGATGCACCGTGGCACCACTCTGCAGCGCAGCCGATGCGCCGTGTTCGATGCGCTCGAGCGCAAGTTCGGTCTGCCATGCCGCCGGCGCCGCACGGTGCGAGCTCCACACAGCAGTGAATATCCCTGCCGCAAGCAACAGGATGGCGACAGATACACCGACGATTCGCCGAGGCCGTGCACGCGGAACCGACCGATTCAGGGCTTGCGCGAACGCGATCATGCTGGGCGGGCGCTGCCGTGGATCGATCGCCAGCGCGGCATCGATGGCTTGCGCCAGCGGGCGTGGTACGCCGGCCGGCAGTGCAGGCGGATGCTCCGCCAACACGCGTGGCGCTTCATCGGCGACAGGCTCGTTGGGATAACGCGCGGTGAGCAGATGGTAGAGCAGCACACCGAGCGCATAGATATCGCTGGCTGGCGTCGGCGCGCCGCCGTCGAGCACTTCCGGCGCCAGATACTGCACGGTTCCCGACAGCACCGCCCGGCCGCAATCTCCCGCATCCTGGGTGGCTCCGAAGTCCATCAACACGATGCGTCCGCCGGCATCGCGCATCACGTTGCCCGCCTTGACGTCGCCGTGCACGAGACCGTGCCGATGCACGAAAGCAAGCGCGCCGCACAGATCGCGGCCGATCGCGTTGACATCCTCGGTCGGCAATGGCCCGCCTTCGGCCAGAAGGTCGGAAAGGCTGCGGCCGCGTACGAGTTCGGTCCACAGACCGGTGCGGCCTTCGTGCACGGCAGCGCCATAGACATTGACGATATTCGGGTGACGCAATCGTGCCAGGCGGCGCCCTTCCTCAAGGAAGCGATGCGCGAGATCCCCCGAGTCCAGTCGGCGCAATTTGAGAGCGACCTGCTGGTCGAGCAGCGGATCGTAGGCGCGCCACACCGTACCCTGGGCCCCCTCGCCGAGCTGTTCGAGCACATCGAGACCGCCGAAACGGAACAATGCCGGGGCACTCGATGCATGATGTCCGGCGCCGGCAAGCTGGGCACGGCGAAAGCCTTGAGCCAGTTGTTCGAGTTCACGCAGGGCGCCGAGCAGGCGGCGGTCGCCGCTGCGCTCGGTACTGACGGATGCCTCCGCACCGAGTGGCGCGTCGTCGGCGATGCGTCCGGCCAGGCGCTCGATGTCCTCAGGTTTCACGGTGATTACTCAATTGTTCGGCCAGTTGCACCAGGGCTCGGGAGATCATCATGCGCACGGCGTCCACAGTGCCGCCGGTTTCAGCGGCAATCTCGGGATAGCTCAAACCGAACTCGAGGCGCATCACGATCAACTCCTGCTGCCGTTTTGGCAGGTTGGCCAGGGCCCACTCATAAGCCGCCAGCCGCTCCTGACCCACCATCTGTTCGACCAGCGTCGGCGCGTCGGCATCGATCAGTTCGATATCGAGCGGCTCGGCCGGCGGACGCCGCTGCTGTCGACGGATCTCGTCGCGCACCTGGTTCAGCAGGATCTGGCGCAGATACGCCAGGAAGCTGCCGGAACCCGCCGATTCGAAATCCTCCAGATGGTGTAACGCTCGAACGAGCGTGACCTGAACAAGATCGTCGGTATCAACCGGCCCGCGCGCGGTCGCCGGCAGGCGGCCATGGGCCCAACGACGCAGCAACGGCAGGTAGCGCCGGAACAGGATTTCACGCGCGCGCGCGTCGCCGCCACGCACGCGCCGAAGCAGCGCGACGGTCGGTTCCTGTGCCGCAACCTCGTATTGCACCACCATGCCGCTCCGCGCAAGGGCCGGAGCGAGCATAGCTCAGCCCGGTATCGCTGCCGATATCCGGGAGCGATCGGCCCGTACGGCATCCTCCAACGCAGTTCCGAACGAATACCGGGCTCATTGCGTCGCCATTTCTCCTGGCATCGAAGCGCCGCTCAGAACCGCGCATTCTCCAGCGGCCGCTCGCGGTGCATCAGCGCCCATTCGACGTGTTCGGCCAGTGCGGCCTCGCCGAGCGCACGCAAGATGTCGCGCTGACCTTCGGCGTCGGGCGCGGCATCGAGCTTCGCGCGCGCATCCGAGAAGATGCCGCGCATGTAGCGGTATTGCTTGATCAGTTCCTTGCCACCCTTGAGATACGCGTAGGACTCGCGCGCGGCAGCGGTGATCGCGAGCACCCCATTACCGCGACCAGCATCGTCGTGTTGTCGGGACCGAGCCGGTGCTGGAACAGCGCCAGCAGCACGCTGATGGCCATGCTGGTCCACAGGCAGGCGCGTCCGAGGCGCAGCGTCGTGCGATGCATGCGATTGCGGTGCGCGGTCTTGCGCGTGTAGTCGTCGAGCTGACCGCCGCTCCCCGGCGCGCCGATCCATTCGGCGATCACGACCGCCAGCGCGCTCGCGCTGGTCGAGGCATCGTCGAGCTTGGATTTATCCCCTCTTCCCGAACGCAGGCCGGGGAAGGGGCAAGCGCCAAGGGCGCGAGCGCACTTGCTGTTGTTCTCGATGCTGCAGCAGCAAAAGCCCCCACCCAACCCTCTCCCCGGCTTTCAAAGCCCCGCGGTGGCTCAAAACGTGGGGATGCCTCAGGTTGCCCCCGCGCCAATCGGCTTTTTTGGGCGAGCGGAATGTTTACAGTGACGTTACAGTTCCGCTAAATGTCCCGCGACGACACGGCAAAGGTCCGACATGGAAGGGATCGGCATGAATGCAGCAGGGAAATGGCTCCGACGCGGCCTCGCCTGGATGCTCGGCGCGGGCACGCTCGCAATGGCTCTCACACGGCTCCTGTCGGCCGAGACTGACGACCCGGAGCGCATGTTCTGCCTGGCGATCGCGCTCGCGCTCGCGCTGATCCTCGTCGTCGCGAGCGGACGCATCGGCTTCGGCCTGCTGGTCGCCGGAGCATTGGCCGGCATCGTCTGGCTCGCCGGTTCGCTCGAACTCACTTATCTGCACCAGCCCTTGCTGGTATCGGATCTGCGTTATTTCACCGGCGCATCGACGGCCGAAGTGATCGCGCACTACCCGACGCTGTGGCACAAATACGCCATGGACGCGATTGGCGGCCTGCTGCTGGGGTTTGTGGCCTGGCGCCTCGAATCACCAGGCTGGTGGCGTGGCCGCACGTTGCGCGCACGCGGCGGCGCCCTGCTGCTCGCGCTGCTGCCGCTGCTGTTGATCACCTGGCCACAAGGGCCGTTCCAGAGCGTCCACGCGGTCACGCCGTGGGAATTCGTGAGCCAGGCGAACCGCAATCCGACGACCGCATTCCTGCGTTCACTCACGCGCATGCGCGTGCACATGCCTGCCTATGCACCGGACGCCGCCGCCGATTTCGACTGGGGCACCGCCTCCACCGCGCAAGCGCCGGCACGACGTCCGGATCTGGTCACGGTGCTCGAGGAAAGCACGCTCGACCCGCGCCAATGGTCGATCTGCAACGTGCCACGCTGCACGGTCCCGCTGTTCGACCCGGACGGAAACACCCATGCGCACGGGCTGCTCAAGGTGCACACCTACGGCGGAGCGACCTGGACCAGCGAGTTTGCATTCCTGACCGGCCTGCCGCACACGCTGTTCGGGCCCGCCGGCGTGTACGCGCCATTCAACCTCGCCCCGCACATGCGCGAAACCCTGCCGCGCCGGCTCAAGGCGCTCGGCTACCGGACCATCGCGATCTATCCGATGCCGCGCAATTTCATGCGCGCCGGCGACGCCTATGCCGAGTACGGCTTCGACGAGTTTTACGACTCACAGGATCTCGGCCTCGTCTGGGAAAGCACCGACTCCGACCTTATGCGGCGTTTCGTGGACGTGCTGCGGCGCGAGCGCGCGAAGGACGACCGTCCACTGTTCTTCATGGTCCTGACCATGCGCCAGCACGGCCCGCACGATCTGCCACTGGACGACCTGCCAGCACCGTGGAACCAGCCGCCGTTGCCGGGCTTCGATGCGCGCATCAACCGCAACCTGGGCCACTACCTGTTCCGCCTGCATCAATCCAGCGACGCGATCGCGGAGTTGCGGCGCGATCTGTTCGCCGACGGGCGCCCCACGGTGCTGGCGCACTTCGGCGACCACCACCCGGCGTTCGACGGCCTCGAGGCAAAGTTGCCGAACACGTTGCCGGCTGAGCTTCAGCCCGAGGCGTACGCCCTCACCTACTACCGGATCGACAGCAATCTCGATCGCACGCCCTTCACGTCGCACAGCCCGCTCGACCTCGCCTTCCTCGCCGGCCTGATGCTCGACATTGCCGATCTGCCGAAAAACGCGTATTTCGAGGCGAATGCACGCTTGCGCGAGCATTGTGGCGGGCGTTTCGACGACTGCCCCAACCGGCCGCTGCTCGATTCGTATCTGGCGCGGACGTTTGGTGAATTGCGGGTATTCGAGAAGTAAATGTCTTCCGGCAAGCGCTGGGATGGCGCGAATGCACGTGGCGCGACTGCGGTCGACGGGATCGACCGCGAACGGCGCCAGCCGGCCCGAGGGGCGAGTCCCATGGATGGGGCGAGTAACCGCCGGATCAGGGTTCGGTTCGAGTACGCTGCACCACCTTCACACCGAACCCTCCCCCTCGCCCGACGGCAGTGGGATCGAGCGTGAAGGCCGGTAGAGGTCCGCCCCATTCCGGCTGTCAATCTTGCTGCGTGAGGGAGCAGCGACTACGCTGAACCCCCGAGCGTTTCGTCCCGCCATGTCCCCCGGCTTCGTCCACCTGCACGTCCACAGCGAGTACTCGCTGACCGATTCGACGATCCGCGTCGGCGATCTGGTCGGCGCCTGCGCGCGCGCAGACATGCCGGCGGTCGCGCTGACCGACCAGAGCAACCTGTTCGCGCTGGTCAAGTTCTACAAGGCCGCGGAAGCCGCCGGCATCAAGCCGATCGCGGGCAGTGACCTGTGGATCGCCGATCCGGAGGATCGCAGCCGGCCGCAGCGGTTGACCGTGCTGTGCCAGGACCGCGAGGGCTACCTCAATCTTTCGCGGCTGCTCTCGCGCGCGTACGCCGAGAACCGCCATGGCGACCACGCGCTGGTCGATGCCGGCTGGTTCGATGCCGCCAGCGCGGGACTGATGGCGCTGGCCGGCCAGGACAGCGATATCGGCCGGCTCCTGCTCGGCGGCCGCGACGAAGCCGCGCGCGCGCGCGCCGAATGGTGGCGCACGCGCTTCCCGGATCGGTTGTATCTCGAAGCCGCGCGCGTGCAGCGCGCGAACGACGAAGGTTTCCTCGCCGGCGCGCTCGATCTCGCCGCACGGCTCGATCTGCCGGTCGTCGCCAGCAACGACGTGCGCTTCCTCGAACGCGCGGATTTCGAGGCGCACGAGGCGCGCGTGTGCATCCATGCCGGCCGCGTGCTGGCCGACCCGAAACGACCGCGCGACTACTCGCCCGAGCAGTACCTGAAATCGCCACGGGAAATGGCGGACGTGTTCGCCGACCTGCCGGAACTGCTCGACAACACGATCGAGCTGGCGAAACGCTGCAACCTCGAACTCAGCTTCGGCAAGTACTTCCTGCCCGCGTTCCCGGTGCCGGCCGAGCATACGCTGGACAGCTACATCCGTTCGCAGTCGCACGAAGGCCTGGTGAAGCGTCTCGCTGCTCACGAACCTGCATCGGGATTCACGCACGACGATTACGTGCGCCGGCTCGATACCGAGCTCGACGTGATCGTGCAGATGGGCTTCCCCGGCTACTTCCTGATCGTCGCCGACTTCATCAACTGGGCGAAGCAGAACGATATCCCGGTCGGCCCGGGCCGCGGTTCCGGTGCCGGCTCGCTGGTCGCCTACGCGCTCGGCATCACCGATCTCGATCCACTGCGCTACGGCCTGCTGTTCGAGCGGTTCCTGAATCCCGAACGCGTGTCGATGCCCGACTTCGACGTCGACTTCTGCATGGACCGGCGCGACGAAGTCATCGACTACGTCGGTCGCAAGTACGGCCGCGACCGCGTCAGCCAGATCATCACCTACGGCACGATGGCGGCGAAGGCGGTGCTGCGCGACACCGGCCGCGTGCTCGGCATGCCCTACGGCCAGGTCGACCGCATCGCCAAGCTGATACCGAAGATGCCGCTCGATCTCGCGCTCGAGGACGCGCTGGGCCGCTCCGAGAAATCACGCAAGGAGCCGGACCGCATCGTCGCCGAGTTCAAGGCGCTGTACGAATCCGATGAGGAGGTCACCGAACTCGTCGACCTCGCGCTGAAGCTCGAGGACCTCACGCGCAATGCCGGCAAGCATGCCGGCGGCGTGGTGATCGCGCCCGGTCCGCTCAGCGACTACGCGCCGCTGTTCTCCGAATCCGGCGGCGAAGGCGTGGTCACGCAGTTCGACAAGGACGACGTCGAGGCGGTCGGCCTGGTCAAGTTCGACTTCCTCGGCCTGCGCACGCTGACCATCATCGACTGGGCGGTCAAGGCGATCAATGCGGGTCGGCTGAAGACCGGCGAGGCGCCGCTCGACATCACCCAGCTGCCACTCGACGATCCGGCCGTCTACACGCTGTTCAAGCGCGCGCAGACGATCGCGATCTTCCAGTTCGAATCGCGCGGCATGCAGGGCGCGCTGAAGGACGCCAGGCCCGACCGCTTTGAGGACATCATCGCGCTCGGTGCGCTGTATCGCCCGGGTCCGATGGACCTGATCCCGAGCTTCTGCGCGCGCAAGCTCGGCCGCGAGGCGATCGAGTATCCCGATCCGCGCGTCGAGCCTGTCCTGAAAGAGACCTACGGCATCATGGTCTATCAGGAACAGGTCATGCAGATGGCGCAGATCGTCGGCGGCTACACCTTCGGTGGCGCCGACCTGCTGCGCCGCGCGATGGGCAAGAAGAAAGTCGAGGAGATGGCCAAGCACCGCGCCATCTTCCGCGATGGCGCGGCAAAGAACGGCGTCGGCGAGGCGAAAGCCGACGCCGTGTTCGACTTGATGGAAAAGTTTGCCGGCTACGGCTTCAACAAGTCGCATGCGGCCGCGTACGCGCTGGTCTCGTACCAGACCGCCTGGCTGAAGACGCACTACCCGGCCGAGTTCATGGCCGCAGTGCTGTCCAGCGACATGGACAACACCGACAAGGTCGTGAACTTCCTCGGCGAGGCGCGCGCCCTCGGCCTGACCGTGCTGCCGCCGGATATCAACGCATCGGCCTACATGTTCGAGGCGAGCGACGCGAAGACGATCGTCTACGGCCTCGGCGCGGTGAAAGGTGTCGGTCGCGGTGCGGTCGAGAACATCGTCGACGCGCGCAAAAGCGGGCGCTACACCGACCTCTCCGATTTCTGCCAGCGCGTCGATCCGCAGAAGCTCAACAAGCGCGTGTTCGAGGCGCTGATCCTTTCGGGCTCGATGGATGCACTGGCGAAGAACCGCGCCAGCCTGATGGCGCAGCTGCCCGAATGCGTGCGTGCAGCCGAACAGCAGGCGCGCGATGCGCTGGCCGGCCAGAACGACATGTTCGGCGCGGCGAGTCCGGCAGCGCCGAAGCTCGTGCTGACCGAAGTCGCGGATTGGCCGGTCGCACAGCGCCTGGCCGGCGAGCGCGACACGCTCGGCCACTATCTTTCCGGACATCCGACCGACGCCTGGCGCGACCTCATCACCGAAGTCGCGAGCTGCCCGATCGGCGAGATCGACAAGCATTACCGGCCACCCTCGGGTGAACGTCGCTCCCGTTTCGTCGACCTGCCCTCGTTCACGCTGGCCGGTTCGGTGATCGCGGTGCGCAAGCAGGGCGATTCGCGCGCATTCGTGACCGTCGAGGATTTCTCCGGCAAGTTCGAGGCCGTGCTGTATCGTGAGAGCTGGGTCGAATACGGCCCGCTGCTGACCCGCGATGCGATCCTCGTATTCGAGGGTGGGCTCAGCGTCGACGACTTCTCCGGCGGCTACCAGCTGCGCGTGCAATCGGTCACGACGATCGAAATCGCCTGCGAACGCCGCGCCCGGGTGCTGCGCCTATGCCTGAACGGCGTGCACGCGGACTTCATTCCCAAGCTCGAACACGCGCTCGCGGCGCACCGCGGCGGCGGCACGCCGGTGCGCCTGACCTATCGCAACGCGACCGGCCAGGCTGAGATCGAGCTCGGCGCCGAATGGCGCGTACGAGCGAGCCCGGCGTTGAAGGACAGCCTGCAGGCGTTGGACGGCGTGCTGGCGGCAGAACTGGTATTCAGTTGAGCGAGTGTGGAAGCAACACGAGTACGTTTCCCGATCACGCCATCAGGACGTCCATGAAATCCCTGCTGCTCCAATTCGCCGTCACGGTCGCCGCGCTATTCGTCGCACTCATGCTGTATGACGCATACCACGCGTATCGCCAGCACCAGGAAGCTCCGGCGCTGGCTGCGGATGCGAAGCGGCAAGCGGCGTTGATCGTGGATGAAACGGCCAGGCAGGCGCTCGAGGCGAGTCGCAAGCAAGCAGAGGCAATCGCGGAGGAAAGCCGCAGGCAGGCGGAGGCGATCGCCGAAGAGAACCGCAAGGCGATCGAAGCCAACCGTGCCCGCAGCGAAGAACTCGCTGCCGCGAATTCCGCCCGCGCGGTACTCGCGGGCGACCTTGCCCGGGCCGCAGCCGTGCGCGTGGCGCTGACTGAGTGCTACAACTCGATGGGTGCGTGGCCCGCGGACATGACCCAGTGCGGCATCGATGCGGCCGGCTACAAAGGGCACCTGCTCGACGAGGTACGCCTCGAATCCGGCGGCCGTTACGTACTGGTGCTCCATGCGGGCTACGGTGTGCCGGCCGGCGAGGTCCGCTTCACGCCGAGTGCGACCGGCGCGAGCATCCTGTGGAACTGCGCAACCGAAAGTTACGCGGAGATCGCGCGGATCATTCCGACCTGCCGTTACGAAGGCAATGGTGCAGCCCCGGCGGCAGCCGGTGGTAGCGACTCAGGCCCCTGACGGCGGCCCGAGCGGCTATACTTCGCCCCCTTTGCGCCTCCACCCAGGCGCGAACGTCAGCGAATGAACCCGAACTTCCTCGATTTCGAACAGCCCATCGCCGACCTGGACGCGAAGATCCAGGAGTTGCGCCATGCCAGTCACGGCCAAGCGTTCAACATCGAGGACGAGATCGCGACGCTGCAAGGCAAGCTGAAAATCAAGACCGCGGAGATCTTCCGCAATCTCACGTCCTGGCAGGTCGCGCAGGTCGCACGGCATCCGGCGCGTCCGTACACGCTCGACTACATCGGCGTGATCTGCGAGGAATTCCATGAGCTGGCCGGCGATCGCGCCTACGCGGACGACGCCGCGATCGTCGGCGGCCTCGCGCGCATCAACGGTCGCAGCGTGGTCGTGATCGGTCACCAGAAAGGCCGCGACACCAAATCGAAGATCCGGCGCAATTTCGGCATGCCGCGCCCGGAAGGCTATCGCAAGGCGCTGCGCCTGATGCAGCTCGCCGAACGTTTCAAGCTGCCGATACTGACCTTCATCGACACGCCCGGCGCGTATCCCGGCGTCGGCGCCGAGGAGCGCGGCCAGAGCGAAGCGATCGCGCGCAACCTGCTCGAGATGGCGAGCCTGCGAGTGCCGATCGTGTGCACGGTGATCGGTGAAGGCGGCTCCGGCGGCGCGCTCGCGATCGGGGTCGGTGACGTCACCAACATGCTCGAATACAGCACCTATTCGGTGATCACACCGGAGGGCTGTGCATCGATCCTGTGGAAGACCGCCGAAAGGGCAAAGGATGCGGCCGAGGCGCTCGGCATGACCGCGTCACGCCTGCTCGAACTCGGCCTCGTCGACAAGGTGGTGCGCGAGCCGCTCGGCGGCGCACACCGCAACCCACGCGGCATGGCGGTGCGCCTCAAGGCCGTGCTGCTGAACCAGCTCGACGAACTCGAAGCGCTGGACATGGCCTCGCTGCTCGAGCAGCGCTACCGGCGTCTGCGCAGCTACGGCGCGTTCACCGAAGGTTGACGTCGGCGCGTGCCGGGTGAGCGGCGCGCGTCACCGCGGAGCCGGCTGACAGCGTTACCCCTGATTCGCCGCTTCCCAATCGAATGCCATCATGTCCAGCAGCAGAGCATTGATGCCGACCGAACTGCCGACATTGACCGGCCTGCGCGGCTTCGCTGCGTTCTGGGTGCTGCTGTATCACGTCTGGGTCGAAGCCGGTCCGCGCCTCATGACGATAGGCAGCGGTCGATACTCGATCGATATGACGCCGGCATTTTCAGGGGGATGGGCCGGCGTGGACATCTTCTTCACCCTTTCCGCCTTTCTGCTGAGCCTGCCGTTCGTCTCGTGGCAACTGGGCCTGACGCGCCGGCCGTCGTTGCGCACATTCTGGCTACGCCGCGTGCTGCGCATCTTTCCCGCGTACTACGCGCAGATTGCAGTACTCCTGATCCTCGCCGGCTGTTTCGGCGCAGGCGCCTGGCCGGGATTCACGCAGCTGCTTGGCAATCTGCTCCTGTGGTTCAATTTCGGTTCCGTTGGAGTCGCTCCGCTGAATGCAGTGGCATACACGCTGCCGATCGAGTTCTGCTTCTATCTGCTGCTGCCCTTGCTGGCGTGCCTGTTGCGTCCGCGCTGGTGGGTGCTGCTGCTGGTGGTGGCCGTCCTGGAAACGCAGTTGTACCGACACCTCATGTTCGCCGCCATTGGCGACGTCGACACGCCCCACAAGGTCGTCGCGCTGGAGCAGTTGCCTGGGCGTATCGATCAATTCGCCTTCGGCATGCTGGCTGCGTACGCCTACGGGCGCGCCGCGATTGCCGGCCGCCTACCCGACATGCGTACCAACGATGCGCTCCTCGTGCTTGGCGCGGCGGGCGTCGCATTGATGTTGACGCTGATCCATTTCGGCATCGGCACTTACTGGGAAGGCAGTTGGCTTCTTTTTATCTGGCATGGTGCAGTCGGCGCCGCAGTCGGACTGATGTTGTTCGCCTGCGCCGCGGGTAGCCGCATCGCGAATGCACTGTTGAGCAACCGGCCTTTGCATTATCTCGGCGTCATCAGCTTCGGCGTGTACCTTTGGCACTACCCGTTGATCCACTGGCTGAGCGCCACTCACGCCTTCGACTGGATATCGGGATATCGCCTGCCATGGATCTTGCCGATTGTGCTGCTGCTCAGTTGCCTGATTGCCGATGTGTCCTACCGCTTGATCGAGCGCCCGCTGCTGCGTCTCGGCCGCCGCCGCAACCAGCATCCGGGAGTAACGACGGAAGGTGTGCCTGTGGCGCTGACAGCCAACCCCTGACACCATCCAGCATCGCCGCGTGAAATGAACGACGCGGATTGATTCGGTGGCTCGGCGGCACATGCGCAGCCCTCCTGGTAAGGCTGTCGGTGACCAATGCACCGCGCGCGAACAGGATCTGCTTCTCGAAGTACGGCTCGAGCTGCGCTTCGAAGCAGAATCAAGGACTCCAGGAATCAATTTTTGATGCGCGAGGCTCGGCGCCCAGCACCCGCGTTCAACAGCGATCCGTTTGAAATATCCGATGCATCGCAAACCCCTCTACTTCGCGCGACACGCCGTAACGGCAGTGCTCGTGTTCACTCTTTGCACCACTCCCGCGTGGCCGCAACGGCGCGCGCGCGCCTCCGCCCAAGCGACACTGGCGACCGAGGACGAGCCGGTCCTCGACGCGGCCTCGCTGGTGCAACCGGCGCTGCTGTCCGGGCCCGGCTTCAGCGTCGATCCGCACGTCGAGCTGCGCGGCTACATGGCACGCTTCACGCTCGATACGCCGGTCGGACCGCTGTCGGCCGAGAGCGTCGAGATCCTTGCCGAGCGTGAGGCCGAACTGCCCGCACTCGATGCGCTGGACAAGGCCACCCACTCCGATGCGTTCGTGCACGCGGTCGGCGACAAGTTCGCCGCGACCGGCAAGATGCTCGGCAAGATCGTCATGCATCCGATCGACACCGTGCTCGGCATTCCGGCCGGCGTCGCACGCTACTTCGGCGATCGCATCAAGAAGATCGCGACGCAGGCGCAGACGCTGTCCGACCGCACCGCACGCACGCTCGGCAACCACGGCAATCCGTATCCGTCCGACGACGGGCCGATGACCGACGCGCGCGATAGTGGCGATGCGGCGGGAAACGCCCCAAAGCCGAAGAAGCATTGGTACTCGCGCATCGGCAGCGAGGCCGAGCGCGAGGTCAAGCGTCAGCTCAGCTACAACCAGATCAAGCGCGACATCGCCAAGCGGCTCGGCATCGACCCGTACACCGCCAACGCGTACATGCAGGAACGCCTGTCCAGCCTGGCCTGGGCCGGTGTCAGCGGCGGCTTCGGCGCCGGCACCGTGCTCGGCATGGTCGGCGGCACCGGCGCGACCGTGCTCGCGCAGGGTTCGCGCATCAACGACGTGGTCTGGAAGCTCTCACCCGAGGACCTGCGTGTACGCAATCGCGAACGCCTGCGCGCGCACTGCCGCGACGAACTGCTGATCCGCCAGTTCCTGCGCCGCGGCGCGTTCTCGCCGACGCTGCAGACCGGCTTCGCCGACGCGCTGGACCAGCTGCAGGCCGTGGACGGCTGCGATGCGCTGCTCGAACTTGGCATGACCGCGAACTCGGAGCTGGAGGCGCGCTTCCTGGTCAATGCGCTGCGTATGGTCTCCACGCATCTTGGCGCGCGCGCGAAGAGCGGCAGCCTGCGACCGGTCGGCGCCGGACTCGCCTACGTGACGTCGGATGGCGAGCTGGTGCTGCCACTGCCGGTCGACCGGCTGAGCTGGACCAGCGAAGTGCGCCGCTTCCTCGACCGCGCCGAGTTCCGCGTCAGCAACAAGACCGTACTGATCGGCGGCGAGGCGAGTCTGGCGGCGCGCCGTGGCCTCACCGAACGCGGCTGGAGCATCATCGTGCGCGCGCCGTGGCCCGGTGCGCCGCCGTACGCCCGTAGTGGCGAGCCGACGGGTGTCGATCTCGACGGCTGAGGGCCGCATGCCAGAGCCATCGCGAAGGCGACGCGGCCATCGCGCGGCTTTGTCGCTCGCCGGCAGCAGGAGTAAGCTCTCGCTGACGATGCCGCGCCAGACGAGCGCTCGCCGTTCGCTCCCGCCCGACCGCCGGAAGCACCCGCGGGATCCCGCTCGTTGCAGCATCGCCCTGCCGCCGCACCTGCCGAACCCGTCGGCAACGCGACGGCCTGGGTCGCGGTCGCGGAACGCGCCCGCGTTTGCTACCCGGGTGACCGTACACCCATGGAGCGGAAAACGGCCACAGAGGATACGGCCATGCCCGAACCTCGACTCCACGATTATCTCAACCGCAACCACATCACGTTCGACACGATCCAGCATGCGCGCACCATCACGGCGCAGGAAACCGCGGCGAGCGCTCATATTCACGGCCACGAACTGGCCAAGACCGTGATGGTCAAACTCGACGACCGCATCGCGATGGTGGTGCTACCGGCTTCGCAACGGCTGCATTTCGGACGGCTCAAGAAGGCGACCGGCGCGAATACCGCCGGGCTCGCCGACGAATCGGAATTCAGGGATCTGTTTCCCGGCTGCGAACCCGGCGCGATGTCGCCGTTCGGCAATCTGTATGGCCTCGACGTCTACGTCGAGGACAGTCTCGCCGAGGACAGGACGATCGCGTTCAATGCCGGCACGCACACGGAACTGGTGCGCATGCCGTTTGCCGAGTTCGAGCGCCTGGTGAATCCGCGCCGCTTGCACCGGGTGCACCGGCTGGGCGCGCCCGACGACGACATGGACAGCCATTGATGCGATGCGATGGAGTTTCCGGCATCCGCCGCAGGCCTGAACGGAATCAGGACCGGGTCACTCCGCGCCGATAGCGCCGGCAGGCGGGCGCGACGAAATGGCGTGTCGCGAGCGCCAGGTTTCGGCGCGTCGCCCTGCGCGTGCGGCAGCAAACCGGCAGGCATCGATCAGGACGGCTGACGCGCGCGCGGCGATCGCGGAGAATGTCGCTTTGCCCTTTCGCCGAGCCCCGCATGGACACCGCCGCCCGCAACCGCTTCGAAGCCGAACTCGACTCCATCCGCGACCAGGGTCTGTACAAGACCGAGCGCGTGATCACCACGCCGCAGTCCGCCGCGATCCGCACCACGGACGGCGGCGAAGTGCTGAACTTCTGCGCGAACAACTACCTCGGCCTCGCCGACCACCCGGACATCATCGCCGCGGCCAAGCACGCGCTCGACACGCACGGTTTCGGCCTCGCCAGCGTGCGCTTCATCTGCGGCACGCAGGACCTGCACAAGCAGCTCGAAGCGACGATCTCGACGTTCTTCGGCACCGACGACACGATCCTCTACACGAGTTGCTTCGACGCCAACGGCGGCCTGTTCGAGACGATCCTCAACGACGAGGACGTGGTGATCTCCGACGCGTTGAATCACGCCTCGATCATCGACGGCATTCGCCTGTGCAAGGCCGAGCGCCGCCGCTACGCGAACGGCGACATGGCCGAACTCGAAAAGCATCTCGCCGAGACGCAGGGCAGGCGCACGCGCCTGATCGCGACCGACGGCGTGTTCTCGATGGACGGCTACATCGCCAAGCTCGATCAGATCGTCGCGCTGAAGAAGAAGTACAACGCGCTGCTGATGGTCGACGATTCGCACGCGACCGGCTTCGTCGGCCCAACCGGGCGCGGTTCGGCCGAACTGCACGGCGTGATGAACGAAGTGGACGTCTTTACCTCCACGCTCGGCAAGGCGCTCGGCGGCGGTTCCGGCGGCTTCACCAGCGGTCGTCAGCCGATCATCGATCTGCTGCGCCAGCGCTCGCGGCCGTACCTGTTCTCGAACACGCTGCCGCCGCCGCTGGTCGCCGCCTCGATCAAGGTGTTCGAGATGCTGTCGTCGAGCACGAACCTGCGCGACAAGGTCAATGACAACGCGCTGTATTTCCGCAAGCGCATGAGCGAGGTCGGTTTCGACATCCGCCCGGGCACGCATCCGATCGCGCCGGTGATGCTCGGCGACGCCAAGCTCGCACAACAATTCGCGAAGGAACTGCTGGCCGAAGGCATCTACGTGATCGGCTTCTTCTATCCGGTGGTACCGCAGGGGCAGGCGCGCATCCGTACGCAGATGAGCGCGGCGCACACACACGAGCAGATCGACCGTGCGGTCGCGGCGTTCGTGAAGGTCGCCAGGAAGCTGGGTGTGCTGAAGTAACCCGCAACGTGCGCGTGGCGCACGTTGCGGCGCGAAACCAATCGATGGCTCCACGTGCGTTCGCCGCAGCGAACGCACAGCGCGCCTATTGTGCTCGCGCAAGCTCCAGCGCCCGATCCAGCACGGGATCGCGCAGATTCACATAGTCGTCGAACGAGTACGCGACACGGATGTCCGGTTCCAGCGTAGCGACCTGCATCGGATAGAAAGTCATGATCCAGAAACAGCCCGGCTGGCCGGTGCATGGGCGCGTGTAGTCGTGCAGGCCGGTGGCGAAGCCGATCGCGAGTTTCGAGTTTGGCAACGTCAACGTGCCGCCTTCCGCCCACAGGCGGGTGCGATCGCCCACCGGCGCGCCGATCACGGTGACCTTGCCCGCGCCATGCTCCTTCGCCAGCGCCAGGCTTACGTTGCCGGCGGAAAAGGTCCACGCGCTGGTCAGCACATAGACATGCTCCACCGAGTTCGCCAGCGTGGTGAGATTCTTCATCAGCGAAGCGGTGGTGGTGAAGTTGCCGCCCTGGTCGAGACGCAGGTCGAGCACGATGACGCGCGGTCGGTCGGTGCTGATTTCGCGTTTCACACGCGCGACGAAATCGCCGATCGGGTGGCCCGGCTCGTCCGCGTTGCTGCGGAACTGCGCGTAGTAGACGCCCTTGTCGGCCCAGTATTCGGACCGGAACGGGTTCGCGTAGTCGCGCAGGAACATGGGCAAAGGCGCATCGGCCGCGAGCAGCGCCGCCCAGTCCGCGGGCTCCTTCTCGATGCGCTGCGGCGAGAGGTATTCATCCGAATAGGCGCGAGGCGCATCGGCGTCCGCGGGCTCCGCGACGATCGTTGCGTCGCGCTCGATGCCGTCGCGCAGCACGACATGCAGGTTCAGCCGATCCGCAGCGGACGCAACTCCGGCAGCCTGCAGCAGTTCGGGTGATTCCAGGAAAAAGACCGAGGCGAACTGGTCGTAGTGGTTCCGCGGACCACCGAAGTACTCGTACATGCGGTCGGCGACTTCATCGATCGGCCGGCCGTCCACGGCCGTGACTTTCGCACCGAGCAGTTCCGCACACGCCGGGCGCGTGCGCAGCACGCGGTACCCGTCGTCGAATCGGTACAGGTGGCACGGCAAGTGATTGCGACGGCGCGAGAGCGGCCCCGGATGCACTCGCGAATGGCCGTTGTCGGCCAGCGCCACCATGCGCGCGATCGCGAGATCGAACTGCGCCGGCGAGAAGGATCCCGGCTTGGCTGCGTACTCCTCGAGCAGGTGCTCGGCCTGTTCACGCGCCTGCGGCGTGTAGCTGCGATTGAGGTCGAGGTAATGGCGGAAGTAGTCGAGGTCCTGGCGCTGCGCGGTCGCCGCATCCTGGGCGGGCGGATAGGCGGACGCAGGCGCGCTTGGATAGAACGTGTGGAAGAACGCGAATACGATAGCCCCGCCTGCCAACAGCAGGATCAATGCAGCAGCACCCGTTGCCACGGCGATACGACGTGCAAATGTCATGGTTTCCTCAGGGTGGTATACGAGCGGCGTGATCGCCGTGGCGCGCAGACTAAAGGAGGCGTGCGCCTGCCGAGCATGCGCAAAGTCACGATGTTCGCCTGATCGTTGTGCGGAACGGCGAGAACGCGGGTGCGAGTGATCAGCCACGCGCTGCAATGCTGTCGTTGATGCGATAAGTCGGGACTGGACTTGTTGATAGGGCGCGAATCGAGCCGACACGGTTGCCCGGCCGATTCAGGGTGCCGCACTATCCTCGTTGTGAGGTGTCGGACGCTATCTGCAATGCGCGGATCTCGTCGGGGTCCAGCGTGCGCCAAGCGCCCTTCGCGAGCGTTCCCAGCGAAACGGCGCCAACCGCGATCCGCACCAGGCGCAGCACCGCGATGTCGAACGCAGCGAGCAGCCGGCGGATCTGGCGGTTGCGTCCCTCGTCGAGCACGATTTCCAGCCATGCGTTCCGGTCGCCGCGACGCAGCTCGCGCACTGATTTCACAGCGAGCCTCTCGCCGCGATCGTCGATGCCGGCATGCAGCGCGGCGAGCAGGGCTGCATCGGGCAAACGGTCGATCTGCACGTGATAGGTCTTGTCCAGCTCCGTGTCCGGCGCGGTGATGCGCGCGGCCCAGACGCTGTCGTTGGTGAGCAGCAGCAGGCCCTCGCTCGCCTTGTCGAGCCGGCCAACCGGCGCGAGCCAGGGCAATCCGCTTCCTTCCAGCAGCGCATACACCGTGTCGCGGCCGCGCTCGTCGGAGGTCGTCGTGACGTAGCCGCGCGGCTTGTTCAGCATCAGGTAGATGCGTTCGCGCGCGCTGATCTCGGCGCCATCGACCGCGATGCGGTCGCACGTCGCGTCGATCGGCATTTCCGGATCGTGTGCAACGCGGCCATTGACGGTCACGCGACCCTCGCCGATCCATTTGGCGGCCTGCGTCCGCGAAGCAGCGCCAAGCTTCGAGATCACGCGCGCGAGTCCGTGGCGAGGCGTAGCCGCTGAGGGCGCCGCCCGATCCGGGATCGGCTTGCGATGCGAAGGCGGCCGCTGCCGCGGACGTGCCATGCGCAGCTCAGCGCCGCTCGAAGCCGCGATGATCCTGCGGCGGCAGCTCCTCGCGCTCGACCGTATCGACGCACGCCGCGGGTGGCCCGTCATGCAACCAGGCTTCCAGCTCGGCCAGCGCCTCGTGCGATCCGCTCGCGATGACTTCGACGCGGCCGTCCCGCAGATTCCTTGCGTGACCGCTCAATCCGAGTTCGCGCGCGCGCGCCTGCGTCGAGGCGCGGAAGAACACGCCCTGCACCAGTCCGGAAACGAGGAATCGCGCACTGGCCATGGGCGCTGCTACGTCACGGCGGCGCCGGCCGCGATCGCCTTCTCGAGATCCGTCGCGGTGACCGGGCCGGTGAATGTCTTCGCGACATTGCCGTCCGGCGCGATCAGATAGGTCACCGGCAGTCCGCGCGGCTTGTCGAAGTCGGCGGGCGGGTCGTACACGTCCAGCTGCGCGAGCGGGTACTTGACCGGATGCGCTTTCGCGAAGGCCAGCACCTCTGTCTTGTCGGTGTCCTCGTAGGCGAGCCCGATCGCGGCGACATCCTGGCGGCTGGCGACGAACGCCGAGATGTCCGGCATCTCCTTGATGCAGGGCGAGCACCAGGTCGCCCAGAAGTTGACGATCACCCAACGCCCGCGCTCGGCGGCGAGATCGAAGCTCTTGCCATCGAGCGTGGTCACCTTCAGCGTCGGCTGCTTCGCCGTGGTGGCATGCGCAGCGCCAATGCCGAGAAAGACGGCCACGACTGTGGCAACAACGAGTGATCGAAAGGATTTCATGCATGCTCCGTCGAGGCTGGACGCGCCGCGGATGTCGACGGCGCCTGTGCAGCCTGCGATGGTACATCCGGCGGAAACACCTCGGCCAATGGGACGTCCAATGCCGTGCGCAGGTGTTCGCCGAGTTCGTCGAGCAGGCGCACCGCGCGTGGCCCGATCTCGCCGCGCGCGGCGCCAGCATCGAGTGGCAATCGATAACCGCCTTCCTCGTAGATCTCGAGCAGATCGGTGCTGGCGAGATCGCGCACGACCATCCATTCGCCGAGCTCGCCGCGCTGGAGCAGGCCGACGCGGTGCAGATCGCCGAGATAGCGCTGCAGCAAGTCGTCGGTCAGGAACGGCTCGATCGCAAGCAGGTCTGCGCTGTGCAGGCCCTGGCCCGCGCGTTGCGCGGCGACGAAGCGCGCGAGCACGCGCAGCAGACCGGTGAATTCCTGCCCGCGTGGCTGGCGCAACGCGGCAGGTCGATAATCGAACGCGCTCAGCGACGCGGTGATCGACGCACCCAACAGCACGATCGCCCAGGACAGGTAGATCCAGAAGATGAAGATCGGCACCATCGCGAGCGCACCGTAGACCTGCTGGTAGCTCGCATACTTCGTCGCGTACAACGCGAAGCCGCGCTTGGCTGCCTCGAACAGCAAGGCTGCGATCAGAGCGCCGAGCAGCGCGTCGCGGATCCTCACGCTGCGGTTCGGGATCACCGCATAGGCCGCGACCAGCGCGCTCCAGACGATCAGGAACGGCAGCACCGCAAGCACACGCGCCTTGATCGAGAACTGCGCCTCGGCCACGTCGATGAACGGCAATGCGAACGCGTACGAGCTGATCGCGAGCGCGGCGACCAGCAGCAGCGGTCCGAGCGTGAGCGCAGTCCAGTAGATCACGAAGCGCGCGGTCGCTCCGCGCGCGACCTGCACGCGCCAGATCCGGTTGAACGCGTCCTCTATGCTGATCATCAGCGACACCGCGCTGAACAACAGAACCAGCACGCCGACCGCGGTCGCCTGGCTCGCGTTGTCGGCAAACTGCGTGATGTAGCCCTGCACCGTGCTGCCGGCGGCCGGCACGAAGTTCTCGAAGACCCACTGCGTGATCTGCGCGCGCCAGCCGGCGAAGCCCGGGAAGGCGGCGAGGATGCCGAGCACGGCCGCGGTCAGCGGTACCAGTGCGAATACCGAGGTGAACGCGAGCGCGCCGGCGGTCTGCAGGCAGCGATCCTCGACGAAGCGCTGCCAGGTGAAATCGAGAAACGCGAGCGTGCGCTCGCGGTCGTAGCGTGTTCTGGCAAACTTCGCGAAACGCGTGAACATGACGCGAGCCTAACCCAGCCCCCGCAAGGAACCAAACCGTTCAGCCCTTTCTTCAAATGGGGGCTTCAAGGCGCATGGCACGAATGAGCGAAATCCTGGTCCTCTACTACAGCCGCACCGGCAAGGTCGCGCAGCTTGCACGGCACGTCGCGCGCGGTGTCGGCGAAGTGGAAGGCATGCGTGCGCGGCTGCGCAGCGTGCCGCCGGTCGCGCCGGTCACCGAGATCGCGCAACCACCCGAACCCGACGAAGGCGCGCCCTACGCGACGCGGGCGGATCTGCACGAGTGCGCCGGGCTGGTGCTCGGCAGCCCGACGCGCTTCGGCAACATGGCCGCGCCGCTCAAGTACTTCATCGACTCGACGGCGGCCGAATGGGCGTCCGGCACGCTGGTCGGCAAACCGGCGGGCGTGTTCACCTCGACCAGCACGATGCATGGCGGCCAGGAAACGACCCTGCTCTCGATGATGTTGCCGCTGTTGCATCAGGGCATGCTGATCGTCGGCATCCCGTACACCGAGGCAGCGCTGAACCGCACGCTCGGTGGCGGTTCGCCCTACGGCGCGAGCCATGTCGGGAGCGTGTCGGGCGCCAATCCGATCAGCGACGACGAACGCATCCTCGCGCGGGCGCTCGGGCGGCGCGTCGCCGAAGTGGCGGCACGTCTGGAGGTACGCGCATGAATCCCCTGCGCATCGGCGGCATCGCCTGGGCCGCGCTCGTGCTGCTGCAGTTCGCCTGGTACCTCTGGCTGGCGCCGCCGGCGAACGGCTATCCCGCGTTCGCGCTGCTGTTGACCCTGCCACCCCTGCTGCTGCCGCTGCTCGCGCTGCGCACCGGCGTGCGTCGCGCGCTGCTGTGGGTCGGCATCATCGCGCTGTTCTACTTCTGCCACGGCATCGTCGCGGCCTGGGTGATCCCGGCCGCACGTACGCCGGCGTTGCTGGAAGTGCTGTGCTGCGTCGCATTGATCGGCGCGCTCGGCTGGGACGCGCGCGGCTACAAGCGAAGCCGCGCGCGGTAGCAGCCTCTGGCCGTTCGCCCGAGGTATTGAAGGGCCAACGGACTTGCAACCGCGCGCTTCGTCCGAACGCTCTCCCCCACCCCCTCTCTCGGTGAAAGAGGGGCTCAAGCATGACCGTGTCGATCTCGCCGCCCCTCATTCGACGTGTAGATAGAGTCCGGCTTCTCCAGCATTCAAACCGCAGGAAACCGGCTCCCACCCCCGAACCTGAGGAGACACGACGATGCGTTTCATGGTGATGGTCAAGGCCACCACGGACTCGGAAACCGGCGTGATGCCGAGCGCGAAGCTGCTGGCCGACATGGGCAAGTTCAATGAGGAGCTGGTCAAGGCCGGCGTGATGCTCGCGGCGGAAGGGCTACAGCCGAGCGCCAAGGGCGCGCGCGTGCGCTTCTCCGGCGCCAAGCGCAGCGTGATCGACGGCCCGTTCGCCGAAACGAAGGAACTGGTCGCTGGTTTCTGGCTGTGGCAGGTGCGCTCGCTGGACGAGGCGATCGAATGGGTCAAGCGCTGCCCGAATCCGTTCGAGCACGGCGAGTCCGAGATCGAGATCCGCCAGGTATTCGAGGCGGACGATTTCGGTGCCGAATTCACGCCGGAACTTCGCGAGCAGGAAGAACGCCGGCGCACACAGGTCGAAGAACTCAACAAACGCGCCTCGCGCTGAACGCGCCGCTGCGCACGACTCACCCAATCAAGGAGACACGACATGCGTTATTTCAGCATCTACATCCCCGATCAGAAGACGAACCCCAGCGGCCCCCTGACCGGCAAGAAAAGAGAGGAGATGGACCAGTTCGTCGAAGCAAGTTTGAAGCGCGGCGAATTCCTCTCCGGCGGCGGCTTCCTGTCGATCAAGCAACACGGAGCCGTCGTACGGCGCACGAATGGCAAGAACGTGGTCATCGACGGGCCGTACGCCGAGTCGAAGGAACTGCTCGGTGGATTCGCGATGCTCGAGTATGCATCGCGCGAAGCCGCGATCGAGGGTGCCAAGCGCTTCCTCGAAGTAGCGGGCGACGGCGAATGCGTGACCTACCAGATCATGGAACCGAC
Organism: Dokdonella soli; assembly: GCF_039523175.1. Lineage (NCBI taxonomy): Bacteria > Pseudomonadati > Pseudomonadota > Gammaproteobacteria > Lysobacterales > Rhodanobacteraceae > Dokdonella > Dokdonella soli. The sequence goes on from NZ_BAAAEU010000025.1 coordinate 70,528, forward strand.
CACGCATGCCTGATCCGGCAAGGCTTTCCGCCTGAACTGTGGGGCGCGGATCTCGCGCGGCGAAAGCGGGAATGTGGGGCAACGAGTCGCGACCCGGCACGTCTGGCGCTTGCTTCGGGGTGCGGCTTGATGCTTTGATCGGTCGCGATGAGCGCGACCGATACCCACCGAACCATCGACGCCGTCTGGCGCATCGAATCGGCCCGGCTCATCGCCGGGCTGACACGCATGGTGCGCGACGTCGGCCTCGCGGAGGAACTGGCGCAGGATGCGCTGGTCGTCGCGCTGGAACAATGGCCGCAGTCGGGCGTGCCGGACAATCCCGGCGCCTGGCTCATGGCGACCGCGAAGCATCGCGCGATCGATCGCCTGCGGCGCGGCAAATTGCTCGAACGCAAGCACGAGGAAATCGCGCGAGAAATCGAGTCGGAACAAGATGAGATCGCTTCACACATCGAGACTGCGCTCGACGACCCGATCGGCGACGACCTGCTGCGCCTCGTGTTCATCGCCTGCCACCCCGTGTTGTCGACCGAAGCCCAAGTCGCGCTGACCCTGCGCCTGCTCGGTGGACTGACCACCGATGAGATCGCGCGAGCGTTCCTCGTACCGGAGCCGACCATCGCGCAGCGCATCGTGCGCGCCAAGCGCACGCTCACGAAGGAGCAAGTCCCGTTCGAGGTCCCGCGCGGCGCCGAGCTTGCTGGACGGCTGGCGTCGGTGCTCGGGGTCATCTACCTGATCTTCAATGAGGGCTATTCGGCGACCGCCGGCGACGACTGGATGCGACCGGCTCTGTGTGAAGACGCGCTGCGTCTCGGCCGCATCCTGGCCGGGCTGGTGCCGCAGGAATCCGAAGTGCACGGCCTGGTTGCGCTGATGGAGATCCAGGCCTCGCGTGTGCATGCACGCGTCGCTCCCTCGGGCGAACCGATCCTGCTGCTCGACCAGGACCGGGGGCGCTGGGACCAACTGTTGATCCGGCGCGGACTGGCCGCGCTCGAACGCGCCGAAAAACTCGGTGGCGCGCAAGGTCCGTACGCGCTGCAGGCCGCAATCGCGGCCTGCCACGCGCGCGCGCGCGCCGCGGCGGAAACGGACTGGACACACATCGCGGCCCTCTACGGACTGCTCGCCCAGGCCATGCCCTCGCCCATCGTGGAACTGAACCGCGCGGTCGCAGTCGCGATGGCCACCGGTCCGCAGGCGGGCCTCGACCTCGTCGACGCGCTGGCCGCGGAACCGTCGCTGCAGAACTACCACCTCCTGCCCAGCGTGCGCGGCGATCTGCTCGCCAAGCTCGATCGCCACGACGAAGCGCGCGCGGAGCTCGAACGCGCGGCCTCGCTGACGCGCAATGCACGCGAGCGAGCGCTCCTGCTCGAGCGCGCGGCCGCGTGCGCGCACGGAGAGCCGCCCGGCTAGATTTCCGCCTCCACGCGATTGCGACCGTTGTTCTTGGCGCGATAGAGCGCCACGTCGGCGCGACGCACCAGCGCTCTCATGCCGCTGTCGGCCGGCTTGAGCTGGGTCACGCCGAGGCTGATCGAAACCGTGAGGCCGACCGCCAGGTCGTCCAGCTTCAATCCCGCCACGTTGGCGCACAGTCGCTCGGCGACCTGCATGCCCGCTTCGAGCCGGGTGTCGGGAAGGACCACCAGGAATTCCTCGCCACCGGTCCGGCCGAGCTGGTCGAATTGGCGCAGCGCCGCCTGGCAGGTGCTGGTCACGCGCACCAGGATCTGGTCGCCGACCTCGTGGCCATAGTTGTCATTGATGCGCTTGAAATGGTCGATATCGAACGTGAGGATGGTCATGTCGCGGCTTTCCGCGCGGGCCTGCCGGATCGCCTGGCTGGTCGCGTGTTCGACACGCCGGCGGTTGGCGACGCCGGTCAACGGGTCGGTCATCGCGAGCGTGCTCAGCGTGCGCATCTTGTAGAACTGGCGCAACGCGAACCAGGCCAGCAGAAGCAACAGCAGCGAACCCAGCACGATCGCCAGAGCTTGCCACTGACGGATCCGCTCCAGCGCGACCAGCTCCTGTTCCTTCATTACCTTGTCGGCAGCGAGCCGGCGGTTTTCCAGGTCGCGCCGCGCACTGTCGAACTGATAGCTCAGCAGCACCGTGTACTCGGCCCTCGACTTCTGCTCCAGTGCCTCGTTGGTCTCGAGCAGGCGCTTCAGGTCCGTGAGCGCGGCATCGGTTTTGCCCAGCGCCTCGTAGCTCACCGCGCGAGCGGCATGGAGCTGCGCGAGGTAGCGCAGGTTGTTGCCCGACGCCAGCGATCTCTCTGCGGCATCGAAGTCCTTCAGCGCTTCGGCCTGCAGGCCCATGCCGGCGTGCGCGATGCCGTATTGCAGATGGTTCATGCCCTCGTTGGAATTGTCCGATATCGCCGTCTGTTCCAGCTCGGACTGACGCAGCGCCTCGATGGCCTGCCGGTACTTCCTTTCGATGTTGTACGCCTGCGCCTGTGCCAGAAGCGCGGCACCGGCATTGCCCCGGTCTCCCATCTGCCTGGCCAGTTCCAGCGCGTGCTGAAGCGGCGCGTGGGCATGCGCGGCATCGTTGTTCTCGAAGGCCAGGAAGCCGAATTGCATGTCGACCGCAAGCAGTGTGCTGGTGTCGCCACGCTGCGCAGCAAAGGTCCTGGATTGCTCGAGGTAGCCGCGCGCCTTCTCGAATTCGCCCAGCCGGCGATAGGCGGTTGCGATGTTGAGCAGGTTGAGTTCGCTCGCTGCTTCCTTGCGGGCGCCGTCATAGGATCTCTGCGCCTCCAGGAAATCCAGCAGCGCCTTGGCCTGCTCGCCAAGCAGCGACTGCACCGCTCCGCGCGCGACGAGGCCATCGCCGAGCAGGCGGGCATCCTCGAGGTGCCGCGCCAATTCGATGCCGGCGTCATAGTCGGCCAGCGCGGCGCTCGGCGTTCTCAGTGTCTCGCGGTACTGGCCGCGGCAAAAATCGAAATTCGCTTCGGCCGCCTTGTCGTCACTGCGAAGGGCGTCCTGCAGCCCCTGCTCTGCATAGGCAAAACCGGCCGTCGCATCATTCGGAAATGCCAGATAGCAGTTCAGGTATCGGTAGCGCAGGCCACGCACCTCGTCATCGGACGGCAGCAGCGCGTGCAGCCGGGCCAGGATGTTGGCGGTCTCCGCCGCGCTGGCCAGGGCAAGCTCGCTGTTGTCCAACTGGTCGGCAAGGCGATCGAAGTCGGAACCGGAAGGCGCCGGCAGGGCCGCCAGGCTGGACACGCTTGCCAAGGCAAGGCCCAGCCCGACGATCGACGACAGCGAGCGATACTCCGACAAGCACTCCCCCTCAGGATGGGCCGGCAGCGGGCAGCATGCCAGATCGCGGCCGGCCGTATCCGGCCCGACCCGCTGCTGTCTAGCAAGAACCGTGCACATCGAGCGGACACCGAGATTTTGCGCGGTTTCCGGCCCAGGCGGAGGGCAAACCTGGCGGGAGCCTTGACGGCGCGGCCTTGGCTACCTCCTCATGCGAGTCCGACGTCCAGGTCGTGGCGAGCTCCGTCCCCGCCGACGTTGACGAGCGTCATGCATCTTGAGCTTGGAGTCCACCTGGGCGACCCAGGTGTTGGCGATGGCTTCGGGGTATGCAGGGTGGCGAGCTTCCCTACGGCCGACTGATCTGGGCAGCGTCGTGAGCAGCCCGGACAGCCTCCGCAGACTGGATCGCTTCCACCTGGATACGCAACGTCACGTCCATCTTGAAGCCGTAGGCCTTGCCGCTGTCCATGCCGAAATCGTCGCGCCTGAACGTGCCGAGCGCGTCCGCTCCGCAGACTTCACGCTTGAGCATCGGATGCGGCATGCACTTGAACGAATCGATGTTCAGGATGACGGGCCGGGTCACGCCGCGCAGGGTCAGTTCGCCGACGACGCGCGACGGTGCGCCGTTCGCAAAGCCTTCGAGCTTTCCCTTGTAGGTCGCCAGCGGGTACTTGCCGATATCGAACAACTCCGCTCCCTTCGCGACCTCGTTCAACTTGTCCTGGCCGAAATCGATGCTGGTCACATCGACGGTGATGTCCACAGTGCCCTCGCCAGTTGCCTTGTCCAGCGCCACGTTGCCGCGGGTTGCGTTGAACTTGCCGCGCCAGGTCGACAGGCCGCCGAGGTGGTCAGCTTCGAAGCTGGGATAGGTATGGCTCGGATCGATCTCGTACTTGACCGGTGCGGCCGAGGCGACAGCGCCTGTGGCGAGCGCGATCAGTGGAAACAGTCCCAGTGCCTTGAACGCGTGAGTGTTCTTGAGTGACATGTTCGTTCTCCAGTCCTTTTCGGTGGTGGTGCGATGGGAATGGTGTGGTTTTGCTGCCGCGGTCACGGCGTGGAATGTGTCGGAGTTTGTCCGATTGCCGGATCGATCGGATCGGATAGCTGTTCGTCGACGATCAGCCAATCGCCATCGATCCGAAGCAGGCTCATCGACACGCGCACCCACAGGTCGAGCATCGCTCCGCTCGTGTTCTTGCCGCTGAACTGCTGCAGGAAGCGGCAGGATGCAATGTCGCGCGCCATGGACACGTCGAGTTCGCGGATCTCGCAACCGATGGGGCCGTCCCAGGCCGCGAACCAGTCTTCCAGGCGCTCCTTCGTCGCATCCGATCCGCTGTCGCGCAGCGGTGCGACGAGATCGAAGGCCAGCATGTCGGGCGCGTTGCATGCGATGACCGCTGCGGCATCCTTCGCGCGGATCGCCGCAGCCTGCCCTTCGAGGACATCACGGATGCACTGCTCGGACGTGGCGCGTTCGAGCACCCGGCAACACTCGGCCAGAATGGCCTGATTGCCATGCTTGCGGATACGGGCGCAGGTCTCGCTTTCTTCATGTGCAATGGCCATCGCTTCTGCCCGCGTTGCAGGCGAAAGCCTGCATTCATGGGTAAGACGATCGAGGCAGCGCGATTTCGACACGTTGCGTGACGCCGGCCACGACCAATCCGGACAGCGCATGGCCAAGGCCGGGATTCCGATTCGCACTGGCTAAGCCGCGCTTGCCGCCGGCTTCTTCCCGCATTGCTCGTGCTTGGTCTGCACCGCGCCGGGCAGGCGTTCGGCGAGGAATTCGACGAACGCGCGTACGCTGGGCAGCTGGCCGCGCCGGCTCGGATAGACGAAATGCATCGTGCCCTGCGGCATGCTCCATGTGGGCAGTACGACTTCGAGTTCGCCGCGCGTGATCGCGGGCGCGCAGACGAACTCGGGCAGCATCGCAATGCCGAGGCCACGCTTGGCGGCCTCGTGCAGGAGCGCAAAATCGCCGCAGACGACGCGCGCCTGCATCTCGACACTCACCTTGCCGCCATTGGCGTCGGAGAGGTCGAGGATCTGCGCGCCGTCATGCTCGAGCATCGACAGCAGCGGCAGGCGCTCGAGTTCGCCGGGCTGTTGCGGCCGGCCCTGCGTGTCGAGGAATGCGGGGCTCGCGACCAGCAGAACGCGCGACAGGCCGAAGCTGCGCAACACCATCGTCGCATCGGTATCGAGCTTGTCACGCACGCGGATCGCGACATCGAAGCCCTCGCCGATCACGTCGACACGCCGGTCGCTGGCAAGCACGCGCACCTGCACCTTCGGATACTGGATCAGGAAATCCGGCAGCACGTGCGCGATGATCGTCTGCACGAGCGGTACCGGGCAGCTCACCCGCACCATGCCGCGCGGTTCGGCGCGCAATTCGTCGACCACGTCCTGCGCGGCCTGGGCCTCCTCGAGCGCGGCGCGGCAATGCGTGTAGAAGCGCTCGCCGATCTCGGTGACCGCGAAGCGCCGCGTGGTCCGTTGCAGCAGTCGCACGCCGAGGCGTTCCTCGAGCTGCGCAACGCGCTTGCTGAGCCGGGACTTGGGCGTGCCGAGCGCGCGCCCGGCGGCGGAAAACCCACGATGCTCGACCACGGCGACGAAAAACCGGAGGTCGTTCAGGTCGTGCAGGGCACCCTCGGTCGCAACCATCATCGTTCTCCACAGTGAACGAACCATCGCGATTTTGCGGACTTATCGCCTGATTGTCCACGATCTATCTTGCAGTCGTCCCAAACAACCGACGGCGCCACGCCGTGGAGACTGCCCATGAACCTGCTGCATATCGATTCCAGCGCGCTCGGCGCGCATTCCGTCTCGCGCGAGCTCGGTCGCGCCATCGTCGACGCATGGAAGCGTGCACACCCGGGCGCGACCGTGACTTATCGCGACGTCGCTGCGCATCCGTTGCCGCACTGGACGCCGGTCGCGGATGCCGCTGATCCCGCCGCGCGCCTTGGGGGCGAAGTGCTCGACGAATTCCTCGCCGCCGACGTCGTCGTGATCGGCGCACCGATGTACAACTTCTCGGTCCCGAGCACGCTGAAGACGTGGATCGATCGCGTCGCGGTCGCCGGCAAGACGTTCCGCTACGGTGCGAACGGCCCCGAGGGCCTCGCCGGCGACAAGCAATTGATCATCGTCTCGTCGCGCGGCGGCTTCTACAGCGCTGGCACGCCGGGCGCGGCCGCCGACTTCCAGGAGGCTTATCTGCGCCAGGTGTTCGGCTTCCTCGGCGTGACCGACATCGAGATCATCCGAGCCGAGGGCGTGAACATCAGCGCGGAGCAGAAGGCGCAGGCGATCGCGGCCGCGCACGCGGCGATCGGCGCGAATGAGCGCGTCGCGGCCTGAGCGGTTCAAGTATCCATCGTGCCCCTCTCTCAGCGGGAGAGGGGTTGCGGTGAGGGTTTGGCGCGAGCGAGTCAGGTCGCACCTTGCCCCGCGCCTGAACCCGCGCGTATGGTGACGCGACATCCCGCACGCGCCGCCTCGCAATGGATTTCGTCCAGACCGCCCCGGTTCTCGGCAACCAGTATCGCGACGATCGCGTGTTGCGCGCGTATCTGGAACGTGCGCTGCCCCGGGCAGTACACGCCTCGATCGAGGGCGACCTCGACGAACTCGGCGCGCACGCTGCCGTCGCGTGGAATGAGGCGCGCACTCGCATGCCGAGCGAACCGGTCCTCACGCAATGGGATGCCTGGGGCGCACGCATCGACCACGTCGGGATCACGCCGGTCTGGCAGCGCGGTGCGGCACTGACGGCACGCTACGGTCTCGTCGCCGCCGGGCACGAAACGACACACGGCGCGCATGCGCGCACGGACCAGTTCGCACGCGTCTACCTGCACCATATCGCGAGCGAGTTCTACACCTGCCCGCTCGCAATGAGCGATGGCGCAGCGACCGCGCTGAAGGCATCCGGAAATAGTGCGCTGATCGAGCGTGCGCTGCCGCACCTGCTCTCGCGCGATCCGGCGACGCTGTGGCTGTCCGGCCAGTGGATGACCGAGACCGCAGGCGGTTCCGACGTCGGCGACACTGAAACGATCGCGCGCCTCGACGGCGATGGACGCTGGTGGCTGTACGGCCGCAAGTGGTTCACGTCCGCGGTGGTCGGCGAGATGGCGCTGACGCTGGCCCGGCCCGAAGGCGCGCCCGGCGGCGCCGATTCGCTCGCGCTGTTCTATCTCGAAACCCGCGACGCGACCGGACGCTGGAACGGCATCCGCATCGACCGGCTCAAGGACAAGCTCGGCACGCGCGAGCTGCCGACCGCGGAACTCCATCTCGACGGCGCATATGCCGAACCGGTCGGCGAAGCCGTGCATGGCGTGCGCCTGATTGCGCCGATGCTCAACGTGACGCGCACCTGGAATGCCGTGTGCGCACTGGCGACGATGCGGCGCTGTCTCGCGCTCGCATTCGACTATGCGCGGCGCCGGCATGCCTTCGGCCGTAGGCTGATCGAGCAACCGCTGCATCGCGCGACGCTGGCCGCGCTGCAGGCCGAGTTCGAGGCCGCGTTCCAGCTGGTGTTCTTCGTGACGGAACTGCTCGGTCGCGTCGAAACCGGAGCATCAGCGTCGGATGACAAGGCGCTGTTGCGTGTGCTGACGCCGCTCGCCAAGCTCTGGACCGGCAAGCTCGCAGTGCGCATCGCCTCGGAAACCTGCGAGGCGTTCGGCGGCGCCGGCTACATCGAGAACACCGGCATTCCGCAACTGCTGCGCGATGCGCAGGTCTACCCGATCTGGGAAGGCACGACGAACGTGCTCGCGCTCGACGTGCTGCGTGCGCTGGGGGCGAACGGGATCGATGGCGTGACCCGGGCCGCCGGCGCGTTGCTTGGAGAAGCCGGCAGCGATCGCCACGGCGTGCGTTCCGCACTGGACGCAGCGCGCAACTGGCTCGTGGCGCATTCGGCGCATCGGGATGCGCTCGAGTCCGGTGCACGCGGACTGGCGCTGACGCTCGCACGCAGCTTCGCCGCGGCGCTGCTTGCGCGCCATGCGGCCTGGGCGGAACGCGAGCGCGGCGACACGCATGCACAGGCTGCCCTCGCAATCTTCGCGGCGCATGGACTGGTACGCCTGGACTCGTCCGCAATGGACGCTGCGGCGGCGCTGACCGACAATTGCGCCCCCTGACGCGGCCAGATGCCGCGTCCGTCCATTGCAGGAAGACCGGCCCATGCAGCATCTGACCATCGTCACCACCGGCGGCACGATCGACAAGATCTACTTCGACGACAAGTCCACGTTCCAGATCGGCGCGCCGCAGATCGGCGAGATCCTCGAGGCACTCGGCGTCGCGTTCACGTTCGACGTGGTGCCGCTGCTGCGCAAGGACAGCCTGCACATGGACGACCACGACCGCACGGCGATCCGTACCGCGATCGAACAGCAGCCGCACCGCCACGTGCTGGTCACGCACGGCACCGACACGATGGTCGAGACCGCGCAGGCGCTGGCCGGCATCGCCGGCAAGGTGATCGTGCTGACCGGCGCGCTGAATCCGGCGCTGTTCAAGGGTTCCGACGCGGTGTTCAACATCGGCTGCGCGGTCGGCGCGGTGCAGACCCTGCCGGACGGCGTCTACATCGCGATGAACGGGCGCATCTGGGATCCGGCACGCGTGCGCAAGAACCGCGACGCGAACCGGTTCGAGGCTGCGCAAATCTGATCTTCGCGCGCACCGGATTCTCGAAAAAGAGAGGGCCGCGCAATGCGGCCCTCTCTGCAACTATCGAACAAGGGTGGCCGCATCCAGCAGCCACCCATTGTCTTTAGGCACTCACGTCATTGGACCGCAAAGACCAGATCGTCGTGGTCATCATAGGATCCGGTGCTGCACGACGACGCGCTGCCCAGGTAGCGGAAGTTGGCGCGAACCGCTTGCAGGCTGCCAGTCGGCAAGGTGAACGTCGCCGACAACGTCTGTACACCCGAGACCGTTGGCGAGATCGTCTTGATAAATACCCAGCTCGGTGAATTCGCGTTCGCTGCGTAATACAGATCCAGCGCATCCGACGTGCTGTCGTAGGCCCACACCGTCGATGTCACCGTAACCGTCTTGCCAGCTGCCAGCGGACTGCCATCCGTGGTGGCGATCTTGAGGCGATCATTGGACTCATCCGAGTGGAACGTGCCCGACGTGCCATCCGCGCAGGAGTTGTTGATCGTGTTCGGCTGATTCGCTTCGACACCGCCGGATATCGTGCCGCGGCCCAGCAACAGGCTCGGGCCGGAATCGCAGGACGAGCCCACGGTCGAGCATCCGGGCGCCTTGAGAGTGGAATTGTACGTTGCGGTCAACGCACCGCCGCCACTAGCGACAGAGACCGATGCCGTCTTCGAGCTGGTCTTGCCACTCACACCGTCCGTCACCGTTTCGACCACGCTGTAGGTGCCCGCGGCCGCATAGGTGTGGCTCGGGCTGGTTGCCGTCGACGTACCGCCATCACCGAACGTCCAGGAGTGCGCACTGATCGAACCGCCCGAATCCGTCGAGGTATCGGTGAAGGTCGCGGTCAGGCCGCTCGTGGTAAAGGTGAAGTTGGCCGTTGGCGTGCCGCCCGTACCTGCACCGACCGCAAAGACCAGGTCGTCGTGGTCGTCATAGGATCCGGTGCTGCACGACGACGCGCTGCCCTGGTAGCGGAAGTTGGCGCGAACCGCTTGCAGGCTGCCGCTCGGCAGGGTGAACGTCGCCGACAACGTCTGTACACCCGAGGCTGTTGGCTTGATCGTGTTGATCAATACCCAGCTCGGCGAATTCGCGTTCGCTGCGTAATACAGGTCCAGCGCATCATCCGTGCCGTTGTACGCCCACACCGTCGACGTCACCGTAACCGTCTTGCCAGCCGCCAGCGGAGTGCCATCCGTGGTGGCGATCATGAGGCGATCATTGGACTCATCCGAGTGGAACGTGCCAGACGTGCCATCCGCGCAGGAGTTGTTGATCGTGTTCGGTTGATTCGCTTCGACACCGCCGGACATCGTGCCGCGACCCAGCAACAGGCTCGGGCCGGAATCGCAGGACGAACCCACCGCCGAGCATCCGGGCGCCTTGAGAGTGGAATTGTACGTTGCGGTCAACGCACCGCCGCCACTGGTGACCGAGACCGATACCGTCTTCGAGCTGGTCTTGCCACTCACACCGTCCGTCACCGTCTCGGTCACGCTGTAGGTGCCGGCGGCCGCATAGGTGTGGACCGGGTTGGTCACGGTCGACGTGCCGCCATCACCGAAGGTCCACGCATGCGAGCTGATTGTGCCGCCGCTGTCGGTGGACGAATCGGTGAACGTCGCGGTCAGGCCATTCGTCACGACGCCGAAGTTGGCCGTCGGCGTGCCGCCGGCGCTGGCGACCGTTACCGAGGCGGTCTTGGAGCTGGTCTTGGCGCTGACGCCATCGGTGACTGTCTCGGTCACGCTGTAGGTGCCGGCCGCCGCATAGGTGTGACTCGGGCTGGCCGTGGTCGAGGTGCCGCCGTCGCCGAACGTCCACGAGTACGAGCTGATCGTGCCGCCCGCATCGGTGGAGCTGTCGGTGAAGGTCGCCGTCAAGCCGCTGGTGGTGAAGGTGAAGTTCGCGGTCGGGGTACCGCCAGTGCTGCCGCAGCCCGGGAACTTGAAGCTGCCGATGCGCGTGCTCCAACCGAACGACCCGTTGGTTGCGTAGTACTCCTGGGTGTACCAGAACGTGCAGTCATCGATCGGGTCGACCGTCAGGTCGCTGTAGTCGCCCCACCGGTTACCCGAGCCGCTCTGACTGCCGGCGCCGTCGAACAGGTGCGCTTCGGTCTGAGTCAGCGTGTTCAGCGGATCGCCGGCCAGTCGCCCCGCATAGCGGATCTGCGGATTGATCGTGCTGTTCGAGGCGGAGTAACCGACCGCGAGGTTGCCCTGCTTGTCCATCGCCACGCTGCCCATCCAGCGCCAGGTTGAATCAGGCTGGTAGGTGCTTTCCTGATAGACGACGGGTGTACCGGAAGTCACGCTGCGCAACTCGAACCAGCGAACGCCGGAGACGCTGTTGGCCATGACCGAGTAGTTGCCGACCAGCGATTCGTGATCGCCGAAATTGCGGTAGGCGAGGCGGAACATCAGACGATCGTCGAGAGCGTTGAGATAGTTCGCAGAACCCGCCTTGGTGGGCACACAGGCCGAGGTACTGCCGCAGGGCTGGGTGAACGCCGCGGCCGCCGGACTGGCAGCGAGCGTGAACGTGGTGTTCGCCGGCGTCACGTAATCGGGGTGGAAACGGTAGACCCGATAGGTGCTGTTGTCCGGATATTCCACGAAGGTTTCCGGCGCATTGACCGGCGGCAAGGTCGAGCCGTCCAAGTCGGCCGGCAACAGCGCCGAATCGGTCGAGGTCAGCGAGGTCGTCGTCACGTATGCCGCGCTGGTGTTGCCGGCGATCATCGCCGCACGATCGAATGCAAACGGCTGCGGACGCAGGAATGCCGTGCCTGCGGCGTTGAACACGTTCATGGCCATGTAGTAGCCATCCGTCCACACGCCGAGATGCGGATAGTCGTAGAACTCTGAACCGAGGTGATAGCCGTAGCGGTGGTAGCTGGCGGTCGCATCCGAGGTCGTGGAGACCGCGATGCATTCGTCGGTGATCGCACCACCGGCGGCGCCTGCGAACTGGGTGATGATCCAGCGCTCGGCAATCTGGTCGTACAGCACCACCGGATCGCCGTGGCCATCGGTTTCACAGACGCCGCCGAAACCCGCCCAGATCGACGAGGTCGCGGCCGGGCCGAGCACCGAAACACCGGTGGTCTTGTCAAAGACCTGATAGCCGGAGTTGGTCATCTGCACATACTGCGTCTTGCCGACTTCGCCATCCGTATCGGGCGGCGCACAGCCGCATCCAGCGACGCCCATGCCGTCGAAAGACAGGATCGTCGATGGCATCGGCGCGGTCGGCACCGGTGCCCCGTTCGGTGCCGTCGAGAAGAAATGCTGGACCACCGGGTCCGTCTGGTTGACGTGGTGGCTCGGGATCCGCGGGTTCTCCGCTGCCTCGTGCATGACCGTGCCATGCCACGCGGGCAGGTAATACAGCGGCAGCGAGGTATCGCTCTGGTACGAAGTGCCTTGAACGATGGTCTGTCCGTTCGCGTTCACCACGATGTTTACATTGGAATCGCCGCCGATCTGCACGCCCGATGGCGGGATGATGGCTTGAGCGGGTCCGATGGCCCACCCACTGATGGCGATAGCCGTAGTGAGCGCGGCGCGCCGCGATATATTCGTCGATCTGAGCATTACTGAACTCCCTCAATATGCAAGCATCGAAATTTCGAATGGTTTTTTGAGCACGGCCGTGCCGATCTGGCCTTCGGGTGGCATGCATCCTGCCAACACGCGCAAAGGCCGAACGATGGTTCGACACGGGGAAATCCCACTGCACAGCGGGCACGACGGCTGTACGCGGTCTATCGACCAGCGAGCGCGCAGCCAAGACGCCTTGCACCCCCTCTCTCGGGCACAAGAAATCAATCGAACCAGAGGCAGTCCGCCACTAGGTAATAACACTGAAATACTGTCGTATGCCTGACGGAGCGCCAGTCATCCATTTGGCTGATCGTCAATCATGCGCTTGACGGAGTACCGGCGCGTGCCGGCATCCGACAGATAATGCTGCGTCGCAGAAAGAGCGACAGAACAATAAGCCCGCGTATCAGTTCAGATCACGGGCGCGGCAGTGCGGTTCATGCCGCGGTGCAATGTCGCGCCAATTTCAGCGGCGACGGCCAAACACGCGCACCTGTTTCGGCCTGCGCGTCCACAGGATCACCGCGAGCACGAGGAAAAACGGAGCGGCCCAGTACATCGTCTTGAGCCAACGATGCTGGAGATTCCAGGTCGTGTTGAAGATCAGGTCCATCGCCACGGTCGAATCCCCGCGGATGCGCGCAAAGCTTTCGCCGAACGCATCGCTCAGACGCTTCTCGCCGAACGACTGCAATAGCGGAACCGCTCCATCGAGCCCACTGCCAAGCGCAATGTAGGTCGTCGCCAGCGGCGCCTCGCGGCGTGCAGAGTCTGCTATCGATGCGCCCACTTCCGGCAACGCGGGCAGCGCGCCCCAGACCACGATGTCGTAAAGCAGACTCAACACGAACAGGACCAGCGCGATCAGATGCAGGCGACGTTTCATGGCGACCCTCCAGTCGCGCATCCTGTAACGAAACGCGAATCCGATGCAACGATGGACGCGTGGAACCGTGCCGTGTTCCTGCTCTAGTACATCATGCCGGTTTCGAGGCGCGCCGCATCGGACATCATCGACTGGTTCCACGGCGGATCGAACACGAGGTCGACGTCCGCTTCCGCGATGGTCGGGATCATCTCGAGCTTGGTACGCACGTCGTCGACGAGGATCTCGCCCATGCCGCAGCCCGGCGCGGTCAGCGTCATGCGCACGCTGACCTTGCGCTGACCGTCGTCGAGGTGTTCGAGGTCGCAGTCGTAGACCAGGCCGAGCTCGACGATGTTGATCGGAATTTCTGGATCAAAGCACGTGCGGAGCTGCTGCCAGACCAGCTTCTCGACATCCGCATCGGCCGCGTCGTCGGCGAGCTCGAGCGCAGCCGGCGGCTCCTTGCCGAGCGCATCGGCATCCTCGCCGCGGATGCGGAACAGGTTGCCGTCGACATAGACCGTGAAGCTGCCACCGAGGGCCTGCGTGATGTAGCCGACCTGGCCGGCCGGGAGGGTCACGACATCGCCTTGCGGCACCATCACGGCGCTGCAATCGCGCTCGAAGCGGATCGGTTCGGAAGTCTGGCTGTAGCCCATTGCGTCTTCAGATGCGGCGTCGACCGCGGGATCGGATCGTCCATTATGCCGGCTGACGGACATCGCGGCAGCGGCAACCTGCGATATCGGGGCGTGCGTGCCGGGTTCAACACAGGCGGCGCGATCAATCGCCGGCGAGACCGACCTCGCGCAGGCATTGGCCAAGCAGCCGCATCGCGGCCTCTATGTCAGCCGGTGGCAGACCCGCGTAACCGAGCACGAGTCCCGGCCGCGGCGGCGGCTTCAGGCAATACGGCGCGACCGTGTACAGGCCGAGCCCGCGCGTTCGCGCATGCGCGACCAGCCGCTCGCAATCGCCGTGGTTCGCACGGGTCAGCCATGCGGTCAAGTGCATGCCGGCGTTCGAATCGACGACCTCGACGACGCCGGCCGCATGCTTCTTCAAGCCATTCAGCATGGCTGCACGGCGCGCACGCAGTGCGATTGCGGCTCGGCGCAGATGACGCTCGAAACCACCATCGCCCATGAACTGCGCGAGCGCGGCCTGTTCGAGTGCATTGCAGCCGCGATCCTCGAGCCATTTCGCGGCGACGAACGCATCGCGCAGCACCGCCGGCAGCACCATGTAGCCGAGCCGCAACGCCGGAAACAATGCCTTGGAGAAGCTGCCGATGTAGATCACGCGGCCGTCGCGATCGAGCGATTTCAGCGCCGCGAGCGGGCGGCCGCCATAGCGGAACTCGCCGTCGTAGTCGTCCTCGATCAGCCACGCACGGCGCTCCGCCGCCCAGTCGAGCAGTTCGACCCGACGCGCCAGCGGCAGCAGCGCACCGGTCGGAAACTGGTGCGAAGGGGTGACCACGGCGAGCCGCGCGCTCGAAGGCAGCGCGGCCGGCACCAGGCCATCCGCGTCGACGCGGCAGCCGCGCGCATGTGCGCCGTGCGCCGCGAAGGACTGGCGTGCGCCGCGATAATGCGGATCCTCGAGCACGACCGTGTCGCCGGCTTCGAGCAGCACGCGCGCGGCCAGCGCGAACGCCTGCTGCGTGCCGGAAACGACGAGCACGTCCTCGGGCGTCGCCGGCACACCTCGGCGGCGCGCCAAGTAGTCGCAGATCTGCTCACGCAGCGCCGGCAGCCCCTGCGCGTCTGGGTAGTCGAACTCGACATGCTCGGCCGCGCGGCTGACCTCGCGCCGCCACACGCTGCCGAGCAGAGGATTGGTGAGCGGCAGGCCGTACTGCAGGTTGTAGCGCAGGTCCAGATGCTGGCGTCCGGGAATCCGGCGCCCATCGGTGTTCGCCAGCGCGCGGCGCGCGAAGGCGGACAGCGGCGCGATCAGCGTGTTTGACGCGCGCTTCTGCGGCACGGTGTTGCCGACGTTCGCGACGAAGCTGCCGGAGCCGACCCGGCCCAGCAGGAAGCCTTCCGCCTGCAACTGCTCGTAGGCCGCAAGCACGGTGTTGCGCGACAGGTCGAGCTCGCGCGCGAGCGCGCGACTCGCCGGCAGGCGCGCGCCCGTCGCGACGCGACCATCGAGGATCGCGCCTTTCAATGCGCGAATCAGCTGCGCATAGCGTGCACCCTGGCCATCAAGATCGAGATACACGAATGGCTCCATCGATATCTGTCTGTGCGGAACTGGATGGTACCAATAATCCGGGCAGGATATCGCCTTCCCGATCCCGCATTGCGACCATGAGCGAATCCGTCGAGCAGCAGCAACCCGAAGCCGTGGAGCATCCGCGCGGCGCACGCCACGAGGTGCGCCGCACCCGCGCACGCGCACGCTACGATCGCGCAGCCGTCCACACGATCCTCGACGCCGGCATGATCGCGCATGTCGGATTCTGCACGGATGGTCAACCGTTCGTGATCCCGATGCTGTACGCGCGCGACGGCGATGCGCTGGTGCTGCACGGCTCGGTCGCGAGCCGCCTCATGGGCCGGCTCGGCGAAGGCGTTCCGGTCTGCGTCAGCGTCACCCACGTCGATGGCCTCGTGCTGGCGCGCTCGCATTTCGACCATTCGGTGAATTACCGCTCGGTCGTCGCGTTCGGTCGCGCCACGCTGGTCGAGGATCCGGCCTCGAAGGCCGACGCGTTGAGCCGCTTCGTCGAGGCGCTGATTCCCGGCCGTGCTGCCGAATCACGCCCGGCCGATCGGACCGAACTCGCTGCCACGCACGTGCTGCGCTTCGAGATCGAAGACGCCAGCGCGAAGGTCCGCAGCGGTGGCGTCAAGGACAATCCGGCTGATCTGGCGCTGCCGCACTGGGCCGGCGTGGTACCGCGAAGTGCGGCGTACGGCGCTCCTGAACCGGACGAGCTCCTCGTGGCGGGAACGCCGCTTCCCGCATCGGTGCTCGGCCTCCTCGAAAGGAATGGAAGCCCACGATGATCACCTACCGCACTGACTACCGGCCCGGCCTCGAGGAGGCGCGCGACCTCTACCACGCATCAACGCTTGGCGAGCGCCGGCCGATCGACGACGACGCGCGCTTCGCCGCAATGCTCGCGCACGCGAATCTGATCGTGACCGCATGGGACGATGAACGGCTGGTCGGCATCTCGCGCTGCGTGACCGACTTCGTCTGGACGACGTACCTCGCCGACCTCGCCGTGCGCGCGTCGCATCAGCGCGCGGGGATCGGCAAGGAATTGATCCGTCGCTCGCAGTCAGCCGCTCCGCAGGCGAAAGTGCTGCTGCTCGCCGCGCCGGCCGCCGAACGCTACTACCCGCACATCGGCTTCCAGCATTTTCCGCAGGCGTGGATGTTGCGCGAAAACGAAACGGTGTCCTGAACGCCTGTGCCCGGCCTTTCGGATCCAGGCGACGCGCAATGCCGACGGGGTGAATTCCGCATCCGGCCACAGGTCGCTATCATCGCGTACCTGCGCCGCAGATCGTGCGCATCCACTTACTGGACGAAGCGCGCACGATGCAACGCGAGGTCGCCATTCAGCAACAACGCCCGCGCGCGATCGGCATCGCGACCGCGCTGATGTGTGCGCTCGCCGGTGGCGCGATCTGGTGTCTTCTCTCGCTGTATAGCCGCAGCGACCTCGCCGTATTCGCATTCATCGTTGCACTGCCCGTGGTCTGGACGCTGCGCTCGCACGGCTATGCCGGACGCAGCTCAGGCGCGCTGATCGCTGCGGTCTGCGTCGCGCTCGCCTCGGCGTATTCGTTCTATCTGCAGGCGGTCGCGCAGATTGCTTCGCTGCTCGGCCTGTCGATGCGCGCCACGTTGCTGCAGATGGAGCCCGGAATGGCGATCGCAATCGCGCGTGCGAATCTGTCCGGCTGGAACGCCGCGATCGTCGGCGTCGCCGTAGTGCTGGCGATCGCGCTGATGTTGCGTGCCGGCGCGCTGCAACGCTGATGAACAGCTGATTTCACGCGCACTGCTGTATCGTTGCTTCGCGCGGATCGAACGTGACGGGTTCGCTGATGATTTCGCGCAACGCGCAGCCTGTGTGATGGGCTGGACCACCGAGATGGCGGATACGTTCGGATCGCGACGGCCATGCGCTCACACCCTTCCGATGACGTCCACCTGCTGCGACACGTGCAGCTCAGGGCATTCGCGTATTTCGAACACGAGACGAATCCCGCGAACGGCCTCGTGATCGACAAGACCGCCGCGGACTGGCCGGCCAGCATCGCGGCGACCGGACTCGCGCTGACCTGCTACCCGGTCGCGGTCGAGAACGGCTGGCTGAGCGAGCAGGCCGCGATCGACCGCACTCTGGCTACCTTGCGCTTCTTCATGGGCAGCACGCAGGGACCGGAGCCCGATGCAACCGGCCATCACGGCTTCTACTATCACTTTCTCGACCTGCACAGCGGCCGCCGAGCCTGGCAGTGCGAGCTGTCCAGCGTCGACAGCGCGTTCCTGTTCGCCGGCATGTTCGCGGCGGCAGCGTATTTCACGGCGGACACACCCGAACAGCGCGAGATCCGCGAGCTCGCCGATGCGCTGTACCGGCGCGCGGACTGGCAATGGCTGCAAGCTGACACCGGCACGATCGGGCACGGCTGGCGCCCGGAAACCGGCTTCATTCCGTTCCGCTGGGAAGGCTTCGACGAGGCGTTGCTGATGTATGCGCTCGCGCTCGGTTCGCCGACGCATGCGCTGCCCGCAAGTGCGTATGCGGCGTGGGCATCGACCTACGAATGGAAGCACTGCTACGACCTCGACTATCTCTACTGCGGGCCGTTGTTCACTCACCAGCTCTCGCACGCATGGATCGATTTCCGCGGCTTGCGCGATGACTTCATGCGCACGAAGGGCATCGACTATGCCGAGAACAGCCGCCGCGCGACCCTGATCCAGCAGCGCTACGCGATCGCCAATCCGCTCGGATTCAAGGGCTACGGCGAGAACGCCTGGGGCATCACCGCGAGCGACGGCCCCGGCCCCGCGGTGCGCCGCATCGATGGCGTCGAACGCCGCTTCTATGACTACGAGGGCCGCGGCGCTCCGTTCGGGCTGGATGACGGCACGCTCGCGCCGTGGGCGGTGATCGCTTCGCTGCCATTCGCCCCGGAGCTCGTGCTGCCGACGATCCATCATTTCGTGCACGGACTGCAGTTGCACGACCGGCATCGTTACGGTTTCCGATGCACGTTCAACCAGACCTGGGATGGCGCCTCGGATTCATCATGCGGCTGGGTCTCGCCGTGGCACTACGGGCTCAATCTCGGGCCGATCGTGCTGATGATCGAGAATTACCTCAGCGGCAAGGTCTGGCAGTTGATGCGAAACTGTCCGCATATCGGGGCCGGTTTGCGCCGCGCCGGCTTCAGCGGCGGCTGGCTGTGAGCAGCGACGCGGCGACGACGCCCCTTGCTCCAGTGTCCCCGTTTGAATCACCAGCCGTTCGTGGTGATGCTTCGACAGGCTCAGCACCGGGTACGCCTACGGCGTATCGAACCATGAAAGGCGGCGCCTGAAACCGTTCACCGTGACTCGCGTCATCCTGGCGCTCGCCCTTCGGGCCGACTTCGTCGTTCGCGCGCTCCTGCGCGCGCAGTCGATACTCAGGGCGAACGGTAGTGAAGTACGCTTCGCAATCGAACGGCAAACGACAGCACACAATCACAGGAGCGAACACGATGGAACTCGGCATGATCGGTCTCGGCCGCATGGGCGCCAACATGGCGCAGCGGCTCGTGCGTGGTGGACATCGGGTGGTCGGCTTCGATCCGAAGCCCGAGGCGCGCAAGGCGATCGAGGACAACGGCGCGGAATCCGCGGCGACGCTGGATGCGCTGGTCGCGAAGCTGAAGGCGCCGCGCACGTTGTGGATGATGGTGCCGGCCGGCGCGATCACCGATGACACCGTCAATGCCTTGCTGCCGCTGCTGTCTGCCGGCGACACGCTGATCGACGGCGGCAACTCGAACTACAAGGACACGCTGCGCCGCGCGGCAACCTGCGCCGGCAAGAACATCCAGTACGTCGACTGCGGCACCAGCGGCGGCATCTGGGGCCTCGCCGAGGGCTACAGCATGATGATCGGCGGCGATGCGGCGGCAGTCGAACATCTGCGCCCGATCTTCGAGACGCTCGCGCCGGGCAAGGACACGGGTTGGGGTCGCGTCGGCCCGGTCGGCTCCGGGCATTTCACCAAGATGGTCCACAACGGCATCGAATACGGCTTGATGCAGGCCTACGCCGAGGGCTTCTCGATCCTCGGGCACAAGCAGGAATTCGCGCTCGACCTGCACCAGATCGCCGAGATCTGGCGTACGGGCAGCGTGGTGCGCTCGTGGCTGCTCGATCTCACCTCCGATGCACTTGGCAAGAATCCGAAGCTCGACGGCATCGCGCCCTGGGTCGCCGACTCCGGCGAAGGCCGCTGGACCGTCGCCGAGGCGATCGACCTCGACGTGCCCGCGCCGGTGATCACCGCCTCCCTGATCGAACGCCTGCGCTCGCGCGACACCGACTCGTTCGCCGACAAGCTGCTCGCCGCGATGCGCAACGAGTTCGGCGGGCACGCGATCAAGAAGGAATGAGCATGCCGTCCCCCGTCGCCAACCGCGACAGCCCGGGCGCGACGATCCGGGCTGCCGAGATCCGCGATGCGGGCGCGATCGCGCACATCTACAACCATTACGTATTGAACACGGTCGTCACGTTCGAAGAGGAAGCGGTCAGCGCGGACGAGATGGCAACACGGATCCGCGAAACACTCGCGATCCCGCTGCCATGGTTGGTTGCCGAACAGAACGGCGGCGCGATCGGCTATGCCTACGCATCGAAATGGAAAGGCCGCTGCGCGTACCGTTTCTCGGTGGAAGGCACGGTCTACCTGATCGACGGCGCCGGCGGCCACGGCCTTGGATCGCTGCTCTACGGCGCACTGATCGATCGACTGCGCGAGATGCGCATGCACTCCGTACTCGGCGGCATCGCGTTACCGAACGAGGCGAGCGTGAAGCTGCACGAGCGTCTCGGCTTCGAGAAGGTCGCGCATCTGAAAGAGGTCGGCAGGAAGTTCGATCGCTGGGTGGATGTCGGCTATTGGCAGCTCATCCTGTAACGCGCAAGCCAGGGCATCCAACGACGCACGCCACGTGAGTCGAGACCTGTTCCCTGACCAAATTCCGCTCATTTCGAGAGAAAACTTTATCCAATGGAGAGACTACGAAACATCGCCGTTGCTGTATTCGTGCTGTGGCTCCTGATCGACGGCCTGGTCGTTTTCCGCCGCAAGAGCGGCACGGCAGAAAACCGTGATCGCTTCTCGCTGCGGGTGATCGCAGCGGGCAATCTGCTCGCGTGGACGGTTGGCATCTGGCTGGCTTACAAGCAAATCGGCGTCATCCGGCCAACCATGCCGGTACAAATTGCCGGCCTCGTCAGTCTCGGGCTCGGCATTCTGATCCGCTCGACTGCCATTGCTCAGCTCGGCCGCTTCCATACCCCCAACGTAGCGGTGCTTGCCAATCATGAAGTGATGGATCGAGGCCTGTATCGACATATCCGCCATCCGAGTTATCTCGGTGCGCTCATCGCCTTCTTCGGCTTCGGTCTGGCGCTGGGCAATTGGCCGAGTCTGCTCGTCATCATGCTGCTGACGCCCCCTATATACCTGTTTCGCATCCGCGAAGAAGAAGCGGCGCTCGGCGCAGCCTTGGGCGAGCGTTACGCAAGCTACTGCCGCCGCACCAAGCGACTGATCCCCGGTATCTATTGATAGCGCCGCGGCCGGCATGACAGGCCGTTCCCTGCCTGCAAAGACGGCTTTCGGAGTAGAAACGGTTCGTCGAGATTTCCGATCGGCGAGGTCGCGATCATCACCCCTGCGCCGCGATCTGCCGCAGCGCCTGCTCGAATACCTCGATCGGCTGGCCGCCGGAAATCAGATGACGGTCGTTGATGATCACCGCGGGTACGGAATGAATGCCGCGGTCGGTGTAGAAGCGTTCTTGTGTGCGCACGTCGGCAACGTATTCGTCGGATGACAGGATCTGTTGGGCACGCGCGGCATCGAGGCCGGCCTCACTCGCGACCCGCACCAGTACCTCGTGCGCGGAGACGTCCTCGCCGTCGGTGAAGTACGCGCGCAGCAGTGCGTGCTTGAGTGCGCGCTCCTTGTCGTGCCCTTCGAGCGCGGCCCAGTGCAGCAGGCGGTGGGCGTCGAAGGTGTTGTAGACGCGGCCGCGCGCGCCGAACGTGAATCCGAGTTCGGCGCCGCGCGCGCGGATCGCCTCGCGGTTGCGTTCGAGCTGTTCCGGCGTGGAACCGTACTTCTGCACGAGGTGTTCGGTCGCGTCCTGGCCTTCCGGCGGCATCTGCGGATTCAGCTCGAAGGGCTGGAAATGCAGGTCGACGGCGCCCTTGTCGCCGACGCGGGCGATCGCCTGTTCGAGTGCGTTCAGACCGATGGCGCACCACGGGCAGGAGACGTCGGAGACGAAGTCGATGCGGATGGGGGTGGGTTTGGACGCTACGGACATCGGGAACACCTCATGATCGTGGCGAGCGGGGAAACCGCTCGCGATCGCGAGGAGATGGAGACGGCTGGGTTGCGATCAAGGTGAACGCGGCGATGCGAGGTGTGACCGAATGATAGGGAACGACGTCCTGCGCTCCCTCTCCCCCAATGGCCCCATCGTTGGGATGGGAGGCGGTGCTCCATGCAGGGTGCGCGATCGCAGTATGCGAAGACCTTCAGCGAAGCGCGCTTGCTTGCGGATACTGGCGGAACTCGCAGGGTCTTACTGATCTGCGGCCTCGCCCCCTCACCCAACCCTCTCCCCCAAGCAGAGCTTGGGGGAGAGGGCTTCAGGCGCAGCCGCCTCGCAGCAATGGCGGACATGGCTCGTGTAGTCGGTGTCGCGTGTGTGCGCGCGGATGATCGTGCCGCTGACCATGCCGACTTCGGAGTTCCAGCGCGCGCGGTCGCCGACGTCGAATTTTGCACTCATGCCTCGAACCTCAACGATTCAGCAAGGCTTTCGCGCGCGCGCAGACGTTGTCGACGTTGAAGCCGTATTCGCGCAGCACGACCTCGCCCGGGGCGGATGCGCCGAAGCGGTCGATGCCGAGCACGTCGCCGGCATCGCCGACGTAGCGATGCCAGCCCTGCGTTGCGCCCGCCTCGACCGCCAGCCGCGCACGCACGCCGGGCGGCAGCACCGCGTCGCGCTCGACTGGCGGCAACGCGTCGAACAGCGCCCAGCTCGGCATTGAGACGCAACGCACCGCGATGCCATCGTTGCGCAGGCGCTCGGCCGCCACGACGATCAGGCCGACCTCCGCGCCGCTCGCGATCAGGATCAACTCGGGCTTGCCCTGCGCAGCGTCGCTCAACACATAGGCGCCGCGACGCAAGCCATCGGCGGATGCGTACTGCGCTCGATCGAGCGTCGGCACCGCCTGCCGGCTCAGCACCAGCAGCACCGGCCGCTCGCGCGTCTCGATCGCGACTCTCCATGCGACCGCGGTCTCGTTCGCGTCGGCCGGACGGATCACGGTCACATTCGGGACCGCGCGCAGGCCCGCGAGTTGCTCGATCGGCTGATGGGTCGGGCCGTCCTCGCCGAGTGCGATGGAGTCATGGGTGAACACATGGACCACGTGCAGCTTCGACAACGCAGCGAGGCGGATCGGCGGGCGCATGTAGTCGGAGAAGATCAGGAAGGTCGCACCGTACGGAATCGTGCCGCCGTGCGCGGCGAGACCGTTCACGATCGCGCCCATCGCATGCTCGCGCACACCGAAGTGCAGGTTGCGGCCCGCGTAACTCCAGCCGCCGCCGACCGAACCCTGCGTGTCCTCGTCCTTGTGCGCCGGCGGATTGAAGTCGCCGAGTCCCTTCAGCGCGGTCTTGGTTGACGGATCGAGATCGGCCGAGCCGCCGGTCAGCGACGGAAGCTTTGGCGCGATCGCGTTCATGACCTTGCCCGAGGCCTCGCGCGTGGCAAGGCCTTTCGCGTCGGCCGGGAACGTTGGAATGTCCGCGTCCCAGCCCGCTGGCAACTCGCCGCGCAGGCTGGATGCGAGTTCCGCGGCGGGTTGCGGAAACGCGTTCGTGTACGCGGCGACACGTTCATTCCACGCCGCCTCGCGCTCCACACCACGCGCGACCGCGCTGCGGAAATGCGCGAGCGCATCGTCCGGAATCAGGAATGCCGGTTCGGTCGGCCAGCCGAGCTTTTCCTTGGTCTTGCTCACGTCGTCGACGCCGAGCGGTGAGCCGTGCGCCTCGAAACTGTCCTGCTTGGGCGACCCATAACCGATATGCGTACGCACCAGGATCAGCGAGGGTCGCCGCGTTTCGGCTCGCGCGTGCGTCAACGCGGTCTCAATCGCGGCGAGGTCGTTGCCGTCTGCAACGAATTCGGTGTGCCAGCCGTAGGCCTGGAAGCGGCGCGCGCGCTCCTCGGAAAACGTGATGTCGGTGCCGGCCGCGAGCGAGACGTAGTTGTCGTCATACAGGCAGATCAGCTTGCCGAGCTTGAGATGACCGGCGAGCGAGGCGGCCTCGGCGGCGACGCCCTCCATCAGGTCGCCGTCGCTGACGATTGCGTACGTGTGATGGTCGATCGGCGCGTGGCCTTGGCGGTTATAGCGTGCCGCCAGCTGTGCCTCGGCGATCGCCATGCCGACCGCGTTCGCGAGCCCTTGCCCAAGCGGCCCGGTCGTGGTCTCGACGCCGGGCGTATGCCCGCGTTCCGGATGGCCCGGCGTCCTGCTGCCCCACTGGCGGAACTGCTTGATGTCGTCGAGCGAGAGATCGTAACCGGTCAGGTGCAGCAGGCTGTACAGCAGCATCGAGCCATGGCCGGCCGAGAGCACGAAGCGGTCGCGATCGACCCACTGCGGATTGCGCGGGTTGTGCTTGAGGAAGCGTGTCCACAGCACATAGGCCATAGGCGCCGCGCCGAGCGGCATGCCGGGATGGCCGCTGTTCGCGTTCTGTACCGCGTCGACCGACAGGAAACGGATCGTGTCGATGCATTGCTGATCGAGTGCCCGCGTCATGTTGTTCTCCTCCGAATCAGCGTGATTCTTGCGCGTTGCAATCGCGGTTGGGGAAGGTCTGATCTACCCCCTCTCTACCAACTGCTTCATCGTTGGGGGAGAGGGCTGGGGTGAGGGGGCTTTTGCTGGTGCTGCAAAAGCATCGCGAAAACAACAGCAAGAGCGCTCGCGCCTTCGACGCTCACCCCTCACCCTCGCGCCGACCTGCGGTCGGGGCGAGGGGACAAATCAGAGCTCCTTAAGCATATCCGCTCGGTAGAAAGGTCAGGTGGGATCGGCGCCTGTGAAGGGCGTGGCGACTTGCCAGGTGTTGCCCCATTCGTCTTCGACCATGCAACGACGATCTCCGTAGGGCGTGTCGAACGGTTCCTCGATAGTACGCGCGCCGGCATCGATGGCGCGTCGATACGTGGCGTCGGTGTCGTCTACATAGATGTAGAGGAAGGCGGTCTGGGGACTGCGAATTCCGGCATCGCTGACCATGACATTCGAATCGCCGAGCCGGACAACGGATGGACGATCCTCCTGAAACTCTCCGGTCGCGGCGAACACGCGCGTCAGGAACTCCACGAGTCGCCGTGCGTCTTGAACGACGATCCGCGGAGTAACGGCGTGCCAGCCGTCGGGGATGAAGCGATGGTTGTTGGCATCCGTCATCGCGTGCTCCTGAAATCAGTGGGCTTCCGCCGCGCCGCCGATCGTGTGGTCGACGATGCGCTGCGCCTCGCGAAAGATTTCCTGCAGATGCGCTTCGCTGCGGAAACTCTCCGCGTAGATCTTGTAGATATCCTCGGTGCCGGACGGCCGCGCCGCGAACCAGCCATTCGCCGCGATGACCTTGATGCCGCCGATTGCCGCGTTGTTGCCCGGCGCGCGATCGAGCACGTGCTCGATCTTCTCGCCGGCGAGCTCGGCGATGCGCACATCCGACGCCGCCAGGTTCGCGAGCTTCGAGCGCTGCGCCGCGTTCGCCGGTGCGTCGATACGATCGGTGAACACCGCGCCGAGATCACGTTCGAGTCCTCGATAACCATCACCCGGATCACGGCCACTGCGTGCGGTGATCTCGGCCGACAGCAAAGCCGGCGCGATGCCGTCCTTGTCGGTCGTCCATACGCCGCCGGCCCTGCGCAGGAACGATGCGCCCGCACTCTCCTCGCCGCCGAAACCGAATGAGCCGTCAAGCAAGCCGTCTACAAACCACTTGAAGCCAACCGGTGTCTCACACACGGCGCGGCCGAGCCGCTTGGCGACACGGTCGATCATCGCGCTGCTGACCGCGGTCTTGCCGATCGCGGCATCCTTGCGCCATTGCGCGCGATGGCTGAACAGATAGTCGATCATCACCGCGAGGTAACGATTCGACGGCATCAGGCCTGCGCTCCGGGTCACGATGCCGTGGCGGTCGTGATCGGTGTCGCAGGCGAACGCGATGTCGTAGCGATCCTTGAGACCAATCAGGCGGCGCATCGCGTATGCCGAGGACGGATCCATGCGGATGCGGCCGTCCCAGTCGAGCGTCATGAACGCGAAGGTCGGATCGATATCCGTGCTGACTACATCGAGAGCGATGCGGTAGCGCTCCGCGATGCGCGGCCAGTAGTTCACACCGGCGCCGCCAAGCGGATCCACGCCGAGACGCAAACCCGAGCCGCGGATCGCGTCGAAATCGATCACTTCGCCGAGATCGGCGACATACGCGGAAAGGAAATCGTGCTCGCGGATGCGGCCGCTGCGGCGCGCCTCGTCGAGGGAGGTGCGGCGCACGCCGTCGAACCCCGCTTCGAGCAACGCGTTCGCACGCTGCTGCACGACGCCCGTGATCTTCGTATCGGCGGGGCCACCGTTCGGCGGGTTGTACTTGAAACCACCGTCCTCGGGTGGATTGTGCGACGGCGTAATCACGATACCGTCGGCGAGACCGCGTTCGCGCCCCCGATTGAAGGTCAGGATCGCGTGCGAAATCGCCGGTGTCGGCGTGAACTCGCCGTCCGTCGCAACACGCACGTCGACGCTGTTCGCGGTGAGCACCTCGACCGCGCTTTCCAGAGCGGGCGCGGACAACGCGTGCGTGTCGATGCCGATGAACAGCGGACCGTCGATGCCTTCGCGCTTGCGGTGCTCGCAGATCGCCTGGCTGATCGCGAGCACATGGTTTTCGTTGAAACTGCTCGCGAACGACGACCCACGATGCCCGGAGGTACCGAAGCTTACTCGCTGCGCCGGCACCGATGGATCGGGCTTGTTCGTGTAGTACGCATCGACGAGCCTGCTGATATCGACGAGGTGACCGGGCTGCGCCGGCGTGCCGGCGAGCGGACTGATCTTCGTGCTCATGGCCGCATACCGCGCAGGCGGCGGTAGCGCCGGATCAGCGCATTGGTGGAGCTGTCGTGATCGAGCTTCGGCTCGGTCGCGCTCGACAGATCCGCCGCGGTGCGCTTGGCCAGCACCTTGCCGAGCTCGACACCCCATTGGTCGAACGAGTCGATGTTCCAGATCGTGCCCTGCACGAATACGCAGTGCTCGTACAGCGCGACCAGCGTGCCGAGCGTGTACGGTGTCAGCCGCTCAACGAGAATCGTGCTGCTCGGCCGATTGCCTTCGAACGTGCGGTGCGGCACCAGCGCCTCCGGCGTGCCTTCGGCGCGCACTTCATCGGCAGTCTTGCCGAACGCCAGCGCCTCACTCTGCGCAAACAGGTTCGCGATCAGCAGGTCGTGCTGATCGCCGAGTGGCGACAGCGCCTGGCAGAAACCGATGAAATCGCAGGGCACGATGCGCGTGCCCTGGTGGATCAGCTGGTAGAACGAGTGCTGGCCGTTGGTGCCGGGTTCGCCCCAGTAGATCGGACCGGTATCGCAATCGACCGGCGCGCCATCCAGCGTGGTGTGCTTGCCGTTGCTCTCCATCGTGAGCTGCTGCAGATAGGCCGGGAAGCGCTTCAGGTACTGCTCGTACGGCAGCACCGCCACCGTGGCCGCACCGAGAAAGTTCGCGTTCCAGATGCCGAGCAAGCCGAGCAGCACCGGCAGGTTGCGCTCGAACGGCGCGCTGCGGAAATGCTCGTCCATCGCGTGGAAGCCGGCCAGCATCGCGCGGAAGTTCGCTTCGCCGATCGCGATCATCGTCGACAGGCCGATGGCCGAATCCATCGAATAACGACCCCCGACCCAGTCCCAGAAGCCGAACATGTTCGCGGTGTCGATGCCGAACTTGCGCACCTCGTCGGCGTTGGTCGAGACCGCGACGAAGTGCTTTGCAATGGCTTGTTCGTTGTGCAGGGCCGCCAGCGTCCACGCGCGTGCCGCATGCGCGTTGGTCAGCGTCTCCAAGGTCGTGAACGTCTTCGAGCAGACGATGAACAGGGTCTCTGCCGGGTCGAGGTCGCGCGTGGCCTCGACGAAGTCGGTGCCGTCGACATTCGACACGAAGCGGAACGTCAGCTCGCGGTCGCTGAAATGGCGCAGCGCCTCGTAGGCCATGACCGGACCGAGGTCCGAACCGCCGATGCCGACGCTGATCACGTTGCGGATGCGCCGGCCGGTATGTCCCAGCCAGACGCCACTGCGTAGGCGCTCGGCGAACGCCGCCATGCGGTCGAGTACCGCGTGCACTTGCGGCACCACGTTCTCGCCGTCGACATCGATATGCGCATCGCGCGGTGCGCGCAGTGCGACGTGCAGCACCGCACGGTTCTCGGTCGTGTTGATGTGCTCGCCACGGAACATCGCCGCGATGCGATCACGCAGGCCGCAGGCCTCGGCGAGTTCGCGCAGCAGACGCAGCGTCTCTTCGCTCACGCGCTGCTTGGAATAGTCGAGATACAGCCCGTCCGCCTCGGCCACGAAGCGCTCGCCGCGCGCCGGATCCGCCGCGAACAGGTCGCGCAGATGCGCCTTCTGCATCGTCGCGCAGTGCGCCTGCAGCGCTTCCCATTCGGCGCGTGCAGTCAACGTCTGCGCGGGTTTCGTGGTGGCGTCGTTCGGCATTCCGCTCTCCGGACGGTTCATGCGTTGGCGTCTGCCAGCGCGGCGCGCTTGTCGGCGATGCGCTGCAACAGCTGGGTCCAGGACTTCACGAACGAGGCCGCACCTTCGCTTTGCAGTTGCACCGCAAGCGCGTCGACGTCGACGCCCGCGTGCGCGAATTGCGCGAGCACGGCCTCCGCGTCGCCACCGTCTGCCGCCATCGCGCCACGCACCGAGCCATGGTCGGAAAGTGCGTGCAGCGTCTTCTCGGGCATCGTGCCGATCGTGTCCGGCGCGGCCAGTGCCTCGACATAGAGCGTGTCGGACGCATTCGGATCTTTCGTTCCGGTGCTCGCCCAGAGCAGGCGCTGCGGGATTGCACCCGCTTCAGCGAGTTTGTTCCAGCGCGGCGACGCCAGAAGTTCGCGATAGGCGCAATAGGTGCGCCCGCCGATCGCGATGCCGAGGCGGTTGCGCAGTTCGGCCGGCACCTTGTCCGCGACTGCCTTGTCCCAGCGACTGATGAACAGCGACGCGACCGAGGCGACCTTCGGATCACGCCCCGCCGCGATACGCCGCTCGATGCCGCGCAGATACGCCTCGGCTGCGGCGAGATAGTGCTCACGCGAGAACAGCAGGGTCACGTTGACCGGCACGCCGGCATAGATCGATTCCTCGATCGCGGGTAGGCCTTCCGGCGTTCCCGGAATCTTGACGAACAGATTCGCGCGCGCGGCCTGGGCGTGGATGCGCAATGCGGCGTCGATGCTGCCTTGCGTGTCGCTGGCGAGCAGCGGCGAGACTTCCATCGACACCCAGCCGTCGACGCCGGCAGTCGC
Source organism: Dokdonella soli (assembly GCF_039523175.1). Classification (NCBI taxonomy): domain Bacteria; kingdom Pseudomonadati; phylum Pseudomonadota; class Gammaproteobacteria; order Lysobacterales; family Rhodanobacteraceae; genus Dokdonella; species Dokdonella soli. The sequence continues at coordinate 99,958 of NZ_BAAAEU010000025.1, forward strand.
GTCGAACACCGGCCGGAACAGGTCAGCGGCGCGACGCAGGTCCTCGAGTGCGAGCTCCATGAACAGCGCCTCGCCGGATTTGCCGGCGGCGGTCTTCGCATGGATCGCCGCGTCGTACGCGCCGCTGTTGCCGATCGCCTCGTCGAAAATCGTCGGATTCGAGGTCAGGCCGGTGACCGAAAATTCGTCGATGTAGCGGCGCAGCGTGCCGTTGTCGAGGATCTCGCGCGTGATGTTGTCGAGCCAGAGGCTCTGGCCGAGATCGTGCAGTTGCCGTGTCGTGTTCATGGAAGGTCCTGTTTCGGTGCGCTCATGCGCAGGTGCGCACTGGCGCGAAATCCGCAATGCCGCAACCGAGTGCGTCGCCGATCGCGGCGAGGGTCGTATCCGGCGCCGGATCGGCCGCGCCGGCATCCGGCGCTTGGGCATAGTGGCCCTGGCGCACGAACACCGTGGTCAGGCGATCGCCGAGGCTGCGTTTCATCGCGGCCAGCAATTGTGGCTTGTCGTCGAACATGACGTAGTGCGAGGCCGGATAGTTCCTCTGCATCGAGGCCAGCGCGCGCTCCTTGTGCACGGGAATCAGCACGCGGCCCTCGACCGCGGCCCAGATTCCGGATCGCTGGATCTTGCGCGGCTGGAACACGATGTCACCGTCCGAGTACACCACGGTCCGCCCGATCGCGCCCAAGTGCGCGATCACCGCCAGCGCATCCGGATACAGGCGCTCCGCGAATGGATATTCGAGCAGGAACGTCGACATCCGCAGCAGGTCCGGTGTTTCGTCGATTTCGAGGCGGAGCGCCTGCAGCGCGGCCAGGTAGTCCGCGTAGCCGGCCTCCTTGCGCTGGCTCGCGAAGATCGCCCAGTAGCGGTCACGCACCACACTACCAAATGCCCCTTGCAGGCGCTCGCCAAGGTCCGCGGTGAAGCGGTCATTGTCGAGCAACGTGTTGTCGACATCGAGCAGAAACACGGTCGGCGAGTCCGTCAGCACGGAGCGATCTCCTCGGCTTTCGGGTCGTGCCAACCGCCGTTGCCGACGATGATCTTCGCCGCAGCGGCCGGACCCCAGGTGCCGGGTTCGTAGAAGCTGACCGGGTCGACATCGCCGAGCACGGGATCGACAATTCGCCAGGCGGCTTCGACGCAGTCGTCGCGCGTGAACAGCCCTTCGTCGCCGTGCAGCGCGTCGCTGAGCAGGCGCTCATACGGCGATTTCTCGCGCCGCAACTGGTGGCGCGCGACCAGTTCGATCGATTCGCCGTGCATCGTCCCGCCGGGCTTCTTGACGCGGGCTCCAGTCGAGATCACGACTTCAGGGCTGAGCCGGAAGCGGAAATAGTTGGCTTCGTGGGCGCGTGCCCGGTCGAAGATGTCCATAGGCGGCGGCTTCAGGTCGACGCGCACTTCGCTGGCCGTGACCGGCAGGCACTTTCCGGCTCGGATGTAGAACGGCACGCCGGCCCAGCGCCAGGTGTCGACATGCAGGCGCAACGCGACGAAGGTCTCGACCTGTGAATCCGCAGCGACCCCGGGTTCGTTGCGGTATCCCACGAACTGGCCACGCACGATGTCCTTCGGATCCAGCGGACGCACCGCGCGGAACAGCTGCAGCTTCGCCGCATTCATCGACTCGGCATCCTGGCCCACCGGCGCGTCCATCGCGAGCAGCGCAAGTACCTGCAGCAAGTGGTTCTGCACGACATCGCGGATCGTGCCGACCTCCTCGTAGAACGCGCCGCGCCCCTGCACGCCGAAGTTCTCCGCCATCGTGATCTGCACGCTGGCGACATGGTTGCGATTCCAGATCGGCTCCAGGAAGCTGTTGGCGAACCGGAAGTACAGCAGGTTCTGCACCGCTTCCTTGCCGAGATAGTGGTCGATGCGGAAGATCGCCGATTCCGGAAACACCTCGTGCAGGGTGCGATTGAGCGCCTGCGCCGAGGCGAGATCGCGACCGAACGGCTTTTCGACGATCACGCGCGCGTTGGTCGTGCAGTTCGCCGCGGCCAGGCCATGCGCGACCGGTCCGAACATGCTCGGCGGGATCGCCAGGTAATGCAGCGGACGCTGCGAATCCTTCAGCGCGATCTTCAGGTTCGCGTAGGTCGTCGCGTCGTTGTAGTCGCCGTCGACGTAGCGCAACAGAGCGCTCAGCTTCGCGAATGCCGCCTCGTCGACCCCGCCATTGTGTTCGAGGCTGTCGCGCGCGCGTTCGCGCAGCTGATCGATGGTCCAGCCGGAGCGCGCGACGCCGATGATCGGGATGTCCAGGCCATCGCGACGAATCATCGCCTGCAGCGCGGGGAAGATCTTCTTGTAGGCGAGGTCGCCGCTCGCGCCGAAGAAGACGAATGCATCGGAATCGATTGCGGTCATGAATGCGCCTTGTCGCCAGTGAACGGGAGCAGCAAGCGGCGGGCGATGAGCGGAACAAGCAGCTCTGATCGGCAAGGGTTTCCTCGCTGTTCCCGCTCACCGCTCACCGCTTTGCCGCTCACCACGTTTCACTCATCCGCTCAATGCCCGCCGCCGCCCTCGATCGCCTTCAGCTCGGAGATCAGGCTGTTCGCTGCCTCCTTGCCATCGGCATAGAGCATGCGCGTGTTGTCCTGGTAGAACAGCGCGTTCTCGATGCCGGCGAAGCCGGTGCCCTTGCCGCGCTTGATCACGATGGTCTGGCGCGCGTCGACGACGTTGAGGATCGGCATGCCGAAGATCGGCGATGACTTGTCGGTCTTCGCGGCCGGGTTCACCACGTCGTTCGCGCCGATCACGATCGCGACATCGCAGGTCTTGAACTCGGGGTTGATGTCGTCCATGTCCGCGATCAGGTCGTACGGAACGCCGGCCTCGGCCAGCAGCACGTTCATGTGGCCCGGCATGCGTCCCGCAACCGGATGGATCGCGAACTTCACTTCCTTGCCGGCCTTGATCAGCGCCTGCGAGAGCTCCCAGATCTTGTGCTGCGCCTGCGCGACGGCCATTCCGTAGCCCGGCACGATGATGACCTTCTCGGCCATGTACAGCAGCGAGGCCGCATCGCTGGCCTCGATCGGTTTCTGCGCACCCGCGATCGCCGTAGCCTCGCCACCGCCGCCGAAGTTCGAGAACAGCACATTGCTGATCGGCCGGTTCATCGCCTTGGCCATCAGCTGGGTCAGGAAGGTACCGGCCGCACCGACCACCATGCCGGCGACGATCAGCGCCTCGATGCCCATCGCATAGCCTTCGAATGCGACGGCCAGGCCGGTGAACGCGTTGTATAGCGAGATCACGACCGGCATGTCCGCGCCACCGATCGGCAAGGTCATCAGCACGCCGAACGCGAGCGAGAGCAGGAAGAACACGACGACCAGGCTGGCGTCGAGTTTCCAGAACACCAGCGCCGCGCCAGCCAGCGCTGCCGCGACGAGCACCGCGAAATTGACGACCTGCTGGCCGCCGAACATGAAGCGCTTGTCCATGCGTCCATCGAGCTTGGCCCAGGCGATGATCGAACCGGTCATCGAGACCGAGCCAATCAGCGCGCCGACCACCGCAAGCGCGAGTGTCGCCAATGGCGGCTGCGCTGCATCGGACTGCGTGAACTTCAGCAGCTCGCCGGCACCGATCGCCGCGGCCGAACCGCCGCCCATGCCGTTGAACAATGCGACCATCTGCGGCATGTCGGTCATCGCGACCTTCTTGCCCCAGAGCCAGGTCGGGATCACGCCGATCGCGAGACCGGCAGTGATCAGCCCGATATTGTGGCCGCCGGTGATCGCGAATGTCGCCAGCGTGGCGATGACCATGCCGATGCCGGCTTGCACGATGCCCTTGCGCGCCGTGACCGGCGAGGACATGCGCTTGATGCCGAGGATGAACAGCGCCGCGGCGAGGAGGTAGGACGCCTTGGCGAGGAGAACCAGCGATTCTTGAACGATCATGCGTTGCGTTCCCTGAAAAACCTTTCAGCCGTTCGTGATGAGGTATCGAACCACGAATGGCGATCGCGCCGACCGTTCGTCCTTCGATACGCGCAGCGTACCTTGTGCTGAGCTTGTCGAAGCATCAGGGCGAACGGTATGGAGTCCTTCGTCGTTCGTCGTGAGGCATCGAACCACGGCGTGGAGTCGTTGACGCCCCATCAATCACTTCTTGTCCTTGCTCGACTTGAACATCTCCAGCATGCGTTCGGTGACCACGTAACCGCCGGCGGCATTGCCGGCGCCAAGCACGACACCGATGAAGCCGATCGCGATCGCCAGCGGCGATTCCGCATGCGCGAGCGCTATCATCGCGCCGACCAGCACGATGCCGTGCACGAAGTTCGACCCCGACATCAGCGGCGTGTGCAGAATCACCGGCACGCGGCCGATGATCTCCTTGCCGGTGAACGCGGCGAGCATGAAGATGTACAGCGCGAGGAATCCGTCGATCATCTGATTACCCTCCAGTGTGGTGGCTCCCTCTCCCCCTACGGCTCCATCGTTGGGGGAGAGGGTTGGGGTGAGGGGGCGGGGCCGCATGCCTCCCAACGTCGGGGCAACGATCGAGCTTCGCCCCCTCACCCAACCCTCTCTCCCGGCAAGCCGGGGGAGAGGGCTTCAAGCGTTCGACTCCACGAGTTGCTTGGTCGGCTCGTGTTTGATCTCGCCCGCATGCGTCAGGCAGGTCTTCGCGATCAGCTCGTCGTTCCAATCGAGATTCAGTGCGCCATCCTTCAAGCTCAACTCGAGGAAGTTGTACAGGTTGCGCGCATACATCTCGCTCGCATGCACCGGTGCGCTCGCCGGCAGATTCACCGTGCCGATCACGCTGACGCCGTTCGATGAAATGACGGTCTTTCCCGCTTCGCTGAGTTCGCAGTTGCCGCCGCTCTCGGCGGCGATGTCGACGATGACCGCGCCCGGCTTCATGCCGGCGACCATCGCGGCCGAGATGATGCGCGGCGCCCTGCGCCCCGGCACTGCAGCCGTGGTCACCACGACATCGATGCCTTTCAGATGATCAGCCAATACCTGCTGCTGCCGGTCGCGCTCGTCCTGGGTCAGCTCGCGCGCATAGCCGCCGCTGCCGGCCGCACTGACGCCGAGATCGAGGAATTTCGCGCCGAGCGATTCGATCTGCTCCTTCGTCTCGGGGCGCACGTCGAAACCTTCGACCTGCGCACCGAGCCGGCGTGCGGTCGCGATCGCCTGCAGGCCGGCGACACCGGCGCCGACGATCAGCACCTTGCTCGGCCGGATCGTGCCGGCAGCGGTGGTCAGCATCGGGAAAAACTTCGGCACTGCCTCGGCAGCGATCAGCACCGCCTTGTAGCCGGCGACCGCAGCCTGCGAGGACAGCACGTCCATCGCCTGCGCACGCGTCGTGCGCGGCAGCAGCTCCATCGCGAATGCGGTGATCTTGCGGTCGCGCAGCGCCCTGGTGCGTTCCGGCGCGAGGTGCGGCTGCAGATGGGCGATGACGACCGCGCCTTCCTGCAGCGCGGCGATCTCATCCAGCGATGGCGGCTGGACCTTGAGCAGCACCTCGGCCTGCTCCAGCGCGGCGGTGGCCGCGACCACTTCGCAATCGGCATAGGCTGCGTCCGCGAAATACGCCGATGCGCCGGCTCCGTCCTGCAGCACGATGCGCGCGCCACGCGCTTTGAGCTTCTTCGCGACCTCAGGGGTCAGCGCGACGCGACGCTCGCCAGCAACGGTCTCGCGCACCACGGCTACGGTCGTCGCCATGCCAGCCCTCTCTGCCCCGATCGGAGCCGCGATGCTAGCTCAGTCGGCACGACGCTGGCGAGCCCGTGTGCATCGCCGCGCGTGCACCGCGATCCGGCGCCGGCCAGCACATCGTGGCGCATGCCGGCTATCCTTCACGTCTCATTCGCGACCCGACCCCGCACTGGAACCACCCGTGATCTCCCTCGATTCGCTCAACCGGCGCCGCTCCGTGCCTTCACGCCAGCTCGGTGAACCCGGACCCGACTCGGCACAACTCGACCAGCTGCTGCAGGCCGCGATCCGCGTGCCGGACCACGGCAAGCTGGTGCCCTGGCGTCTGCTCGCGATCCGCGACGATGCACGCGCGAAACTCGGCACCGCGCTCGTCGAGCTGCATGCGCGCAAGGAACCGGATGTGCCGTCCAGCGTGCTCGACAAGGATCGCGAACGCTTCAACTTCGCGCCGCTGATCGTCGCGGTGATCGCGCGCATCGAACAGGACCATCCGAAGATTCCCGCCCAGGAACAGCTGCTGTCGGCCGGCTGCGTCGCCTACAACCTGCTGCTGGGCGCGCAGGCGCTCGGCTTCGGCGCGCAATGGCTGACCGGTTGGGCCGCCTACGATCGCGACGTCGCCGCGTTGCTCGGCCTCGCCACGAACGAGCGCGTCGTCGGCTTCGTACACATCGGCACCACAAGGGAACCCGCTCCCGAACGCAATCGTCCGGCATTGGCGGACGTGTTCTCGGAATGGCACCCGGCGCCGTGACGCCGACCGCCCATCTGGTCGACGGCAGCCTGTACGTCTGCCGCGCCTGGTTCGCGCAGGTGCCGGACGTGACCGACGCGGACGGCGCCCCGGTGCACGCCGTGCACGGCTTCACGCGCTTCCTGCTCGACCTGATCGAGCGCACACAACCGACACATCTGGCCGTCGCGTTCGACGAATCGCTGACGACCTCGTTCCGCAACGCGATCTATCCCGACTACAAGGCGAACCGTCCGCCGGCGCCGGCCGACCTGCTGCGCCAGTTCGATGGATGCAGGGAGATCGCGCACGCGCTCGGCGCGACCGTGCTGACCGACCAGCGCTACGAGGCCGATGACCTGATCGGCAGCGCGCTGGCGACCTTGCGCCGCGCCGGCTTCCGCGGCGTGATCGTCTCGGCGGACAAGGACTTCGGCCAGCTGATCGGCGATGGCGACGAGCAATGGGACCCGCCGCGCAACCAGCGCTGGGACGGCGCCGGGGTCAAGGCACGGCTCGGCGTCACGCCGGCGCAGGTCGCCGACTATCTCGCGCTGACCGGGGACGCGACCGACAACATTCCCGGCGTGCCCGGCATCGGTGCGAAGACCGCGGCGATCCTGCTGCACCACTTCGGCACACTCGATGCGCTGCTCGCACGTGCCGACGAGGTCGCGTTCCTGCGCACGCGCGGCGCCGCGGCCGCTGCACTGCGCCTGCGCGAGCACGCCGATCTGGCGCGGCTGTCGCGCGCGCTGACCGGCATCGCGCTGGATGCGCCGGTACCCGCGGAATCGGACGCCTATCGGCGTCGCGACAGCGATGCAGCCGGCATCGACGCGCTGCTCGACCGTCTGCGCTTCGGACCGCTGACGCGCTCCCGCATGCGGGCGCTGACTACTTCGGGCATGTGATCAGGGTTAGCCGACTCGCCATGGCAAGCAGCAGATGAGTCCGACATGTCGCTGGATCCCGTGTCACCGGCCATCCATGGCCTGCACGGGATGAGTCCGATGGATCACTGGATCCCGTGTCACCGGCCATCCATGGCCTGCACGGGATGAGTCCGATGGATCACTGGATCCCGTGTCACCGGCCATCCATGGCCTGCACGGGATGAGTCCATCCTGGACTCAGTTGCCCGTCACCGACTGCGATCCGCCTTCGACGTTCTTGAACGCACCATCGCCGGGTTTCGATGAATTCAATTCATGCGACTCGTGTGGCCCCGCGGCGGCACTGGTGGCGATGCCGCCCTCATTCCAGGCAAAACGCAGGTTGCTGCGGAACACGCGCACCGCCTCCAGTTTGGCGGCGTCCTTCGGACTTCCGTAGGAGTCGTACTGATTCTTCTGGCTGTTTGCGACGAAATAGAGCCCGTCACCATCGATCGCACCGTAGGTCGGCAACGCCAACGCGGGATTGGCCACGTCGAGCGGCATCGCCTTGACCACCTTGTGGCCGTCGGCGTCTAGCGTGAGGCGCATCACGCGATGCGGCACCATGCCGTTCTCGATCGCGACCAGGGTGTGGTCGTACCAGTACAGGCCATCGACGCCGCCGAGCGCGAGCTTGGCCGGATCGTAGACGAGATCGAACGCCTTGCCCGCGGCCAGATCGACGCCGAACACGCCCATCATGTAATCGGCGAAATACAGCGTCTTGCCATCGTCGCTGACGGTCAGACCGCGCACGCTGGTCAGCCTCGGATTCTCGACCATCGGCTTCAGCGCGCCACTATCGAGCCGGTAGATCACGTTGCGCAGGCCATCCGCCGCGAACACCAGGCCGCCCTTGCCGACCGCGATGCTCGACAGCGTGCGCGGCTGCGAGTCCGGCAGCAACAGGTACTTGTTGATCAGCTTGCCGGTCGAGAGCCTGAACTTGAACACACCGGCCTTGCCGTAGTCGGCCTGCGAGAAGCCCTTGAAATAGAGCGATGAGGTGCTCGCGACATAGAGCGCGTCATCGGCCGCATCGACCGCCATCGCGTAGATGCTCCACAGGCCGTTCTGCGCGCTCGGTGCGATGAAATCCTCGAGCTTGCCGTCCTTGCCGACGAGCTGGATCTTGCCCTCGCGCACGCTGCCGACCAGGAACTGCTTGCGCTGGGGATCGAACGCCAGCGAGTCGAACAGGGTGTCGCCCTTGGGCAGCGTGAACGCGACCTTGCCTTCGCCGAACGGCTTCAGGTTTGCGTTGAGGCTGTCGACGACATAGCTCCAGACGCGCGTGTTGGCGATCTTGGTGAAATTCGGGCTGTTCGCGAGGTCGTAGCCGTAGCCCTGCTTCTGCATCGCAAGCAGCAGGTCGTAGGCCTCGGTCTTCATGCCGCGTTGCGCATAGGTCGTCGCCAGCGCGAGCTTGAGGTCGCCCGTGTTCGGCTGCAGCAGGGTCAGGCGCTGCAGCGACCAGGTGAGCCGCTCGAGATCACCGCTCTGCTTGTAGAACGCGGCGAGCCGGTACAGCGCGCTCGGCACCTGGGTCTGTGCGATCTGCGCTTCGGTCAGCGTCGCCGGATCGAGCGCGGGCCTGGACGGCCTGGCCGTACCCGGGGCTGTTTGCGCCGCCGCCACGGATACGAACGCGCAGAATGCGGCCGCACACAGAATTCGCTTGATCTTCATCAGGGGTACCTCGCAAGCTTGGCGGACGTTCGCAGACCGACAGTGTGCGAAAAAGTTCAGGATAGCCGATCACCATGACCGAAACGGAAACGCTTTGCAACGGGAAATGGCTGCGCCTGAAGCGCCGCGGCCGCTGGGAATACGCCGAGCGCACCAACCCCGGCGGCGGCGTGATGATCGTCGCGGTGACTCCGGATGACCGTGTCCTGTTCGTCGAGCAGTACCGCCCGGCGATCGAGTGCATGACGATCGAGATGCCGGCTGGCCTGGTCGGGGACGTCGCGACCAGCTCCGACGAGAGCGCGGTCGATGCCGCGCACCGCGAGCTGATCGAGGAAACCGGCTGGCGCGCAGGTCGCATCGAATTCCTGATGGAAGGCCCGACCTCGGCCGGCATGAGCAACGAGATCCTCGCGTTCGTGCGCGCCTACGACCTCGTGCGCGCGCATGCGGGCGGCGGCGACGAGACCGAGGACATCACCGTGCACGAAGTGCCACTGCGCGAGGCGGCGGCCTGGCTGGTCGACAAGATCAGAACCGGCTATTCGATCGATCCGAAGATGTTCGCGGGCCTGTACCTGCTCGATAACGGCGAGGCGCTGTTCGGCGGCAAGGCCTGAGCGGATCGAAGGCGCCGTTCGCGCCGGGCGAGCGAAGGCGACCGGCACCGCAGGGGCTCAATGCGCAGTCGCGCTCCAGGCGAACCACTGCCAGATCAGCAACAGCGCCATGACCAGCATCACGCCCCAGGTCAGCGCCATGCCGAGCATCCGGCCCATGCTTTCCTTCGACGTGCGCGACAGGCCGACTGCATGCAGGATGCGGCCTACGATCAGCACGCAGCCGAATATGTGCAGCCACAGCGGCCGGGTCTGGTCGAGTTCGAGCATGAGCAGGAGCAGCAGCGCGAGCGGCAGGTTCTCCAGCGCATTTGCGTGCACGCGGATGCGTTTCAGCAGTTCGTGATCGCCGCCGTCGCCGATGCCGACCTTCGCGGTACCCCGACCGGTCGACACGCGCGCGGCCAGGATCAGCACGAGCAATGTCGCGAGCGCGACGTAGATTCCGGTGATGTGCATGGTTCCCCCTCGTGGACAACAGAATCAGTGTGTCGGCGCGGCCTTCAATCGGTTGCCAACCTGCACACCGCTCAAACGCCGCTCGCCCGCGGCCACGACGCGATAGCTGACGCGCAGGTCGCCGGCCGCGCCATGATCGGTACCGGTGTACAGCACACCGTCCCGCTCGCGGAATGTCGCGGCAAGATTCGGCGGCAGCTGCGTCGCATGCACCGGGTACGCAACCGCTTCTGACCCTTCGGCCGCCAGCACCGGATCGACGACGAACGCGCCGAGGCGTACTTCGCCGGCCAGGAAGCGTTCGCTCGCGAACGGAAGCGGCGCAGGATTCTGGTGGCCGGCCGGCTCGCGGAACGCTCGCGAATCGACGGTCGTGGCGGACCACGCCAGCGCATAGTCGCAGGCCTTCGCTGTACAGGTTTCGCGCCACTGCAGCATCTCGACCTGGCGCAGCAGCGCGACCGCTTCTGCGCTGACACCGAGCTGCGCGTCACGCGCGGGTTTCGCCACGCGCAATGTACCGCTCACGATCACGTTGCGGCCTTCGTTCGCCGGATCGATGCGGTCCGCGGCAACGGCCGCTGGCGACGAAACGGCCGGCGTAGCCGCAGCCGGTTGTCGATGCGGCTTTCGCTGCAGCGCGAACCATGCGGCGCCGGCGAACGCGGCAATGACCAGCAGCACGACAATCAGCGAGGACGGACTTCCACGACGTGCGCGCCCCATCACGCGGCCTCGCCGATGAGCTCGGCGCGTTCGTCGGTCGTCGCGAAACGGCCTTTCGCATCGCGCGTCACGCGTGCGCTCGCGCAACCGACGTCGTGGGTAAAGAACAGACGGACATTGCGCGCGAGCTTGTCCTCGAGAAACGTGCGCTTCTCGTCGATCAGCAGTTCCGGATAGCGGTCGTAGCCCATCGTGACCGGCAGATGCACCCATGGCCGGCCCGGGATCAGGTCCGCGCAGAACACGATGCCGCCCTCGCCTTCACTGGCCGCGATCTCGGCCAGCATCAACCCCGGCGTATGTCCGTTCGAATAGCTGAAGCGCACTTGCATGCCGAGCGTCAGCGAGTGCGCGCCCTGCACACGTTCGAGCCGGCGCGAGGCCTCCAGCAACGGCTGCAGTTCCGGAATGAACGAGGCGCGATCGCGCGGATGCGGGTTGATCGCGCGCTGCCAGCATTCCTCGCCGACGATGTAGGTCGCGTTCGGGAACAGGAGGTTCGGCGCCGCGCCTTCCTTCCATGCCGCAAGCAGGCCGCCGGCATGGTCGAAATGCAGGTGCGAGACCACCACGGCATCGATGTCCTCGTGCGAGAAACCGGCCTTCTGCAACGAGTCCAGCAGCACATGACGCTCCTCGACGACGCCGTAGCGCTCGCGCAGCTTCGGCTCGAAGAACGCACCGATGCCGGTCTCGAACAGCACGGTCTTGCCGTTCAGTCCCTCGACGAGCAGCGCACGGCATGCGAGCGGAATGCGGTTCTCCGCATCCGGCGCGATCCAGTGCTCCCACATGCCGCGCGGCACGTTGCCGAACATCGCGCCGCCGTCGAGCTTCTGGGAATTGCCGAGGATGGACCAGAGTTTCATATCAATCAGAATCAGTAACCATGCACGATGGAGACAATGCGCCCATTTCCGTCAACCCAAACAACGTCTCCGGAGAACTCGTCGGGATCATGCCTTCCCAAGTGAATGGTAAATCCACAACGCCCGCGCTCGATGCGTATGACCATGTTCGGCGGCGGAAATCCATTGGGAAAGTAAGGATCTTTCGCAAGCTGGCGGTATAGCTCAACATCACCGATTGGCGCGACACACGTGGTGTTCACTGCTGGCGCGCCGGAACCACCTGCAAGAAAAGCTGTCGCGATCGCAAGCGCGGCGATCATTTGACCACTCCGCTCCCAGAAGTCCCGCGCGGATCCGACCCCGCATGCATCGCGCCGGTCTTCCTGTCCCAGGTGACCGCATTCATGAAGCCCCAGCGGCGCTCGCTTTCGCTGACCTTGTGACCCATCGCCTCGAGCGCCTTGACCTCGTCCGGCGTGAACGCGCCCTTCTCGGCCGAGATCACGTCGGGCAGGTACTGGTGGTGGTAGCGCGGATTGGCGACGAACCGTTCGGGCAGTTCGCCATCGACGAACGCGAGGATGCCTTCGAGCACCATCGTGATGATGCGGCTGCCGCCGGGTGTGCCGATCACGCCGATCTTGTCGGCGCCGATCACGAAGCTCGGCGTCATCGACGACAGCGGCCGGCTGCCGGGTTTCGGCGCGTTGTTGTCGTTGCCGACCAGGCCATAGACATTCGGCTTGCCGGCGACCAGCGCGAAGTCGTCCATCTCGTCGTTGAGCACGAAGCCGGTGCCTGGCGCCACGAAGCCGGAGCCGAAGATGTAGTTCACGGTCTGTGTTTCGGAAACGAGATTGCCGTCCTTGTCGATGATCGAGAAGTGCGAGGTATGCGTGCCCACCGGCGGCGCCATGTAGCCCGGCAGCATGTCGCTCGGCGTCGCCTTGTCCGGATGGATCGATGCGCGCAGACCGGCCGCATACAGCGGACTGGTCAGCTCGGCGACCGGCATCTTCACGAAATCCGGGTCGCCGAGGTATTCGGCGCGATCGCGATACGCGCGGCGCATCGCCTCGACGGTCAGGTGCACGCGATGCACGCGGTCGAGCTTGCCGAGTTCGTAGCCGGACAGAATGTTCAACATCTCGGCCAGCGCGATGCCACCGGAGGACGGCGGCGGTGCGGTCACGATGTGCCAGCCGCGGTAGTCGAACGCGAGTGGCGGACGTTCCTTCGCCTCGTACTTCGCAAGGTCGTCGAGCGACCAGTTGCCGCCGGCCGCGCGCACGCCATCGACGAGCCGCTTCGCGAGGTCGCCGCGATAGAAACCGTCGTTGCCCTGGCTCGCGATGCGTTCGAGCACGCGAGCGAGATCGGGCGTCCTGAAGGTCCAACCCTGTTTCGGCGCTTCGCCGTTGACGAGATACAACGCGGCCGACGCGGGATAGCGCGCGACGATGTCCTTGCGTTCGGCGAGTTCCTTAAGAAAGCGCGAATCCGGCTGGAAACCCTCGCGTGCGATGCGGATCGCGGGGGCGAGCGATTTCGAGAGCGGCAGCCTGCCGTAGTGCTTCGCGATCCAGACCAGGCCGGCCGGTTCACCCGGGATCGCAGCCGACAATGGGCCGTTGAGCGCATGGTCGCGGTCCGGCTCGCCATTCGCGTCGAGATAGTCCTTCAGATCGACCGCGGCGGGAGCCGTCTCGCGCGCATCGATCATCACTTCCTTGCCGTCCGACGCGCGACGCAGCAGGAACAGCGCGCCGCCGCCGATACCCGAGCTCTGCGGCTCGACCACCGACAGCGTGGATGCGACCGCGACCGCCGCATCGAACGCATTGCCGCCCTGGCCAAGCACCTCGAAGCCGGCCTGTGTCGCCAACGTATGCGCGCTCGCGATCGCCGCGTGGCCGGGCCTGTCGGCCGTCTGCGCCTGCGCGCCGAACGCGATGAATGCCGTAAACGCGGCAGCCGCCGCGATCGTGCTGCGCACGCGCGTCATGTAGGTTCCTCGTGGGTCAGCGTCTGGTATTTCGCGAGCAACTGGTCGCGCGATTCCGCATGCTCGGGGTCGACGATGATGCATTCGACCGGGCACACCTCGACACACTGCGGCGTATCGAAGTGGCCGACGCATTCGGTGCACAGACCCGGGGCGATCTCGTAGAACTCGACGCCTTCGGAGATTGCCTTGTTCGGACAGACCGGTTCGCAGACGTCGCAGTTGACGCAGAGTTCAGTGATCTTGAGCGACATGTGCAAAGCTTAGCGCATGTCGCCCGGACACCGCTGCAGCGGGAGCGCCGGGGCGCTCCCGCAGAACCGCCTCCGGAGCCTACTTCGCCTCGACGAAGCGCACGTCGGCGCCGGAAGTCGCGAGCGCCTGCTTCACGCCATCCGCGTCGGCGGTCGCGCCGATGAACAGCACGGCCACGTCCTTGAACGCTCCCGCCTGGACGTCCTTGAACGCATCGATGATCAGCTGTGCGGTGACCTTCGAATCCGGTCCGCCGAACGCCATCATGTTGCCCGGCAGCACGCCGCGGTCGACGACGTTCTTCACGTTCTCGAGCTGGTTGTTGCGCTCGCCCTTGGTGGCGTCGTCGTCGCCGCCCGGCACGAAGTACATGTACGGATGATTGCTCTTGACGCCCTGCATGTTCGCGGTGACGACACCGACCAGATACTGCTTCCACGCGTTCTTGTCGGTCGGATTGGTCGGCATCGGCGCAACCACCGGCTTCTGCTCCGCCGCCTGCTGCGGCTGGGCCTGCTCGCCCTGGTTGCACGCGCTCAGCGCGAGGGTCGCGACGCATACGAGGGCGATGATCGGAAGAATCTTGCGCATGGCTTGCTACCTCTTGGTTGACGTTTTCAGAAAATGCGTCCGCAGCGCCTGCTGCACGGCCGGGTGCACGAACCCGGAAACATCACCGCCCAGACGCGCAATCTCGCGCACCAGCGAGGACGAGATGAAACTGTATTGCTCGGCGGGCGTCAGGAACAGTGTTTCCGCGGCCGGGATCAGGTGGCGGTTCATGCTCGCGAGCTGGAATTCGTACTCGAAATCCGACACCGCGCGCAGGCCGCGCAGGATCACGCCGGCGCCGACTTCCTCGACGAAATCCGCCAGCAGCGCCGCGAAACCGCGCACCTCGACATTGCCGAGCCCCACCAGCGCGGTGCGCGCGAGTTCGATGCGCTCATCCAGCGAGAACGTCGGCCCCTTGCTGGAGCTGTCCGCGATCGCGACGATGACGCGGTCGAACAGCGGCGAAGCCCGGCTGGCAAGGTCGATATGACCGTTGGTGATCGGGTCGAACGTACCCGGATACACCGCGATGCGCGCGCGCTGCTGCGTGGTCGCCATGCGAAACCGCCGTCCCCCGATCGTGAAGGCACTAGCTTACGCGAGGCGGTGATACAGCGCATAGCGCACCGCGCCGGCATGGCCCTCACGGTGCACCGCCCAGTTGGCCGGCAACGGTGGGGCCGCGTCTTTCGGCGCCTCCAGGTAGATGAATGCCCCTGGGCGCAGCCAGCCGCCCTGCTCCAGCGCCTGCGCGGACGCGGCCCAAAGGTCCGCACCGAAGGGCGGGTCGAGGAACGTGAGATCGAACGCCGCCGCTGGCGCGGCGGCCAGGAAACCGCACGCATCGGCGTTGACGACACGCGCATTGGCAACACGCAGGCGCGCCAGGTTGTCCTGCAGCCGCACACACAGCGCGCGATCGCGCTCGATGAACACGCATTCGCCGGCGCCGCGCGACAGTGCCTCGATACCGAGCGCGCCGGTGCCGGCATAGAGGTCGAGACAGCGCGCGCCGGCGATGACCGGCGCCAGCCAGTTGAACAGCGTTTCGCGCACACGGTCGGGGGTCGGCCGCAGGCCATCGAGGTCCGGCACCTCGAGGCGCGAGCCGCGCAGGCTGCCGGCGACGATGCGCAGGGTTCCGCCGCTGGATTTCGGATTCGCGCGCCGCATCTCGGGCCGTGGCACTCCGGGCCGGGTGTTAGCATGGAGGGCCCGCATTCTCGCCGAATTCGTTTGCAATGCTGAAGTTCTGGAAGAAGAAGACCCCGCTCGAGGACAAGGGCGCGGCCATCCCGCCGCCGGAAGTCGCCGATACGCAGGCGATCGAGGCGCCGGTCGTCGCCGAACTCGCGGCGGAGATCATTGCGGAAGCCGCTCCCGAACCCTCGCCCGAGGCCGCATCGGATGCGGATCAGGCGTTCGATGCTGCCCCCATCAGAGTCGCGCCCATCGAAACCGCGAAGCGCTCGTGGCGGGAACGTCTCTCCGGCAGCGGCTTCGCACGCGGCCTGTCCTCGCTGTTCACGCGTCATCCGGTGCTCGACGAGGCGTTGCTCGACGAACTCGAAACCTGCCTGATCACCGCCGATGTCGGTGTCGCCACCGCCAGCGAGTTGATCGAACGCCTGCGCGCGCGTGTCGACCGGCGTGAATTCGCGGATGTGAACGCGCTGCTCGCTGCGCTGCGTACCGAACTCGTCGCGCGTCTGAAGCCTGTTGAACACCCGCTCCACGTCGGCGGCCGCAAACCGTTCGTGCTGCTCATGGTCGGCGTCAACGGCGTCGGCAAGACCACCACGATCGGCAAACTCGCCTGGCGTTTCCGCAACGAAGGCCGCTCGGTGCTGCTCGCCGCCGGGGACACGTTTCGCGCGGCCGCGGTCGAGCAGTTGCAGACCTGGGGCGCGCGTCACCAGGTGCCGGTCATCGCGCAGGGCTCCGGCGCGGATTCGGCCAGCGTGATCTTCGATGCGCTGCAGACCGCGCGCTCGCGCGGCACCGAGGTGCTGATCGCCGACACCGCCGGCCGCCTGCACACGCAATCGGGCCTGATGGATGAACTCGCGAAAATCCGCCGCGTGCTCGGCAAGCTCGACGCGGACGCGCCGCACGAGGCACTGCTGGTCATCGACGGTACCACCGGCCAGAACGCGATCAACCAGGTACGCCAGTTCCGCGATGCGATCGGCGTCAGCGGCCTGGTCGTGACCAAGCTCGACGGTACCGCCAAGGGTGGCGTCGTGTTCGCGCTCGCGCGCGAGTTCGGCCTGCCGATCCGCTATGTCGGCCTCGGCGAGAGCGCAGAGGACCTACGCGTGTTCGATGCCGCCGCATTCGTCGACGGCCTGCTGCCGACGACGCTGAGCGGCAATGCCTGAGTCGGAAACGAAGCGCCCGCGCCGCGGCCGCCGCTGGCTGTTCGCGCTGCTCGCACTCGCCTTGTGCTGCGGCCTCGGTGCGCTCGCACTGCGGCACTACCTGCAGCCGGATCAGCTCACCGCGCTGCTCATCGAGCAGACCCGCAGCGCGCTCGGTGCCGATCTCGCGGTCACGGGAGCCGCAGGTTTCGGATTCGTGCCGAACCTGCATCTGGTCCTGCCGCGTCCCGCGCTGAAGGCGCCCGGTACCGGTACCGCATTCCTGGCCGCGGATTCGCTGGACGCGGTCGTGCCGTGGCGCAGCCTGTGGTCGGGCCGCTACGAAATCGAGCGCATCGAACTGGTCAAGCCGACGCTCGATCTCGACGCGCTCTCCGCCTGGCTTGCGGCGCGCCCGCAACCGAGAGCGGCACTGCCGGATGTGCGCTTTTCGCTGCATGTGAGCGACGGCTCGGTCATGCGCGGCGAAAAGCCGATTGCACAAGGCATCAGGATGGATTTCGCCAGCAGCGGCGACGTGGCCGGGTGGCTGGCGAAGTTCGATCCGAAATCCGCGGCGGTTCCGCTGCTGCCTCCGCTCGGCGGCAGCGCGGACGTATCCAGTGTCCAGATCGGCGATACGCGCCTCGACGGCATGCATGTCGAAGTGCGCGATGACGGCGTCACGGCCAAGCCGTCGAAACAACCATGAGCGCGCCGTCTGCTGACCTACCGACGCCGGACACCTTCGCGCATGCACTGCTCGCCTGGTTCGACGTGCATGGCCGCAAAGACCTGCCGTGGCAGCGCAATCGCAACGCGTACCGCGTCTGGCTCAGTGAGGTGATGCTGCAGCAGACCCAGGTGCGCACGGTGATCCCGTACTTCGAGCGCTTCGTCGCCGCGCTGCCGACGCTCGCCGGGCTCGCGTCCACGGAGCAGGATCGCGTGCTCGCGCTGTGGTCGGGCCTCGGCTACTACAGCCGCGCGCGCAACCTGCAGCGCGCCGCGCAGATCTGCGTGGAGCAGCACGACGGTGACCTGCCGCGCGATATCGAGGCGCTGTCCGCGCTGCCCGGCATCGGCCGTTCGACCGCCGCGGCGATCCTCGCCCAGGCGTTCGGCGAACGCCACGCGATCCTCGACGGCAACGTGCGCCGCGTGCTCGCACGCTGGCATGGCGTGCGTGGCTGGCCCGGCGGTTCGGCGGCGCAACGCCTGCTCTGGCAGTTCGCCGACACTCACACGCCGCACGAGCGCGTCGCCGATTACACGCAGGCGATCATGGACCTCGGTGCGACGCTGTGCGCACGTTCGCGACCACAGTGCGCGCGCTGCCCGGTCGCGTCCGGCTGTGTCGCACGGCGCGAAGGACTGACTGCGGTATTGCCCGAAGCGAAACCGAAGCGCGTCGCTCCGACACGCGCGACCACCCTGCTGATCGTGCGTGACGCGCAGGGTCGCGTGCTGCTCGAACGCCGCCCGCCGACCGGTGTCTGGGCACGCCTCTGGAGCCTGCCGGAAACGGATGACGCGGCTTCCGCGGCGCGCCGGCTGCGCGACCATTGCACGCTGCGTGCGGACTCCTGCACGGCGCTCGGAAGCTTCGTGCACACGTTCAGCCACTATCATCTCGAGATCACGCCGCTGCTGTTTGACGGCATCGTGAAGCCGGCGCGCGTCGGTGACGACCCCGATCACGGCTGGTACGCGCGCGCGGAACTCGCCGCGCTCGGCCTGCCGGCGCCAGTGCGCCGGCTGCTCGAATCTTTGCCCTGAGGAAGTCCGATGGCACGCATGGTCCATTGCATCAAACTCGGCCGCGAAGCCGAAGGCCTCGCGTTCGCGCCGTGGCCCGGCGAGCTCGGCCGGCGCATCTACGAGCAGGTCTCCAAGGAAGCATGGGCCGCCTGGCTCGCGCACCAGACCACGCTGATCAACGAGAACCGCCTGAACCCGCTCGATGCGAAGACGCGCGCGTTCATCGCCGCCGAGATGGAGAAATACTTCTTCGGCGAAGGTTCGGAAAAACCGGCCGGCTATGTCGCGCCGGAGCAGAGCTGAGCGTAGCCGTTACTTGCGTTTGGCCGTTACTTGCGTTTGGCGCGCTGCTCTTCCTCCATCCGGGCCGTATCGATCGGCCGGATTTCCTCGATGCGGCAGCGGTCGCGGGCGATCGTCACATAGTCGAGCCGCTTGCTGACCTGGTGTGATTGCTGCGAAGTGAGGCCGATGCCGTGCGCCCACTCCAGTTTCGGGCAGTTCGCTTCGACCGTGAGCAGGTACGCGTCCTTGATCGTCGACCACACGACGACCTTCTGCGGCCCGACAAGCCGCCACTTGTACAACGACCAGAACGTGAAACCGTCGACCGGCGCCTTCAGGTACGGCGTGTACTTGTCGAGACTCTTCTGCTGCGTCGCGCGCGTATCCGCCTGAGCCGTGCCCATCGCGAGCACGGCTAAGGCAAAGAATCCCATCACTCGATACTTCATTACGCGTCCTCCATCAGATGCATGATGGAGGACGAAGCACGGTGCCGAAACGACGCGCCGGCAGGTGCGCGTACTGCCTGCGTTCATGGTGCGCGATGACTCAGCCCGACGTGGTGCACTCAACTCGCGAAACGATCGAGCGCGCGCTCGGCGGCGCCTCGTTCGGATTCGGACAGCCGGCGCGCCACATCGCGATAACGCGCAATCAGATCCGCATCGGCCGGCATCACACGTGCGAGCGCGATCAGCACTTCGCGGCATTCGTAGTCCGAGCCGATCGACTTCGCCGCATCCAGCACAGCGCGTGCCGAAACTGCGCCGAATCCGGGCGCGCGCATAAGCGCAAGCAACGCCTCGCGACGCTCGTAGTCCGAGCCGATATCGGCAGTCGCCGTCGCGTACGCCGGCGCAATGCGATCCGCATCGCCTGCGCGCCTGACAGCCGATACGAGGAGTTCACGACGCTCATAGTCCGAACCGATCGACTTCGCGCCCTCGATGATGTGCGCGAGCGCCGCATCATCGACGCTGCCGGCGTCGAGCAGTGCCGTCAGGACGCGGCGATGCTCGTAGTCCGAACCGATGCCGGAGGCCGCGCGCAGCCAGGCCTCGTGCACGTCCGGTGTCGAAGCGAGTTTCGGCAGGATGCCGACCAGCAACTCGGCCCGCTCGTAGTCCGAGCTGATCTCGCCGGCCTGCGCGATCACCATTTTCTGCTGCATGGCATCGAACGGCGCAGCGGTGGCCAGCGCTGCGAGCGCATTGCGCCGCTCGTAGTCGGAATCGATACCGCCGATCAGCCCGATCGTGCGCGTGACCTCGGCGGGCGTGAGCTTGGCCGACGCAGCAAGCTGTTGCACGTACACGCTGCGCGCATAACCCGATTCGATGCGATCGATCTCGTCCAGCACCGCGCCCGCGCCGCCCTTGGCCAGCAGACGCTTGACGCGCACGTCGGCATTCAGCGCGGTTTCGCGGATCACCACGGGAATCAGGCCCGCGATCCATGTGCGCGCCGCTGCGTCGATTGCTTGCTCGCGGTCGTCGACGAAGTAGCGCTCCTCCAGCTTGCCACTGCGGTTCGCATAGTCGACTCGGCGCGTCGTGCCGCCGCGCGTTTCGCTGAAGCTCGCGCTCCCATCGTCGCTCAGCTTCGCGATACCGTCCTCGTCCTCGTTGAACGCGACTTCGCCCCTGATCTTCGCGCTGTAGCCGCGTCCGCCGTCGTTGATCTCGACCGTGGAGTAGCGATGCCGCGTTCCGAAGGCATCGATGTCGGCCGAGATATGGACGTGCTTGCCTTCGCTTTTCGGTGGTGACGGCGCCGCCGGAGGCGCTGGTGGTGCCGGTGGCGGGATTTGCGCACGCGCGGGCAGCAGTCCCACGCCGGGCAGTATCGCCGCTGCCAGTGCGAGCGCCGCAAAAGCGGCGATTCCAGCCCGGGTGCGTGAAAAATCGGTGTGCATGGGGGCTCCGTCGATCAGATGGTCGATGCGTTGCAGAAACGGTGAATCTCGATGCGCCATCGCCGGCGCGAGTTCCGCATCGAAGCCGTCGATGCGGCGTTCGGCGCACTCGGCCAGGCACTCGGCGAGCGAACGGCCGTCACCGAGATGGCGCGCGGCCCAGGTATCGCAGGCGAGTTCGGCAATTTCGCCCAGGCGCCGCCGCGCCAATGCCGCAACCGGCACGAACCATAAGGCGGCGCACCAGATCGCAGTCGCGAGCTTCCAAATCGGATCGCGCCTGGCGAGATGCGCCGTTTCGTGCGCAAGCATCGCGCGCAACTGCTCGCGGTCGAGCAGGTCCAGCGCCCAGCACGGCAGCACGATGCGTTGGCTGCGCACTGCAAACGGACTCGCGAGATCGTCGAGCGCAGCCAGACGGGGCGGCGCCATGCATGCCTGTATCGCCAACGCCCTCGCATCGGTCACGATGCCGGCGTCCTCGATGGGCTTCGCGCGTACCAGTACGCGAGAGAGCTGCAACCACCTCGTCGCAATCCGCGACAGCGCAAGCAGCAGCCCCGCAAGCCACGCAACGATCACAGCGAGATGCCAGAACGAGCGCCAATCCCGGGGTGCTGCAGTATTCGATCGCGCGTCCTGTGCGCTGACGACCTGGGATACAGGCGCGGGATTCTCCGAAACCAGGAACGCAGGAGCGTCATCCTCTACGTCGGACGCCGCGTCTTGGTTGCGAGTGTCGATTGCACGCGCCAGCGCCGGAGCCGGTGCCGCTGGAGCCGTACCGGCCACCCCGGGCAGCAACAAGCGCGCGGACACGGGCACATCGAACAGGCATTGCGCACTTGCGGTCAGCACGCTACCGAACAGCGCGACGCGCCAGAGCAGTTCGCGCCAGGCGAGATGCGTGCGCAATGCTCCGCGATCGATGATCCAGGCCATCGTCAGCAACACGCCGGCATGCAGCGCAAGCGTGAGCAGCCATGTCGCCACGACATCACTTCGCATCGCGATCTCCCCGCGCCAGGCGGCGCTTGACCTTGGCCAGATCGCCCGGCGCGATCTCGGACTCCTGCACCAGATGCGCGACCAGTTGCTGCGCATCTCCCGCAAACAACGCGCCGATCAGATCGGCCACCATCGAACGCCGGACGTCCGTCTCGTCGACCAGCGCGCGATAGAAAAGCTGGCGGCCATCGCGACGCTGCGCGACCACGCCGCGCTTTTCCAGCCGTGTCAGCAGTGTCGCCACGGTGGTGTGCTTGAGCCCACGCTCGGCGCCCAGCTGCTCGGCAACGTCCGACGTGCTCGTCTCGCCGCGTTGCCAGAGCACGCGCATCAGTGCGATTTGAAGTTCGCTGAGGGTGACGTCGGGCTGCTTGCCCATCTCGATGGTCTTCTACAGTCGTCGTACTACACTTGTAGAATAAGAATGCGGCCAATGCAACAGGCCGAAAGTCACGTCGCACCCAGGCCAAGATACGGGCACGCCCCCAAGCGTCGCAGGCGAACAGTCCGCGCGCCGCAACGACCCGGCTTGACGTAGCCGCGCACCGCGGCTCTAATACGCGCCCCCGCTGCGGTCGCCCATCGGCCGCACGTCGCAGCAACACTTCTGGCCGGGTAGCTCAGTTGGTAGAGCAGGGGATTGAAAATCCCCGTGTCGGCGGTTCGATTCCGTCCCCGGCCACCATTAAATCAAGCACTTACGACGATTTTCGCTTTTTGGCTTGATGCGTCTTGCGTTTGGTGCCCGTTCGGTGCCCGTTTTGTTTCGCCGAGCTCGTCTTCCTGCCCCAGTCCGTGGATCTCCGCCTTATTTTTCCAGGCCCGCTGGAGGCGCTTTCCACTGAGGCGTCTGCGAAGAACCGCCTGAGCCGATCGACACTTTGGTCTTTCGTTGCTGAAAAAGATCAATCGGTTCGATCTCAAGAAACGCGATCGATGCTTGTGGCTGACCGTGCAAATGGAAAACTTGCCTGCTATAGGTTTCCTTGTAGGGCACGTAGGCATTGCTACCGCCGTAGAGACCATTGTTCGCAACGATGACCATCTGGAACATGTGGTAGTGGAGGGCCAGCGACATTTGATCGAAGGTTCCCACATCGCGGTTCAAGGCAGGTATGGCGAATACATCGGATCGGTTTCGAAGGTCCGACGCCAGAGCCAGGTCGGTGGCGTCGTAGCAAATGGCAGCTGTTAGCCACAGTGGCTCTCGCGATTCGCCAGCACTGCCCCACTCGTAGCCGACAAGCCATTGGCAAGGCCTGAATCCCTGAATCACCGTTCCTGAGGAGTTGAGCGAGTCCTCCATTGGCGCCAAATGGCGCTTGCCCTGCCGTCGAACGCGCATTTGCAAGCCGTGCGCGCTATCCCAAACGGGAATGATCCACAAGGCCGAATTGACATACGGTTGACCGCGAAACAGTTCCTCGTACGTGAGGCCAGCCAAGATGATTGTCCTGTGGGCTCTCGCGAACGGAATCAGATGGGTCCTTACGTCGTCCGGATGGACCGAAAGCTCGGGAAGAATGAGCCAGTCCAGGCGACCGTCACGCCCCTTGTGCGTCTCACGCAGATCAAGCATTCGCTCGATCGCCGCAAGGGCAGAGGAAAGGTGCCGCCTGTGGCGTTTCCGCATTTTTGGGTCCGAACAAGTCAGGTCGTCGCGATTGAAGTCTTCCTCCTTCCCAGGAATGATGGTCTGTATTACGCAGGCTCGTAGTGGCCGGGCCACACCATTCGGAATCGGCGAAGGTGCAGCCAAACGGAGCATCAAGAGCCCCGTCGTTGGCCCCTGCAAGCGTTGAACATTTGTGATTCGCTCGCGAAGGTGCTCCATGAGCGCTTCAGGCCCGGCTTCCACAAACCTTGAGGCGTCTGTCGCTTGACTGCCCGGCCAGCGGAGCAGCGCGGACATAAGCTGCTCTACCCACTCAGATATGGGCATCCAGTCGTCACCAAATGCGGCGTGCCCATTGAACAAGCCATGTAGCCTCTGATACCAGTGGTTGACTCCGGAGCGATACGTAGGCGCTCCCTCCTTCCAATGCGTCTCTTGAACCGACCGCGTGAAATCCTCGCGCGCGGTCAGCACGAAACGCAGAAGATAGCCAAGGCAGAAGCGCCAGCGTTGATCGGGTGGGCACCACGCAGGTGGCGCGTAGAAAGAGCGCCCAGAAGAAATTCGACTGTCGACAATAGTCACCGTGCGTACGGGCCACGACGCTCGGTCATCTTGCAACTCAACACGCACGTCCACGGGCGCGATGACCTCTACTTCCGAGCGCTCCTTCAAATTTTTCAGAAACTCAAACGAGAAGCTAAGCAGAGCTAGCTCGTTCCGAAGCACACCATTCTTCTCCTGACTGAGGACCAGTTCGGCCAGAGACGGCGCGCCATCGGCACTTTTTCGCAGCTGAAGGCACAAATCATCCCGGAGGCGCGGGGCAACCGCCTCAGCAAGCTCAGGTTTCGCACGGATCAGTTCAAGCGAAAAGCTCGGGTCGCGCTCAGCAATTTGCTCGAGGCGACGTGGACCTATGTCCCGAAGCGCCAATTGTTGTGCTTCGGCCTGAACGGAGAACGATCTACGCGCGAGTACTGCCAGCGTGGCGGAATCGGATCCGGCCACGCTATCCCCTCGCAGGTATCTAATAAGTTCCCTGTAGTGCTTGGTTTCTGAGTTGCTCCCCGCTCGCGCAATCGGCGCCAGTGTCGGGCTATGCACCGCCAAGAAGAGCAGGATCTGCTGCCTCAAATACCATGGCAATCCAACCCCTTTGAGGGACGAAAGGCGAAGCGCCTCTTGGCCAAGCTCCTTGCGATAGCCAATGAGATCGACGCGAGAGGGAAGGCATTCAGCGTCCTCAACGAATCCAGTTTCCGTGGCACCTGCTCGGAAAATCTCTGCGAGGCAATACCAAGCGACTCGACGCGGCGCCTTCCGCCGGCCACCTTTGACCGTGAAGGGTTTCAATAGGTCCAAGACGCCCGTGAGTACCTCTGGTGTCGGCCACAGATCGAGACCAATCCTGAGGAGGCGAACATTCGCTGGATCGTCGATCCAGTCTTCGATTAGTCCAAGTGCGAACGCCCTAGCCTCTTCATCCAGGTCCTCTTGAGTTCGTGCCTCGGACACGCGCTCAAGCTGAACTGGTTCAAGCTCACCGACAACGAGACTGATATCACCACGTTCGGCCAACATCGGTCGCAGTGACCGATATGTAGTTCGATAGCGTCCGGCGGCGAATCGCGCGACGGTAGCGTCTCGAACATCCGGAACCGGTGCAAACTCCCACGACGAGTCTTCGCTCCGGGTCTCCGAGCACCTTTGTTGGGATCGGATCAAACCCTGAACAGCGTCGAGGATTTCCACACCGCCCGCTGCATCGAAGCCGCCAGATATTGCTCCTTGAATTCGAGCCATCTTGCGACTCTGACGCACCAACGGGCGTCTCTCGCCGTGGAGCTCAGCGGCGTGCGTCTTTTCATCGGATACCTTGAGACCACGGGCTGTCCCATCCAGCTTCGCCTGAAGCCACTCGCACATGAGCTCTTTGACTCTGTCCAGAGCCACAGCCCTATCGACAGCCAAAACGATTC
Source organism: Dokdonella soli (assembly GCF_039523175.1). Taxonomy (NCBI): domain Bacteria; kingdom Pseudomonadati; phylum Pseudomonadota; class Gammaproteobacteria; order Lysobacterales; family Rhodanobacteraceae; genus Dokdonella; species Dokdonella soli. The sequence goes on from NZ_BAAAEU010000025.1 coordinate 125,435, forward strand.
GCAGATCATCCACGTATCGGGCAGCATCGACGATGCGAACCCCCGGCGACACTTCCACCAACAGGGATTTGCGGAGAGCTTCATCAAAGTCAAGCAATACCAAGTTGGCAAAAAAACCAGCGGAGACCAAACCCTGGGGCAGCGCAATCGATGAGAAGTCCTCAACACAAGCGATCCGCTCGTAGCTCGAAACCTCAATGGCGTCGCGTTCATCCCAGCGCCACTGCAACATATGGGAAGCAAACTCGTGGAACGCCGGATCGTCTCCGGGTTGCAGAACCGCTGCCAGCTTTTCCGAGAGCAGCCCCGGGCGAACGCGATCGTAAAACTGCTTCAGGTCTGAGTGGACGATAACAACGCGGGAATCATCACTATCGGCAAAGGCTTGTGCCGCTACCTCGGGACGCGCGATGAAGCTGCGATAGTCCTGGTAGTAGGCTCGGTAGAGCTTGGATGACCCCCATCGATGTCGAAGTCCAGTAGCCGTTGCATCGCAGAAGAGGCGATTGCCATAGGAAATAACGCGGCGCTCGCCGAATCCCCCCTGATGAGAAGTCCGCGGATCGCCCTGGGCAGTTTCAACTCGATCCGCCAAACACATCATGATCGCAGTAGCGACGACTTGGCTTCTCAGGTCGGCGTGAGCGAGGGGCCGAAGCTTCGACTCCACCTCCCCACGCTTTCGAGGCTCCCACATCCCTACTTTCGAGACATGCCAATCTTGGCTTTTTGGAGCCGGCACCATTCGAAGAGGCGTGTTTTGCCAGCGACCAGACTGCCGAATCTCCGTGCTCAATCCACCGAGGAACTGAGGCAGATTGACAGAGGAACGGTCCAGTTCGAGGGTGTCCGCGTACCAGTTGTGATACCTGATGTATGCAGAGGTTTTCTTCCATGCCTGAACGAGAACATATTCTTGCGAAAGTAGCTCAATACTCGGCGTCAAGATCTCCGTGCTCATGCAATCTCCTTTTCCCCGTCAGCGGCGACTCGACATCTCGAACAAGAGTTCGATATCTCCGTAGCCCTACTCACGTCATCCTCTCGGCCCTGTCGAGCCCCTAGTCGCTACCAGCGCGCCCAATCTCGCCAAGAGTGTTGATCGAACGCTGTCGCGATCGAGACCGTAGTGGGCCTGTCGGTGATGACCTTGGCATAGGGCGACCACGTTGGCCTCGGAGTCGGTGCCGTCTTCACTCAGCGGGATGACGTGGTGGGTTTCGAGATAAATGCCTCCGGCAGCGGTCTCGAAACCGGATTCGCCGCAGTACTCGCAGCGCCCCGCGGCGCGGGCAAGGACAGCCCGTCGCACCTCGGGCTTGCGCACGAAGGCTTCACCCGTCCGTGAGACTTTCTCCGCGACAGTGAGCTCGGTTGGTAGCGAGAATTGGTCGACATATCGCGGAGCGGCCGGGCCTCGCACGAGCAGGCAGTCGCCCGAGTTCCAGTCGTACTCGGCGATCGTCCAAGGCAGTTCGTCGAGCATGCGGTGCTCTACCGAGGAGGCCTTGTCGGGGTCGCGTTCGATGTCCCGGCGATGCCCCTCGTTGACGATTACCCGCACCGGTAGCTTGAGCCGTACGGCATCCTGCAAGGCCTGGTCGAGGCCGCGTGCGCGACGCGCCCAGACCGGGCGGCCACCATTGCGCTCCAGCTGCATCGCCAACTGCCGGAGGTTCAGGCGTTGGGTGATCGCACCCGACTCGTCGAGTTCCATGCTGTCAAACCACAGGTTGAGCACGACGACTTTGGTCTGGTCGACGAATGCCCACTCGTAGCAATAGCGCGGATTGGCGGCAGGGCTGGCACCTTTGAAATTGGCCCAGTCGCTGACATCGATGCCCGCCTCCCGGACGAGATCCATGACGCGCAGCCGCTCGCGTGGGCGGATGGTTTCGAGAGTGTCTGCGCTCATGCGGTTTTCTTCCTGGCTCTGGCAGAGCGGCCACGGCGCGGCTTTGTTGGAGCTCCATCGCGACTCGCGCGGATGCGGTCGAGCAGCACGCTGGCCGGCTCGTCGGCGGGGTCCTGCGGCACCAGTTCGCCGCGGAAGGCCTTGGCGAGCAGGGCCGGCGTAAGCTTGTCGACCTGCGCGCGGGTCGCCTCATAGCGCGCCTCGATGCGATCGGCGAGCGCGAATAGGGCGTCGACGCGGCGGACGATTTCGGTTTGTTCATCCAAAGTGGGCAGTTCCACAGGAAGATTGCGCAGATCTTCGATGTTTATTCCTGTGTAAGCGACACCCTTCTGAACACCCGTCAGCCAACGCTGGACCTCATCCGTAGCAATCCAGAACGCGAGAAATTCAGGAGAAACCCGCGACTGATCCACGGGCACGACAGCGACTTCCCTCGAAACATTCCATCCCGTCATCTGATTTGGAACCACCGCGACTCCGCCGAGCGTGCCCCTCACGTTGACCAGCACTTCACCGCCTTGCAGCACCGTTCGATCGTATTCCTTCGATAGAGACGAGGCGATCCGTTTCAGGCCTTTGGCTTCGATCAGAAGCTTTCGAACATTGCTGGTGCGTAGGCACGGCACCCCCTCAGGAACTTCATCGCCCAGTTTGATCACACCATAGGTGATCACGCGATTCTCCACACAAAGATCGGCGAGAAGATGCTTTCGCCAAGGTGATTTGCCGCCGGCCTCGAAGGTGGATGATTGCGATGTCGCAGCGGCGAGAACAGACTGGCGGAAGCGCTTGAGAATGTTCGGGATTCGTCCGAGGCGTTCGCGGCAGGCATCCACGCGGGCCAGCAGCGCATCGAGCTTGTCGGCGATGCGTTGCTGTTCTGCCTGCGGCGGTAGTGCAATCTCTGTCCTCTCAAACTTCCCTTTTGTGACGTGACGAAGACCGACACCGCCATGCGCGATGTCGATGAGCTCACCAAGCTTTTGGTTGATCGCAAGCTGGAAGAAACGCTTGCTTAGCAGGGTCTCGTCGAAGTCGACGCGAAAGATGTGCTGGTTAACGACAGCTTCCCCGCCTTTCCAGATATGCGCACCGAACGACGTCCCGGGCGTTCCTGACCATGCGAACAGCAGTTCGCCGCCACGAAGGCGGTACCGCCCGTCGACTTCCCCTTCATAGCGGTTGAACTTTGCGACCGGATTGTTGAGATTCTGAATTCGCACAATTGGTACGCCGGCTACCTTCCACTCGGATGGTTTGAAGGCTCGGCCGTTGTTCAATGTGCACAGGTCCCCAATGGGGGCGGCAACCCAACTCTGCGGTATATTGCTCACGCTTTCTCATCCTCAACTTCCTCGCCCAGTGCCGCCAGCAATTCACGCAGCTCGTCCATCGCCGCATCCAGCTCCTCCAGCGCCTCGCTCGCTAGCAGGGCCGGCTCCGGCAGAGCCTCGGCACTTCCCTCGGACTCGTCCTTCAGCCAAGCGATATCCAGGCTGTCGCCGCGCTCAGCGACCTGTTCGCGCGTGAACACGCGAAAGCGCGAGGTCGCCGGGTCCTTGACCTTGCGCTTCTTGCGGTGCGACAGCTCGGCACCGGTAGGTTCGTCGCCGAAGAACGCCTCGAACTCGGCGAAGTGTGCGCGCGTCAGCGGCGTGCGCTTGCCGAACTGCGGCATGTTCGCGCGCAGGTCGTAGACCCAGGTCTCCTTCGTGTTGCCCTTGTCGGTCTCGCCACGCGTGAAGAACAGCACGTTGGTCTTGACGCCCTGCGCGTAGAAGATGCCGGTCGGCAGGCGCAGGATCGTGTGCAGGTTGCACTTGTCCATCAGGTCGCGGCGGATCTGCGCGCCGGTGTTCGCCTCGAACAGCACGTTGTCGGGCAGCACCACGGCGGCGCGGCCGCCGCGCTTGAGCCCGCGGTAGATGTGCTGCAGGAACGCGAACTGCTTGTTGCTGGTCGGGAACGTGAAGTCGTCGCGCGTCGGCAGGCCGCCGCCCTTCTTCGTGCCGAACGGCGGGTTGGTCAGGATCAGGCTCGCCTTGGGCAGGGCCTGGCCCTCGGGGCTGAGCGTGTCGCCGTAGCGGATGCCACCGCCGTCCTGGGCCGAGTCGATGCCGTGCAGCATCAGGTTCATCAGCGCGAGGCGATGCGTGTCCTGCACGTGCTCCATGCCGAAGAAGGTCTTGTGCCGGTAGCGGCGCTGCTGCGCCTCGGTAAGGCCATCGACGTCGTTGTGCGTGCGCAGCCAGTGGTTGGCGGCGATCAGGAAGCCGCCGGTGCCGGCGGCCGGGTCCTGGATGGTGTCATCCAGTTGCGGGCGCATCACCGCGACCATGCTGTCGATCAGCACGCGCGGGGTGAAGTACTGGCCGGCGCCGGACTTTTTCTCGTTGGCGTTCTTCTCCAGCAGGCCTTCGTAGAGGTCGCCGAGATCCTCGCGGTGCACGCTGTACCAGTCGAGCTTGTCGATGGCGGTGATCAGCGTGGACAGCGTGGTGGGCTTCTTGATGAAGCTGGATGCGTTGGCGAAGATCTGGCCCACCAGCGGAGAACCGTACAGGCCCAGATGCACGAGCAGCGTGCGATAGTCGTGAAGCCGCGACGGCGCCGATTGCGCGAGCAGATCGCCCCAGCGATACCCTTCCGGCAACTGCTCCTCGGAGCCGGTTTCCTGCGCCATCTTGAGGAACAGCAGATAGGTCAGTTCGGTGACGTACTGGTGGTAGGTGACGCCGTCGTCGCGCAGGACGCTGCACAGGTCCCAGAGCTTGCCGACGATGTCGGAAGCGGCCTTGTTGGTGGTGCTCATGTAATGCGGTGATTCCTGTCTTGCGGAAAGCCTGACCCGATCGGGTCAGGCGGTTTGCGGGGTGGCCCAGAGGGCGTCGTTGAAGTCGTCGAGCACGTCCTGCAGCTGGCCGTTGAACAGTTTGTCGAGCCGCTGGAAACCGCCACCTTGGCTGCGGAACAACTGGTCGGGGTCGTCGATCGCGGCACGGTCGACCACGACGTTCGCCTTGGTCTGCGCGGCGATCTTCTTCAGCCAGTCGCGTTGTGGCCCGGTCCACGCACGCGCCGCGAGCAGCGTGTGCAGGGCGTTGTCGACGCGTTCGCCGAACGGCTTGAGCGGGTCGCCGATCGCCGCCTGGCGGATGTAACCGACGATGCTGGCGGCGATATCGTGATTGGTCGTCTCGCGCCAGGCAATGTCGAGGTGGGTTTCCGTGTAGCCGGCGGCGTCCAGCGCGAGCTTCAGCTCGCGCAGTTGCTTGCGGGTAAGTTCGCGCGGCCGGGTGAGCACCGTGGTCAGCGCGGGAATCGCGTTGCCCTGGCTGGTCACGAAGTCGCGGAATTGCTGCAGGTAGTCCTGCGGCCGCTGCGCGCTGCCATAGCCGCGGGCGACCTCGACCAGCTCGTCCTCATGCCGCGAGATCAGCACCGGTGGGCGCGGCCGGTCGCCCTTGCGGTCGAGCAGCTCGGCGAGGCCGGGATGAGCGGTGAACCAGGCGGCGACTTCCGTGATCGGCAGCTTCTTCAGGTGATCGACGAACATCGCGGGCGACATGCCGGCGCAGGTCTCGAAATCCTGCAGCGTACGGTCGGACAGATGGCGCTTCTTGCGCTGCAGCTTGGCGAGGAACTGGTCACGGGCGATCTCGCGGTATTCCGGGTAGGCCGCACCGATCATCTCGTCGATGAGCTGGCCGAAGCCGATTTTCGGGTCGACCACCACCGGACGCATGTCGGTCATGTCGCCGATCGCTTCGAACAGCTGCACCGCGTCGAACACGCGGAAGGATTCCTTCTGCTCGCCGTCGTCGAAGGTGCACAGACGGGTGGCGCGGCCGAGCATCTGGTCGAACAGGATGCGGCTGTTGATCCGGCGCAGGAACACGAGGTTGCAGATCTCGGGCACGTCGATGCCGGTGGTGAGCAGGTCGACGGTGACCGCGATGTTGGGGTTACGTTCGTTCTTGTAGCGGCGGATCAGGTGCAGCGGCTTGTCGGCGGCGCCGGTGATCTTGATCACGGCATCGTCGTCGACGGTGCCCCAGCGATGGGCCAGGGCTTTTTTGAGCAGCGTGACGACCAGGTCGGCGTGATCATTGTTCACGCAGAAGATCAGCGTCTTGCGCTGCGAAGTCGGATCGAGCTCGTCGGCCAACACCTCGCACACGACGCGGTTGAAGGCTTCGGTAATGACCGCCCAATTGAACTCGTCGACGGCAATCTTGATCTCGTCCGGCGCCTCGAACAGGTCGATCCTGGCCTTGCGGACGTCGTAGAACTCGACGACGTCACCGACCTGCCAGGTGATGCCGTCGGCGGCCAACTTGGTCCTGATCTGATAGGGCGGCTCGTAATCGACCAGATAGTCGTCGATCACGGCCTCGCGATAGCTGTAGGTGAAGATTGGCGCGCCGAAGATCTGTGAGGTGTGCAGTGCCGGGGTCGCGGTCAGGCCGACCTTGACCGCGTCGAAGTGGTCGAGCACGCGACGGTACTTGGAGATGTAGTCGTCATGGTTGCGGAAGGCCAGTTCGCCCTCGGACAACTCGCGGTCGAGCAGGTAGCCGCGATGGCATTCGTCGACGACGATGCAGTCGTAGGCATCCACCGGCGGAGCGGGGTTGTCGTCGCTCGCATACATGACGCGCTGGACCATGCCCTGCACGGTGGCGAGATGGACCTTGGTGTCGCCGTCGGGCGTCTGCTCGTCCAGCTCCTTGATGCCGAAGATGTCGGCGAAGGTCTGCAGGCTCTCCATCCGCGTGTCCTTGAACGCGTTGGCGGCCTGCTCGCCCAAGGCAGAGCGGTCGACCAGGAACAGGATGCGGCGGAAACGCTGGGTCTTGAGCAGGCGGTAGATCAGCGCAATGCAGGTCTTGGTCTTGCCGGTGCCTGTGGCCATCGCCAGCAGCATCGCCGCCTGGCCCTCAGCGATCGCATGCTCAACGGTGCGGATGGCTTCCTGCTGGTACGGACGCAGGGTGAACCCGTAGTCGAACGGCGCCTGCGCGAGCGCGGCATGCGCTGCATCCTCGTCGCGCTTGAGCAGTTCGGACAGACCATCGGGCGTGTACCAGCCATTAAGCGGTCGCAACAGGTTGTCCGCACGACGCAGGTCGCAGAACCAGATGCCGCTTTTGGCTTCCAGCTGGCGCAGGTAGGGGCGGCCGTTTGTCGAGAAGACGAACGGCACGCGGTATTCGCGCTGCGATCCCCAGTTTTCCTCTGGCAACACGACCTCGGCGGTCGCCTTGAGTCCGCGGCTGTAACGCTTGGCCTGCTGCAGCGCGGCTGAAACGTCGAGGTTGTGCCGCTTGGCCTCGACGGTCGCAATCGGGGTCAGACCGGCAAACAGCACATAGTCGGCCGGCCCGCTGTCGGTGGGCCATTCGGCAATGGCCAAGTTGCGATTTCGCGCGGGGCGTGTTCCTTTGTTGAAGCGCAGGTTCACCGAATCCGCTTCCCATCCGGCCTCGCGCAACTGCTGGTCGATCAGCTCGCGAGTATCGGCCTCGTCCAGATGGACCTTGGAAGCCGCGACGCCAGCGGCCTGCGCGAAGGACATGAAACCAGCGCGATCTGTGGTCTGGGACTGGGCCTGCAATCTTGCCAACTGCGCGGTGAGTTCGGCCTTGGCGCGATCGGCCTCCAAAGCAATCTGCTCCCAGAGCTCGCGTTCCTCGGCGAGCGTCGAAAGCTGGTTACGGGCGTGGGCGAGTTCAGCGCTGAGCTGGGCATTGGCCGCATGGTCGGCTGCGACAGCTTGGCTTAATCGTTCGAGTTCTGCGCGCAGTTCCTCGCTTTCATTCCTCGGCGCCGAAGGGGGGATGAATGGGCCAGAGCGATACTCCGGATCACCGAAGGTACGATGGAACCAGACACCCAGCTGCCAGCAGAACTTGAGTGCTTGCAGGGCGGAACGGTGTTCATCATGCAACGCGTGGTTGGCATCGTTGCCAAGCCGGCGCACGGCATCGAACATCTGGAACGGTTCGTTCGGTAGTACCCCCGCACCACGAAGGCGGCGCAGGAGATCGAGCTGCGACTCCTGCCGCGACTCAATGGGAGACAGGTAGAGGCCGGACTTGGCGGCTAGCGTTTGGGCGAGCAGTTCGGCGAACTGTCGCAACTTGATCAAGCAGGTGTTTGGGTCTTCCGCGAAGTAGCGCTCGCCGAGCGCGCCAAGGCGCCACAGCTGCTCTTCATATCCTCGCAAAACACTGAAGTTGGATACCCCCGCCATCGCCCCCTCGCGCCCCCGTCTGCCCGAAACCCCTAATCGAAGCCCACCTACCCATCATACGGACGGAGCCCCGAGGCCACTTGCCTGGGTGCGAGCTGCGCCAATCATTTCCTTTGCTATCGCCTTTGCGAGCTCTCTTACATGAGTAGAAGGCATCGCCGCTGGCGAAGACAGCTCCCTCAAGATTTCCCCCTGCCGCTGGCCGTTAACCGTACCGTAGCTGCAAAACGTAGTCAGCACGCCTTCATGCCCGAGATTCTGGCTCCATGCCTTGAATTCTTCGGGTGTCCGACAAACGGTCTGCCCTAGACCGACGAGGGTATGCCGAAAGCTGTGCGGATTGAAGTACGGAAGACCTGAGAGTGCAAACGCGGAGCGGAATATCGCGCGGACCGGCTCAGCGCTGCTCCAGCAGTCCCTCCGAAGCCCTGAGGCTCGAAAGTGCTGGTCAGATCCGACTGTCACTTCCGTCGCCGGGAACAATGGGTCATCGTTCCCCCAGAGCCGCTCCATACGCAGGTGATTGACCCAATCAACGACGACGGATCGAACCTCCTCGCCAACCGGAAAGAAATAGGTCGTGAAGGTCTTGCTGAACTTGGTCTTCACCTCCCGAGCGTCCTGGCGCGCCAGATCGGCCTCCACGTCCACATGCTTCAGCTTCATTGAGGCGATCGCGCTGTCGCGCGCGCCGGTCAGCAGGGTGAACGCGATCAGGGCGCGGTCGCGCCGTTCGATGTCGGTGCCGGCCGGCATGGTGGCGAGCACATGCTTGATCTGCTCCAGCGTGGGCACCAGCGGCTCGCGGTGTGCAGTGGCGATACGCGCATCTTTGTCTGACAGGTTGAAGTAGTCCGCATCCGAGTACTGCAGACGGGACTTGTAGCCGGGTTGCCCGGCCAGCCAGTGGAAGAAGCGTTTGAGGTGGGCTAGCGTGGCATGGGCTGTCGCCTTGCTCAGTCGTTCGCCCGTCTGCTGGCTCCGCTGCTCTGCCAAGCGCCGCTTGAATGCGATCGCCTGTTCGAAGTGAAAGGCTTTGAAGTCTCGCGATCGGGTGTCGATCTCGAACCTCGAGAGTGCCTTGGCGACCGCATCGACCGTGGGCTCGCTATAGCGCTGCGCCTCCTTGAGGTACGCGTAGTACTGGCGCTTGATTCGCTCGTTGTTGGCGTTGTGCTTTGACATGGTCAGTTGGTCCTCACTTGAAGTCACTGTTCACGAAGGGATGGTGGGTATCGCCTATGCGTGAATGTGCTTGCGGCATCGTGATGACCAATTCGCCACCAACCTGCAGCAGGTTGGCCAGACTGACCCTCCGGTTCATCAGTGCATCGCAGTCCGGACAGATGCCCACAAGCCGGCCGCTCGTGGCGCTCGACGCGATGTAGTCAGCCATGTCGCCAGCCGGACTCCTCGGCGCGCGGCATCGAACGCAATAGATCTGACCCGGCCGACACGGCCGTTTGTTGATCGTGCGTTTCACCTGCAGGTAGCTGGCCAGATCGCGCCCGAGGACCAGGGTCGGGCGCTTGTCGTCGCACACTGGCAGGCCGCGCTTGATCCATTGGCGCACCGTGTTGCGATGGACACCGAAACAGCGGGCTGCCTCGTCCACGGTGTAGCTGCGGTGGATCTTCGCCAAGCGTGGGTTTGGTAGGCGTTTGCACACGACTCACTTCCGCACATTGCGCATCGATGTGCGAGCCGCCTGCGTTCGACTCGCTGCGATGCGGGCGCCGATCCACGCGTTGACCTCGGATTCCAGCCACGCAACCGTGTTCATGGATAAGCGGATGGCTGGCGGGAAGTCCTTTTCGGCAATGAGGCGGTACAGGGAGCTGCGGCTCAGGCCGGTTGCACGTTGGACTTCCGGACGCCGCATGAAACGGTCCGGACCGTGACCGTCAACGGATGCCGCGCGTCGGCCGGACCTCGCGGGCCGGCTCGGCACTGCATCGGAACCGCTGGGCGCGGTCTCGCCGGGGGTGGCCGAATCCGCGTTGAGGCCGAGCGGGATCTGTCGGGGCGTGGCGGGAAACGTGGGTTGCATGGTGGCCGTCCTGTGCTTCGCCGGGATGGGCGGGGACGGCTACGGCATTATGTGAACACAGAACGGGCGCACCAAAGGGAGCGCCGATTTGTGTTCACCTTCTTGAAGTTGGCGGCAAGCTGGCGTTTTCGTTCCAGGCTGGCGCGTTCGAGGTCGCGCAATTCCTGCAGGCGTTGGTCGCGGAGCTGCCTGATCAGCGCGTGGCAGGCATCGATGGTTCCGGGCAACACGTCGCCGCAATAGGAGTCGCTGCCTAAGCGAAGTCGATCGCTCAACATGCCGCGCGCAGCGCGTGGTTTCGTCGGCAGATCGTCAAAAAGACCGGGGTACTCCCTTCCCGCCCAACGCGCGATCTCGTCGGTCGTGAAGCGTCCATCGCTAACGCACGCAAGGCCACCCGTCGTCGCATCGCCGCCGTTCTTGCGCGCGCGATCCAATTGCATTGCGATACGGTTGCGCGCGCTTCGCGCAGAATCGTGCCGGTCCTTCACTCGCGCCGCGATCAGCGCCGCCGCTTCGCCGCGTGCCAGCAGCGCGTCCGCGCCTTCCTGCTGGATTCGCGCGTGGACAGCATCGAGGTCGATACGCTTGTTGCCAGCCGTTGCTGGAGCCTTCTGCCCGACCGCGCTCACGCCGCGTCCCCTGTCGGCGCCGACAACGCCGGCGGGATGAAGCTCTCATCGGTCAGCGCGCGCACCACGCCGCGCAACAGCAGGTTGTGGCTGAAGCCGATCGCGTACTGGCGCGCATTGGGCCGGATCGGTTGCAGCATGCCGCTCTCCACCAGTTTGCGGATCTGATAGGTGCGCTGATACGCGCTGAGCCTGGGCAAGACACTTTCCAAGTCGCCGGCCTTGACCACGCCGGCCCTCACCGTTGCGTTGAGCACCGTCGCCTCCTGAGCGGTGACCAGTTGCCGCTCGCGCGCATACGCCACCGCCGGCAGCAGGATGCGCGCCTGCAGGTGCTGGTAGTCGGCCAGCCGGTCCAGCTTGTTCAGCTCGTCGCGCACGCCGCCGAGCACATAGGTGCACCAAGCCTCCAGGCCGGCATCGCTGCCCGTGTCGGCCTCGGCCAGCATCGCGTAGTAACGCGCGCGGTCGGCGCAGAACACCGCGGCGGGATTGAGCAAACGGCCGACGACGCCCTGCTGGATGCTGACGCGAAAACCGTACTTGAGCAGCAGCGCGTGGGTCAGCAAACGCACCACGCGGCCGTTGCCGTTACTGAAGGGATGGATCCAGGCGAACCGGTGGTGCGCCAGCGCGACCTTCATCAGGTCGTACTTGGGCGGATCGGCGCGGTTGATGAAGGCCACCAGTTTGGCCATGTACTCCGGCACGCGCACGGCTTCGGGCGGCAGATGGTCCGATTGCGCGATCTGCACCGACCCGCTGCGGTAGGCGCCGGGCGTGCGGTCGCCCTCGCGCGCCAATCCGGCGACCGTGGTCGCGTGCAGGGCGCGCAGCAGGTGTTCGGTGATCTCGGCGCCGGGCGCGACCGTGGCCTCGACGTTGTCCATGGCGGCTTCGATGTTGTCGATCTCGTGCAACTGTTCGCCGCGCGCGCCCACGGGCGCCACCGCCGCGTCGATATAGTCGGCCAGGGTGGTGTGGTTGCCCTCGATGCGCGCCGAGGCGAGACTTTCCAGCAGGTGGAAGACCTGCTTGAGCTGCAGGAACACCGGCAACGGCGTGGTGCCCGCAAGGTCCAGTCGGCGCAGGTGCTCCAAGTCGGTCAGCACGTCCAGCAGCGGCGAGGAAAACGCCGGGTTCAGCAGCCGCAGGTCGTGGTGGGTAAAGTGCGCCATGGCGTCAGGCTATCTGCAAGGAACCTCTAAAGGATCTGCAATCTATCCTTAAAAGTCCTTTCTTGCCAAGCATTTGCCGAACCGTCAAGCGAGGCAGCATCTGCAAACAGCGGGCTGGCGATCTGCAAACGGGCGAACCGGCATCTGCAACGGCCGGCCGCGACCGCTCACGCCGTGTCCAAGGGCAGGCGGATCGCGCCGGTCAGCAGCAACTGCATCATGCCCTGCTTGAGCTGGCGCGCCTTGGCGAGGCGGGCATCGAGCGCGGCGATCTCGCTGTCCATGTCGGCGAGGATGGCGGTGATAGCGGTTGCTCTTCGGTTGTTAGCAATATGCCGCGTTGAACGCGGTTGGTAGGCGACCGGAGCTAGGTCATGCCGCCTTGCCGGGCTTCAACACCTTGCGCAGCTCGCGACGCAGGGCAGCCACGGTGACCGGCGCATTGTCGGAATCCAGCGCGGACCGCAGGACCTCATTGATGGCGGTCTGATAGCCCCGCCCCTCGGATTCGGCGCGCGCGCGGAACGCGTCCAGCACGTCATTGTCCAGCATGATCGTGATGCGGGTTTTCCCGGCATTGAGTTTTTGCAGATGCGGCACGTCCTTCGCCCGCTTGGCATTGCTGAAATCGTATTCACTGCGCATAGGCGGCTCTCTCTTTGGCGGTGGCGCGGCGGGCAGAAATCAGGCGGATGTGCGCGCCACGCACGGTGTAGACAACGGTCAGCACGCGGCCCGATGCGTCCATGCCCACGGCCAGATAGCGCGCCTCGCCTTCGGAATCGTCCTCCATGATCAAAGCCTCGGGGTCGTTCAGCACGGTGGCGGCATCGGTAAAACTCACGCCATGCTTTCGCAGGTTGGCCGCTGCCTTGTCAGGGTCGAACTCGATTCCGTTCGGGTTAGTATGCATATTATATGTATTCCGTCAACGTGTCTTGCGCTTGATAGGCGTCACACTTGCCGCAGCGCCCGTCGCCAGCCGGTGCAGTGTTTCCAGCGCAGCGCGCTTCTCGGCCAGGTAGTCCTGGCGGTCGTAGTGGCGCGCCTGAATCCCACCGAGCCCGTGAGACTGCAACTGCGCGCGAGTCTCGACGCCTACTCCGGCAGCTGCCAGCCGGGTTTCGACGGTGCGGCGCAGGTCGCCTACGGTAAACGGTCCCTTTTCCAGTTCGCCCGCTTCCGCCATCGCCGCGGCGACCTCACGCGCCCGATGTTGAACGGTTGCGTAGACCGCGCCGGACTCGCCGGCGGTCACGGTGAAGACGTGGGGGCCGAGTGCTCCACCGCGCATGGCCTTCATGGCCCTGGACGCTTCGGGAATCAATGGAACGTCATGGATACGCGCGACCTTGCGCCGACCCTTGCCGTCGCGCAGGCGCACGGTCTGCACGTCGGAATCGTGGTCCGCCGTGGTCAGGCGCGCGAGTTGCTCAGTACGCTGGCCACCGGTCAGCAGGTGGAAGCGAAGCAGCGCGCCTGCGGGGTCGGGCAAGGCGGAGATGCGTTTCCAATACGCGCGAAGCTCGGCCACCGACAACGCGCGCTCACGCGCATTGGTCGCGCCTTCGATCGTCACCAGATCGCGAGCCGGGTTTGACGTGATGCGCAGCGCGCGCAACGCCGGCAATCCGCGCGCGTCCTGGCGCGCACGCAAGCCGGCCGCGAAAGCCGCAGTCAGGTAGCTGCGCACCTTGGCGGCTTCCCGCAACTTGCCGGCATCCGCGACGCGCGCGATCACGGCCAGCAGATCGTCGGTCGTGATCTCCGCTACCGGCGTGTTCCAAAGCGTGGGCCATGCGTCGGCCACATGACGCTGCAGCGCCCGCTCCACACTCCGCATGCTCGGCTTGCCGTCACGCCTCAGTTGCTCCACGTAGGCGGTCAATAACGCGGCAAGCGTTGCACGCTTCTGCTCGGCGGCGGCATCGACCTCGCGTTGGGCGGCTTCGCGCAAGCGTGTCGCTTCGCGTTGCTCGGCATCGAGCGCGTCGCGCAGGTCCCGATCGCCCGCCTGATAACGTCCGGACAACCGGGCAGCGATTTTGCGCGCCTCCGCCAGCTCGATACCCGCCGCGATGGGAACGCGAACGCGCTCGCCGTCCGGTGCGGTGTAGCGGTAGTAGTACGCGGCTTCGCCATTCACCAGCTTGCGTACTTGCAGGACGCCAGCGCCACGCGGCGCAGGATCGGCGGCCCATTCGCCAGGCTTCATCGCGGCGATTCCGCGCGGCGTCAGCAGCGCACGTTTCGCGCCGGTTTGCGAACGGGCACCGGTGCCCGTTTTCTTGTTTCCGTGTCCGCCGTTTATCCCCGTGTCCATTCTGGTGCCCGTTCGGTGCCCGTTTCGCACAAGATCGCATGGAATCGACCTGGATGCCACAGGACGCCTAAAACAAGCACTTTCAACGATCTACGCGAAAACGCTGGACTTCTTTGGATGGCGTGAAATCGCATTTTCAGGGATTGAAAATCCCCGTGTAGGCGGTTCGATTCCGTCCCCGGCCACCACAACAAGTCCATGGATTTGCACAACGGATTCATCCGCTGCGCAAGGCTCGTACGGCCGTAGACGCTCGTCAGGTCCAGTCGTCGCTGCCGCCGGTGTCGATGCCGCCGCCGCTGCTCGACGCCGAGGAATCGCTGTCCGATCCCCAACCGCTGTCGTTGCCGAAATCGATCGGTCGGCGCCGGAGTTCGTCGTCGGCTGCCGCGTCGGCCCCGGCCGACGGGAAGATGCCGGACGCCGGATCCTGGGGGTGATGATGCGTCATGCCCTCGATCATGTGTTCCGCCAGCATGCCGGCCGCCAGGCCGCCCAGGCCCGCTGCGACCGAGCTGCCGACGCCGGATCCCTGCATCGGCGCGCCGGGTGTCCAGCCGGGCGGCATGCCGGGCATCGGCGACGGTGTACCGGCTGGCGGAACACCTGCGTTGCCGTAGCCGGTTGCGATCGACGGACGGCCGCGCCGGAACAGAAAGAACAGTGCACCGATCGCGAGCAACGCAAGGATCCAGAATCCGCTCGAACCCGAGCGCGTGCCGCCGCCCTGCTCCATCCGGATCGGACGTGCCTGACGCGTTGCCGCGGCAAGCTCGGACTCGAACTGGCGGAAGCGTTCGGGCTGGGTGAAATGGATCGCGGGATCCAGTTGCCGCGCGGTCGCGGCTTGGTGCGCCGCATCGTCGCTGCGTCCTTCGTGCGCGAGGATCTCGGCCAGGACGTAGTGCGCCTTCGCGTTCTCCGGCTTCGCGGCGATCACCTGCCGCATCATCGATTCGGCTCCTGGATAGTCGCCGCGACGCACCGCCGACTGCACATCCTCCACGCCTGGCAGCGCATGTGCAGTTCCTGCAACCAGCAACAACATCGTAACGAACAGCGCACGCATGGCGTCTCCAACTCGGGTCGATCGTGTCCGCAGGATGGGGCGCTCCAGAGCGAAAGCAAGTCCGCCGCCGTCATCAGCCGCTCGTGCGCCGGGTCACGAACGGACTTTCCCTCATCGAGCCTCGTCGCCTGTTCGGATTGCCGCGCGTCGGTCGTTCTCATGTGAGTGCGATCCGCCTCGATCCGTACATTGCGCTATAAATCCACCTGCGGAGGGTGCAGGCATGCCAGTCATCCACTCGGAACACCGGCTTCGCTCTCGTCTGAAACCCTTGGCTGTGTGTCTGGCGGCGGCACTTGCGCTGGGCGCGCAGACGTCGCCCGCGCTGGCGAGCATCCTGCCCGTCACCAATTGCGCCGACGACAACAGCGCGGGTTCGTTGCGGCAGGTCGTCAAGGGCGCGGCCAACGGCGATGTGATCGATCTGAGTGCGCTGTCGTGCAGCTCAATCACATTGACGACTGGCCAGATCAACATCGGCGTGAACAATCTGACCTTGCAGGGTCCGTCGCCGCCGCATGCGCCGATGACGATTTCCGGCGGGGACAACTACCGCGTGCTTGCGCACTCCCCCCTGTTCAAGATGGGTACGCTGTCTATCGATCACCTGATGATCGCTTCGGGAAAATACCTGGGCACGTCCTCGCAGGTGAAAGGCGGCTGCATCTATTCGAACAGCAACGTGAATCTCACCAATTCCGTCGTCAGCGGTTGCATCGCGAAGCAGCAGAGCGGTGCGATCAACGCCGACGGAGCACGCGGCGGCGGAATCTACGCCCTGGGGCTGGTGACGCTGACGAACAGCACGGTGTCGGGCAACCGTGCCGATTCTTCGTCTGATATGGGGTACTCGGCGCATGGCGGAGGCATCGTCGCGGGCCATGTGCATGCCTACTACAGCACGGTGAGCAACAACACGGCCGTGGCCGGCACGAACGCGTCCAGCGGGGCCGGCGGCATCTGGACGGGAGATGCGGTGATCACCGCGTCCACGATCGACTCCAATCATGCCGATTCCGGCGCCGGCATCTCCTTCTTCGGCAACGGGTCGACAACCATCACGAACAGCACGATCTCCGCCAATGTGGCGACGACCGGTGCCGGCGGCATCGCCACGTATTTCCAAGCGTCCCTGAAAATACTGAACAGCACGATCGCGTTCAATCAGAGTGCGTCGGGTGTCGGCGGCCTGTCGATAGCGGTCTTCAACAGCCTGGTGATGCACAGCTCGATTGTCGCGGAGAACGCGACCACCTCCGGCAGCGCCGCGGACCTGCACGTGGCAAGCTCGACCGTCAGCGGCACACGCAATCTGGTCATGCACTCCGATGCCTTCCTTCCGTCCGGCATGGTGACGGTCACGGCAAATCCTCATCTGGCCATGCTCGGCAATCACGGTGGGCCGACGCGCACGAATGCCTTGTCGACGTTCAGTTCGGCGGTGGACCAGGGCAACAATGTGAACTCGCTGTTCGACGACCAGCGCGGCCTTGGCTATTCGCGAAGCGTGGGTTTCGGGCCCGACATCGGCGCGTACGAGCGACAGAACAACGACGACGAGATTTTTGCGGACGGCTTTGAGGACTAGCCGCGAATCCGCATATCCACGCTTGCAGCCGCGACCTAGCTACGAAGTCGTCGACGGGGACTAGCAAAGTTTGTCGGTTAATCGCGCCGCATAGAGCGGTTTTTTTCGGCGCGATTCAAGTTGCGCGCCGCCTTATGCGGCGCGATACTGCTTGCGCGCCACATAAGCAGAACATCGTGCCCAAGCTCATTCCTCCAGAAGACCTTGCCGCAGTCCACATGATCGTTGCCCAACATCCGGAGGGAGTTGGCATAGAGGCCTTGCAAAAGGCGCTCGCCACAACGCCCCGCCGATCGCTGCAGCGACGGCTCGCGGAACTCGTAAAACGTGGTCGCCTGCTCAGTGAAGGGCGGGGTCGCGCGATTCGCTATCGCATTGTGCCGCCGTCGACTGCTGAGATCGTCCGCCCTGAAGGTCAGCCTGGCACGCCTGCCGCTGCGGAAAACTACGTGCCGCTGTCGGCAGCGGGGGCGGAAGTTCGCATGCTCGTCCAGCGACCAATCGCCGCGCGCACACCGGTTGGGTACAACAGCGCCTTTTTGGACGGCTACATCCCCAACACGACGAACTACCTTTCGGAACCCATACGACAGCGCTTGCATGAACTCGGCCGTTCGCCCGTTGGCGAGCGCCCAGCAGGTACTTATGCGCGGCACATCTTGAACCGGCTACTCGTCGACCTGTCGTGGGCGTCGAGCCGCCTGGAAGGAAATACCTACACGCGACTGGACACGCAAAACCTGATCGAGTTCGGAATGTTTGCGGCGGGGAAGGATCAACTCGAAGCGCAGATGATCCTCAATCACAAAGCCGCGATAGAAATGCTCGTGGAAAACGCCGACGAGATCGGATTCAACGCTTACACATTTTGCAACTTGCATGCGCTACTGTCAGACAATCTGCTGCCCGATCCAGGAGCATCAGGCCGGATTCGCACGATACCCGTAGACATCACCGGAACCGTCTATCAGCCGCTCGCAATTCCTCAACAGATCGAAGAATTCTTCCGCCAGATATTGGCAAAGGCCGACGCAATCGCCGATCCGTTCGAGCAAGCATTTTTCATCATGGCCCACATCCCTTATTTGCAGCCTTTCGAGGATGTGAACAAGCGCGTCTCGCGTCTAGGCGCGAACATTTCAGTGATACGCAGCAACCTCGCACCGCTGTCGTTCGTCGATGTTCCGGAACGGAGCTATGCCGATGCCGTACTCGGCGTCTATGAGTTGAATCGCATCGAACTGCTCATCGACGTATTCACCTGGGCTTATGAAAGATCCTGCCAGCGCTACACCGTTCTGCGAGACGCGCTGCCGGAGCCGGATCCGCTACGCCTGCGCTATCGCACACAACTGAGGGACGTGGTGGCAATCATCGTGCGCAACATACAGCCCATCGAATCGGAAACGATTCGCGAGCACGCGGCCGCTCTTGTTGCTGAGGGCGACCTGCCTGATTTCGTGGCGATGGTTGCCAATGAACTCCATCACCTTCACGAGGGCAACGTGGCTCGTTATGGCCTGCGTCTGTCCGAATTCACGGACTGGAAATTGCGCACACAAACCTCAGTATCACGTGCTCGTGAGTAACTCTGTGAGTAAGATCCCGCGGGAAGCTCATCGGGCATATGAAAACAACTACTTGAGCCGCTGCTTCGATTCAAAGCGTTAACTTGCCGCGAACTCGTGCAGCATCGGCGATACGCCCGGCGACGCGCCTGCCCACAGGAGTTGGCCCTGCGGCAGCCGCTGCGACGCGCGCAACATCGCCGATATCTCGGCGTAATCAACGTTATATCTGCATGTCATCACCGTCACCCAATACTCGCGTCGCGCCCGATCCGGGCGCGCACAAGAGAGAGGTGGACCGTGAAAGGATTTCGAATCGTTGCATGGGGGGCAGTCCTGGTGGCGATGGCGGCATGTGCATACAGCGCTGCGGCAGTCGCTTCCACTAGCGGAAACCTGATTGTTGGCGGCGATGGCGAGGCCGGCCATTGCACGGGCGACTGGAGCGCCGTTACCACGGTTCCCGGCTGGACCGTCGTGCAAGGCAGCCCGGTGGTGGTGTGCTACTCGATCGGCAGCTTCTCGACGCCGGGCACGCCCTCTCGCGGGAACGCTTTCATCGCCGATGGCCCTTACGGCGATTCCGCCTTGACGCAGACGATCGACGTTTCCGTCGCCGGCTCTGCCATCGACAGCGGATCGACGACTTACACCTTGTCCGGCTGGCTCGGCGGCTGGGGCTCTTACGCCGGCCAAGCCATCGTCACGGCGAGTTTCCTTGATGCAGGCGGCCAATCGCTGGGCAGCAGTGCTCAACTGCCCGCCGTTACGGCAGCCGATCGCGGCTACAGCAATGCGTTCCTGTCTCGTTCGATCACCAACAAGGTCCCGACCGGGACGCGTTCGATATCGGTCCTGCTGCAGTTCATCGATACCTCCGGTTCCTACAACGTCGGCTATGCCGACAACCTGTCGCTGACCCTGTCCACGCCGATGCCGGTGCCGACATTGGCTCCACCGGCCTCGAGCGTGCCGGCCTTCGATCACGTTTTCATGGTCATGATGGAGAACACCGACTACTCGGCCGTGATCGGCGATACCACGGATGCGCCGTTCATCAACGGCCTTGCAACAAGCGGCACGCTGCTGGCCAATGCGAGCGGCACCTACCATCCCAGCGACGAAAACTATCTCGCCATCGCCGGCGGCGACAATTTCGTCCAGGGCGCCATCTACTATCCGAACATCCATGTCTCGGCACCCAACATCGGCGATCGCCTCGAGGCTGTCGGCAAGACGTGGAAAGGCTACGAGCAAGGCATGGGCTCGCCCTGCGCCCTGAGCAGCAGCGATTCGTACTTCGCGCCCGACGATCTTCCGTTCATCAACTTCACCGACATCAGCACCAACAAGGCGCGGTGCCAGGCGCACCTGCTGGATCTGAGCGAATTCGCCATCGACCTGCAAGCGACGGCGACCACGCCGAATTTCGTCTGGCTGTCCGCCGACGACTACTACGACGGCGAAGCATCGGGGAACGGCTCGCCCGCCAGTCTGCGGGTGCAGGACGGATGGCTCAAACAGACATTCCAGCCTCTGTTCAATTCGCCGGCATGGAAGAACCAACGATCGCTGCTGATCCTGACCTGGGACGAATCGGCAACGCGCGGCACCAACCACATCGCCACCATCCTGGTCGATTCGCAAGGACTGGTGCAGCGTGGTTACGTCAGCCATGCGAGCTACAACCACTACAGCGTCGGCCGCACGATCGAATACGCGCTTGGTCTTTCATCCATGACGGCGAACGACCAATACGCCCAGCCAATCAACGATGCCTTCACGCCGACGGCGCCGCCGCCTACCCCGACTCTGGCGACCGCTACGCCGAGCGTTGCCGCCGGCAGCACGATTGTCTTCAACTACACGACGATCGCCGCCGACCTCAGTTCGACCAATTGGGTCGGCATCTATCCCGCCGGCGTCGCGCCGGGCTCGCAAGCATCGATCTCCTGGCAATACACACCGAGCCCGAGCGGCCAAGTCAGCTTCGGTACGAGCGGCCTGGCTGCCGGCAACTATGCTGCCTGGTATTGCTACAACGACGGCTACACCGTGCTGGCGGGACCGATTTCGTTCACGGTGACGCCGTAACGTACTGAGCTCCTCGACGGACGGCTCGCTCTCGAACGAGAGCGAGCCGGTTGTCACCGTCGATAGACATTCCAAGGCATCGCGCTATTGAAGTCTCTGATCAAACACGTCTGCGAACAGCCGCTTGATCGGTCTCCGGCTCCACCGTAACCATGCTGAGCGGCGGTGATTGCATCATCGCTGCCGATCAGCCGGGTAACGGAACCTACGCTGCTGCGCCTGAGGTAACACAGACAATTTCGCTAGTCACCGATCGCATCTTCGCCGACGGTTTTGAGGTACAGCCATAAGGCCTAAGGAACCTCTGAACAAGCTGTCATCCCGGCGAAAGCCGGAGGCGCTTCTCAACAGCCGTAGGCTGGTCATCCAGCTCTACGGCAACTCGTTGAAAAACTGGATTCCGGCCTTCGCCGGAATGACGAGCTCTGACTTGTTCAGACCTTCCCTAAGGCGCTGCCGCAGGTGCGGGAGTGGTCACGTGAGGGATAGGCGATGGAACAGCCCATGGCGCGGCTATCAGGCATCCAAGACGATGCCCACGGATTCATGCATCGCAAGGGGCGTGGCGAGACGCTGAAAACGCCGAAGTGGTACGAGCGATGCGCAGGGAATCCAGCGCTATTCGGTCGCGTTCCGTGACGGAACGTTGTGCTGATCCTGCTGAAGACTCTCCCATGCCTCGCGCTGCATGCGCTCGAGTGTCTTCAGGAAATCCGGCGACTTCGCATCGAGGTGGTCGAGGCCGAGATTCTTCAGAATGTCGTAGCTCATGAATGTCCTTTCGCTGTATCCATCAGATGACGTTACGCAACTCTTATCTCGTGCAGGTACGTCGAAGCCATGCGGCCACTCCTGACGAGACTTGTGCAAATTTGACAATCGACGCATCAGGCGCCTGATGCCCCTGGGGGGGCCTGCGGCGTGACGCCGGCGATCGCCGCTCGGCCTTGCAGAACGTGCTCTTGCAGGGCCCGAAGCCGGGGATGCTGGAAGCAATAGAGGTCTGCTCGGGGCGTATCGCGACCAGCGCAGCAATCACCGGGAGCGCGACGCGCAAGCCGGAGAGCGAAACCTGGTACAGATGGACGAGACGGTCCATGGCAGCCTCCTTTGCAATGCACCGGACCAAGCAAGCAGCGCGCCAACGTCGTCCGAAACGGTCCGGATGAAAGCCGGGCGAAAGATGACCGAATCATGCTGTCACAGGCATTTATCCGGCCCGCGAGCCCATGCGCTGCAACGGATGCCCGCAAACCGTCATGTCAAATCCGCAGTCCATGATCAAACCCTCCGAATTCCACCTGAGCGGCGGCCGTTCCGGCGTCCTGCTGATCCACGGCCTGACCGGCACACCGACCGAGATGCGTTTCGTAGGCAACGGTCTCCACCGCGCCGGTTTCAGCGTGCTCGGCATGCAGCTCGCCGGGCATTGCGGCGACGAGGCCGATCTGCTCGCGACCGGCTGGCAGGACTGGTATGCCAGCGTCGTCGAGGCCGCCGACCGTCTGCGCGAGCAGGTCGACCACCTGTTCGTGGCCGGGCTGTCGATGGGCGCGGTGCTCGCGCTGAAGCTCGCGATCGACCGGCCGCGCGAGGTCGACGGGCTCGGCCTGTACGGCACCACGTTCTTCCATGATGGATGGGCGACGCCGCCGATCGGCCGCCTCGCGTTCCTGCTGCCGCTGCTGACCTCGCTCGGCATCGGCCGCCGCAATAGCTCCGCAGAAACCGAACCCTACGGCATCAAGGACGAACGCATTCGCAACCGCATCGTCGGCGCGATGCTGAGCGGCGACAGCCAGGCTGCTGGCCTCGCCGGTTTCCCGTGGCCCTCGCTGGCCGAACTCCAGCGACTCTCGGTGCATGTGCGCAACCGCATTGGTCGCGTGCGCGCGCCGTGCTTCGTCGCGCATTCCTCGAACGACGACGTCGCCAGCCTGCGCAACGTGCGCATCATCGAACGTGGCGTGCGCGCTCCGGTCGAGTCGCTGCTGCTCGACAACAGCTACCACATGGTCACGGTCGACCAGGAACGCGGCAAGGTGATCGAGCAGTCCGCGACGTTCTTCCAGCAGATCGCCGACCGCAAGCCGCTCGACGTGCCGCGTGGCGCCAGCATGGCCACCGCGATCGACTGATGCCGACGCGCGCATCTCGGACCGCGCCCGCCTTCCGCAACCTGCTCGAACCGCGCGCACTCGTCGACCATTTCCTCGCGCATCCGCCCGAGGATTTTTCGGCATTCACGACGACGTCGGGTGCGCCCGCGTTCGTCGCGCGTTTCGACCTGCTGACCACAGCGGACGCGGACCTGCGACGCCGCGTCACCGCCCTGCCGCTGTACCGCTTCTGGAGCCGGCTGCTGCGTCCGCGCACCTGCTTCATCGGCACCACGGTATCGGAATACGCGCTGTTTCCCGCCGATGCCGATGCGGAAACGATGACCCACGAATGGCTCGCCGAGCACGGACGCCGCCACCCGTTCCTGATCGTCAAGGACATCCCGCAGGAATCGCCGCTGCTGGACCAGGCCAGCAATGCCCAGGCACGTGCGATCGCGTCCGCCTGCGAGCGGGCCGGCTTCGTGCTGCTCGAAGGCCAGGCATTGGCGTGGGTGCCGATCGATTTCGAATCGATCGATGATTACCTCGCGCGGCTTTCCGCGAGCCGGCGCAAGGACATCCGCCGCAAGCTGCGCGCGCGCGCCGGGCTCGACATCGAGGAGATCCCGGCCGGCAGCGCGTTCTTCGGCGATGCCGGTGTGCGCGATGCGTTTTACGCGCTGTACCTCGAGGTCTACGCGAAGAGCGAGATCCATTTCGATCGGCTCAGCCGTGCGTTCTTCGACGCGGCGCTGCAGGATGCGGCAAGTGGCGGCATCGTCTTCGTGTATCGCCACGAAGGCCGCATGATCGGCTGGAACCTGTGCTTCGTCGTCGGCGAGACCCTGGTCGACAAGTACGTCGGCTTCGCCTACCCCGCCGCGCGCGAGCACAATCTGTATTTCGTGAGCTGGATGCACAACCTCGACTACGCGCGGCGCCGCCACCTCGCCTGCTACGTCGCCGGCTGGACCGACCCTGAGATCAAGGCCTACCTCGGCGCACGCTTCACGTTCACGCGCCACGCGGTGCGTCCGCGCAGCCGGCTTCTGCGCGCGCTGTTGCGCCGCATTGCCGGCAAGTTCGAAAGCGATCGCAGCTGGGCCGATGCAAAATCAGCGGATGGAGCGAACATTGAAAGCGCCGATCGTCCTTGATTTCGATCGCTCGGTCGGCGCGCTGCCCGGCGCGACGATCATCGATCTCGCCGATTGGCAGGAGGCGATCCGTTTCGGCTGCTCGCTGCGCCGGTTGCGCGAAGTGCGCGCCGTCATCGAGAGCCGCCTGCCAGCCGCGCATGGCACCGTGTTCCTCGGCAGTGGCGACTATCATCACCTGACTTGGCCGCTGATCGAACGTCGCGCTACTGACGGTCCCTTCGAGATCGTCGTGTTCGACAACCATCCGGACAACATGCGCTTTCCGTTCGGCGTGCACTGCGGCTCGTGGGTGCGCAAGGTCGCGCTGCTGCCGTTCGTCGAGCACGTGCACGTGCTCGGCATCAGCTCGGGCGATGTGTCCGCCGCCCACGCGTGGGAGAACTATCTGGCGCCGCTGCGCCGCGGCAAGTTGAGCTACTGGACGGTCGGCGTCGACACGCGTTGGGCCGCACGTTTCGGGCTCGCATCCGCGTTTCGCGCGTTCGACACGCCCGCCGCGCTGATCGAACGATTCATCGACGAGCGCGGCGCATCGAAGCGGCCGGTATACCTTTCCATCGACAAGGATGTCCTGAGCCCGGACGTCGCACGCACGAACTGGGACCAGGGCCGGCTGAGCGATGCCGATCTCATCCACGTGATCGACCGGCTCGCCGGAACCCTCATCGGCAGCGACATCACCGGCGACATCTCCGCCTACCGCTACCGCAGCTGGTGGAAGCGCAAGCTCAGCGCGCTCGACGAGCAGCCGGAGATCGACGCGGCGCAGCTCGCCGCCTGGCAGGCGCAGCAGCACGCGCTGAACCTGCGGCTGCTCGAACACATCGCCACGGCGAGCCGTTGAAGGCGGCTACAATCGCCGGCCGCCGAATCCCACGATCGATCACGAGAAAACGAAATGGAACGGACTCCGTACCGCCTGCTGCTGACCGTCGTACTGTCGATCACACCGGCATCCCTGCTGCCGGCGCTTGCGGCCGAGCCGCAACCTGCCATGGAAACGGAGGCCGCGCCGCCATTCCAGATCGAGCACAGCGCCGTGCGCACCCTCACGTCGGCGGCGCTGAAACGAAGCTACGACCTCTACGTCAAGCTGCCGCCGGGTTACGACCAACCCGAGAACGCCAAGCGTTCGTATCCCGTGCTCTATCTCAACGACGGGCCATACACGTTCCAGGTCGCATCCGGCGTTACGCGCGTGCCGTTCAATCACGGCACCTTCGAGGACTTCATCCTGGTCGGCGTGTCCTATGCACACGATGAAGACCCGATCGTCAGCCGCGAGCGCGACCTGACCCCGCTGGTCGATATCCGCAACAAACCGCACGCCACCGGCGGCGCGCGCGCCTACCTCGATTTCCTGAAGAACGAGGCGATGCCGCTGGTCGAGAAGACCTACCGCATCGATCCGCGCCGGCGCACGCTGTCGGGACAATCGTTCGGCGGTTTGTTCGGCATCTGGGTAATGTTCAACGAACCGGAACTGTTCCAGAACTACATCCTGACCAGCACCTCGCTCTGGTACAACCGGCGCGCGATGTTCGACGCCGAGGCCGCCTACGCCGCGAACCATCCCGATCTGCGAGCGAACCTCTACATGGCGATCGGCTCCACCGAATACCCGGGCGGCTGCGGCGCCGCGCCCTCGCAATGCCAGGACACGTTTAACATGGTGGCCGACCAGGCCGCGATGCTGAAGCGCCTGGCCTCGCGCAAGTACAAGAACCTGAAACTGCACGGCAAGGTCGTCGAAGGCGCGTTCCACACGACGACGTTCCCGGTCGGGCTGCTGTGGGCGCTGCAGGATCTGTATCTGGTCAGGCGCTGAGCATTCGATGACGCCTGACATCGGCCTCTCGCGACGCCGATGCCGCTGCGGCGCGCTGCGGCGGCTTGATCGGGCTTACGGAACGCGCCGCGCCAGCACGGACTCGAGCGCCGCGCGGATCGCCTCGAATTCCTCGTCGAGCAGCCACGGGCTGTTCGAGATCGTCAGCGTCGTCGCCGCAAACACGCGCGCGTTCGGCGCGTCCTGCTCGCCGACGACGTCCTGCAGATAGCCGTAGTCCGGCAAGGCGTGAATGAACAACCGGCTGACGCCAAGGCCGGCGCCCCAGAGTTTTCGCAGGATCGCATCGCGCGTCGCTTCGTCGGGCAGGCGCAGCAACAGGAACGGCCACACCCCCTGCGCGCCGCTCGGATCGTCGACGACATCGATGCCGGCGATCCGTGCAAGCTGCGCCCGGCGCCGCTGCGCCTGTGCGGCGCAGGCGTCGAGGAACTCCGGCAGCCGCGCGAACGCGCGCGCGCCGACCGACTGACGCCAGCGACCGAGCGTGTGCAGCGGGATCGGCAGCGAGAAATCATCGCCGACCGCGGCGACCGGGTCGCCGCGGCGCAGTGCGCGGCGCAACGGCGCGCCGTAGGCCAGGCCGAGCAGCGACGGTCGGTAAAACGCGTGGTAGCCGAGCAGTTGCAGGGAACGCTTGAGCTCCCAGCCGATGCGCCGCGGCACGATCTCGCGGCTGGTTCGTGCGAACTCGCGACGCAACTCCGGATCACGTGCGACCAGCAGGCCGCCTTCGTAGGTGGTCAGGCCCTTGCCGACCGCGAGGCTGAAGAAACCGGCGTCGCCCTCGAAGCCGACCGGACGCCCGTCGCGCCGAGCGCCAAGCGCCTGCGCAGCGTCCTCGATCACGAACGCGCCGACACGGCGCGCGATCGCCAACGCCGTGTCGATGTCGGCAATGCGGCCGGCCAGATGCGTCGGCACGATCGCGAGCACATCGCGATCGCAGACCCGCGCAAGCTCGCCCGCATCGAAATCGATCGAACCCGGCGCGAGATCGCACAGACGCAGTTCCAGCCCACAGTGGGCGACCGCGAGCGCAACCAGCGGGCAAGTGTAGGCCGGCACGACGACCACGCGGCGGCCACTGAGACGATGCAGGGCCGCCAATGCAACGACCAGGCTCGCCGTGCCCGAGCACTCGACCTGTACCGTGTCCGTCTGCAGGAACTGTGCGGCTCGATGCGCGAGATCGCCGCCTGACGATGAACCGCCAAGCGACGCCAGATCGCGCCAGCGCGGCGGCAGGCCCGCGGTGGGCGGAATTTCAGTGCGGCGCGGTGGGCTGTTCGCCATCGGTTTCGCTGATCGCAAGGCAGACGATGCCGGCGATGATAAGCGCGCTGCCGAGCAGTTGCGGCACGCCGATGTGCTCGCCGAAGATCACCACCGACAGCGCCATCACGCTGATGACCTCCAGATGCGAAGCCGCGAACGCCGGGCCGATCGGCGCGTGCTCGAGCAAGGTCATCCAGCTCACGAACGCGCCGATATAGCAGGCGATCGCGCAATACACCCACGGCGAGGACAGCACGCGCAGCACCCAGCCGAGGTTCGCTTCCGGCGGCATCGCATGGTTTGCGGTCAGCTTGAAGCAGATCTGCGCGAACGTGTCGAAGCAGACCAGCACGAGGAATCCGATCAGATAAAAGCGTCGCATGGGATCAGCCTCAGCCTCCGAGCCCGACCACGGCGACGCCGCCGGCGATCAGCAGGATGCCGAGCGTGCGCAGCGGCGAGAAGCGCTCGTTGAACAGCAGGCGCCCGGCGATCATCACCGCGACGATGTTGATCGAGCCGAGCAGCACGCCCTCGGACAGCGGCACCAGCGAAAGGAACGCGAGCCAGACCAGGAACTCGCCGACGTAGGCGGCGATGCCGCACCAGATCCATGGCCGCGCCGCCATGGCCTTCCAGCGCGCGAGGCCATCGCCGAGATCCGGCCCGACCGCGGCCGCCTTGAAGGAAAGCTGCCCGAAAGTATCGAGCAGTATGTTGAGCAGCCACAGCGTGACCACGGTCGCGGACATCGGATGACCTTTCGGGGGCGGCGCCATTCGGCGCTTGCGGGTGTGGCGGCGCAGTATGCCCGCGCCGCATTACAGCGTCGACCACGAAGATCGAGCCGATCAAGACCCGGGTGGCAATGTTGCGACCGTGCTTGAACAACGCGGCGTACCCGGCGATCATGCCGGCCAGCCGCACCCCCGCGTCGCCGCCGTCGTCGCGCGACGAAACCTTGGAGACGTGGAATGAGCAGCGTACAGGACACCGTGTTCGACATCATCGCGAAGGAATCGGGCATCGATCGCAGCAAGATCACCCCGGACGCGACCCTGAAGGATCTGGAAATCCAGTCGCTCGATGCGGTGCAGATCATTTTCGAGATCGAAGACCACTTCAAGATCACGATGCCGGACCGCGACCCGAACTTCGACACCGAATCGGTGAAGGGTCTGGTCGACGCAGTCGAAAAGCTGGTCGCCGCGCAGGCCGCGCCGCCCGCTCAATCCTGAGGCCAGCGGTCTCCTCACCCGTTCGACAGGGACACGCATGCAACGCGTCGTCATCACCGGCATGGGCGCCGTCACGCCGCTCGGCCACACTGCGTCGACAACCTGGTCGGCGATGTGCGAGGGCCGTGCGGCGATCGGACGGATCACCACCCTGCCCCGCGAATCGCTGCGCTTCGGCATCGCTGCCGAGGTGCGCGACTTCGATCCGCTCAGGCACTTCGACGAGAAGAAGCTGATCCTGCTCGACCGCGTCTCGCAGTTCGCGCTCGTCGCGGCCCGCGAGGCGATCGCGCAGTCGGGCATCGACTTCAGCGCCGATGCCTTGGGCGAGAACACCGCGGTCATCATCGGCAGCGGCATCGGCGGCGAACTCACCCACGACGAGCAGTCGCGCCGCCTGTACGCGGAGAACAATCCGCGCCTGCATCCGCTGTCGATCGTACGCACGATGGCGAACGCACCGGCCTGCCAGATCAGCATCGAGCACAAGCTGACCGGTCCTTCGTTCGCGACCGTCAGCGCCTGCGCGTCAGCCAACCACGCGCTGGCGCAGGCCTTCCACATGGTGCGCAGCGGCGTCGCCGACGCGGCCGTTGCCGGTGGCACCGAGGCCTGCCTGAGCTACGGCGTGATCAAGGCCTGGGAAGCCATGCGCGTGATGGCCGACGACACCTGCCGACCATTCTGCAAGCAACGGCACGGCATGGTGCTCGGCGAGGGCGCCGGCGTGTTCGTGCTGGAGACGCTGGAACGCGCGCAGCGCCGCGGCGCGACGATTCTCGCCGAGTTCGTCGGTGCGGGCATGTCCGCCGATGCCGGCGACATCGTGTTCCCGTCCGAGGCCGGCGCCGCAAAGGCGATCCAGCGTGCGCTCACTGACGGCGGACTCGCCGCGGACGACATCGACTACATCAACGCGCACGGCACCGGTACGCCGGGCAACGATCCGACCGAGAGCAAGGCGATCCGCCGCGTGTTCGGCGCGCATGCAGACAAGCTTGCAGTGTCATCGACGAAGTCGATGCACGCGCATGCGCTCGGAGCAGCGGGTGCGATCGAGCTGGTCGCAGCGATCGGCGCGCTGCGCGATGGCGTGGTGCCGCCGACCACGAACTTCCTCGATCCCGACCCCGAATGCGACCTCGACTACGTGCCGAATGTCGCGCGCGAAATGCGCGTGCGCGCCGCGCTCAGCAACTCGTTCGCGTTCGGTGGCCTCAACGCGGTGCTGGCGCTGCGTCGCGCAAGCTGATCGACACGGCGCGCGACCGCCTGCGGGAACGCTATCCGAGGCAAGCCGCATCGGACCGGCGCCCGATGCGGCTTGCGCAGCAAGCGCCATTCCGGAACCCGGCGGTCAGCTACACTCGGCCGGTGCGGCATGCGCGCACCGTCGAGGCACTTCGTGACCGTCAGCATCGAACGTACCGAACAGTTGTTGCGCAGGATTCGCGATGGCGAGGGGCCGGCGAAGCAGGCGCTGTACGAGCGCTGCCTGCCGCTGCTGCGCCGCTGGGCGCACGGCCGCCTGCCCAGCTATGCGCGCGATATCGCCGATACCGACGATCTGGTGCAGATCACGCTGATGCGCGCGCTCAACCACCTGAATGAATTCGAGGCCAGCCGCAGCGGCAGCTTCCTCGCTTACCTGCGCCAGATCCTGCTGAACGAAGTGCGTGCCGAGCTGCGCAAGCGGCAGGTCCGCGGCGACAAGGTCGACATCGACGCCTCGCCACTGGCCGACGAAAGCGCGTCAGTGGTCGAGCATCTGATCGGCCAGGACCGCCTGCGCAGCTACGAAAGCGCGCTGGCGGAACTCGATCGCGACGAGCAGGCGCTCATTGTCATGCGCCTCGAATTCGGCATGAGTTACCAGGAGATCGGCCTGGACACCGGCCTGACGCCCGATGCTGTTCGGATGCGGGTCACTCGTGCATTAAGGGTGGTAGCGGGCCGCATTGCCGCGGAACGGGACTGAATCGCGATGGCGGCGGAATCCAAACCTGCAAACCCGGTCGAAGAGGCGTTGCGCGCGATCGCTGACGGCGCTCCGGTGCCGTGGCGGGCACTCGAGAGCTCGGCGATGGATCCCGGCCAGATCGAGGCCCTGCACCTGCTCGACGACGTGGCGCACGGTTATCGTGCTGAGGCCCCCTCCCCCGCACCGCACCGGGAGGTGTTGCTGCGATGGGGCGCGCTCGAAGCCGAAAGTCTCATCGGCGAAGGCAGTTTCGGCGAGGTCTACCGCGCTTTCGATCCGTGGCTCGGGCGGCATGTCGCGCTGAAGCTCTTTCGCGCTTCCGGCAGCGTCGGCGCCGGCCTCGATGAAGCACGGCGACTGGCGCGGCTGCGCCATCGCAACGTGCTCAGCGTCTACGGCTGCGCCGTGCACGACGGTCGCGCCGGGTTGTGGAGCGAGCTGATCGAAGGCCGCACGCTCGCGGCCATCGTCGCCGATGATGGGGCATTCAGCGCGGAAGAAGGCCTGCGCATCGGACGCGACCTCGCGCAGGCGCTCGCTGTCGTACATGAGGCCGACCTCGTGCATGGCGACGTCAAGGCGGAAAACGTGATGCGCGAGCGCAGTAGCCGCATCGTGCTGATGGACTTCGGCGCCGGCGGCGAGCAGCGCCTGCTCGCGGGACAACGACTGATCTCGGGCACGCCGCGTTATCTGCCGCCGGAAGTCCTCGACGGCGCGCCGCTGAGCATGCAAAGCGACATTTATGCACTCGGCGTGCTGCTGTTCTTCCTGCTCAGCGGACGCCATCCCTATGCTGAAACCGATGCCGCGGCGTTGCGCGAGGCACAACTGCGAGGCGCGCAGCTGCATCTCAAAGAAGTGCGGTCCGAGCTCGATCCCGCGCTGTGCACGCTGATCGAGCGCTGCATCGCAACCGACCCTGCACAGCGCCCATCGAGCGCGCGCGCGCTCGATGCGTCACTGTCGGCGCTGTCGCCTGTTGCCGCGCTGAAGGCTCCGACCGGCCGGCGTCTGCCTCTGGCCGCGCTGGTCGCCGCCTGTGCTGCGCTGCTCGCGGTCGCGACATTGCTGGCCTGGCCGCGCATCTTCCCGCCGGCTTGGGACAGCACGGCGAAGTTCCTGCGTGTCGAGCCGTCCGGGAACGTGGAAATAGCCGCGGATTCGACGCTGCGGATAGGCGATCGTCTGCGCCTGAACCTGCACAGCTCGCGCGATGCGTATGTCTACGTGCTCAACGAAGACGATGCAGGCAACGCCACCGTACTGTTCCCGTCTGCCACTGCCAGCGCCCGCAATCCGCTCCAGCACGGCATGACCCTGCAACTGCCCGGCGGTGACAACTCGACCCTGGCCTGGGAAGTCACCGCGGATTCGGCGCGCGAGGAATTCGTGGTCGTCGCCGCGTTGCAGCCGCTGCCGGAAATGGATGCCGAGCTCGCCGGCTGGCAGCACGCTGTCGCTGCGAATGCCGACACGCGCGCGGTCGGCGCGATCGTCAGCGCACCCGATCCGCTGCTGCGCGGCGAACATCTGCGACGCATCCTCGCCGGGCTCGCACGCGACCCGGCCCACGTGCGAGTGTGGCAATACAGCTTCGCGCACCGCTCCTGAGCGCCCAAAAAGATTCCTGCAACGGCCGGCACGACGGTGGCGGCGGAACGGCGCGCCGTTCCGGCTTCCTGATCCGATGACGCGAATGCGCGGACGTACGGATCGCATGGTTTCACGACAAAACGCATCCTCCCCTCGCTCCGCTTCCCCAGCGATGCTAAGTTCTCCGCCTGCGGCAAGGGACGACGACCATGTGTCGACGGCGGCGATGGGCATTCGGTGGAATCGGCTGGATTGCGCTGGCGGCCGCGCATGCGACAGCGCCGACTGCCCGGGTCCGGCTTTTGCCCGTGACTGGACCGTCCGCGCAATCCGCAAGGAATCCAGAATCGCCACGGCAACGCATATCCTCAGCGCGTGTTGCATTTGTCGCCGCCCGCGACCGGCATTGGCCACGGACGCGCTCTTGGAGCACCTGGATGAGACTTTGGACGAGGATGGCTGCGCTTGTGCTGACAGCGGCCGCGCTACCCTGCGCGGCGGCGGCGCTTCCGGCACGCTACGTCGATCTGATCCGCCACGAGAACTATGTCGCTGCGGAAGCGCTGGCGGATGCTGAAATCGCGCGTGCGGAAATCGATGTCAAACACAAGCAGGAACTGCTGTGCGCCGCGCTCGAGCAGCGCGTGCGCGTCGATTTTTTCGACAACCACCAACTCGTCACCACGCGGCTGAAAACCGTTGAGCGAGCACTGCAATGCCGCGAGAGGTTGGGCGATAATGTGGAAAATGCGGCGCGCATCGCCTGGCTGAAAGCGCGTTTGACTTCTCTTACGCTGCGCAATCGAGATCCCAAGCGCGCCGCGGCCCTGCTCGCTGAAACCGCACCGCAAATCAGGCAATACCGCGAGCGACTCGGCGCAACCGACTACGCCATGGCTGCACTCGACCTCAGCTATGCGGCCGATGCGAGCAACCTGGCTGAGGCATATGCCTGGGCGCAGGCTGGCGCGGACGCCGTGAACCGCGCCGATGCGCTGAGCCGGATGATCCGCGTGCGCCTGCTCGACGCGGCATGCTTCCGGCTGGGCCGGCTCGGCCGTTTCGCCGAAGCCGAAGCCGCGGGCAAAGCCGGCATCGAGGCGGCGAGCCAGACGACGGGCGAGCATAGCCTGTTGCATTCCCACATGTTGTTCGATCTGGGCCAAGTGCAGTATTTCGCGCATCATTTTGCCGACGCACAGGCCACGCTCGATCGCGAGATTGCCGATGATCGTCAACTCGGCCCGCCCGCGCGGCTGGACCTTGCCGTCGCTCTGGGCGTATGGGGGAACCTGCAACGCCGCATCGGCAACTACGACCGCGGCCGCACCGCGCTGATCGAAACGATCGCGGTCGAGCGCAGCGACACGACTCGCACTCTGGATGTCGCGTCTGCGCTCAACAACCTTGGAACGCTCGAGGCGGAATCCGGCCATTGCGAGGCGGCGATCACG
This sequence comes from Dokdonella soli, assembly GCF_039523175.1. Taxonomy (NCBI): domain Bacteria; kingdom Pseudomonadati; phylum Pseudomonadota; class Gammaproteobacteria; order Lysobacterales; family Rhodanobacteraceae; genus Dokdonella; species Dokdonella soli. The sequence continues at coordinate 158,769 of NZ_BAAAEU010000025.1, forward strand.
CCGATGCGGGAAGCGCTGGAACTGGAGCGTCAGCGCCGCGGAGCCGACAACCCTTACCTCGTTCCCATCATCGCCAATCTGGGCCGCTGCGAAATAGACACCGGCCAGATCGCCAACGCGCGCGCCGACATCAGTCAGGCGTTGTCGATCGCTGTGAAAACGCTCGGCGAAAGCAACCCGGAGATCGCTTCAATTTACCAGGACATGGGCGAGGTCGAGCTCGCCGAACACAACTACGCCGCGGCGACGCAACGTCTGCAACACGCGCTGTCCTTGCTGCCAGCGGATCCCGACACGCTCAGCGACACGCGCATCCCGATCGAACGCAATCTCGCGCGCAGCCTGCACGGGGAACACGCGGATGAAGCGGCTTTCGAGCACGCCGTTGCCGCGGAGACCGCGCGCCAGCGCTTGCTTCAACGTTTCGCCGGCGCGCTCGACGAATCCGGCGGCCTGAACCTGCGAGAGACCCAGCCGGGCGGCATGGATCAGGTACTGGCGCTGGCTGCGGCGCAGCGTAACCCGACGTGGATCGAACGCGCGTGGCGGCTGCAAATCGGTGCGCGCTCGCTGATCACGCACCTGGTTGCGGCACGGCTGAAAGCCGCGCGCGGCAGCACCGATCCGCAGATGCAGGCGCTATGGGAGCAATGGAAAATAGCCAACGCGGCCTACGCCGCGGTGCTGCTCAACGTGGAAGGCGGCAAGGCCAAGGAAGCCAACCTCGCGGCGCCGCGAAATGCGCTGGAGAGTTCCGAGCGCGCACTGGCCGGGCGTATCAACGGGCTGGGCGGCACGCCCACGCCGGATCTCGCTGCGCTGCGCGCCAACCTGCCCGCACACTCCGCCCTCGTCGGGTTTGCGCTGAGCCGCGACGATCCCTGGGCCGGCGATCGCACCGGTGTGCAGCATGATCGACGGCAACGCTATTACGCGTTCCGCCTCGACGCCTCGACACAGCCTGCGCTGATTGACTTGGGCGATGCGCACGAACTGGGCGCTGCCATACGCGGCTGGACCGCGTCGCTGCGCGATCCAGCGCGTGCCATCGCCGACGTCGATGCACTTGGCAAAGACGTCGCGCAACGTGTGTGGCAGCCGCTCGATCTGCCGGGCGACCTGCGCCATGTGTTCCTGGTGCCCGAAGGCGAGCTGCATCGCGTCGCCTGGCTCGCGTTGCCGCTGCGCGACGGCCCACTGGTCGAGGAAGGACCTGTGCCGGAGTTACTCGACAGCGAGCGCGATCTGCTCGCGGCTCCCGGCGATGCGCCCACTCCGCGTGTGTTGTTGGTCGGCGCCGTGCCGCCCGATCCGTCGATAGCAGCGGGCGCCTGCGGCGATGCACTGCACGCGCTGCCCGGCGCGCGCCGTGAACTCGACGCGCTGCGCGAGCTGTGGAACGAAACTGGCGCCGGAAAGGCCGCCTGGCTGGTCGGCGGCGATGCGAACAAGGCGGCCGTGCGCGCGGCGATGCCGCAAAGCACGACGATCCACTTCGCCACCCACGCCTTCAGCGATGACAGCGACTGCATGCACCATCTGCTCGCTTCGCGCAGCGTTCGCCTCGTCAACTCGGCTGCGCCGGCCAACGCGCCGGCGCTGTCCGGGCTGTTGCTGGCGTCGAACGCACATGCCGCACCCGCGGATCGCGACGGTGTGCTGACCGCGTCGGAAATCGCGGCGATGCGCCTGGATGGCGTCCACGCCGTTACCCTCGCCGCCTGCGACACCGGCACCGGCCCGGTCCGCACCGACGAAGGCGTGTTCGGTCTGGCGCGCGCGTTTCGCCTGGCCGGTGCGCGCAATGTCGTGATGAGCCTGTGGAATGTCGACGACGCGGCGACCGCCGACCTCATGCAGCGCATGTACCGCGCACGCTGGATCGAGCATGCATCGGCCACCGACGCACTCGCCACTGCCGCGCGCGCGACGCTGGCCGCGCGCCGTGCGGGCGGACAAAGTCTGCACCCGTATTACTGGGCTGCGTTCGTCGCCGCCGGCGACTGGCGCTGACGTATCAGTGATGCGTCGCTTCTCCCGCCAGTGGGAAAGATGAGCCGCTGAGGCGCTGGCTAGTGACTGGTGACCAGCGTGTACGCACCACAACCATTGCCGTAGCTGTGGTTTTGATTGAGCAGCCCGGATGTGACGATGATATGGAATCCCTGGTCTTCCGGCGGAATCACCAATCGGATCGGGCTGCCGGTGTTGTCCATATTGTCCGCTTCGATAGGGCAATCCCAGACGTTGTAGCCGCTCTTGTACCCGCACACGAACACCTCGAAATCCACTGGCTGATACCAGTTGTTCGGGTAGAGAGTGAGAAATTCGGGCCCTCGAGCCATCCCGCGCGGGATCACGTACGGGAGTTTGTAGACGACATCCGGACTGCCATAGCTGAGATAGCCGTCGAAGCTCCCGATCGTATTGGGCGCGCCGCAGGTGCTTGCGCTGTAGTTGCCGTACCACCACAGCATGTCGGGTTGTTCCCAGGTTTGCGCCTCGACGCGGCTGAAGCTGAGCAGCCCGAACAGGACGAACGGCGCAATGGATTGCATGCGCATGACTCTCTCCCATGCCCGTGCGCACATGCGCACGGATAACAGGAATGCGCCGGAAGGAAGGAACGAACATCCTCGGCCTCATTCCGGCGGCTACTCGGACCCCTGCAGGTCGATCGGCCAACCGAGCATCGCTGTGAAAAGCGCGCTCAGCGCCGTCACGACCGCCGCCTGAACGCACAGGCTTGTGCGCGAAACGGGTTTTCCGTCGCGTCTTGAATAGCGTAGATGCCGTTGAGCGTCGACATGCCTGCATCCCAGCTCGGTCGACCGCGCGCGCTGCCCGCTTCTTGCTGTTCGATTTCGCCCCCGACGCGCATTCTGGACACGGCAACCCCTAACCGAGGACATTGCCATGCGCCACGCGTTTCTTCCGCTCGCCGTCCTGCTCGCCGCCTCCGCCACCGCGAAAGCGGAAAGCTACCAGTGCAACTCGATCAACTACGTGCCATTCACGATAAGCGCCCCCGGCAGCTACTGCCTCACCGGCGACTTGACCAGCACCGCTACTGGAACCAACGCCGCAATCACCATCGCTGCGGACCATGTACAGCTCGACCTGAACGGCCACAGCTTGATCGGACCGGGTGGCAGCACGGGCTACGGCATTTATGCCATCGGGCACAGCGACCTCAGCGTGCGCAACGGCGCCTTGCGCGGATTCGGCTACTTCGGCGTATTCATCACCGACATGCTGGTCGGATTTCCCCCGGCGCCAATTGGTGCCTCGTCGCGCCATGAAATCAGTGGTCTGCGTGTCGAAGGCGCAAACGTGGGCATTTCCTTGCTCGGGGCCTTCAGCAGCATCCACGACAACGTCGTGCTCGATGCCACGCAAAACGGCATTTGGGCGGGCGGCTATGGCGCCGGAGTCATCGTGCGCGGCAACCGGGTCTTCAACACGGTTGCCCCGAGCGGCGCCACCTACTCGGTGTTCGGCATCGGCGTCTTCGGCGTCGGCTCGGTGGTGCAGGACAACGTCGTCAGCACCCTGCGCGGTCCCAGCGGTGCCGCCGGGATTTATGCGGCTGGCACCGCGACGATCGTCTCACACAATCGCGAAACCGATCTCGGCGGTGCATGGTCGGTGTACTGCACTGCCATTACTGGCGCCAGCCCGACGAAGGTGGAAGGCAATATCAATTTCATGGCGCCCAACGCGAGTGGCGACGGCCTTTACGGCTGCAACACGCCGACCGGTTACGCGAACAATAATTTCTAGCTACCCACCAACTCCGTGTGCATCCGGATGCGCATATGCGACTCCGGATGCCAGCTGAAGACGGCACGACGACTCGTTCAGGATTTCCGGCGCGGATGCGAGAGCCCGCCACGTCGTAGCCGCCGTCATTCGACAGTAGTGACCCCACGTCAGCAATCGAAGCCATCCGTGAAGATCCGGTCGGGATCGCTTTCATAAGCGCCGATATCCGGCGCGATTCCGACGGCGCGCGGAAACCCCCTCCCGCGCTGGTCGACCTTGAGCGTGGTCGGCGCACTTCCGACGTCGATCGCCGGACTGCCCGGCAGCAGCGCGTGGGTGCGGGTGGAGCCGCCGTTGCACGCCAGCGGCCCGAACTTGGGATCGGCGGTGAGCGTGCCGGCAGGCACCGGCACGCTGGATATCTTGATCAGGTTGTGGGCTCCGGTAATGGTCCCGGTGCCGGCGAGATCCGCACCTCCTGCCGACCCGCTGGGTGAATTGTCGGCGATGATCGAACTCTCCAGGTCAGCAGTAAACCCGCTAGTCGCATAGAGGCCGCCAGCACCTCCCGGCCCCCCGATGTTGAATGCGATGGTGCTGTTCGACAGGTTCAGATTCATCGAGACGTCGATGCCGCCACTCGCCAAAGTCGCCGTGTTGCTGGAAATGGTGCTATTGGTGATGCTCGCAGTCCCGGTCCCGGCAAGCACCACGCCCGCCACCTCATCGGCCTGGTTGTGATCGATCGTCGAGTTCTGGATCAGCGCGCCACTAGTCAACGTTCCACCATAAAGACCACCGCCTTTGCCCAGGTACGTGCTCGTCCCCTTGCCGATCGCCTGGTTGCCGGTGACCGTGCTGTACTTGGCCGTGAGGGACGCGACGCCCGCTGCGCCACCGGCGCCGGCCCTTCCATTCGCGGCTCGGGCGATGTTGCCCGAGACGAGGCTGTGGGAGAGAAAGAGCCCTTGTTGGCCGAATGCTCCGCCGCCAACGGCTTGGACGCTTCCCGTCGTACCTGTGGACGTCGCACGATTGTTGGTCAGGGCACTGGAGAGCAACGAAACCGTATTCTTCGCGAACACCCCGCCTGCACCAACAAGCGTTGTGCCGGTCACGGTGCAGGCAGTCACTGTCGAGTTGTCGAGTGAAATGCTGTTCAGCGCGACCATCGCGCCGCCGTAAGCGGCTGCGCTGCCAGTCGCCGCGCATGCGGTCGCGACAGAGTTGTTGAAATAGATGCTTCCCTTGGAAAATATGCATCCCCCTGCGGGGAGGGCTCCGCTCGCCGTCCCATGGGTGATGGTCACTCCGGACACCGTCACGGTCTGCGTTCCTGAGTGATAGAAGATGCGATCGGCATTGTTGCCGTCGATGGTCAGTCGTGCAGCGCCGGGGCCATTTATCGTCAGCGGATCGACGTCGACATGGATCGCCCCGCTCGCCAGCGTAATCGTGCTGCAGGCGAGCGTACTCATGTCCACGGTATCCCCGCTGACCGCCGTCACCACGGCATGACGCAGCGTGCCGAAGCTTCCATCGTCGGCGCAGCTCGTCACCGGGATCGTGGCTGCGATGGACGAGGTCGCGACTCCCAGGCCCAGCGCGCCTGCCAACGCCGCTGCGAGTTGCGCTGTACGGAATGACCGGCACAGGTTGGGTTGGCCAGTCGGGCGGCAGCTTGCGCTGCCTGCGATCACTGCCCGCGTTCTCATGATTCCTCTCCCGCGATTTTGTTCATGTGGATATGGCGGCGACTGCGCCTGCCTCACTCAAACCCGTCCTCGAAAATCCGGTCGAAGATATAGTCGTCGGAAAACTCGCTGGTGTAGCCGATTGCCGTCGTCGCATCCCGACGAAAGCCTGGATCCAGCCCTTTCTCCAGTTGCCTGCTGAAAGCTGGATTCCGGCTTTCGTCGGAATGACGAGCTTTGACTTGCGTTCACTTCAACCTCCGCGACGCACTCAATGCCCTTCGAAGCGATCCGCGAAGATCCGGTCGAACACGTACGAGGGCGAGAATTCGCTCGTGTAGTGGTCGGCCGTGGTCGCGGTCGCGACGAAGCCGACCGGCGATTGCACATCCGCGGGCAGCGACAGCGTGACCGTGCGCATCTGTTGCGCGCTCGCACTCGTGTACGTATCGCTCACCAGAAACTCGCCACTGCCCTCGTCGATGTCGACATAGAAATCGATGCGCAGCGGATAGGTCGAATTGGTCGTCGTCGAATCGACCGAGTAGGTCACGGTCAGCTGACCGCCGGATACGTGCGCCGACTGGATCACCGGGTAGTTCTGCTGGTTGTTCGCGCCCGTATCGGCATCGCCGGGGTCATTCGGTATCCAGCCGTTTCCGGTGAAGACGGTAGGCGTGACGAAGAAGGCGATATCCGTGACGACGTTGTTGTGGACCGCGTTGCCTTGGTTGTCGAAACTCGCCGCGATGGGGGGATAACTGTCAGCACCATTGGCCCATATGCCGGGGCCGTTGTTGTTGGCGATCAAGTTCGCTTCGCCGGGAGCGAAGCCGCCGATGATCAACGCCGGTCCGCTACCGCTACCGCCGCCGTGGATCTGGATGCCGCCGCAGTTGAATGGGCATTCGGCGTAGGGGTCGGCGATATTGCCGTTCGGCAACGGCTTGGTTCCGCTCCAATCCGTGCCGATATAGTTGCCCTTGATCTGCGCGTCGACGACGGGATATGGCCCCCCGAAGAACCTTGCGAGAACCATCCCGTACCCGCTATTGCCGGAGATCACATTGCGCGATGCCGCGGTTCCACACGTCGGGTTGGGCCCCACACTCGTACAGCCCACGCGCAGAGCTGGCTCGGTCGCAGTCAGTGCAAGCGCCCCCCTGCTCGAAGTGGTGGAGTTAGTGATGGCCCGCGTACCGCTGATATCGGTGCCGATCAGATTGCCTTCGATGACGATGGTCGCGTCGGGGGCGCCACCAGTCACGCCCTCGGAATTGCCCGACAGCAGATTGCGTTGCCACGGTTGGGGGCCGCCGATTTGCGCGTTGTCGAAGGAGACGTCGATTCCTACAGACCCTGGCCCCTCCGCCACGGCTGTTCCGCCGATATTGGTGCCGATAAAACAACCGTAGACGTTCAATTGCGCCTTGGGCGGGATAGTGAATCCTTGGCCGACAATCCCCTCCGTGAAATCGTGCAGGTTCAAGCCCTGAAACGTCAACGTGATAAACGGCGCGGTACAACACTTGTAAGAAAATACCTCGACAACGTTATTGCCGGCGATCTCGATCATCAGCTTGGTGGTGAGTCCGCCCTGATCCGGTGCATTCGTGTTCATCACGCTGCCGGGCTGGCTGTAGCCATCGATGGTCAGGCTGGAGAGGTTGCCATTGGCATTGATCGCCGGAAGCTGGCCGGCCAACGTGATCGTCTGTGGTGTCGGGTTCAGCGGATTCGTCGGAATGTCGAAGCCGATCGTGTTCACGCCGCCGGCCGCGTTCGAATCGGTGATCGCCTGACGCAGCGAGCCGGTACCAGCATCCGCGGTGCTGAGGACGCAAAACGTGTGCGCGCCGGCCGTACAGCCACCACCGGCGACCGGCTGTGCGAACGCGCTGCCCGACAGCAGCAGGGCGGTGGCGATCAAGGTATGCCGCAGCAGGCTGAACATGAGCTTCGAGCGGTACGCGAACATGGACCTTCCCCTCTCGGTAACCAAGACATACCGGCATGAATGCGGTACAGGGGATCACCGAACAGTTCAGTAGATCGGGGGCGAGCGGATGCGAACGCCAACGACGATCGAAAATCCGTTGGGCATCACTGCGTTCAGCCTGACCTATGCGCTGAGGCTTCCGCGTTTCGCAGCGGCGCGGCGGCGCTTGATGCCCCCTCCCCCCAAGCCGCACTTGGGGAGAGTTCGGTAGGTTGGGGTGAGCGAATGCGAACCCCAACGTCACGCAAAAAACTGTTGGGCATCACTGCGTTCAGCCCAACCTACGCACTCAATGCCCTTCGAAGCGATCCGCGAAGATCCGGTCGAACACATATGACGGCGAGAATTCGCTGCTGTAGCCGTTCTTATCGGTGGCAGAGGCGACGAAGCCGACCGGCGATTGCGCATCTGCGGGCAGCGCCAGCGTGACCGTGCGCGCGGCTTGCGCGCTCGCGGCCGGGTAGGAATCGCTGACCAGGAACTCGCCGCTGCCCTCGTCGATGTCGACGTAGAAATCGATGCGCAGCGGATAGCTCGAATTCGCCGTTGTCGAATCGACCGAATAGGTCACGATCAACTGGCCGCTGGAGACGTGCGCGGACTGGATCACTGGAAAGTTCTGCTTGTTGTTGACGCCGGTGTCGGCATCGCCCGGATCGTTCGCCAACCAGCCGTACTGGAAACCGACGTCCACGCCGGCATTGCCGTGCACGACGTTGCCGCGGTTGTCGAAGCTCGCGGAGGTGTTCGAGGTGGCTGAGTTCGGGTTGTTCCAGATTCCAGGGCCGTTGTTGTAGGCGATCACGTTCGCCTCGCCGGGATTGAAGCCGCCGACGATCAAGGCCGGAGCGCTGCCGAAGCCTATCGTCTCGATGCCGCCGCAGTAGGTGCTCGGGCAGTTGCCACCGGCGGGACCGTTCGGCAGTGGCTTGGTTCCCGTCCAGTCGGTGCCGATGACATTGCCCTTGATCTGCGCGCCGCCAGGACTGGTGCCATTGGTCTGTACGTGTATCGCCAGCCCGCCATTGCCGGAAATCACGTTGCGCGATGATGCGTGCGCATCGGTGCAACCGCTGCCCGTGCAACCGACGCGCGTGCCGGGCCAGTCCTCATTCAGACTGATGCCGTACGAGATGTTGGGAACCGGCACCGTGCCGGTTATGTCGGTGCCGATGAGATTGCCTTCGATAACGACCGTTGCGTTCGCCCCAAACGTGGAGATGCCGCTGCTATTGCCGGAAATCAGATTGCGCTGCCACGGCTGCACGCCGCCGATCTGCGCTTCGTCAAAGTAGGGATCGATGGCGGTACCGGAATTGCCTTGGGTCGACAGCGCCGTACCGTCGATTTTCGTGCCAATGAAGCAACCATAGACGTTGAATTTCGCTTTCGGCGTGAAGCCGGAGGTCTGGCCGAAAATCGGCGTGTTGAAGCCATGCAGCGCCAGGCCTTGAAAGGTCAGCGTCTTATACGGCACGGCACAGCAGTTGTAGAAAAACCCGTTGCCATTGCTGCCGACAATCTCGATCATCAGCTTGGTCGTGAGCCCGCCCTGATCCGGCGCATTCGTGTTCAGCACGCTGCCAAGCTGGCTGGTGCCATCGACGGTCAGGCTGGTGACGGTGCCGTTGGGGTCAATCGCCGGAAGCGCGCTGGCCAGCGTGATCGTCTGCGGCGTCGGACCCACCGGATTCGTCGGGATGGCAAAGCCGATCGTGTTCGCACCACCGACCGTGTTCGAATCGGCGATCGCCTGACGCAGTGAGCCGGTGCCGGCATCCGCCGTGTTGAGGACGCAAAACGTATGCGCGCCGGGCGTGCAGCCACCGCCCGCTACCGGTGGCGTCTGCGCGAACGCGGTGCTTGACAGCAGCAGAGCGGCTGCGGCGATCCAGGTATGCATTTTCATGACTCCACTCCGTGTCCGGTTCGATAGGTTGGGGTGAGCGAATGCGAACCCGAACGTCGTACGAAGAGCTGTTGGGCATCACTGCGTTCAGCCCAACCTACGCACTCAATGCCCTTCGAAGCGATCCGCGAAGATCCGGTCGAACACATACGATGGTGAGAATTCGCTGGCGTAGTGGTCGGCCGTGGTCGCGGTGGCGACGAAGCCGACCGGCGATTGCGCATCCGCCGGTAGCATCAGCGTGACGGTGCGCATCGCCTGCGCGCTCGTGGCCGGATAACTGTCACTGACCAGGAACTCGCCGCTGCCCTCGTCGATGTCGACATAGAAATCGATGCGCAGCGGATAGGTCGAATTGCCCGTCGTCGAATCGACCGAATAGGTCACGGTCAACTGGCCGCTGGACACGTGCGCGGACTGGATCACCGGATAGTTCTGCAGGTTGTTGGTGCCGGTATCGGCGTCGCCCGGATCGTTCGGCACCCAGCCGTCCAACAGATTGAACGCGATGTCCGTTCTGCGGTTGTTGTGGATGGCATTGCCCTGGTGGTCGAAGCTCGCGCCGATCTCGCCGTTGTAGGCGGTAATGCCGGGACCATTGTTGTACGCAATCAGGTTGCCTTCACCGGGGTTCGGGCCACCGATGACAGATGCCGGCGTGGCGATACTACTGCTGCCTTGAAGCTGGATGCCGCCACAGTAAATGGGACAGCCGCCGCTGGCGTCGCCGTTCGGCAGTGGCTTGGTGCCGCTCACATCCGTGCCGATGTAATTGCCCTTGATCTCGAGGCCACCGTACGCCCCGCCACCAGCGAATCCGTCCCAGATGCCGATGCCGTACTCGTGGTTGCCGGAGATGATGTTGCGCGAGGGGTGGCCGGTTGCGGTGCAACTCGCCCCGATGCAACCGATGCGGATGCCCATATGGTTGCCCGGCACGACGATCCATGGCCAGTTGCTGCTGGTCCCGGAGACCGGGTTCAGCGTACCGGTGACGTCTGTGCCGATCAGGTTGCCCTCGATGATCGCGGGGCCTTGCACCAGGATGCCGCCGCCCTCGTTGCCCAAGATCAGATTTCGCTGTCCCGCCGCCTGACCGCCGATCTGCGCGTGGCCTGCGCCCGTGCGCGCGGCGAGCCCGCGGTTGCCGAACAGCGAACCAAACGCCGGCGGCACCGTGCCGTCGGCCCGGGTGCCAAGAAAGCAGCCGTACACGTTGATCATGCCGCCCGTGATGTTCGCGTCGCCATCGATCGCATCGCCCGAGATCCCGTAGATCGCCAGGCCCTGGATGGTCACGACCGGAGAACCGGAGAGAGAGAAACCCCAATCGGCGTACTGCGTGCTGCTGGTGGTGCCGTTGATCTCGACCATCAGTTTCGTATTGAGCCCACCCTGATCCGGTGTATTCGTGTTCGCCAGCCAGCCGGGCTGGGTGGTGCCGTCGATGGTGACGCTGCTCGTGATCTGCGGCAGCCGGCTTGCCAGCGTGATCGTCTGCACGCCCGTGCCGGGAATGGCGAACCCGATCGTGTTCGTGCCGCCGGCCGCGTTGGCGTCGGTGATGGCCTGGCGCAGCGAACCGGTGCCGGTATCCGCCGTGTTGAGGACGCAGAACGTGTGCGCGCCGGGAGTGCACGGCACCACCCCTGCGTGTGCCCGAGACGTGCCAGCCAGCAGCAGGGCGGCGCCGACGAACAATGCATAGGACTTCATAGCAATTCCTGCGTACTGACGCGGCGAATGCGACTCAGGGAATCATTCGTCG
>NZ_BAAAEU010000025.1:169941-251169 GCF_039523175.1 Dokdonella soli
GACGTTCCTAGCGCACGGACTTGAACGTGTTCATGACGGTCAGATCGAAATCCGCGTCGACCTTCCCGCCGCCGGCCGCGGCATCATCGATGTGTACCTTGCCGGCGAGGTGATCGGGTTTGTTTGTCGTCAGCTTGAACGCATCGGCATCCGTCGAGCCGGAATACTGCGCGCGCTCGCCGTTCAGGCGCAGCGCATAGTCGAGGTGGCGCGCATCGCCGTAATCGACCATCGCGCCATCGGTCAGCGCGCGGTCGGCACACGACAGCGTCTGGCACGCCTTGATCTTCGCGCCGACATCGGAACTCGACAGGTAGATGCGCGAGACGGTCTGGTTCGGAATGAATTCGTGCGGGCCGCGCACCAGATAGGCGTACTTCACCGGGCTCGAGAATGTCTTGAACGCGACCGTGCCGCTGGCCGCGTCGGCGGCGAGCACTGCGGGCGCTGCGAGCGTGAACATCGCCGCAATGGCGACGGACAGCGGCGCGAGTGGCGATACGTTGTGCGAGGTCTTCATGTGGGTTCTCCTGGTTGGTTGCCGGCGCATGCGGCGCACGCGAGACGGCGGAAGGTCAAGCCGACGCTAGAACAGCGCCGGACACCCGTCGAAACCGTTGTTGAAGATGACGTCGTTCTGTTGCACTTCGTAGGCCCCGATATCCGCCGTGGCGCCGGACACGCGCGGGTAGGAGCGTTGATCATAAGAAAACAGAACGGCATTGTTGCCCTGATCGATGCCGGGGCTGTGGCTCAGCAAGGCGTGCGTCTGCGTGTATCCGCCGTTGTCGCGCAATGGGCCGAGCAATGGACAGGAAACGGTGACGGTGTCCGGCGGCACCTTGGCGAGGGCCGCGGGTACGCGCACCAGATTGTTGTTGCCGCTGAACGCGATGGTGTAGGGACTGGTCAGCGCGCCACTCAGATCGGTGTCGGTGGATCCGTAGGTATTGTTGGCGATCAGCGAACTCTGCAGCGTCACCGCCATGTTGCCGCTGACGCTGTTGGCCTTCAGCGCCACGCCCGGCGCGTAGTACGTGAAGTTGGGCGTTGTGCCGGTGCGTCCGATGACTGCCGTGTTGAAGGCGATCGTCGAATTGTCGATCGCTACCATGTGCGTGTTGACATAGAGGCCACCGACCATGTGGCCGGCTACGTTGCCGGAAAGTGTGCTGCTCATGATGACAGCAGCGCCGGTCGCGGTTCCGTGGATGCTCAACCCGCCATTGTCGTAACCGGCCGTGTTGCCGGAAATGGTGGACGACGAGATGTCTGCATTGGCGCCAATGAAGTACACGCCGCCACCGGTGCCGCTGGAGCTGGCCGTGCTGCCCGCAGCGTTGTTGCTGATGGTGCTGTAGCGGACGAAAAGATACCCGCCGGCGAAAATGCCGCCGCCCAGGGCAGCACCACCGGCGACATCGTTTCCGCTGACGACGCTTTCTGCGAGCGTCAATCCGTTCGCGGCAAAGATGGCCCCGCCTTCGGCAGCGCCTCCGCTGCCGGTCACGCTCGCCGAGCAGCCGCCGACTCCGGTGTGTATGAGTTCGATCGAACCGGTGGAATAGAGGCAACCGCCCTGCACGAAACTCGACGAGCCCGACAGCTTGCCGTCGTTGATCGACAGGTCGCGGATGTGCAATACCGAATTGCCGGTGTGCGTGAAAATCCGGTCCGATTCTATATGACCGTTGTACTTGCCCGAGATGGCCAGCTTGTCCATGCCGGGGCCCTTCAGCGTGATGGTGTTCTGCGCGAGCGTGATCGCGCCGGTCTGCAGCGAGATCGTCCCGCAGACAAGGCCGGTCATGTCGATGACGTCGTTGCTCACGGCATGCGCCGCGGCATAGCGCAGGGTTCCCGTGGTGCCGCTGCCGCTGTTGGCGTCACTGCAACTGGTGACCATCCAGGTCGTGCCTGGGGGTGGGATCGCCATCGCCTCGGGCGCGGCAAGTGCAAACAACGCCGCACAGCATGCCGCCAAAGGCCTGCGTCGTGCAGTCGATGAGATGATTCGAGTCGAGGTCATGCGCATGCTCCGGGAACTGGATGTCGGTGTATCAAGGACAACCGTCGAAACCGTTGTTGAAGATGATGTCTGCCTGCTGCACCTCGTAGGCGCCGATGTCGGCCGCGGCCCCCGACACGCGCGGAAACGCGGCTCCGCGCTGGTCCCCCGTCAGCCCCGCCGCATTGTTGCCGGCGTCGATCGCCGGACTTCGGCTCATGAGCGCATGCGTCTGCGTCAGGCCACCGTTGTCGCGCAGCGGGCCCAGCAGCGGGCATGCCGTGCTGACGGTGGGAGCCGGCTGCGGCCCTATGGACGCACGAACCAGGCTGTTGGCGCTGGTGATCGTGAAGGTGTGGCCGGGCTTCTGTGCGATGCTGAAATCGGCCTCGCTCGTGCCATAGGTGTTGTTCGATAGGATCGAACTCTGCAGGTTCACGGCGATCGAGGCGGGACTTTGCGTATTGGCGGAAAGCGCCAGGCCGGGTGCGTAGTGACCGCCGGGCGTACTTGTCCCCACTGCCGTATTGAAAGCAATCGTGCTGTTCTGCACGGTGGTCGGTACATACGAGATCACACCACCGACTACACCCGAAAAGGCGCCGCTGGATCCACTCGCGACATTGCCGGAGATCGTGCTGTCGGTGATCTCCAGCGCATCCGTCGCCGACGAAGCCGCGACATACAAGCCGCCGATCGTCGGTGCCGTATTCCCGGATACGGTCGAGTCGAGAATGAGCGCGCCCCCGCGGGCGAAGGCTCCGCCCGTGAAGCTGGCGGCGGAATTTCCGCTCACCGTGCTGTTCGCGAGCGTCAGCTTGCCGTGCGCGGCAGCACCGCCGCCCGTTCCGCCGACGCTTCCGGATACCGTGTTGCCGGAAATCACACTGTTCAGTGCGATCAGATCGCCTTTCGCGAAAACGCCACCTCCGTAGCCGACCAGCCCGGTAGGCGCCTTGGCTGCGCAGGAAAGCACCTGAGTCCCCGTCAAGACCACGCTGCCCTTGGAGTAGATGCAACCGCCGCCATAAGCCGAACCCGAGGCGGGAGCAAGGTTGCCGAAGACGATGTCGAGGTAATGAAAGCCGACTGTACCGGTGCCGGTGTGATTGAAGATGCGATCGTTCTCCTTGGTGCCGTTGTACTTGCCGCTGATCGTGATGTGGCTATGGGGAGGCCCCTGCAGGTCCAGGCTGGTTTGCGTAATCGTGATCGCACCCGTATTCAGGCTGATCAAACTGCAGCTGAGCTGGGACAGATCGACGGTGTCACCGGACTGCGCGACGTTCGTCACGACATCGCGCAGGGTATTCGAGCCGTGATCGGCACAACTGTTCACGACCCATGTCGAGGCAATCGCATCCGGGGCGGCCAGCGCGAACAGTGTGGCGAAACATGCGGCCAGCGGTTTGCGCCGCCGTGCAATCGAAGGGGCGAATCGAGTTGGGGTCATGTGCGTGCTCCGAGTGCTGAACACCAGCCCGTCAAGGACAACCGTCGAAACCGTTGTTGAAGATGACGTCGTTCTGCTGCACCTCGTAGGCGCCGATGTCGGCTGCAGGGCCTGACACACGGGGGTAGGCCGTTCCTCGCTGATCCCCCGTCAAGCCAGCCGCGTTGTTTCCTGCATCGATCGCCGGACTTCGGCTCATCAGCGCGTGCGTCGGCGTGGGTCCTCCGTTGTCGCGCAACGGACCGAGCAAGGGACATGCGGTGGTAACGGTGGCTGGAAGCTGCGAACCCAGCGAGGCGCGTATCAGGCTGTTGGCGCTGGTGATCGTGAAGCCGGTGCCGGCGGTACTGAAATCAACCTCGGTCGTGCCGTAGGTGTTGTTCGACAGGATCGAGCTTTGCAAATTCACCGGAGTCGAGGAGGCCGCGCCGGGAGCCATCGCCAGGCCGGGCGCGTAAGGCGTGGAGAAGTCGCCTCGTCCGACCACAGCCGTGTTGAAGGCGATCGTGCTGTTCTGCACCGTGGTCGAAATAGTCGACCGTATGCCGCCGACGAGACTCGAGGTGTTGCCTTGCGCAGCATTCCCGGAGATGGTGCTGTCGCTGATCAGCAGGGAATCGGTGTTTCCCCCATCGACAAACAGGCCACCGACCTGGAACGCGGTGTTGCCGGAGAGGGTCGAGTTCAGGATGCTGGCACCCTTGTGGGCCGATATTCCGCCGTGATTGGTCGCGGAATTGCCGTTGATCGTGCTCTTGATCGCAGTGAACGCGCCGCCCACATAGGCGCCCCCGCCGGAGCCCCCATTCGCGATGGCACTGTTGGCCACAATCTGACTGTACTTCGCGGTCAGGTTGCCCTTCGCGTAGATGCCGCCCCCTGTCGCCTGGTTGCTGCCCGAAGCCTTGGCCTGGCATGACAATACGAGCGCGTGCATCAGATACACATTGCCCTTGGAATAGATGCAGCCCCCTTTCGCATTGCCCGATCCGGGCGAGAGGTTGCTGTACTCGACATCGAGGTATTGCAGCTTGAGCGTGCCAGTGCCGGTGTGATTGAAGATGCGATCGTTCTCCGTGGAGCGGGTGCCGGAGTAGTAGCCGGTGATCACCTCGTGTCGGCTCGGCCCCTGAATGTTCAGCTCGTTCTGCGCGATCGTGATCGCGCCGGTGGTCAGGCTGATCGTGCTGCACGACAGCGTGGAGAGATCGACCGTATCGCCGGACAGCGTCGCCGGCGTGGCGATGACCGCGCGCAAGCTGCCGGGACCGCTGTCGGCGCAGGTCGTCACCGTCCAGGTATTCGCGGCGATCGCCTCCTGCGCAGCCAGCGCAAACAAGGCGGCGAAACACGCGGCCAGCGGTTTGCGCCGCCGTGCAATCGAAGGAACGAATCGGGTCGAGGTCATGTGCGTGCTCTGGGCGCTGGACGTTGGTGCGTCAAGGACAACCATCGAAACCGCTGTTGAAGATGATATCGTTCTGTTGGACTTCGTACGCACCGATGTCGGCTGCAGATCCGGACACGCGTGCATAGGCCGTTCCGCGCTGATCACCCGTCAGCCCCGCAGCGTTGTTGCCGGCGTCGATCGCCGGACTTCGGCTCATGAGCGCATGCGTCTGAGTCGGTCCGCCGTTGGCACGCAATGGGCCGAGCAATGGACAGCTCGTGGTGACCGTGGCGGGATGCTGCGGCCCCAGCGAGGCACGTATCAGGCTGTTGGCGCTGGTAATCGTGACCGTGTGGCCGGTGTGGACCACTGCGCTGAAATCGCCCTCGATCGTGCCATAGGTGTTGTTCGACAGGATCGAACTCTGCAGATTCACGGCGAGCGATGTCGCGCTATAGGAATTGAGCACTGCAAGGCCGGGCGCGCGGTAATCCGTACTGCCAGAAAAATGTGTGGTAGCTGCCGTATTGAACGCGATCGTGCTGTTCTGCACGGTTGTCGGAAGCGTCGTCCCTACACCGCCGATCCGGCCGGTTTGCGCGACATTGCCGGAAATGGTGCTGCTGTTGATTTGCAAGGTATCCGTAGTTGCATCCCCTCCTACGTACATGCCTCCGTCTTCCTGGGACGCGATGTTTCCGGATATGGTGGAGTTGATGATGTTGGCGCCGTAGCCAACTTCTATCCCACCGCCGACGCCGTGACTACCGGCAGCTCTATTGCCATTGATCGTGCTGTGCTCCGCCCTGAACGTGTGGCCTACAAAAGCACCGCCGCCGCCTGACAAATAACCGGTCGCCGTGTTCCCGCTGATCTGGCTGTACTTCGTGGTCAGCTTGCCGAGGGTATATATACCGCCTCCTCGTGCGATGGCATTGCCCGAGGTCTTGGTCGCGCAGGAAAACACCAGCGAGTCCATGAGAAACACGTTGCCCTTGGAATAGATGCAGCCCCCGCTTGCATCGCCGGAGGCAGGGGCGAAGTTCGCGTACATGAAGTTGAGATATTGCAGGGTCAGCGTGCCGGTGCCGGTGTGCTTGAAAATGCGATCGTTCTCCGTGACACCGTTGTAGTAGCCGGTGATCACCTCGTGTCGGCTCGGACCCTGAATGTTCAGGCTGTTCTGGGTGATCGTGATCGCGCCCGTGGTCAGGCTGATCGTGCTGCACGACAGGGTGGACAGGTCGACCGTATCGCCGGACAGCGTGGTCGGCGTGGCGATGACCGCGCGCAAGCTGCCCGGACCGCTGTCGGCGCAGGTCGTCACCGTCCAGGTGTTCGCGGCGATCGCTTCCGGTGCTGCCAGCGCGAACAGAGCGGCGAAGCATGCCGCCAGCGGTTTGCGCCGGGCCGCGGACAATACGGACTGGATCGAAGGTTTCATGCACATGCTCCCGGGCTGATCACGGACATTTCCCGGCATGTCCGAAGCCATCTGCGCGAGCGTCAGGTGTTGTCGAGTGAAGCTGAACATGGGCGGTCTTCGGGCAAGAGGGTTCGCACCTACCCAAATGCGGCGCAAGGGCGAATCGAACAGAAGCAACATCGCTGCAACTTCCTGCAGACGCAAATCAGCGGACAAGCGGGCCACTTCAGCGGCGGGGTGCAGTCCCGGTACTTGTCAGGAACCTCGAAAAACCCCCTTCCTGGTTTATCGAGTCAGTGAGTCCGGAGCATGTGCGGACTCGCTTGCGCCGACCTGACGACGTCGAATCATTGTTGAGCCGCTCTCCCTGCAGGAGAGGGATTGGGGTGAGGGTTCGGCGCGAACGGGGCGCGCCGGGCTCGTCCCGAACCCTCATCCGGCGCTTTGCGCCACGTTCATTCGCTACATCCTTGTGGCTCTCCCTTCGGGCGGCTTCGCCGTGCAAATCGGTATTCCCGCCGATTTGTCTCCCGGAGGGAGAAGGGACAAGCATCCCCTTGTCTGAACTTCGGTACCCATCAGAACCGCCGATCAAGCACTTGCGTGTCCGATCCCGTGCGCTTCATCCCTGGCCTATCGACGCATGCCTCTGCGTTGCCAGACCAACGCCATCAGCATCGTGAACGCAGCGAGCGCGATCAGCGCCCATGCTCCCAATGTCGGGGCTGGCGTTGGCGGCGGAATGGCTGCGATCGTCACTGTCGCTGTGACGCTGAACGTGATGACAGCAATGCCGCCCACTGCAAAGAGGCCCGTGATGGTATGCGACCCCACGCTCAGGCTGCTCGTGCTGCACGTCGCGGTGCCGCTCACCAGGGGAACGGTGTTGCAGAGGACGGTCGTGCCATCGGAAAACGTCACCGTACCCGGCAAGGTACTGCCGGTGGTCGCGGTCAATACGACCGCTTGGCCCTGCTGCGCCGGGTTCGGTACCGCGGTCAGGGTGCCGGCCGGCGGCGATGCCGAGGTGGTAAATGTCCCTATGGGTGCCCCTATGAGCGCAAGGCTGTCGGTGTTATTGACGGCACCCAAAGCAGTGCACTGCCCGGTACCGTTCACAACCGAGCACACACCACCGGAGATAGCTTCGGCGAGTCCTGCGCCGGCGTTTAGAAGTACCCCGTTCATTTTTTGCCCGATGGTGTTCGGCGGCAGGGGCGACAGCATCGTCATCGAGAAGGTCGAGATATTGCCTGCCGAGTCCGCAGCTATATCAAAGTTCATTAGTCTGGTGTTTGCCAGTGTGTAACTGTGCAAGCCATCGTTAAAACTAAAGGTTTGGATCAGATTGGAACCCGACGGGCCGATTTCGGTCAGCGGCATATTGGCCGGTAGCGGGCTGGCCGTGGCGATCGAACCGGCGATGTGCATCGCGGTCGTGTAAACGGGGGGCGTGCCGTTTCCCGAGATTCCCGCCGACGCGTAGTTCGGTGAGCTGTAGGAGTACGCCATCGCGAACGCTGAAGTCGATACCCCCATGCCGAATGCCAGTGCAAAAAAACCAGCCAACCAAGCCGAAAAACGGTGCTGCTTCATCATGTCCCGCTCCCATGCAAAGAAAGAAGTGAAACCCGGATTCGTTATCTACCGCTCCGATGACCCTGGATCACCCGGATGGCTCCCGGTTGAGGGCCACCCGATTCTCAAGAACAGAACTGGACAACTATCGAAACCGTCGCGCGCAGTCACCGCGCGCGGCTGTCCGTGGCTTCGTATCAGTCGAAGCCGTTTGCGAAAATCAGATCTCCGGTGGTGATCCGGCCGACCTTGTTGACGTT
This sequence comes from Dokdonella soli, assembly GCF_039523175.1. Lineage (NCBI taxonomy): Bacteria > Pseudomonadati > Pseudomonadota > Gammaproteobacteria > Lysobacterales > Rhodanobacteraceae > Dokdonella > Dokdonella soli. Next base: position 178,057 of record NZ_BAAAEU010000025.1, read on the forward strand.
CGGTGCACTTTCCGTGAACCACAGGTTGCCATCGGGGCCAGCGGTGATGCCCAGCGGGTTGGAACTGGACGTGATCCCGGCGGTGAACAGGGTCACCGTACCGGTCGGCGTGATGCGCCCGACTCCGCCTTGAAAGCTGGCCCCGTTGGCGAACCACAGATTGCCATCCGGTCCCGTCGTGATGCCTGCCGGGATTACCGTCGCGGACGATACGATGGCGAATTCGGTGACGGTACCCGTTGGCGTGATGCGTCCGATCTGCCCTTGTGAACCGTCTTCCGTGAACCACAGATTGCCGTCCGGTCCTGCGGTAATGCCGTGGGGAAAGCCGCTGATTCCGCTGCCGAACTCGGTGACGGCTCCGGTCGGCGTGATGCGGCCGATTGAGCTGGTTCTCACTTCGGTGTACCACAGATTGCCGTCGGGACCCGTGGTGATGCCGGGATAATTCGCACCGTTGGAGCTGGTGAAGTTGCTGCCGGCGCTGAACTCGGTCAGCGTGCCGGTCGGCGTGATCCGCCCAATCTTTCCCGGCCCCGTCGGAGAGTCTTCCGTGAACCACAGATTGCCGTCCGGTCCCGCAGTGATGGCGTTCACGCGCGCGTTCGGGTTGGCTACGGGAAATTGGGTTACCGTGCCGGTTGGAGTGATGCGCCCTATGCTCGTGAGGTTTTCGGTGAACCACAGATTGCCGTCCGGTCCTTTCGCGATGCCGACCGGCGTGCCTTGAGTGATTCCGGCGGTGAAAAATGTCACTGTGCCGGTCGGTGTGATCCGTCCGATCGCGCTGTTGTTGACTTCCGTGAACCACAGATTGCCGTCCGGCCCCGTCGTGATGGACGTATTGCTCCCGTTGTTCGAGCCAGCGCTGCCGGTACTGAATTCCGTAACGACCTGCGCCGAAGCGATACCGGAAAGCAGGCATGACAACGCGACAACGCTGTATATCAGCGCCCGCAATGGCTTCATGATGGACTCTCCCGACAATTGCTTCATGATGGATCTCCGGATATCGCCGGTGTTCCAGCCCGGCCGCAGATGACGATAGGCACGACGGTTATGAAACATGCTCCCGGTTGCTGACTCCCGGTTCTCTAAAACAAAACCGGACAACCGTCGAAGCCGTTGTTGAAGATGATGCTGTCGAAGCTCGCGCCGATGGCGCCGTTTGCGTTGTATTGCGGACTGGAAATGATGCCGGCGCCGTTGTTGAACGCGATCAGATTCGCTTCGCCGGGGTTGGAACCGCCGATGATCGACGCCGGCGTGGCGACACTCGAACTGCCCGTGAGTTGGATGCCAGCGCAGTAGGTCGGGCAACCGCCGACGGCATCGCCATTCGGCAGCGGTTGGGTGCCGCTCCAGTCGGTGCCGATGTAATTGCCTTTTATCTGGATGCCGCCGGTGCCTTGAGCGGGTCCGTCCCAGATGCCGAGTCCGACGTTGTGGTTGCCTGAGATCACGTTGCGCGAGGGATGGCCCGGCGCGGTGCAACCAGCGCCGGTGCAGCCGATGCGCAAGCCCGGGAAATTCGCATTCAAAAGGAGACCGGGCCAATTGCTGTTGGTGCCGTTTGGAATCGCGAGCGCGCCGGTCGCGTCCGTGCCGATCAGGTTGCCTTCGACGATGACGGTAGAGTTGGGGCTGCCAGCCAGCACTCCGGTGCTGTTGCCCGACAGCAAATTGCGCTGCCACGGCTGGATGCCGCCGATCTGCACATTGTCGTTGTCGACGCGGATCGCGGCCCCGGTATTGCCGAGCGTGGGCAAGGAAGTACCGTCGATCTTCGTTCCGAGAAAGCAGCCGTAGATGTTGATCTGCGCCTTCGGGGTCGACAACCCCCCGCCGACAATCGCGTCGCTGAACCCGTGCATGGCCACACCCTGCACCGTGATCGCTATGGTTGGCGCGCCGCAACGGGCGTACGTGAATCCGTTGATGCTGAAGCCCGTGTCCGCACCAACGAGTTCGATCATCAGCTTGGTATTCAGTGCGCCGGCATCCGGTGTATTCGTGTTCATCACGCTGCCGGCTGGCTGTAGCCGCCGATGATCAGGCTGGTTAGGGTGCCACGGGTGTTGATGGATGGCAGCTGGCTTGCCACCGCGATCGTGAACGGACCAGTGCCGGGAATATTGAAGTTGATGGTGTTCGCGCCGCCAGCCGCGTTCGAGGCATTGATCGCCTGGCGAAGCGTGCAAGTCGCTCCGCAGCTGGTGCCATCCGTGTCCGCCGCGCTGGTGACGGTGAAGGTCGTGGCCTGCGCCAGCGACGCGCCAGCGAGAAACAGGACAACGCTTGCGATCCGTGCGCGCATCTTCACGGACACACCTCCCCTGCATGCAGGTTTCGGTAAACGAACACGTTCGCTCACGGACACTTCTCGGCAGTCGCGCTATCGAAGCCATACTTGAAGATCACGTCGCAGGTGTAGGGCATGTATCCCGAGAACTGCGAAGTGTTGCCCGCGGCATCGGTTGCGGTCAGGGAGATAAGGCGGCCGGCGAGACTGCCACCCGGTTCAACATTGAACGGGATACTGAACGAGACGCTGCCGTTGTTGCCGCTCGGCGAATTGGTAATCGAGGTCCCCTGCGCGGTATGGAAGACTTGGCCTTGGCCCTCGCCGTAGCCGTTGCTATCGTTTTGCAGGGATGAAAACACCTCGATGTTGTAGATGGCATTGGTCGATTGCAGCGTACCGGTGACCACGCCCGAGGTGGTTCCGCCGATCGCACTGGTGATGACCGGGTGATTCAGGCCGCGGTTCGACGTCGCCTGCACGTTGGCATCGGCATCGTTCTGGATGTATTCCGGGTTCCCGTACATGCTGTAACCCATGTTGTTATTGGGAGCATTGTTGTGGAAGCTGTTGCCGGAGATCGTGTTGCGCTGAGGATAACTGGCGACACTGCTACTGCTGGCCATCCGGATACCCGCGAAGGCGTTGTTCCAGATGGTATTGGAGGCAATGGTGTTGCCGGATGCGGGGCCCTGCAAATAAATGCCATTGCTGTTGGGCGCCGCAGTACCTCCAAAGCAAAGAGGAAAGGGATACGTCACGCAAGACGATTCGGTGACGCCGATCAGGTTGTGATCAATCGTATTGCCGGTCGCCTGTGCCCCGTTAAGATAAACGCCGGAACCGGAAAGTGCATCGACGATCACATTGTTGCTGATCGTATTTCCGCTGGTTTCGAGGTAAATATCGATATCGTTCACATCACGTCCGAAGGGGGCGGTCTCATCGGCGATAGCACCGATGATATTGCCGACGATCGACATGCCGGTCGCATTGCTGAAAAAGCCATACGGGGCGGTTATCCCGAAACCATTGTGGCCGGTGGAGCTGCTGGGGGTGCAGACTGCACCCGTGATGATGTTGCGCTGTGCCGGGGCGCTCCCGCCGATGCTGGCGTTGGTGCCGCCGACGATGTCGATATCGTTGACTTGGAAGTTGTTGGCGGTGGTTTGGCCGCCAAACTGGTTGCCCCAGACCAGCGCCCCGCTGCCGGCAAAATTCAGGCTGAGCGCGCTGCCGCCACAGTTGCCGCCGGTATCGTGAAACCCGGCGAAGATCAGACCCTGCACCCAGAACTGCGAGTTCGCATTGCTGAACACGGGGTTCAAACCGACGCTGATTGTTCCGCCGCCGTCGAGCACGACGCAACGCACGGCGTTGTCGTTGATGGCCGCCGTGTTTGCGTGCGTGCCCGGCTGGCTGTAGCCGTCGATACGCATGCCGTACTTGATCGTCGGCAGCGCACTGGCCAAGTTGATGAACTGCGGACAGCTTCCGGGGATATTGAAATTGATGTAATGGAACACATTGACCGCGTTCGCCTGCGTGATCGCGTCGCGCAGCGAGCCGGGCCCGCTGTCGTTGGCGTTGGTGACCACGATCGTGTTGCCGGTGGTGTCGTCGTAGGACGATTCGTACGCGCCGCGATCCACCGCCGAGCCAACGACGCGCGGATTGCCGTCGAGATCGGTGCCGGTGATGTTCGGCGCGCTGTTGTCGCCGCTGTTGATCGAGGGCGAAATGGTTGGTGCGGTTTGCAGTCGGTAGTTTCCACTGCCGATGAACAGCGGATTGCTTTTCAAAGTGCCGGAACTGCCGCTCGCCTCGGCACCGTCGAGCGTGCCGTAGGTGTTGTCATCAAACGTTGCGAGCATCGAACCACCAATGTCGCAACCGATGCGGATGTCGGTACCGCCGTAACTGCCCCAGACGATGTTGTTGGCCAGCTTCGCGATGTTGGAATTCATGCACAGGTAGAGACTACGATTGGCCGCGTAGCCGATCGTGTTGCCGGTGAGGGTCACGGTATCGCTGTTGTTCGCGCCGATATGCAAGCCATCCTGGCCCGGCAGGGACTCGTCCACCAGGTTGTTGTCTACCGAGACTCTCTGGTACCCCGGGGTGGGCTGATCGCTGATGGTCAGGCCCGTCTTGTAGAAATGATTGAACCGGATCTCGGTGTAGCCGCGGTTGCCGATCTGCACGCCCGATCCTGAGCCAGGAAAGTTCTGGAAGCGCAATCCCTCTACGACCAGGGTCGCGCCCGCGTTCATGGCGATCATGGCAGTGTAGAGATTGGCGCCGTCGATGACGGTGTTTTCCCCATTCACCACGCGTGCCGAGCAGTTGCTATCGGTGTAGCCGCCGAGCAATTGCAGCGAGTTGTAGCTGACGGTCGTATTCGTCAGCAGCGTCGAGCTGACGTCGTAGGTGCCCTGCACGAGCTCGATATACGTGGTGCCGGAGGCAACCTCCACGTTGGCGAGCGCGAGGTTGAGCGACGCCGAGCTGGCGACGCAGGTGACCGTGTTGGCGTGCGCCGGCTGGATGGTCCACAACGCGACCAGCAGCAGGCCGAGCATGAGCTTCGAACGGAACGCGAACATGGGTTTCCTCCCTCATCACTGGCAACGATGTGGCGGTATGAATGCGCGAGAGGGGGGAAACGAACAGGATGGCAGCACAATGAGCCGCAGGGCGCCATGCGGGCCCGTGCGGTCCTGCTCGGGCGCTGTTCATAGCCGTGCCGCTAGCTTGACTCCGGATCAAGCGCCCCAGCCGGGCGTGCCCACGGAGGCCATCATGCGAAATCCCAAAAGCTTGCTGCTGGTTGCCACGCTGGCTGTGGTCGGCGCGTGCGCCCTGAACAGCGCGCCGGGCCGAGGCGCGCGTGGCGATCAACATCTACGCGACCGCCCCGCCACTGCCCTTGCGCGTCGAAACATTGCCCCCGCCGCGGGTCGGCTATGTCTGGGTCCCGGGCGACTGGCGCTGGAGTCATCATCGCTACGTCTGGCATCGCGGTTACTGGATGCGTGAACGCGGTGGCTACCAATACTCGCCCTCGCGCTGGGACCGTGACGGTGAACGTTGGCGCTACTGCCATGGGCGATGGGATCGCTGACGAATACGGTCGGCGCGCGGTTACGGAAAGGCCCGCGATACGCGGACCTTTCCATTTGGGAGGATTGGGTTGGTGCGTGCGCGGTGTGGAGCCGGCTCGATCGCAGCTACCGGGTGCCGGACTGTGTTTCTGCGCCGTCTTCCACTAACGCGCCCGGCTCCTCGACCGCGTAACCCTGCGTGCGCAGCCTGGACAGGTAACCGTCGGCAGCGAGCAGATGCCTGATCGGCAACATCGCGAACGTCACCTGATTCTTCACCAGCGCGGCGCTTGCCGCGTCGAGCCAGGCCTTCTCGATGCGCGTATCCACGTCGGTCATCCCTCGCTTGCGCGCGAGGTTCGCTTCGGTGATCGCGGCCCGGCACGCGGTCATCTGGTCCGTGTAGGGCAGCTTGCGCAATGCATCCAGATCACCGGTCGCCCAGGCGTTCGCGCGTGCGGTCATCGTGCCGAGATCGGTGTCGATCCGGTCGAGTGTCTTGCGGAAGCAGTCGAGGTCGTTCAGCGGCGTGCTCTTGAACTCCTTGAGCGTCGCCTTGGGTTCATCGATCACGAGTTCGACACGCGGCGTGGTCGTCACGACGTGGGCACGTTTCGCCGCAGCCTTGACCTTCTTCTGCACGATGCCTGAATCGGCGAGACCGGCCTTTTCAAGCGCCGCCTCGTACAGCTCGAGCGCGGCGAAGATCGGCCGCCACTTCTCGACCTTGTTGCTGCGACCGATGTACTTGCCCTTGAGCACGCTCCAGCGCGCGTACAGCTCGGGCGGAACCACCTGTTCGAGGCTCGCGTCATCGGGATTCTTGCGTATGCCGATCAACGAAGGCAGCAGGGCCAACTGGCCGAAAAACCCCACGTTGGCGCTGACCGCGACTTCGGGCGAAGCCAGTACCTCTTGCGATTGCGCGATGGCCGCCTCGACCTCGTGCGCCTGCCACTCGATCTTCTTCGGCAGCGGCGACAGCGTGCCGAGCACCCACAACACGTGATCGCCCTTCGATACCTTCCACATGCCAGGCCCCGGTTGCACGCCGCTGACGACGAGGGTATCGAGTTGCGTGACGCTGGCGATGGCTGATGACTCCGATGCGGCATCCTGCGCAAACAAGGACGGCGGCGCGGACAAAGCCAGCACGCAAACGAGAACAGCATGACGCATGCACCACACTCCTATCCATGAGACAGATTGCCAGTCGCGCGCAGTGTTCGATATTCAGCGGAATCACGTATCAAATTCTGGTTATGGAAGGTTTGAACAAATCCACCTTGTCATCCAGCTCCCCATAGCGAAGCTAAGCAAGGCGGACTGCATGAGCAGGAAGCCAAAGCAAACATCGGCTTAGGGAAGGCCTGAACAAGTCAGAGTTCGTCATTCCGGCGAAGGCCGGAATCCAGTTTTTCAACGAGTTGCCGTAGAGCTGGATCCCGGCTTTCGCCGGGATGACGGCTTCAGAGGTCCTTAGCTGATGGCCGTTGCAGAGACAATGAGCCCCGGCGTTCACGACGACGAATTGCCAGATGTTCCCCAGCTGTGATCGCCTGCCATCAGATGGGCACAAAAAAACGGCCGCCCCAAGGCGGCCGTTTTGCGTGTCGCGTGAAGACAGCGATTACGCTTTCTTCACCTTGGCCTGCAACGGGTCGAGCAGTTTCTGGGTTCGCGGCGAAGCCATCCGCCGCGATGATCTCGCCATTCGGCGAGAAGACCCGGTGCTCAAAGCGTGCGCGCGAGATCCGCCGCCACGTGCCTTGCGGCATCGAGCGTGGCCGCCACGTCTGCGTGCGTGTGCGCGGTCGAGACGAACAGGTTCTCGTAGGCGCCCGGATGGAACAGTACGCCCTTGCTGAGCATGCCTTGCCACCAGCGGCGGAAGATCTCCTGATCGGCATGGCGCTCGGCGTCGCGATAGTTGTGGATCTCTTCTTTCGCGAACCACACCTGCATCAGCGGGCCGATGCCGACGACATACGCCGGCAGCCCCGCATCGCGCAGAACCTTGGCGAGGCCGAGGCGCAACTCGTCGGAAACCGCATCGAGCTTTGCGTACAGACCCGGCGTCGCCAGTTCATCGAGCGCCGCGTTCGCCGCCGAGATCGCGATGCCGTTGGCGCTGTAGGTGCCGGCCATCGACACCGTGCCGTTGGCGACCAGGGCCATGATGTCGGCCCGCCCGCCCATCGCCGCGACCGGGAATCCGCCGCCGATGCCCTTGGCGAACACGGACAGGTCCGGACGGATGCCAAGGCGACCCTGCGCCCCCGCAAGGCCGAGGCGGAAGCCGGTGATGACCTCGTCGAAGATCAGCACGATGCCGTGCTTCTGTGTGAGTTCGCGCATCGCTTCGAGATAGCCGGGCTTCGGCAGGATGCAGCCGGTGTTGCACATCACCGGCTCGGTGAGCACGGCCGCGATGCTGTCGCCCTCGCGGGCGATCACGTCGGCCAGCACCTGCGCATCGTTCCACGGCAGGATGATGAGGTTCTCTTCCACGCCCTTCGGCATGCCCGGGCCCTGCGGCACGGGAATCGGGCGATCGTCCGGGCCGGCCTTGTCGATCGACGGATGCTTGCTCCAGTACACCCCGTCCGAGAAGCCGTGGTACATGCCCTCGAAGCGGATGATCTTGTTGCGCTTGGTGAAGGCGCGCGCGAGGCGCGTCGCATACAGCACCGCCTCGGTGCCGGTGTTGCACAGGCGTACCTGCTCGACGCTCGGCACGGCGTCGATGATCTTCTGTGCGAGGCGCGCCTCATCGGCCGTCGGCAGCGCGAACACGGTGCCGCGGCTCTGAATGAAATCGACCACGGCCTGCGTCACGCGAGCCGGTCGGTGGCCGAAGATCATCGGGCCGAGGCCGAGCAGGTAGTCGATGTATTCGTTGCCGTCCACGTCGCGCAGGCGCGAGCCCTGCCCGCTCTCGACGAACAAGGGATACGGCGACCATCCCGACCAGGTCGCGCGCGCGGTGCTGTTGACGCCGCCCGGGATGAGCTTGCAGGCGGCGTCGAACAAGTCGGCGCTACGGGCTGTGTCGAGGCCGGCGACGAGTCGGGCGTCCGTGGCGGCCGGAGGGTTCTTCGAGCTGTCGATGTTCAAGGATGCGACTCCAAAGGGCGGATCGACCGCGCGCGGGCGCGGGATCGGGAATTCGGCGGGGAGCACCGGCGACGAAAGCGCCGGTGCCGACAAGCTTAGGAGCCTGTTGGACTTGAGGGGTCGAGGCTCTGCAGCCCGGCCAACTCAAGTCCGGCAGGCTCCTGACGTCAGGCCGCCTGCAGCGACGGCGCGAGCGCCGTTTCATGGCCGTGCGCCGCGAGCTCGCCGGCGAGCAGCGTCGGCAGCAGGTCGAGCGCGTCGGCGAAGCCGGTGATCGGCACGTACGGGATGCCGGCCGACCGGCAATGCTCGATCAGGCGGTGCTTGGCGAACACCAGGTCGACTTCACCGGCGACGCAGAAATCCGAATTGCCATCGCCGATCAGCAGCACGCGCTTGCGTGCGGCCTTCGCGCTGCTCGCGCAGGAGCACTTGCAGTTGCCGCTGCGGCAGCCGGCCTTGCCATACGGAAAATCGAGCTGCCAGCCGTTCTCGCCGACCGCATCGAGGCGGTTCGCGACGATCGGCAGGTCGCCGAGTTCGTAATTGCCGAGGATGCGCCGGATCGCGTAGTCGAGACCGTCGCTGACGATCGCCAGAGGCATGCCGGAATCGCGGGCAGCGGCGGCGAAATACGGGAATGCGCGATCGATCGACATGTCGTCGAGATGCGCGTCCATTTCCGCACGCGTCGCCTCAAGCAGTGCGACCTGCTGGGCCATGCAGTCGTGCGAGCCGATCTCGCCGCGCCGCCAGGCCTGTTCGATCGCCTGCCAGCCGGGTCGGCCGAAGCGCTCAAGCAGGGAATCGGTGATGTCCTCGACCGACACGGTGCCGTCGAAGTCGCAAAGAATGGTCCAGTTGGACAAGTGAGGTTCCTGAAAACCCCGCGGCGGGGTTGTCTCAGGACACAGGTTAGCCGGCCCCGTCTTTCGGCCGGCTTTCGCGCCCGTCCCGGACTCCGCTGTGGACCGTGCTCAGCGCTTGAACCGCACCAGCACGCGCTGGCCGATGCGGAAATCGACCCCTTCGAGCAGCAACACGCATTCAACATCGTGCGCGCCGGCACGCTCGACCGGGTCATCGGTCAGGCGGCTCGGGCCAAACACCTCGCCGACGCGCAGCACGCGGGCCGGCCAGGCCTTGCCCTGATCCGAATCGCGCACGACCTCGGCCTGCATGCCGGGCTTGACCAGGTCGACATAGGCCTCGTTGAGTTCGGCCCGGACGATGCGCGGCCGATCCGGCAGCAGTTGGAACAGTTCCGTGGCCGATTGCGTAGAAACCGCGTCGCCCACATGCACGGAGCGCTGCACGATGCGTCCGGCTGAAGGTGCCCTGATCGCGCGCGCCTCCAGCTCGGCACGCGCTTGATCGACGTGCTGGCGCGCGACCTTGACCGCGGCCTCGGCCGCGACCGTCTCGGCCTTCAGCGATGCCAGCGCCGCGGACGCGTCATCGGCCGACTGACCGGTCGCGGCACCCGCGTCGGCGGCCTCGCCGAGCCGCTTGACCTGCACCTCGGCGGGCGTGACCTTCGTCTTCAATACGTCGACTTGTGCAACGGCCTGGCCGAGGCCTGCCTCGGCGACGCCGACGGTGATCCGCGCCTGGCGCTGATCGAGCAACGCAAGCACGTCGCCCTGCTTCACGCTGTCGCCATCCTCGACCTTGACCGCGTCGATGCGTCCGTCACGTGGCGCGACGATGCGGATCAGGCCGCCTTCGACATCGACCTGGCCGCGGGCCATCGCGAGATACGGGCTTTGCGCCGGCGCTGCGCCGGACTTCGCGCTGCCGCTGTCATCCGAACACGCGGCGAGTGCGCTGGCGAGCGCCAGCGTCACGGCGAAGGAAATCGATCGTGCAAGCGCACGGGTCATCGCAAGGCATCCTCGTTGGGTGCGGACCGCAGCCGCCGGTCCGACAGTATCTTGCCATCCTCCATCGCCAACACGCGATCGGCGTGCGCGATCAGGCGCTGGTCGTGGCTGACGCAGAGCACGGTCGCACCGTGTGTGCGTGCGATCTTGTGCAGCGTGTCGATCACGATCTGGCCGTTCGCGGCATCGAGTGCGCTGGTCGGCTCGTCGGCGAACAATAGCTGGGGTTCCTTGGCCAGCGCGCGCGCGATCGCGACACGCTGCTTCTCGCCGCCGGAAAGCTCGGCCGGACGCAGCGTCATGCGGCTGGCGAGGCCGACCTCCTCGAGCGCGGCGCGTGCGCGCGAACGCGCCGCCGAATTGCCGACGCCGAGATAGCCGAGCGGCAGCGCGACCTGCTCGAGCGCATTCAGCGCCGGAAACAGGTTGAATCCCTGGAACACGAATCCTGTGTGCCGCAGGCGGAAGTGCTCCAGCTCGCGCGCCTTCAGCCGGCCCAGATCCTGCCCGAGCGCGGATGTGCGCCCGCCGTCAGGGCGCAGCAGCCCGCTGAGAATCGCGAGCAGCGTGCTCTTGCCGCAGCCGGAGGGACCGGAGACCAGGGTCAGTTCGCCGGCCTCGACCGTCACCGACAGCCCGCGCAGCACGTCGGTGCGCACCGCGCCGGTGATGAAGGACTTGCACAGGGAATCGGCGATCAGCGCGCTCATGCGACGGTCACCGGAGCAGCAGCGCGGGATCGGCATGGCGCAGCGCGCGCACCGCCATCAGGCCGGATACCAGCGCGATGCCCATGACCAGCACTGCGCAGACCGCGACCGTGACCAGATCGAGCTGCACCGGCACGTCGCGATGACGTGCGATCGCGACCACCAGCGCGGTCACCAGCCCGCCGACGACGAGACCGAATGCGCCGACCCAGGCGGCCTGCTTCAGCACGACGTGGCGCAGTGCGCCGAAGCCGACGCCGAGCGCGTGCAATGTGGCGTACTCGCGAATCGAGCCGGCGACCGCTCCCATCAGGGTCTGGCTGGTGATGACCGCGCCGACCAGGAACACGACCACGGCCAGGAACAGCACGCCGACACCGGCGCCGGTCTCCAACATCCAGTAGGTCACCGCGCGCCGCGCGAACGCCGTACGCGTCCAGACCTCGAAACGCTGTGCGCCGGCCTGCAGCCGCGCACGCACTTGATTGGCTTGATCTGGATCGCGCAGCTTGACAAGGTAATACGCGACTTCGCCGCTGCCATTGCTGTCGAGCCGGTGCGAAGTCGCCAGCGAGGTCACGATGTTGACGCCACCGAGCGCGCGCAGACCGTTGCCAACACCGACGATGCGGACACGATGACCGTTGATGACCGCCTGATCACCGACGTTAAGGCCAAGTTTGGTCAGGTCGGCCCTGTCGACGATGACCCCGTCGGGCTCGTCCAGCTTCGCACGCAACGCCGGCGTCAGCACGTCGCCGAACATCATGCCGTCGGCGCGCGTGTCGACGCCGGAGACGAACACCGACACACCGCCCTTGTCGGCCGGGCCGCGCCAGTCACCGTCGATCCAGTTGAACGGTTCCACCCGCACGACCTCGGGGTCCATCAGCGCACGGATTTCCGCTTCGCGCGGAATCGGCCGACCGAGTTCGATGCTCTGCGTGCCCGGATAACCGAGCCAGAGATCACCGCCGGATTTCTTGATGTAGACCGCCGCGCTGTTGAAGATGCCGAACACCAGGGCCGCCTGCACCAGCAGCAGCAGGCCGGAGAACGCGACCGCGAGCGCCGACGGCAGGAAGCGACGCCATTCGTAGACCAGGGTCTTGCGGGCGAGCGGCACCATCAGTCCGCGGGCTCCGCGTGCGGCAGCGGGGCGCCACCCAGCGCCTTGTACAGCGCGATGAACGCGATATTGCGCTCCTGCTCGGCCTGCGCGATCTCGAGCCGCGCCTGCACCAGCGCGGCGGTCGAGGTGACGCGGTCGAAGCCGTCGGCGAGGCCGAGCCGGCGCAGTGTGCCGGTCGTGGCCGCGGCATGTTCAACGCCGGCGAGGCCGCGGCCGAGCGCAGCGATGCGCTCGCGCTGCCGTTCCAGCGCCGCCATCGCGGTTTCCGCCTCGGCGATACCTTCCAGTACGGCTTGGCGATACGTGAGCACACTGGCAGAGAGTTCCGCATCGCGTGCGTCGGCGGCCGCCTTTCGCGCACCCCAATCGAACAGCGGTATATCGATGGCCGGACCGAAAGTCACGATGCCATCCGCATCCGAAAGACGCGTACGGCCGATCACGCGCGCCGAGTAGGTCAACGAACCACCGAGGCCGAGGCGCGGATACAGCTCGGCGCGCGCGAGGCCGAGTTCGCCGGCGGCCTTCAGCACTTCGCTCTCGGCGCGCCGGATCTCCGGCCGCGTGCGCAGCAGGTCGGCCGGCGCGGAGGCGATGCGCAGGTCGCCGAGTTCGGGCTGCGTGCCGGCACCGACCAAGGCGGCGTCCGGTTCGATTTTTCCAAGCAGCACGCCGAGCTTCTGCCGGCTCTGCACGACGGCGAGCCGCGGCTCGTAAAGCGCAGCTTCCGCGGATGCCTGCTCCACTCGCGCACGCGCGAGATCGTTCGCCGACGCGAGGCGCAGGCGGACACGCGTCTCGGTCAGCCCCACCTTGTCCCTGGCATCGGCGGCAAGTTGTTCCAGCAGACCCTGGCGTCGCTGTGCGCCGCGCAGCTCCACGTAGCTGCGCGCGACTTCGGCGACCACGCTGACCCGTGCCGCCTGCCTATCCGATTCGGCAATGCCGAGATCACCCGCGACAACGCGCGAGTGGCCTGTGGAGCGGCCGAACAGGCCAAGCTCCCACTTCGTATCGAAACCCATCTGGAAATAGCTGGCGCTGCTGTCCGGCGCCGGCTCATTGAGCGTATGCACGCCGAACTGCGGCAGGAATCCCGCATAGCGGTGATCGGCCAGCGTGCGTGCCGCGTCGATGCGCAGCGCGGCCTGGGCGATCGTGAGGTTGCCCGAAAGCGCTTGGTCGACCAGGCGATCGAGTTCCGGATCGTTGAACGCCTTCCACCAGCCGCGCAGATCCGGAGCCGGCGCCTTCGCCTCGCTCGCGGACGTGTTCTGCCACGCAGGCGGCGTGTCGTCGGCGAGACGCGGCAGCTGCACCATCGCGCAGCCGCCGAGGAGCGCGGCAAGCGCGCACGCAATCGACGGGTATCGCAAGTGCCGATACGTTCGATGGGCGGCGCCGAGCGGCGTGGAACCGCTCGGATGTGGGGTGGTGGTGCCCATACGTCACGTCGGTGGTGCGATCCAATCGATGGCCGGATCGCATCGGCCAGCGCCAAGTCTAGCGGTTTGTGCGTGCGCTGAAACCACGCAACGCGCATTCGGCGGTCCGCTGCAGGATTGGATCGCGCCGATTGCCGCGGTCCTAGCGGGCCGATTCGGTGTTCGATGCAACCCGCCCGGACCCGTGTCGGCGCGGCTCTCGTGCGCCTTGTGCGATCTTTCGTCAAGACAATGACGCGCTAGTGTTGCACATGCGGCTTCGCGTCGGCAGCCGCCTCGCGCACCTGATCGGCGGGTGACTCGACTTGGGTCGAGACGATCGCGCCGGTCTTTGCATCGACCTGGACCTCGGTGATGTCCTTCGAGTTTGGACGCTTGATATCGAACGACCAGATCAGTTTGCCGTGCTCCTTCTCCAGCTCCGAACTCGCGATCGTTCCATCCGGCACCTTCTGCAACGCGGTCGCGCGGGCGTCGGCTTCGGCGATCTTCGCCTGTGTGTGCAGGTCCTGCGGGGGCTGGCCCGCGAACGCGGACGCTGCAAGCACAAGAACGAATGCGCCACTCGTAATGATTCGGCTGTTCATGATGGATCTCGCTGATGGGGGATGACCAGCGTAGCTGCCCAGCCTTAAGGCATTCTTATTCGCATGAACGGTCGGCAACGCGCGATCAGACGTTGGCCGACGCGGCCAATTCGCCGAGAAACACCTCGCCGTAGCGCTCCAGCTTGCGCTCGCCGACGCCACTGATCGCGCCGAGTGCTGACAAGGTCTGTGGGCGTTCGCGCAGCATCGACAGAAGTGTCGCGTCGTGGAAGATCACGTAGGCCGGCACGCCCTGCTCTTTCGCGAGGCGCGCGCGCAGGTCGCGCAGCGCATCCCACAACGCGGCCTCGTGCGGCGCGATATCGAGGCTTGCACGCGTGCGTTCGGTGCGCACCTTCTGGCGCTTGGCACGCCGTCCGGCACTGTCGGCCTGGCGGCGCAAAAGCACCGACTTCTCGCCGCGCAGCACGTCACGACTGGAAGCGGTCAGGCGCAAGGTGCCATAGCCTTCCTCGTCCGGCGTGAGCAGGCCGGTCGCGACGAGTTGGCGGAACACGCCGCGCCACTGCTGCTTGTCGAGGTCGGCACCGACACCGAAGGTGCTGAGTTCGTCGTGGCGCAGGCTGCGGATGCGATCGTCCGCTTCACCGCGCAACACCGCGGTCAGGTGCGTGACGCCGTAGCGCTGGCCGGTGCGGTACACGCAGGACAGGGCTTTCTGCGCGACCACGCTCGCGTCCCAGGTTTCGGGCGGCTCGAGGCAGTTGTCGCAGTTGCCGCACGGTTTCGGCAGCGTCTCGCCGAAATATGCGAGCAGGCGCTGACGCCGGCACGCGGTCGTCTCCGCATAGCCGAGCAATTCGTCGAGCTTGCGCCGCTCCACGCGCTTGCGCTCCTCGCCGGACTCGGACTGCGCGATGAACTGCGCGAGCGTCACGACATCGCCGAGCCCGTAGCAAAGCCACGCATCCGCCGGCAGCCCGTCGCGGCCGGCGCGACCGGTTTCCTGGTAATAGCCTTCCATGCTCTTGGGCAGGTCCATGTGCGCGACGAAGCGCACGTCCGGCTTGTCGATGCCCATGCCGAACGCGATCGTCGCGACCATCACGAAGCCTTCCTCGCGCAGGAATCTCTGCTGGTTGCGTGCACGCATCGCCGCATCCATGCCGGCGTGATACGGCAGCGCGGCGACGCCCTGCTCGACCAGCCAGTCCGCGGTGTCCTCGACCTTGCGCCGCGACAGGCAGTAGACGATGCCGGACGCACCCTTGTGCGCGACGAGGAAATCCTTGAGCTGGCGCCGTGCGTCGTCCTTCTCGGCGACGCGATAGCAGATGTTCGGCCGGTCGAAACTCGCGACGAACTGGCGCGCGGATTCCAGCGCCAGCCGCTCTACGATCTCGCGCCGCGTTGGCGCATCCGCGGTCGCGGTCAGCGCGATGCGCGGGATCGCCGGGAAACGCTCGTGCAGGATCGTGAGCGCGCGGTACTCGGGGCGGAAATCATGGCCCCACTGCGACACGCAATGCGCCTCGTCGATCGCGAACAGCGACACCGGCGTACGCGCGATCAGGTCGAGGCAGCGCTCGGTCAGCAGCCGCTCCGGCGCGACGTAGAGCAGCTTCAACGCGCCGTCCGCGAAACGCCGCTCGACCTCGCGCTGCGCCTGCGCGTCGAGACTGGAATTGAGGAACGCGGCCTCTACGCCAAGCTGGCGCAAGGCATCGACCTGATCCTGCATCAGCGCGATCAGCGGCGACACCACGATCGCGCAACCGTCGCGCAACAGCGCCGGAATCTGGTAGCACAGCGACTTGCCGCCGCCGGTCGGCATCAGGACGAGCGCGTCGCCGCCACTGGCAACGTGTTCGATGATCGCCTGCTGCTCGCCGCGGAATGCGGGGTAGCCGAAGACGGACTGGAGGATATGCAAAGCGGAGGATGACATCGCGTCATGCTAACAAAGCGCGGCGGCCCTACGATGTTCCGCGCGAACGACGCGCGGATTTCCTACGCGATCACGCACCAGCCATCGCGCACGCTTCAACAAAGTAGGTTGGGGTGAGCCCGCGAACCCCAACGACTGCTGCGTTCGACGTTGGGCATCGCTCCGCTCAGCCCAACCTACACCTCGTGAGACGCCACCTGGCATCACACATCAGAAATAGATCTGCGCGCGCGCCTCGAAGATCGTCGGATCGAGCGAGAGATTGCCCTTGTCGCTCGACGCGCGGATGACGTTCGCCCGCAGCTTGAAGTGCTCAGCACGGTAGGTTGGGGTGAGCTTGCGAACCCCAACAGGTCTCGCACCGGATGTTGGGCATCGCTACGCTCAGCCCAACCTACGCGTTGCCTTGACTTTGCGGTTTGCGCCATCCTGACCGACACATCAGAAATAAATCTGCGCCCTCGCCTCGAAGATCGTCGGATCGAGCGAGAGATTGCCCTTGTCGCTCCACGCGCGGATGACGTTCGCCTGCAGCTTGAAGTGCTCAGTCAGGTACCAGTTCGCGCCGAGCGTCCAGTCGTGTTCCCTGCCGCCCTGGATCGCGCCGTCGTTGAGGTCGAGTTCGCTGTAGCGCAGCAGCAGTTCCCAGGCGCCCCAACGTCCCTTCGGTTTGATGTTGCCGCCGCTGTACGGGCGTGATTCGCCGCTCAGCACCCAGCTGCCGAACACGTAGCCGCCATGCGCGCTGAAGTCCGGGTTGCCGCCGAAGCGTGAGACATCCGCTCGCAGCAGTTCGCCCTGCACCGACCACGGTCCGTCGATCCACAGGCCTTCGATGCCGCTGCGGTCGATGTGGTCCGCCTTCGCGAGCGTGCCGCTGTCGACGAGGCGCACCGGCGTCAGTCCAGCTTCCGGCGGCGTGCTGATGCGTGCGCTCGGCGCGTGCTCGATGCCGCGGCCGTCGATCGACCTGTCGCGGTCCTCGCGCGAGGCGGCGACGCCGAGATGGATCACGTCGTCGTCGGTCTTGCGCGGCGTCCAGGCGATGCGGCCGGCCAGCGTCCGGCCGTGATTGTCGCCCTGCAGGTCCTTGCAGCAGTAGTAACCGACGTTCGCGATGTACACGGGGCGCTCGAACTGCCAGTCGATGCCGGTGCGGCGGCCTTCGTAGATCGCCTGCGCTGGCAGCGCGAGTTCGAGGAACGAGGTCGCCTTGGTCGAAGTCACGCCCTCGAATGACACCAGCGTCTTCGAGTAGCCGAAGCGGAACGCGCCGTAGTCCTCGCCGAAGAACGCCTTCGATTGCACGCGGATATTGGTGTCGAGCCAGGTCTTGCCCTGGTATTCGTAGTCGACGATCGCGTCGTAGACACCCTTCTTCTTCAGCGTGAGACCGAGTTCCTTGCGCCGGTTCGTGTGCGCGTCCGTGAACGCGTGGCTGCCGTTCGGCCGGCGGTCGTCGCTGAATTCGTTGACGTCATAGCGGTAGACACCGATGAGGCCGATGTCGGTGCCGTCACCGAACGTGTAGTGCGTGGGCCAGTCGTTCACATCGTAGGCGCTGGCGGATGCCGCAAACCCGGCCATTGCAAGAGCCACGGCAAGTCTCTGGTGACGCATCGTTCGCTCCGCTGGTGTCGATGTCCGCATCGTCATCGGCACTGCGGCTACGCGGAACTTCCGCGTCGTCCTATCGATATGACAGCGCGCGGGACCGGAGCGACAATGGTCGATATTTCCGTCAGACTATATCGCGACACGCACCATCACGCCCCATAGGCTGGTCACGACCGATGCCTGCGCAACGCCACCAGATCCGCCCGCACCGCCTTGCTGCAGTCGGCCTGCATGCGCCGATAGCGCGCGAGCACGTCGGCGCCGGCGCGCGTCAACTCGGCGCCGCCACCGCGCACGCCGCCCTTGCTCGCACTGACCAGCGGCGCATCGAACAGCCGGTTCAGTTCCTCGACAAGCTGCCAGGCGCGCTTGTAGCTCATGCGCATGCGCCGGCCCGCAGCTGCGATCGAGCCGGTGTCGCGGATGCCTTCGAGCAGATCGGCCTTGCCGGGTCCGAATGCGATCTCCGGCGTGATGCGGATGCGCAGGTGGATCGCAGCGACCACGTCTTTCGCTTTCATCCGGTTCTTCCGCAGTGGCGTCGTGCGCCATCATAGTCATGCATCGCGCGACAGGGTTCCTGTCGACCCTACGAGATACGCCCATGAATCCAGTTGGACACTTCACATTGCGCTTTGTCTCGTCGGCGCTGACCCTGCTCGTAGCGCTGCTGCCCGCGCGCGCGTCGGCGGATGACCTGCTCGTGTTCGCGGCGGCGAGCCTGAAGCCCGCGCTCGACAGGATCATCGCCAGCCCGGACGTCGCGGCGATCGGCAACGTAAAAGCGAGCTATGCCGCGAGCTCGCAGCTCGCGCTCCAGATAGAGGCTGGCGCGCCGGCTGCACTGTTCGTTTCCGCGGACCTGGACTGGATGGACTATGTCGCAGCGAAAAACCTGCTCGTGGCCGACACACGCACGAACCTGCTCGGCAACGCACTGGTGTTGATTGCACCGAAGGACAGCACGGCACAACTCGCGATCACGCCCGGTTTTGATCTGGCCGGTGCGCTTGGCAAGAATGGTCACCTGGCACTCGCCGAACCGAACAGCGTGCCAGCCGGCAAATACGCGAAGGCCGCGCTGGGCCGGCTCGGTGTCTGGGGCACGGTCGAATCGCGCGTCGTGGCGGCCGAGAACGTGCGCGCCGCATTGAATTTCGTCGCGCGCGGCGAGGCGCCGCTCGGCATCGTCTATCGATCGGATGCGGTATCGGAGCAATCCGTGCGCATCGTCGCGACGTTTCCGGAAAACACGCACGCACCGATCGTGTATCCGGCCGCGCTGGTCGCCGGCTATGATTCGGCGGCCGCTCACAAGCTGCTCGATCTGTTGCGCAGTGCACCCGAACAGGCGATCTTCTGCGCCTATGGTTTCGACGCGCCGCCGAAGTAAGACAGCACCACAATCCTCTGCATCCTGCCCCCTCTCCCCCAACGGATTCTTGTTGGGGGAGAGGGCCGGGGTGAGGAGGCGCGGGTTCGTTCATGCGCACAGCCGCCGAACGATTGAAGGCGTGGGGTATTCAAGCAATCCACTGTTGCGCACTTCCGCCGCCCCTCACCCAGCCCTCTCCCCCAAGCAAGCTTGGCGGAGAGGGCTTTGCGTACACACGTCGTGAACGCCCTCGCGCCCGACGAATGGCAGGCGCTGGCGCTGAGCCTGCGTGTCGGCCTTCTCAGCGTGCTCGGTGCGCTACCGTTCGCACTCGCGCTCGCGTGGCTGCTGTCGCGGCGGCGCTTTCCCGGTCGCCTGCTGATCGAAGCCTTGCTGTTCCTGCCGCTGATCCTGCCGCCGGTCGTGACCGGCTATGCGCTGCTCGCGCTGTTCGGCACGCACGGCCCGCTCGGCGAATGGCTCGGCTCGATCGGCGTCGTCGTCGCGTTCCGCTGGACCGGCGCGGTGATCGCGGCGGCGGTGATGGGCTTTCCGTTGCTCGTGCTGTCGATCCGCGTCGCGTTCGACAATGTCGACCGACGCCTCGAGGACGCCGCGGAAACGCTCGGCGCACGCGCGTGGCGACGCTTCGCGACGATCACGCTGCCGCTGTCGCTGCGTGGCATCGCAGCCGGTTGCGTGCTCGCGTTCGCGCGCGCGTTCGGCGAGTTCGGCGCGACGATCAGTTTCGTCTCGAACATCCCCGGCGAGACGCGCACCCTGCCGATCGCGATCTACGAGCTGCTGAACACGCCCGGCGGCATGCCCGGCGTACACCGGCTCGCGCTCGTGTCGCTGATCGTCGCATTCGCGGCAGCGGCGACGGCGGCGGCGATGGCCGGTGGCGCGCCGTGGCGGAGATCGGCCCGTGATGGTTGACCCGATGCCGAACGAATCGAACATCCTGTTCGATCGTTCGGTCGCTCAAGTCCGGCACGGGTCCGGACTTGGCCCCCGCGTCGGAGCGTGCTCCGACGCGACGCGGCCCCTGCATCGGCCGCAGCGACAATCGCGAGGGGTGCCGCATGATTGAATTGACCCTGCGCCACGCGTTCGCCGATCTCGATCTGGATCTCGCATTCAAATCCGGTGCGCGCACGCTCGCGCTGTTCGGCAACTCCGGCGCCGGCAAGACCAGCGTGCTGAACGCGATCGCCGGCCTGCTCGCGCCACAATCGGGTCGCGTCGCGATCGACGGTGAACTGCTGCTCGACACCACGAGGGGTGTCTGCGTGCCGACCGCGCAGCGCCGCATCGGCTACGTGTTCCAGGACGGCCGCCTGTTTCCGCATCTGAGCGTGCGTCACAACCTGCTCTACGGCGCCACGGTGCGCGACGCCGCGCACGGCGTCGACTTCGCCACGATCGTCGACCTGCTCGAACTCGGCGCGTTGCTCGAACGTCGGCCGCACACGCTTTCCGGCGGCGAGCGCCAGCGGGTTGCGGTCGGGCGCGCCCTGCTGTCGAAGCCGCGTGCACTGCTGCTCGACGAACCGCTGACCGGCCTGCATGCAGAATCGCGCCTGCAGGTGCTCGACTACCTGCGCCGGCTGAAGCAGGAGCTGCGCGTGTTCACGGTACTGGTCACGCATCATGCGGACGAGGTTGGTGCGCTCGCCGACGAGGTCGTGCGCCTCAGTGCGGGGCGCATCGTGCGCCAGGTGCCGATCACGGAATTCATCGCGCGGCGCGCTGCGTTTGCGGAGCGCGCGCCACCTGTCGGGTGAACGATCCGGCCAGACCGGCCAGCGCGCGTGAACGCATCCGGTGCTTTGCGGGGCCATGCGATTTGGATAGGCTACGCGTCCGATTCGAACGATCGTTTGAGGCCGTCATGTCGCTTCGCCAGTTGTCCGTCACGCTCGCCCTCGCCTGCCTGCTGACCGCCTGTGGCGGCGGTCCGACGAGGAAAGTGCATCCCTCGACCGCGAGCATCCAGCAACTGGCCGTACAAGCCGA
Source organism: Dokdonella soli (assembly GCF_039523175.1). Taxonomy (NCBI): domain Bacteria; kingdom Pseudomonadati; phylum Pseudomonadota; class Gammaproteobacteria; order Lysobacterales; family Rhodanobacteraceae; genus Dokdonella; species Dokdonella soli. The sequence goes on from NZ_BAAAEU010000025.1 coordinate 199,257, forward strand.
CGGCAGCTGGAAGATCGCGCTGCGCATCCAGAACTTCAGCACGTTCCCGATGCACTACAGCAGCATCGACGTGAAGCTCGGCATCGACGGCAAGGATGTCGGCGAGCTCAAGATCACGCCCGACATCGACATCGTCGGCAACAGCGGCGATGTCGTGGAGGCGACGTTCAGGCCGCTGGCCAAGCCGGCGTTCGGCAGCGATATCGCCTATACCCTGAAAGGCACGATTGAAACCAGCGAGCCGAAGGAAAGCTTCAAGCTCGACACCTCGAGCCGGTTGTCGCCGGTGCCGGGCGTGGCGAATACCTGGCGCTGATGGTGGGCGTGCCGAATCCCGGAGCCCTCGTGCCAATCCTTCGACAAGCTCAGGACAGGGTGCGCTGCTCGCAGCGAAACACGAGCGGCTGCACGCGAGAGGGCGTGAGAGTCGCCCTTCGATACCTCAGGGCGAACGGCCTTATCCGAGACCGCTCGTCGACCGCGAACGCCGGACATCACGACGGAGAATTCCCATGAGCCGCTATTCCGCCCCACTCGCCGACCTGCGCTTCGCGTTGTTCGACGTGCTCGACGTCGAAAAGACCTACCAGCGCCTGCCCGGCTGCGAGGCCGCGACCCGCGACCTGATTGATGCGGTGCTCGAAGAGGCCGCGAAGTTCACCGAGCAGGTGCTCGCGCCGCTGAACCAGAGTGGCGACGCCGAAGGCTGCGCCTTCGATGCGGCCACGCACAGCGTGCGCACGCCGAAGGGTTTCAAGGACGCGTTCGCGAAATATGTCGACGGCGGCTGGATCGGCCTGACCGCGAACGAGAAGTTCGGTGGCCAGGGGCTGCCGGAAACCATCGGCGCCGCGCTCAAGGAAATGATCGACGCGGCGAACCTGTCCTGGGGCAACTACCCGATGCTTTCGCACGGCGCCTCGTCCGCGCTGGAGCATCACGGCGAGGACTGGCAGCGTGAGGTGTTCCTGAAGCCGCTCGTCGCAGGCACCTGGACCGGCACGATGTGCCTGACCGAACCACATTGCGGCACCGACCTCGGCCTGCTCAAGACCAAGGCGGAACCGGCCGCCGACGGCAGCTGGCGAATCAGCGGGACCAAGATCTTCATCACCGCCGGCGAGCACGATTTCGTCGACAACATCCTGCACCTCGTGCTGGCGCGGCTGCCGGACGCGCCGGCCGGCGTGAAGGGCATCTCGCTGTTCATCGTCCCGAAGTTCAAGGTCGGGAAGGATGGAAAAGTTCGCGAGCGCAACACGCTCGCCTGTGGCTCGCTCGAACACAAGATGGGCATCAAGGGTTCGGCAACCTGCGTGATGAATTTCGACGGCGCCGAAGGTTGGCTGGTCGGCCAGCCGAACAAGGGCCTCGCCGCGATGTTCACCATGATGAATACCGCGCGCCTTGCGGTCGGGCTGCAGGGTCTGGGCCTCACCGAGCGTGCGTACCAGAACTCGCTCGCGTACGCGCGCGAGCGCCTGCAGATGCGCGCGCTGTCCGGCGCGAAGTTTCCGGACAAGCCGGCCGATCCGCTGATCGTGCACCCGGATGTACGCCGCATGCTGCTCACGCAGAAGGCGTTCGCCGAGGGCGGCCGGCTGCTCGGCCTCTACGCCTACGTGCAGGAAGATCTCGCCAAGCATTCACCGGACGCAGCCGAACGCGAACGCGCAGAGGCGCTGGTGTCGTTCCTGACTCCGATCGTCAAGGGCCTGCTCACCGAAACCGCGATCCAGTGCACGTACGACGCGCTGCAGATCTTCGGTGGCCATGGCTACATCGTCGAGCACGGCATGGAGCAGCTCGCGCGCGATGCGCGCATCACGACGCTCTACGAAGGCACCACGCAGATCCAGGCGATCGACCTGCTCGGACGCAAGATCATGCAGTTGCAGGGTGTCGGCCTGAAGCACTTCCTCGCAGAGGTCGGCGCGTTCTGCACCGACCACGGCAAGGATGCGGCGCTCGCGGAATTCGTCGGACCGCTCGCGACGGCGGCGAAGGCCTGGGGCGAACTTACGCTCGAACTCGGCAAGCGCGCGACGGCGAATCCGGACGAAATGGGCGCGGCGGCCTGGGACTACCTGTTCTATTCCGGCTACATCGCGCTCGCGTACTTCTGGACGCGCAGCGTCGCCGCGGCCGACTCTTCATCGCAATCCTCCGACTTCCGCGACGCCAAGCGTCACACCGCACGCTTCTATTTCGCGCGCATCCTGCCACGCATCCACACGCATGCGGCCGCGATGAAGAGCGGCGCGGGCAACCTGCTCGACATGCCGGACATTCAATTCGGTTGAGCCGCACCTGCGCACGGCAGTACGCATCCGCAGTGCACAAAAGCCCTGCGGACAGCCGATGCTAGGATGCGGTCGGGGACGGTGCCGGGGCGGTGCAACACGCACGCAATGGCCGGCGGGAGCCGATCGGTCCCCGACAACCGATTCGACGACCACACATAGCGAGGGGTATGTCATGGAACAGTATCTTCCTCTGATCATCCAGCTGATTGCAGGTGCGGTGGGTGGCAACGCGGCGGGGGCCGCGTCGAAGAACATGAGTCTGGGCGGAGTCGGCAACACGATCGCCGGCGCGGTCGGTGGCGGTGTGCTGGGCCAGCTGCTGCAGATGGCACTGCCGATGCTCAGTGGAGCCGGCGGTGGTGGCGTCGACGTCAGCGCGATGGCCGGCAACGTTGTCGGTGGCGGTGTCGCCGGTGCCGTGGTGACCGCGGTTATCGGCTTGATCAAGAACAAGATGGCCGCGAAGTAGAGCGCATCCACATCCTCACGAAACAGCGGGGCATGGACGCCCCTTCACGGGTTCCGTCGACAGGGCCCTCTTCCAGGAGCCTGTGTCCTTGCCCGCGCGACGGCACAGCCGAACGCGAATTCATCCCCGGTTTGATCGGCCGCTTCTCCGAGCCTTGCGCCGTGCCGCGTTGTGAAGCTCCCGGCTGAAGCCTCGATCCGCAACGCGGGGCCAAGCCTTTGAGGTTGCGACGTGCCTGGCGCACCGCATCGGCACAGGCGCCGATACGCCGTCATTTTCCCAACATCAAACTTTTGTTCTATGCTGCGCGGCGCCCACCGTCCTGACGGCGGGCGTGCCACCGGTTTCGCGCACGAGAACGGAGGTCATATGCTTGCGGAAGTCAAAACTTCCGGCGACATCCATAGCACCCGCGTCCTGTCCCTGGACTCCACCGGGCGCATCCTCGACTGGATGAGCTGGCAGGACGCGGTCTGTCTGTATGTACGCGGCGCGGTTGCCTGGACGCTGGGCGACATTTGCCTGACGATCCACGGCGGCATGAATCGCGACACCGGCGAGCAGAGCCTGCTCGGCCTGCATCCGATCGTCGCCAGCACCGGCCATGCGCGCTCGCCGGCGATCGATCCGGCGCCGGCGCTGACCAATGTCGCGCTGTTCGCGCGCGATCGCATGCTCTGCCTCTACTGCGGCAACCATTTCCATCGCGGCGAATTGACCCGTGACCATGTCGTGCCGATCTCGAAGGGCGGGCGCGACACCTGGGTCAACGTGGTCACTGCGTGCTGGTCGTGCAACGTGAAGAAGGGCAGCCGCACGCCACAGCAGGCCGGCATGCCGCTGCTCGCAGTGCCGTACCGGCCGAGCTGGGTCGAACACCTGATCCTGTCGAACCGCAACATCCTCGCCGACCAGATGGAGTTCCTGGTCAATCACCTGCCGAGAGACCGGCGGCCCCATTGAGCGTGTGAGAGCCGATCGAGAAAATCGCGGATGCGCCGTTCGCTTTGTGCGCCTCCGTGGTCAGCGACTCCTGCGCGGCGTCAGTCCAGCAGGTTCCCACGAACACCAGGAGAAGCCGTCATGATCCGCGATAGCGATTCCGCGTGCCCCTTCCGACTGACCATCCGTGAATCGCACGACTATCCGCTTGCACCGCTCGCGGCAGCGCTGGCTCTGTGTTTCACCGTCACGACGCACGCCGCGTCGATCACGGTGAACGATCCGTCCTCCGGCCGGATCACGGGCCACTGCACCCTGCTCGACGCAGTGACGTCGGTGAATACGCAAGCGGTCGCACCGGGCAGCAGCTGCGTGGCTGGCGACGGCGTCAACGACACGATCAATTTCTCCTCAGGCTTCACGATCACCTTTACCGCAGCGACATCCGGCGTCGACGCACTCGTGCTGACCAAGCCGGTGACGATCGACGGCGGCGTCCTTGCAGGCGGCGCGCCGCGCGTCATCATCGAACGCAATGGCACGCAATCTGTCAGGTTGATCGACGCCACCGCCAATCTGACCCTGAATGGAGTCACGCTGCGCAATGGCCTGGCGTCGTTCGGCGATGGTGGTGGAATCATTGCGACGGGGGCCAACGTCACCATGACCAACTCGATCGTCAGCGGCAATACCGCGTCGAACCACGGCGGTGGGGTCTCCGTCTACCACGGCGCGCTCATGCTCACGAACTCGACCGTCAGCGGCAACACGGCGACGACCTTCAACGGCGGCGGCATTCACGTCGAAGGCGGTTCGGTCACCTCGATCAACTCCACCATCAGCGGCAACACGGCGGGGCAGAAGGCGGGCGGCATCTACACCAACGCCACCGCGACGCTGACCAACACCACCGTCAGTGGCAACACGGCAGCAGGGTCCGGTGGCGGCCTGTTCGCGCATGACATCGTGTTGAATTTTTCCACCTTTTCCGGAAACAGCGTTCCTTCCGGCCATGTCGGTGGTGGTATCGCCGTTGCTTCGGGTGCGACGCCTACTGCCACGGCCACGGCCACCTTGATGTTTGGCAATGGACCCGGCAGCGACGTGGACAGCACCGCTCCGGTGACCTTGAACGGCGATCACAACCTGATCGGGACGATCGGCACCAACATCACGCTGGCCAATCCGACCTTGGCCTGCGATCCACTCCTGAAGCCGCTGACAAACAATGGCGGCCCGACTGCAACCCAGGCGATCTATCCGCCTTCCTGTGCGCTGGACGCGGGTCCGACAACCACGACCCTCGCGACCGATCAACGCGGTCTTCCGCGACTGTTCGGAAGCGCGACGGATATCGGCGCCTTCGAGTATCAGGGGCCCAACGATCCTTCCGACAGGATCTTCTACAACGGCTTCGACCCTTGAACTTGGATTCGTGATCAGACCGTGCGACGTGAATAAGGGCCGCCGTACGCCCAGCAGGTGGCATGCCGATGCTCGCGGTGCCGGACCGGCCGAGTTGGGTCGAACACCTGATCCTGTCGAACCGCAACATCCTGGCCGACCAGACGCAGTTTCTGGTCAACCGCCGGCCGCGGGACCAGCGGCTGCACTGAATCGTCGATTCGGCCGTCAGTCTCGTTTCCGTCAGGGATGCAGTCCGAAGCCATCGTGAAAAATTTCGTCCGTTGGCGTTGTCAACGTGGCAATGCCGGTGCGCGGGTAGTCGCCGATGCTGGTGAAAATTCCGCCGACGTAGAGGGTGCCGCCTGACAGCGCGAGGGCAGCGATGCCATTGTCTGTGCCCGAGTTCCAGGCTGTAGCCAACCCGCTGCCCGCGTCGATCGCCGCGATATTGGCTCGTGGCTGGCCGGCAACGTGGGCGAAAAGTCCCGCCGCATACACTGTGTTGCCTGAAAGGGCCAGGGCGTCGACAGGACCGTCCGCGAACGGGGACCAGGCCGTGGTCAATCCGCTGGTTGCGTCGATGGCCGCGAGACGGCCACGCGGCTGGCCGCCGATGTGGCCGAAACGCCCGCCTGCATAGAGGGTGTTGCCCGAGAGTGCGAAAGCGTCGACAAAATTATCCGCTGCCGGGTTCCAGGCCGTGGCCAATCCGGTGGTCGCGTCGAGCGCGGCGATATAGGTGCGGGGTTGGCCACCCATGTGGGTGAACCGGCCGCCTACATAGATGGAGCTGCCGGAGACCGCGATCGCTTGGATGCGATGATCGGCACCCGGGTTCCAGGCCGTGGCCATTCCGGTGGTCGCGTCGATCGCCGCGATAAAGGCGCGCGGCGCACCGCCGATGAGGGTGAACCGGCCTCCTGCATAGACAACGCTGCCGGAGACGGCAAGAGCGTCGACGTGACGATCCGCGCCCGGATTCCAGGCCGTGGCCGTTCCGGTGATCGCGTCGATCGCCGCGATAAAGGCGCGCGGCTGGCCGCCGATGTGGCGGAAGAACCCGCCCGCGTAGATCGTGTTGCCCGAGCGCGCAAGCGCGTTGACCTGATCGTCCGCGCCCGGGTCCCAGCCCGGATCGACGCTGCCATCGACATCGAGCCGGGCGATATTGCGGCGCGCGACGTTGTTGATCGATGTGAAGAGGCCGCCGACGATGACCTTGCCGTCGGCTTGCGCTTGAAACGCCAGGACAACAGGAGTCGCAAATATCTGGGGCGTCGCCGCGGCGATGCCAGTGGTGGCGTCGATGCGGGCGAAGCCGCCCGTGAATGCGCCGCCCATGGTGACGAAATTTCCGCCCGCATACACGATGCTGCCCGAGACCGCGAGGGTGATGACATCCCGCTTGTCCGCATGGGGGTTCCAGGCCGTGGCCGATCCGCTAGTCGCGTCGATCGCCGCTATGTAGGCGCGTGGCTGGCCACCGATGTGGGCGAAACGTCCTCCCGCATAGACGGTGTTGCCCGCGAGCGCGAGGGCTTCGACACCGCTATCTGCACCGGGATTCCAGGCCGTGGCCGATCCGGTGGTCGCGTCGATGGCCGCGAGATGCGCGCGCGACTGGCCGCCGATGTTCGCGAAGAGTCCCCCCGCATACACGGTGTTGCCCGAGGTTACGACGGTGAATACGGCATTGTCCGCATTCGGGTTCCAGCTCGTGGCCGACCCGGTGATCGCGTTGATCGCGGCGAGATTGGCGCGCGGCTGGCCAGCCATGTTGGCGAACGATCCGCCGGCAAGCACCGTGCTGCCCGACAGCGCGAGCGCATTGACCGTACCGTCCGCACCTGATGGATTCCATCCTGTCGCCAATCCGCTGGTCGCATCGAGCGCCGCAATGAAGGGGCGTGATTGGCCGCCGATGGTGGCGAAGTCCCCTCCCACATACACGGTGCCAGCCGAGACGGCGAGAGTGAGCACATCCAGGTCCGCATTCGGGTTCCAGGTTGTGGCCAAACCGCTGGTCGCGTCGATGGCCGCGATATTCGTGCGCGGCTGGCCGCCGATATTGAGGAAGAACCCGCCCGCGTAGACCGTGTTGCCCGAGAGTGCGAGAGCGGCGACTGGACCGTCCGCACCCGGGTTCCACGTCGCATCGACAGTGCCATCGGCGTTGAGCCGCGCGATATTGCCGCGCGCCACACTATCGACCGCGCTGAAAATGCCACCGATCACGACCTTGCCGTCCGCCTGGACGACCACCGCGGCAATTTGTCCCTCCACGCTAACCAACCCGGTCGGCATGGACAGCACCGTCTGTGCATGGCCGGTCAGCGCCGCCAACAGAAAAAGCCAGAACACCACGGCCGTGCCGAAAGCATGCTGTCGGGGCGTCGTGCTCGCCGATGAAACTCCGCTGTATCGAGCTGCGCTTTGGCTCGATTCGCTGCCCGGAGGCGTCGCGACGCAAGGCGAAGCCCCATCAGGGAAAGCGTCAGGATGAAGTGCGATTCCAGTGCATTGCGCTTGGGCGACGTTCATGAATATTTCTCCCGGTTCAACCGGATCGTTCCTGCCCTCCCTTTTTTTTCTACAAAGCGCACCGCGCTTGCCACAAGCGCGGCGCGCGGATTCCAGCGAATGCCGGCGACGCTATTTCAGGATCAACTCGCGTGTGAGCTGACTGCCGAGTATCTCGCGCAGTGATTCACGATCGATGGTCCCCTGGTTCTGCTGCTGGTTCGAACCCAGCACCTTCGCGGCGACCGCATCGGCCTCGTCCGTCTTGTCGAGCGCGGCCATGTTGGCAAAGGTGATCCTCAGGATCAGGTTGGCATCGTGCGGTGTGCGCGGCTCGGTTTCGAGTATGGCATAGCCGATGACCAGCCCCGCCTTTTTCTGCGCTTCCATCAGGTTCTTCCAGGGGCCGGCCAACCACTTCAGGTAGTCATCAAACTTGCCAGGCTTGGTCCGGATGAAGGTGACATCCGACACCGGACCATCCTTGTAGGGTTTGGCTTCCTGAGCGGGTGCAATGAGCGGGGATACGCCGACCAGCGCGACGAGCAACAACGCGGTGCGTTTCATGACAGGCCCCTCTTCGAAGTGACGAGGCCGCCGCCACGACGGCGGTGGCTCGCGCACACTGCGCTCGGAATATGCACAAGTAAAGATTGCGTCCGACCGGAGACGGGAGCCCGGAATCGCAGGCATCGAACGTGCCAATTGCGGATCGTCGGCATCGCCGGGATCGCACGGCAGAGCCATGATCGCGCCGATGCGCGTGCGGCAAGACGGACCCGACCGGAGGCGCAGCCAGCGAAGCCCGAGCCGATGTCGACACAGTCCCCTGGCCGGTATTGGCGGATCGTTCCCCTGAACGATATGCTGCGCCGCATCACAATCGGGCCCTTGCGATGACGACCGCTTCTGCCGACCCAGGCCGCGTCCGCGTCGAAACCGCCGGCACCACCGACGCGCTGCCGATCGCGCCGGCGCTCGACCTCACGTTGGATGCAGCACGCATGCCGCGCCGCTCGACGCTGATCGATCGCCGTGTGCTGCTGATCGCCGCGGTCGCGATCGTGCTCGCAATCGCCGCCGCGCTCGTCGCGCAGTTGCTGACGGCGCTGATCGGAGTGGTCACCAATCTCGCGTTCTACGGGCCTGGTCGACCGCGTTCGCGTTGCCCGCAGGAAACCATCTCGGCGCGTGGGTGATCGTCGTGCCGGCGATCGGCGGCCTGATCGTCGGCGCGATGGCGCGCTGGGGTTCGCAGGCGATCCGCGGCCACGGCATCCCCGAGGCGATGGAACAAGTGCTGCTGAACGAGTCGAAGATCGCACCGCGCATCACGTTCCTGAAACCGGTGTCCTCGGCGATCGCGATCGGCACCGGCGGCCCGTTCGGCGCGGAAGGACCGATCATCGCGACCGGCGGCGCACTCGGTTCGTTCGTCGGACAGCTGCTGCATGTCACCGCGGTCGAACGCAAGACCCTGCTCGCGGCCGGCGCCGCCGCGGGCATGGCCGCGGTGTTCGGTTCGCCGGTATCGGCGCTGATCCTCGCGGTCGAGCTGCTGTTGTTCGAGCTCAAGCCGCGCTCGCTGATTCCGGTCGCACTGGCGACGGTCGCCGCGAACGGCGTGCGCCATGCGCTGGTCGGATCCGCACCGGTATTCCCGATGCCTGGCGTCGCCGAACCAGGCGGCGCGGCGCTGGCCAGCTATGTCGTGCTCGGCGCACTGGTCGGAGTGGTCAGCGTCGGCGCGCCGGACTCCTTGAGCTGCTGCGGATCGTCCGAAGCCACACGATAGGGCGATCGTGCGAGCGCCTGTCGCCACCCGGCGCATGACGGTTCACGACAACCGCCGCAGAAGCGCTCGCCCTGCCAGGCAATCGCACGCGACCGAACCATCGAGACGACGTTCATCCGCTGCGGCGTAGACTCTCATCCGGTGCCGGACCTGCCCGCGGCGCACGCCGAATCGGCTCGATCCACTCCGGAGGATCGCCATGAACGCGCACTTCAGAACACTCGCCTTCCTGTTCACGCTGGCGTCGCTGTCTCTGGCGGGTTCCGCTCCCGCCCAATCGGAGACCGCCGCTGCGAACGATCAGGCGTTCAGCCAGCAGGAACTCGACCATATGCTGGCGCCGGTCGCGCTGTATCCGGATGCGCTGCTGACGCAGGTGCTGACCGCAGCCACCTATCCGCTCGAGGTTGTCGAGGCGGCGCGCTGGTCACATGCGCATCCCGACCTGACCGGTACCGACGCGGTCAGCGCGGCGGATGCACAGAACTGGGATCCGAGCGTCAAGGCGCTGCTCGCGTTTCCCGACCTGCTGCACATGATGGACGGCAAACTCGACTGGACCGAACACCTCGGCGACGCATTCCTCGCACAGCAGGCACAGGTGATGGACACGGTGCAGGGCTTGCGCCACAAGGCCGCGACCGCCGGCAACCTGGAATCGGGCGGCGAGCTTCGCGTCGACGACAACGACGGCATGATCGACATAGAGCCGGCGGCGTCGGATCTGGTCTATCTGCCCTACTACGATCCGAATGTCGTCTATGGTGCATGGTGGTGGCCGGCCTACCCGCCGATGTACTGGGCAGCGTGGCCTGGTTACGACTGGCAGGGCGGATTCGCGTGGGGCGTGGGCGTCGCGATCAGCGTCGACTTTTTCTTCGATGACTTCGACTGGCGCCACCACTGCATCAACGTCTTCGACCATGGTCGTCCGTGGCATCAGCGTGGGCGTCTCGCAGGCGACGAACCGTCGCACATCTGGCAGCACGATCCGATGCACCGCCGCGGCGTGGCGTATCGGGATCCTGGTCTGAATAACCGGTTCGGGCGCGCCAGCGTCGCCGCGGGTACGCCTGCGGCATTTCGTGGACATGATGTCCGCGCGTGGCCGGAACGGACGGCTCCGATCGCGCACCGCGACGTCGAGCACGTGCAAGCGGGCGCGCGCATGCAGCGCAGTTATGCGGGTGAAGGCATGCCGCCTCCGCTTGCGGAACCGGCGATGCGTCGCGGCAATGCGGGTCCGGGCATCCGACCGGGTTTCGTCGCGCCGCGTGCCGAAATGCCGCCGCGCGCGCTCGGTGGCAACGGACGTATGGCGCAGCCGGCACGGAGCGGCGGCGAGGGACACGCGAGCGTGCAACGTGCACCCGCGCGCAGCGCGCCGTCGTCGAGTCGCCATCCTTAGCCGAGCAGCCGCTTCCACGCCACCTCGGCCAGTCTTTCCTTGCCGGGGCGCCTCGTCCGGCCCAAAATAGCGCCCCCGAAGTCCTTTTCCGCCGATGATCGACCCCCAGCGCTATCCGTACCTCGCGCGCATCGAAACCCCTGACGACCTCCGCAAGATTCCCGAGACCGAACTCGGCGAGGTCGCGCGCGAGCTGCGCATGTACCTGATCGAGTCGGTCGCGACCTCGGGTGGACATTTTGGCGCGAACCTCGGCGTGATCGAGCTGACCGTCGCGCTGCACTGGCTGTACGACACGCCGGTCGATCGGCTGGTGTGGGACGTCGGCCACCAGTGCTATCCGCACAAGATCCTGACCGGTCGCCGCGACGGCATCACCTCGATCAAGAAGAAGGACGGCCTCGCGCCGTTCCCGAAGCGCGACGAGAGCGAATACGACACGTTCGGTGTCGGCCATTCGTCGACCTCGATCTCGGCCGCGCTTGGAATGGCGATCGCCGCACAGCGCAAGGGTGATCCGCGCAAGGTCGTCGCGGTGATCGGTGACGGTGCGATGACCGCCGGCATGGCGTTTGAGGCGCTGAACCACGGCGGCGACATCGATCCGGACCTGCTGGTCATCCTCAACGACAACCAGATGTCGATCAGCGAGAACGTCGGCGCGCTGCCCAGGATGCTGGCGCGGCTGATGGCGAGCCGCACGCTGAACCGGATCCGCGAAAGCGGCAAGAAGATGATGAAGCGCGACGGCTTCCTGTGGCGCTTCGCAAAGCGCTGGGAAGAGCACGCGAAAGGCATGTTCGTGCCCTCGACCCTGTTCGAGGAATTCGGCTTCCACTACACCGGCCCGATCGACGGCCACGACATTCCGCTGCTGGTATCCACCCTGCGCACGCTGAAGGAACTCAAGGGTCCGCAGCTGCTGCACGTGATCACGACCAAGGGCAAGGGCTACGCGCCGGCCGAGCGCGAACAGATCGAATACCACGCGGTCGGTCCGTTCGATCCGGAAGCCGGGCTCGTCAAGAAGGCCGGCGCCTCGAAACCGACCTACACCGAGATCTTCGGCGACTGGCTGTGCGACATGGCGGCGGCCGATCCGCGCCTGTACGGCATCACGCCGGCCATGCGCGAAGGCTCCGGTCTGGTGCGCTTCTCGAAGGAATATCCACAGCGCTACTTCGACGTCAGCATCGCCGAACAGCATGCGGTCACGCTCGCAGCCGGTATGGCCTGCGAAGGCGCCAAGCCGGTCGTCGCGATCTATTCGACCTTCCTGCAACGCGCCTACGACCAGTTGATCCACGACGTCGCGTTGCAGAATCTCGACGTGCTGTTCGCGATCGACCGGGCCGGCCTGGTCGGCCCGGACGGCGCGACCCATGCCGGCAGTTTCGATCTGTCCTACCTGCGTTGCATCCCGAACATGGTCGTGATGGCGCCGGCCGACGAGGACGAATGCCGCAGGATGCTGACCACCGGCTTCCTGCACGATGGTCCGGCTGCGGTGCGCTATCCGCGTGGCAGCGGCACCGGCGCGGCGATCACGAAGGAACTCACGACCCTGCCGATCGGCAAGGCCGAGGTACGCCGCCGCGGCCGTGGCATCGCGCTGCTCGCGTTCGGCGCGATGGTGGCGCCATGCGCCAAGGTTGCCGAGGCGCTCGATGCGACCCTGGTCAACATGCGCTTCGTGAAGCCGCTCGACGAGGCGCTCGTGCTCGAACTCTCGAAATCACATGGGGCGCTGGTTTCGATCGAGGACAACGCGATCGCCGGCGGCGCCGGCAGCGCAGTCGCCGAATTTCTGAACGCGCACGGCATACAGACGCCGCTGCTGCAGCTCGGACTCGCCGACCGCTTCCTCGACCATGCCGGTCGTGAGGAACTGCTTGCCGCCGATGGGCTCGACGCAAGTGGCATCGAGAATTCGGTCCGCCACCGCTTCGGCAACTTGTTCTCGGTTCCGGTGCTGCGCAGCGCGATCTGAATCGCGCGCAGCCGTTCGACAAGCCTGGTACGCAAAAAAACACCCCCGCGTAAATGCAGGGGCGAAGTTTGCGTCTTGTCGCTCGGTGCCTTCCTGGCCGCCCTCCTTGGCGCATCCCATCCATTCGGCGTCGCTTCCGGCAACGCGGGGTGCCGGCCCTGATTGGAGGACCGGCGCGTGGCGCTCACGCGCGACGCAATCGGGGTCTCGCTGGCGCATCGCGGACGCTGCACAGGATGCCGTTACGCCAGCCGCGATTCCGTGCCACGGCGAACGCACGCGTGCGCGACCGGTGCACGCGGCGACTGCGAACCCGTTCACATTCGAGGGTGACGTGAACTAAATCAGGGCCGCCGGTGGACCCGCCTGCGCAAGCGTCACGCGATCCCGGCCTTCGATATCCGGCACGCTCTGCACTGCGATGAAGTTTGCGGCGGTGAGCAGCTCGCGGACACGCCCAGCCTGGTCGCGGCCGTGTTCGAACAGCAGCCAGCCCTGCGGTTCCAGGTGCGCGTGCGCGCACGCGCAGATTTGCCGTATCGCATCCAGACCATCGGTGCCGGAAGCGAGCGCCGACATGGGCTCGTAGCGCAAGTCCCCTTCACCGAGGTGCGGGTCGGCTTTCTCGATGTACGGCGGATTCGAGACGATCAGATAGAAACGCGCGCTGCCGAGCGCAGCGCACCAGTCGCCCAGAGCGAATTCGACATTCCCGATGCCCAGACGCTCGGCATTCGCGCGCGCGATCGCAAGCGCGGCCTCGCTCACGTCGGTCGCCAACACGCGTGCGCGTGGCCGCTCGTGGGCGAGCGCCAGCGCGAGCGCCCCGGATCCGGTGCCGAGATCGGCGATCGCCACTGCCGCGTCCGCCGGGATCTTCGCCAGCGCGAGATCGACCAGCAATTCGGTTTCGGGCCGCGGGATCAACACGGCCGGCGTGACCGCGAGATCCAGCGACCAGAACTCGCGCCGCCCGGTCAGATAGGCAACCGGTTCGCCGTGCCGACGCGCCTCGACGAGGCCCTCGAACACCGCACGCTGCACGAGGTCGGGCTCGAATTCCGGCCACGCGAACAGCCATGCGCGCGAACGGCCGAGCGCGTGTGCGAGCAGCAGCTCCGCTTCGAAGCGCGCTTCGTCGCCGCCGATCCGTGCCGCGGCAGCGACGAGCAATCCGCGCACATTGGTCACGACTGTGCAGGCGCCTGCGGAGGTGGAGGCGGCACGTCGACGACGGGTCGGGGAGCGCTGCGCCAGTAGCCTCCGCGCGTCCACGCCGCGAACGCGCCACGCAACCAGCCGACCAGCGCGCTGGCCAGCCACAGCGCCCAGACCAGCATCGCGATCTTGTAGACCCATAACGGCACGCTGACTGCCCGAGCGACGGGCAACACATCGGCGCTGCGGTCGGCGAACCAACGCAAAGCCAGCGCACTGGAACCGTTGCCCGTCACGTGCATGTCGGGACTGCCGAGCAGGCCCTGCTGGATCGAAGCGAAAAGGCACAGCAGCGCGACGAGAGTGAGCGTCGCAAGGCCCACTTGCACGAGATTGAATACGCGCGCCGATTGCAGCGTGGCGCGTGCACGCCAGTCGAAAGCAAACAGCCACGCGACGACGATCAGCAGGGCCAGCCACGAGAATGTCGAGAAGCCCAGTCCAAGCAGCATCCATTGCCAGGTTTTCAGCGATGTGCGCCGAGTGCGCGCCAACGCGAACGCGATCAGCAGCATGACCGCGAGCTCGCTCCAGTACAGCACCGCCGGACCCGCCGCCGGTCCACCGGTTGCGAGCAGCCAGCGGTCCTGCGGCAACTCGATGCCCAGATCGATGTTCGCTGCCGGCGCGCCGAGCGCGATCACCGGGGTAAGCGCGACGAGACCTTGCGGCACGTTGTTGCGGAAGCGCAGCTCGAATGTCTGCGTGCCCGGCACGATCGGCAGGCTCAGCTTGCCGCCTTGCAGGCGCAGGTTCAGCGCCTCGCCGTTGCGGCCGACGCCCAGCACTTCGGCGTCGGCCGGCAACGCGACCACCTGCTCGCCGCCCTGGCTCGCACGGATCGTCAGCAAGAGCGTCGAATCCGCGGCGCGCTGGCCCGGCGCATACGTCAGGCGCGCGGCATCGATCGCGCGTGTCGCGCCCTTTGCAGGTTCCGGTTGCGTCACCTTCAGCGTCAGGCTTTCTCCGGGCAGCGGGTGGAATTCGAAGTTGCGGTAGTCGTGCGTGTCTTCGCCGGATCCGATCGCGACGCCCGGTACACCGGAGAATTCGACATGCCAGGTCGGGCTGACCAGAACGTGCCAGACCTCGGTCCGATCCGTCAGCGGCGGGGCCGTGAGGGTCAGCGCTTCACCCTTGGCCAGCGTCGAATCCCACCGGACCTCCTTTTCACCGTCGGCGATCGCGGCCGTCACGCGGGCATCTTCGACCTTGAAACCCGCACTCGTCACATGCTCTCCGGCAAGTACGGGCACGGTGATCGCGAAGCCGCCCTCCTTCGGTGCAAGTCGCGTCGCGGTGGTTGTCGCCGTCCAGTCGAGGCCGAGGCTCAGCCGGCGCCCGATACTCACGAAGGGCGCGAACTGCTGTGCGCCTGTCGTCGCGGACGCGTTGCCGTTCTCCCGGATGCGCACCAGGGTCAAGCTCTCGGTCAGCAGGCGATCGTCACCGATTCCGCTCGCTTCCCAGCCGTCGCCGCTGAACTGCGCACGCATCGGCTTCAGCGGAAATGCCAGCGCGACCTTGTCCGCTGCGACGACGAAAACCAGCTCGACGCGATGCACGCCACGCGGCAGCGCAAGCCAGAGCTTGCCGTCACTGCGCGCGGCGCCATCCTGCGCCACGCCGTCGAGCGTCAGGCTGCGCAAGGCGAGGTTCTTCTCGTCGAAAGGCAGCGGCAGCGCGATGCGCTCGGCCGAATGTGCCTCCAGCGCGACGCGGACTTCACCCGCACGCGCGTCAACTTCGGCCTTCGCGATCGAGCCGCAGATCGGCGCGCATTTCGGCGCCGCAGTCAGGTGTGTGCGCAATTGGTTGAGCAGATTGTCCGGCGGGAAGGTCTGCGCCTGCGCCGGCGCGGCCACACCGATTGCGGCAAGCCCGATCGCAGCACCAAGGGCAGCCGCGGCCGCCGGCGTTGCACGATCGCGCGTCGTGAGCGATGGCTGCAGCAGCCGTACGATCAGCCACGCCAGCAGCGCGACCAGAACGATGCGCAACAGGCGCACCAGCCAGGGTGGTGCGATGAGCAGGCGCACGTCCTGCGCCGGCAGCACCGGTCCGCTCCAGCTGAGCTCGTAACGGCGGCCCAGATTCCAACCCGGCTCGCCCGCTCCGGTCTGCACGACCGTCGACTCGCTGTAGTGACCGATGACGTCGCTGCGACGAATGTTCGGGCCCGACACCGTGATCACCTCGAGCTTCTGGTTGCCCGTGCTGCTCGGGTACGTCTCCGCGCGGTCGCGCGTTTCGACCTGTGGAGCATTGGACTCTTCCCGCGCAGGCGCAGGAGGCGGTGCCGGCTTCGACATCGGCGCAACCTCGACCGGCTCCGGGGCCGGCGCCGCAGGAGCCCGGATGGCCTTGCGTGCGGCGCCCACGTTCTCCTGGGCCGCTTCAAAGACGTAACCGCCCTGGTCTTCGAGTTGCGGATGCAACGCGTAGCGCAGCTGGTCGGCGACGAACGGCAATGCCGCGAGCACAAGCAGGAGCAGAGCCGCGCGTTGCAGCCACTGCGCCGCAAGCACGAGGCGGCCGTTCGGCAACGCGCGTGCGATCAACGTCAAGGCGATGGCAGCGAGCAGGCTCCACAGCGGCGCACCGCCTTCCTGGTAACCGAGCACGAGGTAACCCGCGGCGATCACTGCACCGAGCCAGCCTGCCCAGCGCCAGGCGAGCAGCACCAGCATTGCCGCGATGAACACATCGAGCAGCGTCCATTGAGAAATCCAGCTGCCAACCGCGCGATCCGCACCCGGTGCAGCGAGCAACTTGTAGCCGTTCGGCAAATGGAGCGTCGTGGTCACACGATCGAACGTGTCCAGCCAACCGGCGATCGGCAGCCGTGCGCTTGCCGATGCGATGCGCAGGCCTGCGTCAAGGTCGACCGCGGGGGTGCGCCACTCGACACCGCTGAGTTCCGGCTTCGCACCGCGAGTGACCAGCAGCGCTTCGTTGTTGCGACGGCCATCGCGGCCGATCGCGTCGGCACGCTCGAGTGCGAACGGCGCCGACACATCGAAGCGCCAGCCCTGCAGCATTGCGCCGCGCACGCGATCGTGGGCAAACCAGCCGGCACCATCGAAGTCGAGCCGCATCTCGCGGTCGAGGGTCAGCCGGTTGCGATCATCGGCGGCGAGACCGCGCGAGCGCTCGTCGATCTTCAGCACGGCCGCGTCGGCCAGCGCGAATGCCGGCAGGTCGTACCACTCGGACGGCACCTGCGCCTGGCGCGGATCGACCTGCACCGCGCCCGTTGCCGAAGTGACGCGCAAGCGTGGTGCGGCGGCATAGCTCCATATTTCCTGTTTCGGCCACGGCGATGCCGGCAGGTGGGTGGTGATCCCCATCAGCGGTGCAGTCGCGCGCGCTTCCAGCGTCAGCGTGACGTTGCCGGGCTGCACGCGCACGCGCAAGCGGCCGTCCGCATCAAGCCGCGCCGGCCAATCTCCGTTCAGCGCCAGCGGCGCAAACCCCTCCGGCAATGCCGGCCCGATGATCTCCTCGCGCGCCTGGCCCGACGCGTACATCTCGACTACCGTCGTCAGCGTGGCCGGCACACCATCGCCGAGGCGGCGATAGACCCGCAATTCGAGGCTGTCGGCTTCAGGCGTGCCTACACTGGCCCGACCCAGACTGAGTTCGTCACCATCGCGCTGCACCGGCGCGACAGGCTTTCCGTCGACGCTGAGCGCAACCAGACCGACGGCCTGCGGTACGCGCAGGGATTGCGGACGATCGCGCCACGGAATGCGCGCGCGGATCTCGTGGCTGCCGGCGGCAAGGCGCAACACGGGCCCGCCACGATCGAGAACGGCGGCGGGTTGGCCGTCGACACTGACCTGCTGCGGCCAATGCTCGGCATCGCCCGGCAGGGCAATCCACGAATCCGCATCGACGCGCCAGTGTTGGCTGAAACTCGCTCCAGTAGCGTCGGCACTGAGTGCAAGCATGCCTGGCCATGCGCAAAGGAAGTCGCCAACCGCGTTGCCGGGCTTGCCGGCAATCAACGGGCAGGCGCGGAATTCCTGGCCCTGCATTACCCAGCTGCGCCAGGGTTCGAGCGCCGCAGGAACGGGCGATTCGGCGTGCGCGATGACAGCCACGAACAGGCACGACGTCCAGCACAGGCGGCGCAGAAATTGACGCATGGTGTCTCCTCGTTGGCGGTGGCGACGTGCAACGTGCGGGCAGTCGCTGCGGGGTTGCCCGGTCAGCGCGCCAACATTCTCCAGCCCTGTTCGAGACTGGCAAGCACGAAGCCCATCAGGAAGAACAGGTAGCTGTAGCGCAGGTACCGGTATTTGCGACGCGCGAGATACCAGCCGATCGAGTAGAGGTCGTTCGCCATCGTCCGGTAGACCGAACCGTCCGGCTTCATCGCGCGTGCGATTTCCTCGAGAAAGCGCTCGCGCGACATTTCCGCGAAGTGACCGAAGAACAGCAGGTTGAAGTCATGCGGCAGCACTTCGCCGTCGAGCTTCAATGGACGATGCTTCGGCAGTACGGCGAGGATCGCCAACAGCAAGGCGATCAACGTGAAGGTCGCAAGCGTGATGACCGATACACGCAATTCGGGATCGGCTAGGCGACCCAGCGACAAGGTCAGCACGATCGAGGAGACCGTGATGATGATGTTCGCCTTGGTGTCCGCCATGCTCGACAGCGCGACGTGGTGTTGCTGCGCCGTGCGCAGCATCGCATCGCCGGTGTTGCGCTCGGGAACACGCGCGAAGGATTCCGCTGCCGAGTGTTCGTCCATTGCCTGCCCCGCCCATCTGCCGTTGCGGGGCATCTTAGCAAGCACGCTGCCGCCGCCGTGCGCCGGCGACAGGCAAGCATGCACACCTCACCCGAGGATGTGGATGGGCGCTCCGTCCCGATGGGACGCGGGGCTGCGCCGATCAGTTCGCGCGGGCCCCAACGCCCTCCGCACGCGTCTCGAGCCAGGACGACAGCGCCTTGGCACCGGCGTGTCCACGCAATGCGTCGCACTGACGGATGCCTTCCAGCGTCTGCCCGAGGCCACGGTCCCCGCCGATCAGTTGCCCGATGTGCGGCGCAAAGAACGCCGACAGTTCGTCGGCTTCCTGCGTGCTGCAACGCGCCCCCGCCACGCTGCGCGGCAGATACGATTGGGCGAATGCGGGCAGGCGCGCGCGGTAGGCGTCGAAGTGGGCCTTCAGCCACGACCACATCGCCCCACGGTTCTCCGGCTCCTCCATCTGCGCCTCGTACAGGCGCGACATCTCGCCGATCTGCACTTCGGAGCTCAGGCCGAAATCGCGCGCGCGTGCCGCCTGCGACGGATCGCGCGTCGCGCCAAGCGCGGCGAGCAGCGCATAGCGTTGTGCGGTATCGCGGTTGCGCGCGAATTCGTTCCGGGTCGCATCGAACGCCGCCGCGCCGCCGTCCTGCACCGCGACCTTGAGCGCGGTCTCCAGCAGGTCCGGATCGGCCTTCGCGAGGTCGGCCTTGCCGCCATCGAGACCCAGCGCGGCACGGCCTTGGCTTCCAAGCTCGGCGCGCACCGAAGGATCGCGCACGGTCATCGCCAGGAATTCGGCCAGCCGCCGGCGCAGCGCGATCACGGTACCCGCGTCGCCATCCCGGCGGCGATAGCCGAGCTTCTGCATGGGCGTCGCGTAGAGCTGCGTCGCGTACGCGTCCAGCGTGGTTCGTGTGTGTGCGTCCGCGAGATGATCGCGGATCCACTCGAATGGGCCGAGCAAGGCGGTCGCGACCTGAGGCATCTCGGAGTCCGCCAACGCCGGCATTGCATCCAGTACGGCAGCGGGGTCGAGCGTTCCACGCCGGAACGCGCCGGACAGCGCATCGGCATAGACGATCTGCTCCGCCGCGCCGAGCTTCGGCGCGGCGACACCCAGCCTCGCGAGATCCGCCGGTGTGGATTCGAAACGGTAGTAGCCGCGCGCATCCGCATTCGGCAGGTACCAGTCCGGACAGAGGCCAGCGATTTCAAAGCGCTGCTCGGGCCCATCGAGCAGGAAACACTGCACCTCCGATTTCCCGCCACGACCGAAACGCGTGCAGACGGGAATTCCCCAGCGCGGCAGGTCCTTCGCGAGCACACCGTAGGGCAGATAGCGCGACTGCTCCAGCGCGAGCGACGCTTTGCCGTTTTCGCAGGTCAGCTCGCTGTGCACCAGCGGCACGCCTGGCTGGTCTAGGAAGCTGCGCATCGCGGTCGCGAAGGTATCGCCCTTGCCGCTCGCTTCGGCGAGCGTCGCGATCAGATCGTCCGAACTGCCGCTGCCGAACGCATGTCGCGCGAGATAGGCGCGCATGCCCTTGCGGAACGTGTCCTCGCCGATCCAGCGTTCGAACATCGCGAGTACGCTCGCGCCCTTCTGATAGGTGATGCCGTCGAACGCGGTCTCGATGTCGCCGCGGCCGAGGATCGGCTGGCGGATCTTGCGCGTGCTCAGCAAGCTGTCGCTCTTCATCGCGCCGAGGCGGGCTTCGAGCGCTTCGAGATCGGCGTGGTACTCGGGCTTCAGCGCAATGGTCGCCTTCGCCTGCGCCCAGGTCGCGTAAGCCTCGTTAAGCCAGATGTCGTCCCACCACGGCACGGTGACGAGGTCGCCGTACCACTGGTGCGCGATCTCGTGGGCCTCGATATTGAACACGCTTCGGTAGCGATCGGCCGGCGAATGCTCGTCGATCAGAAGATACGCATCGCGGTAGATGATCAGCCCGGCGTTCTCCATCGCGCCGGCTGCGAAATCGGGCGCGCCGAGCAGATCGAGCTTGTCGAACGGATACGGCTGCGCGGTGTAGTCCTCGTAGAACTTCACGATCTGCGGCGCGACGCGCAGCGCCCAGTCGAGCTTCTTCGCGCTGCCGCGCGGGCCGATGCCACGCAGCGGAATGGCAGTCTTGCGCACCGCATTCGGGGCGATCGGCGGCGCCTCGACCACATCCCATGGCCCGACCGCAAACGCGACGAGGTAGGTCGGCAACGGCCTGGTGGTCGCGAAGGTCAGCGTCTTCCACTGCGCATCCTTCGAAACTTCTTCGCGCAGCTGACACGTGTTGGCGACCGCGACGTCCTTTTTGGGAACCGTCAGCACGATGTCGAACGGCGTCTTGAAGCGCGGCTCGTCGAAGCCCGGAAACGCGAACCGCGCGCTGACCGGTTCCATCTGCGTGACCGCGTAGCTGTCGTCACCGACCTTGACCTTGTAGACGCCTTCGAGCTGGCCGTTGAACGGCGCGTTGTAGTCGAACGCCAGCTCGATCTCCTGCGCGGGCAGCCTGTCGGCGAAGCGGACTTCGAGCACGCCGCTGTCATTGTGCGCGACCGCCTTGGCGTCAGTCGTCTTGCCGGCAGCGTCAGTGACGCGCGCCCGCTCGATCGCGATCTGCTGTGCATGCAGCCAGACGTGATCGGTCGCCTTGGCGAGCTTGACGCGGATACGCGTCTCGCCGCTGAAGCGATCCGCGCGCGGATCGACGGTGAAATGCAGTGAATAACGTTGCGGCGTCACGTCGGTCGGCAACTTGCCGGTCGGGACGGTGTCGGCAGCATTCGCGCATGCGGCCAGCGAGGTTGATGCAACGATCAGCAACAGCACCGCGCGGATCAAACGGGGCATGGACGAGACTTCCACAGGAGGAGCGCACACCTAATCACGCCACGCTCGTGTCCGCAATGTGCGACTGGTCACGACGATGGATGGCCCCTCCCCCGGAATGTATCCGGAGGAGGAGGCTTCCCTGGGAACGAGCTCGCGGGCCTGCGCAGTTTTGCGAAGGCCTTCCTACTCGACGGTCAAATGGTACGTGTACGTCTTGTTGTCGCCGAACGTATTGGTTCCGAACACCACGATCGTGTGCTGGCCCCGATCGAGCGGCTTGAACATCATGTAAAAGCCGTCGAGCAGCGTCTGCTGCGGCAAGCCGGTGATGCACGAATCATGCGCCTGCAGGCTCAGGTCGCTGGTGAGATCGAATACATCGTTGGAAATGTAGCGGTAGGCGAGCACACCGCTGAGCGGCTGGCCATCGAGCGAGACTTCGAG
This sequence comes from Dokdonella soli, assembly GCF_039523175.1. NCBI lineage: Bacteria > Pseudomonadati > Pseudomonadota > Gammaproteobacteria > Lysobacterales > Rhodanobacteraceae > Dokdonella > Dokdonella soli. Next base: position 221,357 of record NZ_BAAAEU010000025.1, read on the forward strand.
TGCATTGACGCTGTTCATCACCGGATTGTCGTCCTTGACCAGAAAATCGTAGAGCGACTGACCCGGTGCGGGCTGCCAATGGGGAAGCGCAGGACACGGGTATTCGTCGGTGTCATGTCCGATGTCCAGAAAGATCGCCTTGTGGTGCGGAACGGTGCAAGTCCGGACCCCGCTGAACACAGACGGGCCGCCGATCGGTGGAATGAACCAGACCGGGCCCTGCTGGTCCAGCGCACAGAACTCGCCGGTCTGGTCGTAGAACGGGTTCTGCGCCAAGGGTATCGAACGCAACCACTGGGCTTCGCTCTGTGCCCAGTCCGTCATGCTCCGACCGAACGGGCGCGCATCCTTGGCGAACAGCACCGGGTTTGGGTTGTGACTGCCTTCGCGATGGTCGGGCGCGTCTGCTGCAGGCGACAGCTGCGCCACGGCCGCGCAGCAGGTGGCAACGAAGATCGCGTATGAGATCTGACGCATGTGAGTCTCCTCTGGGATGGGTTGTTGCGCGACCAGCTTGGCGAGCCGTGCGTCGCGTCGGGAGCTCCACTTCTGCGACGGTCACTGGTCCGGTTTCGTCATTGCCCGTATGCGCCGATGGGACCTGACCGTTGCACTCGATCCTGCGCGCGAGCAGCCGCTGTTCCTGCAGCTCGCGAGCGCGATCGCCGAGGACATCCGGCGCGGGCGGCTGAAATCCGGCGATCCGCTTCCGGGCTCGCGCGAATTGGCCGAGTGCCTGGGCTTGAACCGCAACACCGTGATTGCCGGTTACGGCGAACTTGTCGCCGAGGGCCTGGTGCACACGCGCGTCGGCGGCGGCACCTTCGTCGCGCAGTCAATGGCCATGCCGGACAGGCCGCCGTCCCTGCCGATCGAGGCACCGACCTACGCACTCTCACCGCCGCTGCGTTCCCCGCAACCCAATGGCGCGCTTCCGCCAGGCGCGCTGATGATGTCCGCCGGTTTGCCGGATGTGCGCCTCTTTCCAGCGCGCGCGCTGGCACGCGCATTCCGGCGTGCCATCGAACACCGCGGACGCGCGTTGCTGACCTACGCGGATCCCGGGGGCCACAGGCGGCTGCGTGCCGAACTCGCGACCATGCTTTCACGCACACGCGGCCTTCTGGCGACGCCGGAAAACACCATGGTCACGCGCAGCATCGAACAGGGCATCGACCTCGTCGCGCGCACGCTGCTCGCGCCGGGCGATGTCGTCGCCGTCGAAGCATTCGGTTATCCGTCAGCGTGGAGCGTGCTGAAATTGGCGGGCGCACATCTCGTTCCACTGCCGCTCGACGGCGACGGCCTCGACCTCGACGCGCTGGAGACGTTGCTCACACGCGAGCGCGTGCGCGCGGTATTCCTGACCCCTCATCACCAGTTTCCGACCACCACCGTGATGTCGCAGGCAAGGCGCGCGCGACTGGCCGAGCTCGCGCTTTCGCACGGCTTCGCGATCATCGAAGACGACTACGATCACGAGTTCCACTACGCCGGCCAGCCGATACTGCCGATCGCCGCCGGTGCGGGTCGTGCCAACGTTGTCTATGTGGGCTCGCTCGCGAACCTGCTGGCGCCGGGGACGAGCACGGGCTTCGTGGTAGCGCCGCCACTGGTGTTCAAGCGCTTGCTGAACCTGCGCGCCGCCAGCGATGCGCGCGGCGATGCGGCCATGGAATGTGCGATTGCCGAGCTGTTCGAGGACGGTGAGCTCCTGCGCCATGCGCGGCGAATGCGGCGCATCTACGCTACCCGGCGCGACACTTTGGCAGCCGCACTATCGCGCCATCTGGGTGGCGCCATCAGCTTTCGCGTTCCCGATGGCGGCATGGCAATCTGGGTACGCATCAACGACGCCATCGATGTCGCCGCCTGGGCGCGCGCTGGCGAGAGTGAGGGCGTGATATTTCACGGTGGACGCAGATACGATCTGCTCGAGCGCGACCAGCCGTTCATGCGACTCGGCTTCAGCTATCACGACGAAGCGGAACTGGAAGAAGCGGTGCGGCGCATGGCGCACGCACTGACCCGGATAAGTTCACCCCGCACAAGGGGTCTTGCGACAGCTGGCATGGATACCCCGTGCGCGCTCCCAGGCCGGGACCGGTCGCGTCCCGGAGATACTCGGACGCAGGCAATCCGCGAGAAACGCGCGTAGCGCGGTCGCTGTCGACGCACTTCGCGGATCCGGTCCCGCCTGGCGGCGGGACACGTTCCAATGACGTCGGATTCGAGCTGTCTCAGGCCGCCGCAGCGAGCGCGTGCGCGGCCGCCTCGGCCTGTTCGACAGTCACGGCAACCGCGTGCAGCACGGCCGCGATACGCACCGCGCTCTGCATCGCCTGCGCCGGCACGTTGTGCTTCTGCAACGTCTTCTCGTGCGACTCCATGCACATGCCGCAACCGTTGATCGCGGACACCGCCAGCGAGGCGAGTTCGAAGTCGATCTTGTCGCAGCCGGGATTGGCCATCACGTTCATGCGCAGGCCGGCGCGCAGCGTCGCGTACTCCTCGTTGCCGACGAGGTGCGTGAAGCGGTAGTAGATGTTGTTCATGACCATGATCGCAGCGGCCGAGCGCGCGCCGTTCGCTTCGGCTTCGCTCAGCGTGCCGGCGAACTGCGCGGCGATCGCGCGGGTCAGCGGTTCATGGCGCGACGCGATCGCGCTTGCCAGCGCGATGATCGCGATCTGTTTCGGATTGAGGCCCGCTGCACCCGACTCGCTGAGAACGGAATCGAGATTGAGGCGCAGGTCCTTCGCGTAGTCGGGCAGGCGGCCCTTGATGGCATCGAGATTCATGGAAGTCTCCGGAGAGCGCCCGGCCACTCGGACCGGGGCGCATTTCGAATAGGTGGGCGACGACTGCGGGAGTCGTCGCCCAGGCCGACATCGCGAGGGAGGGAGAGGAGCGATGCCGACCGAAAGGTGGGCGGGGTCAGCCCGCCCGGGCGTACAACATGTAGACGATCAAGCGGCCTTCAACGTCGCTTCGCCCTGCTTCCAATTCGAACCCGCCACGCTGCGGGATGCCATCGGGCATCCCGCGACGGGTTCGGAGGAGCCAGGGAAGGCGACTGGAAAGCGCACCGTGGGACGGTTACGCCGCTTTCAGCGTCGCTTCGCCCTGCTTCCAGTTGCACGGGCAAAGCTCATCCGTCTGCAGCGCATCGAGCACGCGCAGCACCTCCTGCGGATTGCGGCCGACGCTGCCGTCGGTCACGTAGGCGAAGCGGATGATGCCTTCCGGGTCGACCAGGAAGGTCGCGCGCTTGGCCACGCCCTCTTCCTCGTCGAGGATGCCGAGCGCGCTCGACAGGCGCTTGGCGGTGTCGGCCAGCATCGGGAACGGCAGGTCGTGCAGGTCCTTGTGGTCCTTGCGCCAGGCCAGATGCACGAATTCGCTGTCGGTGCTGGCGGCGAGCACCTGGGTATCGCGATCCGCGAACTGCTGGTTCAGGTCGCCGAAGCCCTTGATCTCGGTCGGGCAGACGAAGGTGAAGTCCTTCGGATAGAAGAACACCAGCAGCCACTTGCCCTTGTACGTCGTGTTGGTGATCGGGAAGAACGCCTTCTCGACGCTCTCGGTGGAAACGGTGGCCTTGAGGTTGAAGTCCGGGAACTTGTCGCCGACAGTCAGCATGAAGAACTCCTTGGGAGTGGGTGGTGAGAGGGCTGGGTTGCGATGGGGTGGCGCTGGACCGCGCCGACGGTGAACAAGATAAAGGCTGGAGAGCGATCATTCAAATCGATTGTTGATATTGTTTCGATAGGATGCTTCAATCGCATTCGCCATGAACCTGCGTGACCTCCGTTATCTGGTCGCCCTCGCCGAGCACAGGCATTTCGGCCGTGCTGCGTCGGCGAGCTTCGTCAGCCAGCCGACCCTGTCGACGCAGATCCGAAAGCTCGAGGAAGAGCTCGGCGTCGCTCTCGTCGAACGTGCGCCGCGCAAGGTGCTGCTGACCGAGGTCGGCCGCGAGATCGCGCAGCGCGCACGCGAGGTGCTCAATGAAGTCGAGCAGATCCGCGCGGCGGCGCGGCGCACGCGCGATCCGGAATCGGGCACGGTGCGCCTCGGCATCTTCCCTACGCTCGGGCCTTATCTGCTGCCGCACGTGGTGCCGACGATCCGCACGCGCTTCCCGCGTCTCGAGCTGCTGTTGACCGAGGAGAAGACCGAGATCGTGCTGAAGCAGTTGCGCGAGGGGCGCCTCGACGCCGGCATCCTCGCGCTGCCGATCCACGACGACCAGCTGCACCAGGAATTCCTGTTCGAGGAAGACTTCGTGCTCGCCGTGCCCGAAGGCCACGAGCTCGCGACGCACTCGACCCTGAAGCTCGGCGATCTCGCCGACCAGAACCTGCTGCTGCTCGAGGACGGCCACTGCCTGCGCGACCAGGCGCTCGAGGTCTGCCAACTCGCCGGCGCCGTCGAGCGCAGCGGCTTCCGCGCCACCAGCCTGGAGACCTTGCGACAGATGGTCGCGGCCGGCGTCGGCATCACCTTGCTACCGACGCTGGCGGTGAAGCCGCCGGTCGCGCCATCGGCCGATATCCATCTGGTCGAGTTCCGCGGCCGGCCACCGAGCCGGCGCATCGCGATGGTCTGGCGCAGGAGTTCCGCGATCGCGCCGTTCCTCAAACGCCTGGCCGAGGTGTTCCAGTCCCTGCCGCGCGAACTGCTCGCGCGCTCGGCATCGCAACCCGCGCGCAAGCGCCCGCACGCAGCGGCGGTCGCGCGCACCTGAGTGCATCGGCAATGCCGGGTTTTGAGAAAGCCGGCGCGATGGGCCATCGGTTTGCGATCCTGCATGGACGAATCCACCTGCACCTGCATGCTGCGCATCGTCGAAATCAGCTACCAGCCAGAGTCCAGAGGTCATCTGCATCGCCGAGCAGCGATAGGATCGTTCTATCGCTTCGATCACAACTATCGATTTCCTTATGCAACAGGGCGGTGCTAGGGTCGGGAGCGGAGCGCCATCGGACCGGCGCCGGGAATCCAAGTCAATCGACGAGGTGACACCATGAGCAACCTGAAAGGCAGCCGCACCGAGAAGAACCTGAAGGACGCGTTCGCCGGCGAATCGATGGCGAACCGCCGCTATCTGTATTTCGCGCAGAAGGCCGACGTAGAGGGCTACAACGACGTGTCCGCCGTATTCCGCTCCACCGCCGAGGGCGAGACCGGCCATGCGCACGGCCATCTCGAATACCTCGAGAATGTGGGCGATCCGGCGACCGGCCTGCCGTTCGGCGGTACCGTCGCGAACCTGAAGAGCGCGATCGCCGGCGAGACCCACGAGTACACCGACATGTACCCGGGCATGGCGAAGGCCGCACGCGAGGAAGGTTTCGGCGAGATCGCCGACTGGTTCGAGACGCTGGCCAAGGCAGAACGCTCGCACGCGAACCGTTTCACCAAGGCGCTCGGCGAAGTCGGCGGCTGAGCCGCGCGCGCCAACTGCAGGAACGAAAACCGCTCTTCGTAGGAGCGGCTTCAGCCGCGATGCAACTGCACGTGGTCGCGGCTGAAGCTCCTTCTGCGCGGTTTGCTGCATGCCCGTTTCCCCCGGGAGTCGATCATGGCCGAGCCCATCAGCAGCACCCGTGAAGGCAGTCTCGACGCGCCGACCCGGCATCCGCTGGACTGGAAGAACCCCGAGTTCTACGACCAGGGCGCGCTCGACGCGGAACTCGAACGCGTATTCCAGATCTGCCACGGCTGCAGGCGCTGCGTCAGCCTGTGCAACGCATTTCCTACCCTGTTCGACCTGGTCGATGAATCCTCGACGATGGAAGTCGACGGCGTCGCCAAGTCCGACTACGCGAAGGTCGTCGATCAGTGCTACCTGTGCGACCTCTGCTACCAGACCAAGTGCCCATACGTGCCGCCGCATCCGTGGAACGTCGACTTCCCGCACGTGATGCTGCGCGCGAAAGCGGCGCGGCATAAACGCGGCGAGACGAAACTCGCGGCGAAGATCCTGTCGAGCACGACCGCAGTCGGCAAGCTCGCCTCGATCCCGGTCGTCGTCGACGTCGTCAATGCGACGAACCGCGCGAAGCTGACGCGCAAGCTGCTCGACAAGGCGCTCGGCGTGCATCCGGATGCCCGGCTGCCCACCTATCACGCCGACACCGCGCGGCGTCGGCTCAGACATTTCGATGCCGGACATGCCGTCGACGTGAAACCGGCCGGCCGCACGCGCGGCAAGGTCGCGCTGTTCGCGACCTGCTACTGCAATGTGTCGCAGCCGCAAGCCGTCGAAGATCTCGCCGCGGTGCTTCGCCACAACGGCATCGCCGTGGAGCTCGTGCAACGCGAAGTCTGCTGTGGCATGCCCAAGCTCGAACTCGGTGACCTCGACAGCGTCGCCCGCTACAAGGAGAAGAACGTCCCGGTGCTCGCCGCCGCAGTGCGCGACGGCTGGGACATCACGGCCGCGATTCCTTCCTGCGTGCTGATGTTCAAACAGGAGCTGCCGCTGATGTTCCCCGAGGATGCCGACGTGCAACTCGTCAAGCGCCACATCTTCGATCCGTTCGAATATCTCTGGCAGCGCCACCAGGCCGGCCTGCTGAACACGGAATTTCCGAACGCGCTCGGCAAGGTCGCCTGGCACGCGCCCTGCCACCAGCGCGTGCAGAACATCGGCCCGAAGACGCGCGACGTGCTCGCGCTCGTTCCCGGCACCGAGATCACGGCGATCGAGCGCTGCTCCGGCCACGACGGCACCTACGGCGTGAAGCGCTCGACCTATGCAATCTCGCGCAAGATCGCGAAACCGGTCGAGGATCGCATCCGGCAGGCGGCGCCGGACCACTTCGCCAGCGACTGTCCGATGGCCGGCTCGCATCTTGCGCACGGGCTCGGCGACCGGCCCGCCGCGGAAAGCCCGATCAGCCTGCTGCGCCACGCCTACGGAATCTGACCCCGATGCAGATGCTCACGCACGCCGACTTGTGGAAGCTGGAGGACTACGCGCGCGAACGCAACGCGTTCCGCGCGCAAGTGCTGGCGCACAAGAAGCTGCGCACTGTGCATATCGGCGAACACCTCACGCTGATCTTCGAGGACCGCCTGACCGTGCAATACCAGGTGCAGGAGATGCTGCGCATCGAGCGCATCTTCGAGCCTGCCTCGATCGCAGAGGAACTCGACGCCTACAACCCGCTGATCCCGGACGGCACGAACCTCAAGGCGACGATGCTGATCGAGTACGACGACGTCGAGCAGCGCAAGCGTGAGCTGGAACGTCTGCGCGGCATCGAGGATCGGGTCGCGCTGCGGGTCGGCGACGCGCCACCGGTGCTCGCGATCGCCGACGAGGACCTCGAGCGCAGCAATGAAACCAAGACCTCGGCCGTGCATTTCCTGCGTTTCGAGTTGACGCCGGCGATGATCGCCGCGTTGCGCGCCGGCGCCGCATTGAGTCTCACGGTCGAGCATCCGCACTATCGCGCCGCGACCACGGTTGCGCCCGTTGTGAGCAGCGCGCTGCTCGCCGATCTGGCCTGAGCCGCTCCCGCGCGACGCCGGAACGGTCCGGCCGTACTGCTCAAAGATGACAACCGGCCGGCGTCGCGCCAACGCGGGCCAATTCGAGCGTGCCGCTCTGCCCCGCGTTAGCGCCGGCGCGGAACTGCCAGTTCAGCGTCGCCGAACTGCACGAGTGATAGACGAGCTCGCGTTGCCGACCGGCGCAGTCATGATCGTCGCGGCGTGATCGAACACGCCGCCGGTGGTTTCGTAGATGCCGATGTCGTTCACGGTAGTAGCGCCTGGTACTGGCACAGCCTGCAGCGTGTACCAGCGCTGGCCTGCCGCGCCGCTACCGGGACCCGCGTCGGCAGCGAACGTGTACCACGCCGCGAACAGCACGTCCTGTACCGGATTCCAATCGAACACGAGACCTTGGCCGCTGTTGCGGGGATCAGCCCACGCACCGGAAAGCAGGTAGTCCGCTGCGCTGTTGCCGTTGTCGCCAGCCGGCGCGCAGGTCACGTTCGCGAGCAGCCGACTCAGTGGAATGTCACCGCTGCGGCCGCTGCCGTCCGAGAAGCTGTACTGCAGCGTGCCGTGCATGCAATCGCTGAACGCGAGCGTGGCCTGCCCGACCGGCGCGGTGGTGGTCACCTGCGCTGAATCGAAGGCCCCTCCATCGGTGAGATAGATCGGCATCGTCGCCGCGGCGTCGGTCGCGTGCACCTGGCCCTGGATCGTGTACCAGCGCGGGCCGCCGGCTGCGCTGACGTCGTACGTGAACCAGCCGCCGAACAACAGGCCGACGCTAGTGCCGTAGAAATCCAGCTCGACGTCCATCAGCACGCCCTGGCCGCTGGTCGCCGGGTTGGCCCAGGAGCCAATCAGCCCGTGCTGATCGAGGTTCACATGGGCACCGACCTCGAACGCATGCTGGTACGTGGTCCCTCGAACACCGCTCGCAGCAGCCACGCGCCGGCCGGCGCGTCCGCCGGCAGCGTGTAGCGCCAGTCAAAACCGGTGCCCGAGTAGAACGGCTTCGGAACGTTCTGGCTCGCGAGATCGAAGTCGGCCGCCGTGGCCACGCTCGTGGGCTGAGCGATTGTTCCGGCCCGCCGCAACGATACGACGCGCCTCTGCAACCGGGCGGCTATATCGGCGTGCTGTGCAGGTGTCAGCGCGTCCTGAGGCGCCTGCGTGTCGACCAGTTGGGCATGCGCGGGCCCTGCCGCTCCGTCCTCCGGAATCATCGCGAAAACCAGCAACGCGAGCAGCACAGCCTGCATTGCCACGACTCCACGGCATGCCTCGCAGGAAGCAGGCTAGCACTCGATGTATCCCGCGTCATACGGGTGCGCAGCGAGCGCCGCCTGGGCCACTACCCGGTTTCGAATCTCGGCTGCTTTCCGCGGGCAATGCCGAGGAAAGGCGCATTCTGGCCAGCCCGAAACCTTGCTCCCAATTGTGGCTTCGCAGGAACTTGTTGCATGCTGCCGGCATGGAATCGGAAGGCATTGTGCTGACAGGCACGCATATACGTCTCGACCCGCTTGAGCATCGCCACGTCGACGGCTTGGTAGCCGCCGCTGCAGCCGACGGCTCGCTGTATCAGTGGAGTCCGGTTCCGCAGGGTCGAACCGAAGCCACCCGCTACATCGACACCGCGTTGGCCTGGCGGGATGCCGGCACGGCGGTGCCGTTCGCGATCATCCGCCTGGATGACGATGTCGTCATCGGGTCCACGCGCTTCTGGAACATGGAGCAGTGGTCATGGCCTCAAGGCCACCCGCGACACGGTCGCGGCGCTGTCGACGGCTGCGAGATCGGTTACACGTGGCTGACGCGCTCGGCAATCCGGACTGCGACCAACACCGAGGCGAAACTGCTCATGCTGGCGCATGCCTTCGAAACGTGGGAGGCGCTGCGTGTCTGCTTTCATACGGACTCGCGCAACAAGCGTTCGAGCGCGGCGCTCGAACGCATCGGCGGGACGTACGAAGGACTTCTCCGAGCCCATCGGATGGCGGCCGATCACATCCCCCGCGACTCGATGCGCTATTCGATCGTGGCGTCGGAATGGCCCGCCGCAAAGCGACGGCTGCATCGGCTTTTGAAGCAACACGATTGACCTCCGGCAGCCCCGGCAGCGGCTGAAGTCCTGACTGCCCTTACGGCGTCCCTCTACTTGACACCATCCCCTTCAGCAGATAGTTTCCGCATCCATTGTACTAACACATTAATACATCATCGCAATGAAACGCCGCCAGATCGAACCCGAGATTGACTCCGACCGCGCCGAGCGGTCGCTGTGCGAGGCGCTGTTGACGCTGCGCAGCGTCAACGAGGTGCGCGCGTTCCTCGACGACCTGTGCACGCCGGCCGAGCGCGAATCCATGCGCGACCGCTGGAGCGTGGTTCCGCACCTGCTCGCCGGCGAGCCGTACTGGCAGATCCACGATGCGACCGCAGTCAGCATCACCACGATCGGCCGCGTCGCGCGCTGCCTCGAACAGGGCGCGGGCGGCTATGCGCTCGCGGCACAACGCCTGCAGGAACGCCGCAAGCCCTCCACCAAAGCTACGTCGAGTGCACGATGAACGAAAATCGTGATCGCCTGCGCATCGCCGTGCAGAAATCGGGGCGGCTGTCCGATCAATCGCTCGACCTGCTGCGCCGCGCCGGCCTGGTCTTTCGCTCCAGTCGCGACCGCCTGTTCCTGTACGGCGAGAACATGCCGGTCGACGTGCTGCTGGTGCGCGACGACGACATCCCCGGCCTGCTCGTCGAGGGCAGTTGCGAACTTGGCATCGTCGGTCGCAACGTGCTGGACGAGCAGCGCCTCGCCGGCGCCGATGCGCCTGCGCCAGCCGAGTTGCAGGCACTCGGCTTCGGCAGTTGCCGCCTCGCAATCGCGGTGCCGGACAACGGGCTGATCAAGAATGTCACCGATCTCGCCGGCCTGCGCATCGCGACCTCCTACCCTGCCCTGCTCGCCGAATGGCTGCGCAAGCAGAGCATCGATGCGGAAGTCGTCCTGCTCAATGGCTCGGTCGAGATCGCGCCGCGGCTCGGCAAGGCGCACGCGATCTGCGACCTGGTCTCCAGCGGCGCGACGCTGGCCGCGAACCAGCTCCATGAACTGGTCACGGTGATGCGCAGCGAGGCCGTGCTCGCCTCGAGCCCGCGCGCACAGAACGCGGCGACCGCAGCACAGATCGAGCGCCTGTGCGCCCGCATCGGCGGCGCGCAATCCGGCGACGGCATGCGCCTGCTGATGCTGCAGGCACCGCGCAACGCGCTGCCTGCGATCACTCGACTGCTGCCCTCGCGTGAAACCCCAAGCGTGCTCAGTCTCGACGGCCGCCCCGACGACATCGCGGTGCAGGCGTTGTGCAGCGAACTCGACTGGCAGCACCTCGAAGAGCTCAAGCGCCTCGGTGCGAGCAGCCTGATGGTGCTCAACGTGGAGCGCATGCTGGCATGAACGCGATCGCCCACGCCGAAGCGACGCTGGCGGTCATCGACTGGGCTACGCTGGACGAAAGGCGACGTCGCGACGTGCTGGCGCGTCCGCGACCGATCCGCGATGAAGCCCAGCTTGCCGACGTGCGCGCGATCCTCGCCGACGTGCGTGCGCGCGGCGATACCGCGCTGCGCGAACTGACCCTGCGCCTCGACGGTTGCGACCTGGCGTCGTTCGAAGTCGACGCCGACGAGTTCGGCGTGGCCGAAACCGAGATCGGCGCCGACGTGCGGGCCGCGATGCGCAACGCGATCGCGCACGTCGAGCGGTTTCATGCCGCGCAAGTTGCGGCGGACATCCGCGTCGACACCGCACCGGGCGTGCGCTGCGAGCAGCTCATCCGCCCGATCGGCCGCGTCGGTCTGTACGCGCCGGCCGGCAGTGCACCGCTCCCGTCCACGGTGTGGATGCTGGCGGTGCCGGCGCGCATTGCCGGCTGCCCCGACATCGTGCTCGCGACGCCGCCACGCGTGGACGGCCACGCCGATCCGGCGATCCTGGTCGCTGCCAGACTTTGCGGAGTGACTCGCGTGCTCAAGCTCGGTGGCGCACAGGCGATCGCGGCGCTCGCCTATGGCACCGCGTCGGTGCCGCGTTGCGACAAGCTGTTCGGCCCCGGCAATGCATGGGTGACGGCAGCGAAACTCGAGGTCGCCGCCGATCCCGAAGGCGCCGCGATCGACATGCCGGCCGGTCCGTCCGAAGTGCTGGTGATCGCCGACGACAGCGCCGATCCGACCTTCGTCGCAGCGGATCTGCTCGCACAGGCCGAACACGGCGCCGATTCGCAGGTGCTGCTGGTCAGCCCGAGCGCGCGCGTGCTCGACGCGGTCGCACGCGCGGTGACGGCGCAGGTCGCCGAACTGCCGCGCCGCGAGATCGCGCGCGCCGCACTCGCGCATGCGCGCCTGATCCGCGTGCGCGATCTCGCCGAGGCGGTCGAAGTCTCGGAACGCTATGCGCCCGAACACCTGATCGTGCAGACACGTGATGCGCGCACGCTGCTGCCCGGCCTGAGCAACGCGGGGAGCATCTTCCTCGGTGCGTGGTCGCCGGAAACGGTCGGCGACTACTGCGCCGGGCCGAACCATGTGTTGCCGACGCTCGGTTTCGCGCGATCGTTCAGTGGCGTCGGCGTGGACAGCTTCGTGCGCCGCGTCAACGTGCAGGAGCTCAGCGCCGAAGGCCTGCGCAGCATCGGTGGCGATGCCGCGCTGCTCGCGCGCACCGAGCGGCTTGAGGCGCACGCACGCGCCGTGGATCTGCGCCTGGATGCGATGACGCGCGATACCGAAGCGGCCACGCAGAGGGCGAGCGCATGAGCCTGCTCGCACGCACGCGCCCCGATCTCGCCGCGTTCCAACCCTACGTATCGGCGCGCAAGACCGGTCTCGACGGCCGCATCCGCCTCAACGCGAACGAATCGCCGTGGGCAGGTGATGGCGCCACGTTCGGCACGAACCGCTACCCCGATCCGCAACCGGCACTGCTGCGCGCGCGCCTCGCCGCGCTGTACGGAGTACCGGAGTCGCGGCTGTGGATCGGCCGCGGCAGCGACGAGCCGATCGACCTGCTGTTGCGTGCGTTCTGCCGTGCCGGCCGCGACAACATCGTCGCGACGGCGCCGACGTTCGGCATGTACCGCATCGGTGCGCAGGTGCAGGGCGCTGCGTACCGCGCGCATTCTTTGCCCGCCGCGCAGAACTTCGCACTCGATCCGGAACGCCTGCTCGCATTGACCGATGCGGACACCAAGATCGTGTTCGTCTGCTCGCCGAACAATCCGACCGGCACGCTGCACCACGCCGCGCTCGGCTTCCTCGCCGAACGCCTCGCCGGCCGTGCGCTGCTGCTGGTCGACGAAGCCTATATCGAATTCGCCGAGGTACCCAGCGCGACCGCATTGATCGACCGCCACGACAACGTCGCCGTGCTGCGCACGCTGTCCAAGGCGCATGCGCTGGCCGGCGCACGCATCGGCACGCTGATCGCGCGCGAAGAGATCGCGGCGTTCGTCGCGCGCCTCGCGGCGCCGTATCCGCTGCCTTCGCCCTGCGTCGCACTCGCGCTTGAGGCTTTGCAGCCGGCCGCGCTCGAACACACGCGCCGGCGCATCGCGATGTTGATCGCCGAGCGCACGCGCGTCGCCCGCGAGCTGGCCACACTGGCCGATGTGCGCACGATCTGGCCGTCCAGCGCGAATTTCGTGCTCGCACGGTTTGGCGATGGCGAAGCCGCGCTCTCGCGCGCGCTCGCGGCCGGCATCGTGTTGCGCGACGTGTCGGCACAAGACGGTCTCGACGACTGCCTGCGTATCACAATCGGCGCGCCGGAGGAGAACGACGCGCTGATCGATACGCTTTTCGCTCCCTCTCCCCCGACGGCTTCATCGTCGGGGGAGAGGGCTGGGGTGAGGGGGCGAGGCGTCAATCGCCTGCAAGATTTCGGCGCAGCTGGAACCCCGCCCCCTCACCCTACCCTCTCCCCCGGCTTTGCCGGGGGAGAGGGAAAAACGGCGGAGCCGAGCCCATGAGCGGCGCCGCTCCGAAGATCCTGTTCGTCGACCGCGATGGCACCCTGATCGAGGAGCCCGCCGACCAGCAGATCGATGCCTACGAGAAGTTCCGCCTCGTGCCGGGCGCGATCGGCGCGCTGCGCCGGCTCGTCGATGCCGGCTACGAACTGGTCATGGTCAGCAACCAGGACGGGCTCGGCACGCCAAGTTTCCCGGACGCCGATTTCATCGGTCCACAGCAGCTGCTGCTGGATATCCTCGCCGGTGAAGGCATCCGTTTCCGCGAAGTCCTGATCGACCCGAGCCTGCCGGCCGAGCACGCGCCGACGCGCAAACCCGGCGTCGGCCTGGTGCGCCACTATCTGGGACCCGGCGCGCTTGAGCGCGAACGCAGCGCGGTGATCGGCGATCGCGAGACCGATCTCGAATTCGCGCGCAATCTCGGCATCCGCGGCCTCCGCATCGGCAGCGACGGCGACTGGCCGGCGATCGCGCATGCACTGCTCGATGCGCCGCGCCGTGCGCATGTCGATCGCGTCACCCGCGAGACGCGCATCGCCATCGACGTCGATCTCGACAGCACCGTGCGGCCACGCATCGAAACCGGTATCGGCTTCTTCGATCACATGATCGAGCAACTCGGCGTGCATGGCGCCTTCGCGTTGAATCTCTCCTGCGCCGGCGACCTGCACATCGACGAACACCACACTGTCGAGGACTGCGCACTCGCGCTAGGCCAGGCCCTGCGCGAGGCGCTCGGCGATCGCCGCGGTATCGGCCGCTACGGCTTCGTGCTGCCGATGGACGAGGCGCTGGCCCAGGTCGCCATCGATCTGTCCGGACGTCCCTACTTCGTGTTCGAGGGTGCGTTTGCGCGCGAGAGCGTCGGCGCGCTGCCGAGCGAACTCGTGCCGCATTTCTTCCGCAGCCTCGCTGATGCGCTCGGTGCGAACGTGCACCTGAGCGTGCGCGGCGAGAACACGCACCACATGATCGAAGCCTGCTTCAAGGCGGTCGGCCGCGCGCTGCGCCAGGCGATCCGGCGCGACGGCGGCGAGATCCCGAGCAGCAAGGGTCGGCTCATATGAAGGATGAGCTCGTGACGGTGCGCGCGGTCATCGTGCCCGGCAGCGGCGCGAACTTCGGTTCGCTGCACGAAGCGTGCAGGCGAATCGGCGTCGCGGCCGAGATCAGCGAGGAAGCCACGCGCATCCGCGCGGCGACGCACGTGCTGCTGCCCGGCGTCGGCGCCGCTGCACACGCGATGAGTGCCTTGCGCACACGCGGGCTGGATCGCGTGCTGGCCGGACTCACCCAGCCGCTGCTCGGCATCTGCCTCGGCATGCAGCTGCTGTTCGAATCGTCAGAGGAATCGCCTGAAGCCCTCTCCCCCGAGCTTGCTCGGGGGAGAGGGTTGGGTGAGGGGGCGGGGGTTGGGCAACCTCGAGCAGTCATCCCTGAAGCGCCCTCCCGTCGGTATCCTGCCTCCCCACCCCAACCCTCTCCCCCAACGATGAAGTCGTTGGGGGAGAGGGAGACCACTTGCCTCGGCCTGTTGCCGGGTCGCGTCCTGCGCCTGCCCGCGGCGCCGAGTTGGCCGCACATGGGCTGGAACCAGATCAGCCTCGATCAGCCGAGGCATCCGTTGCTGGCCGGCATCGATACCGCAGCGTGGTTCTATTTCGTGCACGGCTACGCGGCCGCGCCGGATGCTGCGACGCTGGCGCACAGCGAACACGGCACGCCGTTCGCGGCGATCGTCGCGCGCGGCAACGTGCACGGCGTGCAATTCCACCCGGAAAAATCCGCCTCGGCCGGACGCCGTCTACTCGCCAACTTCTTCGCACTGACATGATGATCATTCCCGCCATCGATCTGCGCGACGGCCGCGTCGTACGCCTGCGCCAGGGCGATTTCACGCAGACCCGGACCTTCGACCACGATGCGGTCGTGCTGGCGCAGCGCTACGCCACGGCGGGCGCGAAGTGGACGCATGTCGTCGACCTCGACGGCGCGCGCGCCGGCCGCCCCGCGCAGCTCGAACTGCTCGCGAGGATCGCCGGCCTTGGGATGCAGTTGCAGGCCGGCGGCGGCGTGCGTTCGCACACGGACGTCGAGCGCCTGCTCGATGCGGGTGTGGCGCGCGTCGTCGTCGGCAGCATCGCGGTGCGTGCGCCGTCCGTGTTTGCAGACTGGTTGGCCGCGTTCGGCGCGGACAGGCTCTGCCTCGCGCTCGATGTGCGCCGTGGCAATGACGGTCGCTGGCGCCCGGCGGTCGATGCCTGGCAGGCCGACAGCGACGCCGACGTCGGCGAACTGCTGGACGGTTTCCGCAGCGCGGGGCTGCGTCATGTGCTGACCACCGACATCGCACAGGACGGCATGGGCGCCGGCCCGAACCTCGACCTGTATCGCGAACTCGTCGCACGCTGGCCGCAACTCGAATGGATCGCATCCGGCGGCGTGCGCGATCGCCGCGACATCGACGCGCTGCGTGCGACCGGCGTGGCCGGCTGCGTAGCCGGCACTGCGCTGCTGGACGGCACGCTGACCTTGGAGGAGTTCGCCACATGCTCGCGCGCCGCCTGATTCCGTGCCTCGATGTCGCCGATGGCGTCGTCGTGAAAGGCGTGCGCTTCCGGGACCATCGCGTGGTCGGCGACATCGTCGAGCTCGCACGGCGCTACGCTGAGGAAGGCGCCGACGAGCTCGTGTTCTACGACATCACCGCGAGTCCCGAAGGACGCCGCGTCGACGTCGCGTGGATCAATCGCGTCGCCTGCGAGCTCGACATCCCGTTCTGCGTCGCCGGTGGCATTCGCTCCGTCGCCGATGCCGAGGCAGTACTCGCCGCTGGCGCGGACAAGGTCTCGATCAACAGCCCCGCGCTTGCGCGGCCTGCGTTGATCGATGAACTCGCGGCGCGGTTCGGCAGCCAGTGCGTGGTGATCGGCATCGATGTCGACGGACAGGCGGATGGATTGCCCGGTTCGTGGCGGGTCATCGCCAACAGCGGCAAACCGGACGCGGCAAGCGACAGTGGCCGCGACCTGCTCGGCTGGGTACGCGAAGTCGCCGATCGCGGCGCCGGCGAGATCGTGCTGAACTCGATCCGCGCCGACGGCGTGCGTGGCGGCTATGCGCAGGCGCAGCTCGCGGCCATGCGCGCGGCGACCACGTTGCCGCTGGTGGCGTCCGGCGGCGCCGGCAAGCCTGAACACTTCGCCGAGGTGTTCGAGCGCTGCGGTGTCGACGCCGCGCTCGCGGCGAGCGTATTCCACTCCGGCGAGATCGAGATCGGCGCGCTCAAACGATTTCTCGCCGGACGCGGCATCACGGTGCGGCTATGAATGAACCATTGATCGACGCGCTGGACTGGAGCACGCTGGATTGGAGCAAGGGCGACGGCCTGCTGCCGCTGATCGTGCAGCACGCGCACGACGGCCGCGTGCTGATGCTCGGCTACACGAACCGTGAAGCGCTCGCACTGACGCTGCAAACGCGCGAGATTCACTTCTGGTCGCGTTCGAAGCAACGCCTGTGGCGCAAGGGCGAAAGCTCGGGCCATGTGTTGAGCCTGGTCTCGATCACCGCCGATTGCGACCGCGACACCCTGCTCTGCCAAACGCTGCCGGCCGGTCCGACCTGCCATCGCGGAACCGCGAGCTGCTTCGACGGCGATGCGGCCGCACACCCGTGGCTCAACGAACTCGAGGCGCTGATCGCTGCGCGTGCGCAGGCCGATCCGTCATCGAGCTATGTCGCGAAACTGCTCGCCGGACCGCCGGCGCGGCGTGCGCAGAAGGTCGGTGAGGAAGGCGTCGAGACAGCGCTCGCTGCGGTTTCCGGCGACCGTGATGCATTGCGTGGCGAAGCGGCGGATCTCTTGTTCCACTTGCTGGTGCTGCTGCGCGGCGCCGGGCTCACGCTCGCCGATATCATCGGTGAACTCGCGCGGCGGCATCGCGGCGATCGCGCTCAACCGGCGACTGGCGCGAAGGACTGATCGGCGTACCTCCGCGAGGAGGGTTGCGCGACATGCGCCGGACCGCCGCGCCACATGGGGATTTCAGGCGGGCGGATCGAATCCGCTGATGAAGATCGTGTCGTTGTTCGCCGGCGGCGTGAAATCGCCACTGCGGATTCAACCGGCGGATGCAATACTCCTTCTGCTTACGCAGTTACAAGGGTGTTGCATCCACTGGTTGAATCCGCAATCCAGAGCGGTCATCCGGACCGAGCCGAATCCTCAATCGACGCATCGTGTGGTCATTGAGCCCACGTTCCATGCGGCTGCGCTTAGTTCAGATGCGAATCGTACCAATGAAGCATGCGTTCCATCGAGTCGCGCCGATGACTGTCTTCGTCGAAGAAATGCCACTCGCGGGGGTAGCGCACCATCTGCGTCTCACGGCCCATGAAGCGAAGGCCGTTATAGAACTCCTCGCCCTGTGAAATGGGGACCCTGGTGTCTGCCTCACCATGGAGAACCAGAGTAGGCGTGTGGCAGTGTTCGAGAAAGCGAATCGGAGAATGCACATCGTAGAGGTCTCGATGCGAAGTCAGGTCGCCGTAGAACCGCGTGAGGAAGTCAGGCGCAATGTCCGTGGTCGTCGCCATGCTGATCAGATCGGCGATCGCTGCGCCGGCGACCGCGACCTTGAATCGGTCCGTATGCGTTACGGCCCAGGCCGTCAGATAGCCCCCGTAGCTCCAGCCGCCAATGCCAAGGCGAGCCGGATCGGCGATACCTCTGGAAATCAGCACATCCACGCCGTCCATGATGTCCTGAAGTTCGGCATCACCCCAATTGCGATCGATGGCTTCGCTGAAGCTCGTGCCACCGCCTTCCGATCCTCGCGGGTTGGGCAGCAGCACGACATAGCCATGGGATGCCAGGACTCTTCCCCAGTCGTACCACGTACCGTGAAATCCCAAGTCCCAGGCACTGGTCGGACCACCGTGAAGGTGCACGACCGTTTTGTAGCGCATGTTCTTGTCATAGCCGGGAGGTAGAAGGAGAACACCGTAGATGCTTCTTCCGTCTTTCGAGCTCGTCCAAGTCAATGGCTGTTCCGTGCCCAAATTCCAGCTCTCCACCTGTGTATTGGCATGAGTGAGCCTGCGTTCCCTGCCCCCCACACGCGCGTGGACTTCTCCAGGATGATCCCGAGTTTCCTGCACGTATGCGAGCGTCTCTCCATCGACGCTGGCGCTGAGTTCGCTTGGGGATCCCTCGAAGGTTCCTGATTCGGATAGCGCTCCCGACCGGGCGTCGATCTTGACAAGGTGGAACGTCACCCCTTTCAAGACGGTGGCCGTGAGGCTATTGCCTTGTCTGTCCCACACCATGTCCTTGACCGTGGCCGGAATGTCGCTGCCGATGACGGTCTCCGCCCCGCTATCCACGTCGTAGAGAACCGGAACGGTGGTGTCGGTTGTCGGCGCCAGCTTGAAAAACGCCAGCACGGACCCGGTCGGTGACCAGCGAACGATCCGTTCGCCGGCATTGCCCGGAAACGCCTTGTCCAGATGTCCGGTTGCCGTATCGAAAACGACGATCTTCAAGACATTTTCAACGTCGTTTACGCGAGGTGTCGCCGAGGCGGAAGCCGCAATCCGCTTGCCATCCGGCGACCAGTCGAATTCGACGATGTTGAGATCCGGTGGCGTAAGCAAGCGCGCTTGTCGCGTAGCCAGATCGAAGACCCAAAGGCGATCGTACCGATAGTTCTTGTCGACTTCGACTTCGTCCGCTTTGAGAGCCCGTCGCTCTGCCAGAACCTTCGCTTCCGGATCCCGGCGAACAAAGGCCAGAAGCTTCCCGTTTCTCGACCACTTGAATTTCTTGATCCCACCAGGAATGTCGGTCAGGGGAATGACCCCGCCACCATCCAGCGGAATCATCCATATCTGCCGGCCCTTCTGGGTAGCGTGTTCACTGGTGACTTCAGCATCACCTGTACTGGATGACTTTTCTCCGGGCGCATCCGCGTCGGAAAAAGAGAAGTGGAAACTCTTTTCGCCACGCAGCGGGTTTTCTCTCTTCGAAAGGAAGGTCAAGAATTTGCCATCGGGTGTCCAGGCCGGTGAAACAGCCGATTCGCCGTCGAGGACGAAAGGCCGAGGCGCACTCTTTCCGTCTGTGGACACCAACCAGACGGTCGTCTTCTGCTCGGCATCAACGAGATAGGCAATAACTCTCCCATCGGGGGAGACGCGCGCTTCACGGACATTCCTGAGGCTGACAAGATCACCAGGCTCCACGGTCTTTCGATCTTTCGATGCAGCGGCCGGTTCGCATGGAAGCACGAACAGAATTGCAAGCAGGGCCAAGCGCTTCATGATGTCTGCCTTGTCGGGTCGCATCATGGATGGCGTTCTGGTCGCTTTGGTTTAAACGAGTGTCAATCACTCCACGGTTGACGGGCGTTCGAAGAAGGCAAAGAGAATGTTGATGCGCACCGAGCCGTGGCAAGCCAACTCGGATTCAGCTTGCCTTTCGCGTAGGTCGCACGCAGCGATTCGTCGCTCTGGCGCAGCTCCACGACATCGATGTTCGCGCCGCCGGCGGTGGCGGCAAGCGCTTGCGCCGGCCCTGCCAGCGCAAGCGAGAACACCAACGAGATGACCGCCCCGTTCGCCATCGGCACGTCCCTCATTTCTCCGCCGCGGTCCAGCGCTTCAGCCACGCATTGACCGTGTCGTGCCAGAGCACGCTGTTGTGCGGCTTCACGATCCAGTGATTCTCGTCCGGGAAGTGCAGGAACTCGCTCGGGATGCCGCGGCGCTGCAGCGCGGTGAACGCGCCGAGGCCCTGATCGAGTGGAACGTTGAAATCCTGATCGCTGTGCACGACCAGCATCGGCACGCGCCAGTCCTTGACGTGGTTGACCGGGTTGAACGTCTCGTAGAGGGCGGGATCCTCGTACTGCGTCCTGCCGTTGTGATCCCATTCGTCGAACCAGAGTTCATCGGTCGCGTAGCTCATCAAGCGACTGTCGAACACGCCGTCGTGCGCGACGATGCATTTCCACGGCTCCTTCCAGACGCCCGCGATCCAGTACGCCATGAAGCCGCCGTAGGACGCGCCGAGCGCGCAGGCGCGGTTGCCGTCGAGGAACGCATACTTCTGCTGAGCGGCGGTCCAGCCGAGCTTGAGGTCTTCGAGCGGCGCGCCGCCCGATTCACCGGAGATCGCGTCGGTGAACGCCTGGCCGTAGCCGGTGGAACCGTGGAAATTGATCGCGACTACCGCGAAGCCCTGACCCGCGTAGGTCTGGGGATTCCAGCGGTAGTGGAAATCGTTGTTCATCGCGCCGTGCGGACCACCATGGATGATGAACGCGACCGGATATTTCTCGCCCTTCCTGTAGCCGACCGGCTTGACCACGTAGCCCTGCACGGTGTCGCCGCCATGCCCCTTGAACGTGAAGAACTCGGCGTCTCCGAAGCGTATGTCCTTCAGGCGATCCGTATTGAAATGCGTGATCTGCCTGAGACCCTTGCCGTCCGCGGCAGCCGTATAGACGTCCGCTGGATGCTGGAAATCCTGACGTACAACGACCAGACCTTTCCGGCCGACATCGAAGCCCACCACGCTGCCACTGGCGACGAGCCTGGTCACCTTGCCGCTGGCGATGTCCACCGCTAACAGCGCGTGATCGCCCCAGTCGTCAGTGGTCGTGTACAGCGATTTGCCGTCGGCGGATTCCTTCAAGGCTGATGCGGAGCGATCCCATTGCGGATCGAGTTCGCGCTTCGTGCCCGTCGCAAGATCCAGCGCCATGATGCCGAAGCGGTCGGCCTCGAAACCCGCGCGCTTCATCGCCAGGTAGTACAGCGTCTTGCCGTCCGCGGAGGGCAACGGCCAGCCGTCGCAGGCCGGATTGTCGGCGGTCAGGTTCTTCGGCGTGGACGAGCCATCGGCCGGCACCGAGTAGATGTCGAAGTTGGTCGACGAGGGCTCGTTCGTGCCGGCGATGCGCGCGTTGAAGTACACCATCGCGCCGTCGGGCGAGAACGCGTATTCGCTGTCGTCGCCGAACGGCTTGGACGGCAAGTCGCCGTCGATGCCTTTGCTCAGCAAGCGCAGCTCACCGCCGATCTTTCCATCGCCGCCGATGTCGGCGATGAACAATTGCGAGCGACGACCGTCGGCCCAGGCATCCCAGTGGCGCACGAAGATCTTGTCGTGGACCGTGCCGCTGGCCTTGTCGGCATCGCGTGCATCGAGCTTCCTCTTCGTGCAAGCGATCGCATCGGCGCTGCTGGCGCACTCGGGGAATACGTCGATCGACAGCAGCGCTCGCTTGCCGTCGGGCGAGAGCTTGAAGCTGTTGACATCGAACGCAACCGAGGACAGCGCGTGCGCCGCGCCTCCCTTCGCATCGACCTGCCAGAACTGGCTGGTACCCTCCTTCGGCGCGAGGAAATACACGCTCCCGCCATCCGCCGACCAGCGCGGGCTGGACGCATTCAACGTCTTGTCGGTGATGCGTCGCGATGCACCGCCTGCCATCGGTACGACCCAGATTCCATTCAAGACCTTGTCCGCGACATAGTCGGTCTCGCGAACACTGAACACGACGGTCTTGCCATCCGGCGACAGTGCGGGATCGCCGACGCGATCCATCGTGACCAGGTCACGCGCATCGAAAGGATGCGGAGTTTCGATGGCGGCAACCGGCCATGCAACGGCCAGCGCCATGACAAATACAGACTTCATCGATTTCCTTCAGCGGAGCGGACCTGGACACTCAAGAAAACGGCGCACTCTACCCGAGCGCGCCGTTTTCGTTTTTTGCATGATGCTGCAATCAACGTTTGCTGATTACTTCGCAGTCCACTGCTTCAGCCACGCATTCACCGTGTCGTGCCAGAGCACGCTGTTGTGCGGCTTGAGGATCCAATGGTTCTCGTCCGGGAAGCGCAGGAATTCGCTCGGAATGCCGCGGCGCTGCAACGCGGTGAACGCGGCCAGCCCCTGTTCAAGCGGGATGCGGAAATCCTGGTCGCTATGCACGACCAGCATCGGCGCGCGCCAGTCCTTGACGTGGTTGACCGGGTTGAACTTCTCGTAGGCAGCCGGATCCTCGTACTGCGTCTTGCCGTTGTGCTCCCACTCGTCGAACCACAGCTCCTCGGTCGAGTAGCTCATCATGCGGCTGTCGAACACGCCGTCGTGCGCGACGATGCACTTCCACGGCTCGTTCCAGTTGCCGGCGATCCAGTACGCCATGAAGCCGCCGTAGGACGCGCCGAGCGCGCAGGCGCGATCGCCGTCGAGGAACTTGTACTTGTCCTGGGCCGCGGCCCAGCCGAGCTTGAGGTCCTCGAACGGCGCGCCGCCCCAATCGCCCGAGATCGCATCGGTGAACTTCTGGCCGTAACCGGTCGAGCCGTGGAAGTTGATCGTGACCACCGCGAAGCCCTGCCCCGCATAGGTCTCGGGATTCCAGCGGTAGTGGAAATCATTGGTCATCGCGCCCTGCGGGCCGCCGTGGATGATGAACGCGACCGGGTATTTCTCGCCCTTCCTGTAGCCGACCGGCTTGACCACATAGCCCTGCACGGTATCGCCGCCGTGGCCCTTGAACGTGAAGAACTCGGCATCGCCGAAACGGATGTCCTTCAGGCGATCGGCATTGAAATGCGTGACCTGCTTGAGGCTCTTGCCATCGGCAGCAGCCGTATAGACGTCCGTCGGATGCTGGAAGTCCTGGCGTGCGACGACCAGGCCCTTCTTGCCGACATCGAAGCCCATCACGCTGCCGTCGGCGACGAGCTTGCTCGCCTTGCCGCTGGCGATGTTCACCGCGAACAGCGCATGGTCGCCCCAGTCGTCGGTCGTCGTGTACAGCGACTTGCCGTCAGCGGATTCCTTCAATGCCGACGCGGAGCGATCCCATTGCGGATCGAGTTCGCGCTTCGTGCCCGTCGCAAGATCCAGCGCCATGATGCCGAAGCGGTCGGCCTCGAAACCCGCGCGCTTCATCGCCAGGTAGTACAGCGTCTTGCCGTCTGCGGAGGGCAACGGCCAGCCGTCCCAGGCCGAATTGTCGGCGGTCAGGTTCTTCGGCGCATAGGGGCCATGTGCGGGAACCGCGAAGATGTCGAAGTTGGTCGACCACGGCTCGCCCTTGCCGGCGACGCGCGCGTTGAAATACACGGTCTTGCCATCCGGCGAGAACGCGTACTCGCTGTCGTCACCGAACGGCTTGGACGGCACGTCGCCATCGATGCCCTGGCTCAGCAGGTACAGCTTGCCGGGCTTGCCGTCGGCACCCAGGTCGGCGATGAACAGCTGCGAGCGGCGGCCGTCGGCCCAGGTGTCCCAGTGGCGCACGAAAATCTTGTCATAGACCGTACCGCTGGCCTTGTCGGCCTTGCGCTCATTGAGCTTCTTCGCCGTACAGGCAACCACGTCCGCGTCATTGGCGCACTCCGGGAACACTTCGAGCGAGAGCAGCACGTGCTCGCCGTCCGGCGACAGCCTGAAGTTGTTGACGTCGAGCGCGAGCGATGTCGCCTGTTGCGCCGCGCCCCCCTTCGCATCGATGCGCCACAGCTGGCTGGTGCCATCTTTCGGCGCGAGGAAGTACAGGTTCTTGCCGTCGGAGGACCAGCGCGCACTCGTCGCGTTGAGCGCCTTGTCGGTGAGGCGCAGCGGATTTCCACCCGCTGCCGGCACGAGCCAGATACCGTTCAATCCCTTGTTGGCCGCGTAATCGGTCTCGCGGACCTGGAGCACGATGGTCTTGCCATCCGGCGACAACGCGGGGTCGCTGACGCGATCCATCATCACCAGATCGTGCACATCGAACGGGTGCGGCGCGGCGAATACAGGTGCGGCAACGGCGAGCGCCAGGACGGCGGCAAGCGACTTCATCGGATTCTCCTGAGGGCGTCGAACGCGTGATGGTAAGCGTTGGTCGCCTGGCGCGAAAGCCGCCGCCAGCGATCCTTGCAACGTCGACCTGATAGGCTGTCCCGCCCTCATCGCCACGACACATCGCGCCAATGGCCTCCATGTGCAACGCTGGTCTACGTTCTCTCCCTGCCCTGCTCCGTATCATCTTCGTCGCCTTGCTGCTGGCCAGCAGCTTCGTGTCGGCCGCCACGCGCCCGAACTTCGTCGTGCTGATGGCCGACGATCTCGACAATGCGACGCTGCAACGCGCACGCGATCTCGGACTGATGCCGAACTTCGATGCGGTCCTGCAGGCCGGTGGGCTGCGCTTCGACGAGTCCTTCGTGTCCGATCCGCTGTGCTGCCCCTCGCGCGCGACCTTCCTGACCGGGCAGTACCCGCACAATCACGGCGTGCTCAACATCACCTACAACTCGACCACGCCAGAGGGATCCTTCGCCGCGTTCGATGACCGCGAGGCGATCAACGTCTGGCTGCAGCGCGCCGGCTATCACACCGGTCTGATCGGCAAATTCCTCAACGGCTACGGCTACGTGCCACCGCGCAACTGTCCTGCCTGCGACAGGATGCATTACGTGCCGCCGGGCTGGAACGACTGGCAGGGCATGCCGGACTACGGTGAACTCAATGGTTCGGCCGGCGTCGGTTATGCCGGCGCCTACTGCATGTACAACTATTCGATCAACGTCAACGGCACGTTGGCGACGTATCACAGCGCGACCAGCGACTACCAGACCGACGTGATCGCGCAGCGGGCCGGCGCCTTCGTCGATCATGCTGCGACACTCGGCCAACCCTTTTTTCTCTATCTCGCGCCGCTGGTGCCGCACTACGAACTCTGCCTGCCTGCGAACGATTCGTTCGAGCGGGACGTGCGCGGACCACCGCGCCACGCCAACACCCTGCCTTCATCCGTGCAGCTCGATCCCTTCAAGCCATCGTTCGACGAGGCGGATGTCAGCGACAAGCCCTTTTGGTTCGCGACCCAATATCCTTCGCTGACCACCACCAAAATCGACAACCTCAACCGCCAGTACCGCCATCGCATCGAGGCGCTGCGCGCACTTGACGACATGATCGGCGTGCTCAAGCAGCATCTGGTCAGCTCCGGCACCTGGGACAACACGCTGCTGATCTTCACCTCGGACAACGGCTGGCTGTATGGCGAGCACCGCACCGTGGGCAAAGTGCTCGCCTACGAGGAATCGATCCGCGTGCCACTGCTGCTGCGCGGCCCCGGCATTCCGGCCAACACCGCGCGCAATGCGATGGTGCTCAACAACGACCTCGCACCCACGCTGGCTGCGCTCGGCGGCGCGACTCCGGGCCTGACCTGCGACGGACGCAGCCTGGCGCCGCTGTTCACGGCCGACAATCCGCCCGACTGGCGCCGACGTTTCCTCGTCGAGCACTACCGAGATGCAGGCAGCGCACCGGTGTCTTTCGCCGACTACCTCGCCGTGCGCACCGCCACCACCGAGACCAGCGCCAGCGGTGCCCAGCGCACCCTGGTCGACTGGCGCTACCAGGGCCACCCGTACGGCGTCGAGCACTACAACCTGGTCAACGATCCGTACCAACTGAACAGCCTGACCGCCAGCAGTGGCGCCGATGCCGCGGAGCGCGCCGCATTGAACACGTCGTTGGCACTGTTGCGCCACTGCGGCAAACCCGGCTACCCAAGTTGTGGCTACGCCGAATTCACGACCGACGAGATCTTCCTCGACGGATTTGAATAGCGATCCGGGACAACCGGTCGCCCGGAGAGAGGGCTGGGTCCATCACCTTGGACTGAGCCGCTAAACTCGCCAGTCGCTCGCATCCGCTGCAAGCGCCTCGTCATGAGATCCGCAGGAAACCCATGTCCACGACCGCCGCCCTGGCGATACCGCGCCACGACGAATTGTTTGGCCATCCGAAAGGCCTCTACGTCTGCTTCTTCACCGAGATGTGGGAGCGCTTCTCGTTCTACGGGATGAAGGCGCTGCTGTTGCTCTACCTGACCAAGTACCACCTGTTCAGTGACGACAACGGCTACAACCTGGTGGGCGCGTACGGCGGGCTCGTCTACGCGATGCCGGTGATCGGCGGCCTGATCGCGGATCGCTGGCTCGGCATGCGCAAGGCGGTCGTGTTCGGCGGCATTCTGCTGGTGCTCGGCCATTTCGGCATGGCGATCGAGGGGCATCCGGCGTCGAGCGTGAACGGCGTGGTCACGCGCGACGCCGGCACGTTGCAAGTGTTCTATTTCTCGCTGGCGCTGATCATCATGGGCGTCGGGTTTCTGAAGCCGAACATCTCGACGATCGTCGGCAAGCTCTATGCGGAGAACGATCCGCGTCGTGATTCCGGCTTCAGCCTGTTCTACGCGGGCATCAATATCGGCGCGACGGTATCAGGCGTGCTCTGCGGCTGGCTCGGCGAGACCTACGGCTGGGGCTGGGGTTTCGGTGCCGCCGGCATCGGCATGCTCGCGGGCCTCGCGAATTTCCTGTACGGCCAGAAGCATCTGATGGGTCATGCAGAGCCGCGTGAACCGGACAAGCTGCGCGAGCGTGTGTTCGGACCGTTCTCGCGCGAACACTTGATCTACGGCGGCACACTCGTCGGCCTGCTCGCGATCTGGGGCCTGATCCAGGCGCACTCGCTGTTCCTAGTGATCGTACCCGGCATCTTCGAGCCGAGCCCGGTGATTCTCGGCATGCATCTGATCACTGCCTGCCTGCTCGGCGGCATCCTCTGGTTCATGTTCACGCACTGCACGAAGGTCGAACGCGAGCAGATGTTCGTCGTGCTCGCGTTCATCGCCTTCTGCCTGATCTTCTTCACGCTGTACGAGCAGACCTACGGTTCGTGGGTGCTGTTCTCGGACCGCGTGATGAACCATCGCGCGCTCGGCGTCGAATGGACCGCGAGCGAGCTGACCTCGCTCGGCGCGCTGTTCATCCTCGTGCTCGCACCGATCTGCGCGTGGCTGTGGCCGCGCCTGGAGAAGATCGGCTGGAACCCGAGCAAGCCGGCGAAGTCCGCGTACGGCCTGATCCTGGCCGGCGTGTCGTTCCTCGTGCTGGTCTGGAGCGCACGCAATCCGCAAGCGAACGGCCTCACCAATATCTGGTGGTTCGTGCTGGCGTATTTCGTGCTCGAGGTCGGCGAGATGCTGCTGTCGCCGATCGGCCTGTCCGCGGTCACCGAGTTGTCGGTGCCGCGCGTGGTCAGCCTGATGATGGGCGGCTGGTTTCTCGGCACCTCGTACTCGGAAGTGCTCGCCGCCGCGCTCGGCAAGCTGTCATCGATCGAGATTCCCGAGGGCGAGACCTTGAACATCGCCGACGCGCTCGCGAAATACGACCAGCTGTTCGTGTACTCGGCAAAGATCGGCATCGGCTGCGGCCTCGTCGTGCTGGTGCTGACGCCGTTGATCAAGCGCTGGATGCATGGGGTGAGGTAGCACATCCCGCGCCGCAAGCGGCGGCTTGCAACTCGTGCGCACTACCCCGGGGGTTGTAGTTTCACCGCCACCGGACACGCGTGCTATGTTGCGGTGTGGATGAGAATCGCCGCGATGCGGGCCTGGTGCGCGCAGTGGGGCCCGCGGGCCTCGCGGCGAGCATCATCAATGTGGTCGTCGGCGCCGGGATTTTCGCAGTGCCGGCAGCACTCGCCGCTTCCCTCGGCTCGTATGCGCCGATCGCCTTTGTCGTCTGCGCGGTCGTGATCGGATCGGTCGCAATCTGTTTCGCCGAGGGCGGCAGCCGCGTGCCGACCAGTGGCGGCGTCTACGGCTATATCGAAACCGCATTCGGGCCGCTCGCCGGTTACGTGGCCGGCACGATGCTGTGGTTTTCCGACCTGCTCGCCTGCGGGGGCATCGCGGCGGCTTTGGCCGATGTGGCGGCGAGCCTGTTGCCGCCGATGACGCGTGCGCCGGCGCGGGTGGTGGTGATCGTCGGCGCGGTCGGCGGCATCGCGCTCGTCAACATCGGCGGTGTCGCGCGCGGCGTGCGGTTGATCAATGCAGCGACCGTGCTGAAATTGATTCCGCTGGTGATCTTCATCATCGCCGGCGCGGGCGCAATTCATTCTGAAAATTTCCCCGCGACGGCGCAGCCCGGCACGGCAGACCTGGGCCGCGCGCTGATACTCGCGCTGTTCGCGTTCACCGGCATGGAGACAGCGCTATGCGCGAGCGGTGAAGTGGCGCAACCGACACGCACCATTCCGCACGCGCTGGCAATCGCGATGCTGACGGTGACGCTGCTGTACATCGGTATCCAGGTCATCGCGCAGGGAGTCCTCGGTCCTGCACTGGCGCAATCCACGGTGCCGCTCGCCGATGCGATGGCGCGCATCAACCCAACGCTGCGCCTGCTGATGCTGGCCGGAACCGCCCTGTCGATGCTCGGCTGGCTCGGCAGCGACATCCTCGGCACTCCGCGTGTGCTGTTCGCCTTTGCGCGCGACGGTCTGATGCCGCGCGTGCTCGGGCGCGTGCACCCGCGCAGTCACGCACCTCACGTCGCGATTGCCTGCTACGCGACGCTGGCGATCGGCCTCGCGTTGACCGGAACCTTCGTGGAGCTTGCCGTGCTCTCGACACTCGGTGTCGCGGTGCCGTACATCCTTGGCTGCGCGGCGGCCTGGCAGCTTGCGCGCCGCTGCGTGGCATCGGCGGGCGCACCACTGAACTTTCGCTGGCTCGGGATCGCGATGGTCACCGCCATTGCCAGCATGCTGGGGCTCATCGCGCTGGCATCACGCGCAGAAATCCTCGGCCTGATCGCGGCGCTGATCATAAGCGCCGCTCTCTATCGGCTATTGACCTGGCGTGCGCTGGCCCGGCAATGAAGGCGCGTCT
Organism: Dokdonella soli; assembly: GCF_039523175.1. Lineage (NCBI taxonomy): Bacteria > Pseudomonadati > Pseudomonadota > Gammaproteobacteria > Lysobacterales > Rhodanobacteraceae > Dokdonella > Dokdonella soli. Next base: position 250,674 of record NZ_BAAAEU010000025.1, read on the forward strand.
GCTTTCGGTGCTCGATCCTGACGTCGTCCTGCGTGCCGACGCCGTCGCCGTGCTGGCGAGCGCATCGAGGCAGGGTGTAGGTGCACCGAAGCTCGCACCGGAGGTCCGCGGTGCGGCCGCCGTGGCGGACACCTTCTTGGGACGCGCCCGGTTCGCGCAGGCGGCGCTCGTCAACGGCGCAATGGGCGCCATGTGGCCCCGGATGCAACGCCGCGGGTCGCGTTCCCGTTCACCATCGAACGTGGGAAGATCGTCGGGATCGAGATCATCGCCGACCCTGCGCGCTTGAGCGAGGCTGACGTCGTGGCGCTCGATAGCTGACGATCGGCCCTGATCGCGGATCGGTCGGTGGGCTGAGCAATGCGTTGCAGCACGCGCGGGGCGTTGGGAATGGCTGCATACGACCCGAACCAACCACTCGGAAAGTGCAACCTGAAAACTCATGTCGCCGCCGCCTGTGCGTGGCGGTAAGTTCGCGACCGCGACGTCCGAACAC
>NZ_BAAAEU010000026.1:0-1991 GCF_039523175.1 Dokdonella soli
GGTCCAGGTCTGGCCGCCGTCGTAGGTGGTGGCGATGAAGGCGTACCACACGCCGGGGAAGCCGATCGCCTGGTAGTCGCCGGGCACGTTGGTGCCGAGGAAGCCACAGGCCGCGCGGCCCGAACTGCCGCCGACCGCTTCAGTTTCAGCAGCGTTGACGATGCCGAGCGCCTTGCCGACGTCGACGTCGCGGATCCAGGTCTGGCCGCCGTCCTTGCTGACCGCGACGTGGACATGGCCCTCGGGCGGGTTGCCCGCGGCGACCGGCTCGTTGTTGACATAGCAGTAGTACGCGGTGCTGTCGCTATCGAGCGCGATGGACGGATCGGCGCCTTGGGTCTGCGAGTGGCTGCCAGTGACGGCGAACTCGCTCCACGTCGTGCCGGCATCGGTGCTGGTGGCACCGCCCTGGCGGGCGTTGCAGTGGTTAACCGGCAGCCAGGCGGTACCGTTGGACGCGATGTGCACGTGGCCGTGCAGACCCCCGCAACCTTGCGCTCCGGAACCCGTGTAGGCCGGCACGCCGTTGCCCCAGGTCGCGCCGAGATCGAGGCTGCGCGCGCACGTCGCCGGGCCGACGACGTCCTGCGAGCAGTACAGCATGTTCTCGCCCTGGTTGAGCGGCGTCGTCAGGATCGACAGCGATGCCGGGAACGGCCCGCTGCCGATGGTCTGGTGGTCGGCGCCGCCATTGGGCGGGCCCGCGCCGAGCGGCGTCCAGGAGTCGCCGTCGTTGTCGCTGTAGGCGTAGGCCGCATTCGCGCCGGCTGTGGAGTTGGAGGCGAAGGTGCGGCCGCTCTTCTGGTCGGTCCACAGGATCGGATCGAGTCCGGTGTTGGTGACGGTGCTGGACTTGTCCTCCCACAGTGCGTCGCAACTGTCCGGGTTGGACGGATTGATCACCTCCGGCGGCGTCAGGCGCCAGATCGGCCCGGTATTCATCGTCATGATGCGACGGGTTGCCGGATCGAAGCCGATATTGAATTCGCCATTGCTCGGTTGGGCCGAGGTGCCGTTCGGCGCGTAGAAATTCTGGAAGCGTGGCTCACCCGGTACGGTTACGCTCGGCCCGCCGAACGAGCCGCTGCTGCTCGCGGGGCCGGGCAGCAACTCGATCTTCACATTGATGTTGGTGCCGCCCAGTACATTCGGCACGATCTTCACTGTCCACGTGGTGCTGCCGTCGGCCAGGCCGGAGAACGTCGCAATCGAGGGATTGGCGCCGCTGTTCGACTGCGAGTAGGCCGGCTGGGAACCATCCGTGTTCGTGACAGTGCCGCGGTAGATGTAGAGGTCGAACTCGGACTTGCCGCTGCCGCTGTCGGTCCAGCTGTCGGTCACCTTGACCGCGGCGTAGGGATGCGCGGCGGCATAGCCGGGCGGCAGCGTTACCGTCAGCGCGTAGTCGTCGCAAGGCTGGGTCGGGTTGTTGCAACGTGGACCGACGTCGACCTCGGGGACTGGCGAGGGGTTGTCTGCCGTGAATGGGCCAGCCGCATAGGTCAGCGGACCGGACGCCGGCGTCAGGGTTCCCGACGCCGGGGCGGCAGCAAACAAGGGACAAGGGGCAGCGAGCCACAACAGCGTCGAAAGTCTCGAAAGACCGGATCGATTCAGCATGGGCCTTCTCCGTGCTGCGGCCTCCTGGAAGTGCGCAGCGGTTGAGTGCGGATTGCCGTCATCCAGGCGGCCGATCAGGCGCATACCGTATAGGTCTTCAGCCGTACTCCGGCAGAGGGGAAATCCCTCAGCGGCACGCCGGCAAATTGCTCAGGGTAAGGCCAGCGCTGCGGCGATTTGCGCCGGCAGGTGCGAGGGCGCCGAGGTCGACGACGGCCCGGTGGATGCCGGGCCGTCGCACATTGCCGAAGCGTTACTTGGCGTGATTGATACTCAGCGGTAGCGGAGCGACGGCTGTGAGCTTCACTTCATTGCTGGCCGTGCCGATGCCACCGCTGTTCAGCGCCTTGACGGTGTAGTAATAGCTGCCG
>NZ_BAAAEU010000027.1:0-85384 GCF_039523175.1 Dokdonella soli
GGTCCAGGTCTGGCCGCCGTCGTAGGTGGTGGCGATGAAGGCGTACCACACGCCGGGGAAGCTGATCGCCTGGTAGTCGCCCGGCATGTTGGTGCCGAGGAAGCCGCAGGCCGCGCGGCCCGAACTGCCGCCGACCGCTTCGGTGTGTGCCGCGTTGACGATGCCGAGCGCCTTGCCGACGTCGACATCGCGGATCCAGGTCTGGCCGCCATCCTTGCTGACTGCGACGTGGACGTGGCCCTCGGGCGGGTTGCCCGCGGCGACCGGCTCGTTGTTGACATAGCAGTAGTATGCGGTGCTGTCGCTGTCGAGCGCGATGGATGGATCGGCGCCGTTCACTTGCGAGTGGCTGCCACTCACGGCGAACTCGCTCCACGTCGTGCCGGCATCGGTGCTGGTCGCGCCGCCCTGGCGGGCGTTGCATTGGTTGACCGGCAGCCAGGCGGTACCGTTCGGCGCAATGTGCACGTGGCCGTGCAGACCGCCGCAGCCTTGCGCTCCAAAGCCCGTGTAGGCCGGTACGCCGGGGCCCCAAGTCACGCCGAGATCGAGGCTGCGTGCGCACATCGCCGGGCCGACGATGTCCTGCGAGCAGTACAGCGTGTTCTCGCCCTGGTTGAGCGGCGTCGTCAGGATCGACAGCGATGCCGGGAACGGTCCGCTGCCGATGGTTTGGTGGTCGGCGCCGCCGTTGGGCGGGGCCACGCCGATCGGAATCCAGGAGTCGCCGTCGTTGTCGCTGTAGGCGTAGGCCGCGTTCGCACCGGCGGTGGAGTTGGAGGCGAAGGTGCGGCCGCTCTTCTGGTCGGTCCAGAGGATCGGATCGAGCCCGGTGTTGGTCACGATGCTGGACTTGTCTTCCCAGAGCGCCTCGCAGCTCTCCGGGGCTGAGGGGTCGACCACTTCCGGCGGCGTCAGACGCCAGATCGGCCCGGCATTCATCGTCATGATGCGGTGGGTCGCGGGATCGAAGCCGATATTGAATTCGCCGTGGCTCGATTGCGCCGAAGTGCCGTTGGGCGCGTAGAAGTTCTGGTAGCGAGGCTCACCCGGCATGGTCACGTTGGGTCCGCCGAACGAGCCAGCCGCAAGCAAGGGAGGGGCTGCGAGCAGCAACAGCGCCGGTATATACGAAAGCTTGGGTCGATTCACCATCACCATCTCCGCGCTGCGGTCTCCTGGAAGTGCGCAGCGGTTGAGTTCGGATTGCCGTCATCCAGGTGGCCGGTCAGGCACACACCGTATAGGTCTTCAGCCGTAGTCCGGCAGAGGGGAAAACCCCCAGCAGCGCGCCTGCAAATCACCCAGGGTCGGGCCGGCGTTGCCGATGATCTGTTGCGCCGGTGCGGGCGCCGAGGTCGACGACGGCCCAGCAGATGCCGTCGCGCATTGCGGAAACGCTACTTGTTGTAGGTGTCGGCGAGGATGCCGGCCGAGACCGCGTACTCGGCGCGTGTCACGTTGCGCGCCGGGTCGAACCAGCCGTGGATGACCGGCTGCGGATCGAACGGCCCCTGGGTGAGCGTGTAGCGCACGTTCATCAGACCGAGGTCGATCGCGAGCTGCGCGTAGCCGCGCTTGTCGGCGGGAATGCTGGCCGAATCGTCAAGTTTCAGGCGCTGGTTGTTGTAGGTCACGTAAACGTCACCGCTGTACGACGTCGCGAGCGTCTGCTGACCGAGACTCTGTACGAGGCTGTAGGCGAGATCGCTGCGCGGCACCGTGCCGTTCGGCTTGAACTGGCCGTTCTGCAACTGCATCACGCCCGCCGCGACGCCGGCCCGATCCTTCAGCGCACCGCCAAATGCGATAGCCGCTTCGGCGAACGGGTAATACCGGCTCGACGTCTGCAGGTCGGTGAAGCTCGGTTTGACCGGCAGATACTGACGCACGCCAGCGCCCATCACCAGGTACTGGGCGAGATCGGCGCGGATCAGCGTATCGTCCGGATGGAAGTTGTCGTCGTCTTCGCCATCGGCCAGGCGCTCGCGCTTGGCGACGGCATGCTGGATCGCGCCGCGATCCTGATGGCCGGCGACATCGTTGAGGCCGGTGTAGCCGCTTGTCTTGGCGAAGCTGATCGTTCCCTTGACCGTGCCGGGGATCGCAAAGCCGGTGATGACATGCGCCGGATCAAGCGTCGTGCCGCTGATCGAGCCGATGCCGCGCACGCTGATCGTCCAGGGGCCTGGCTTGCCGGGCGCGCCGACCGCGACGGACGAGCCAAGTAGCGGCAGCGCGATCGACGAGCCATAGCGGTTGCCGTCCGGATCGATCAGCACCAGCGCGACGGTCTGGCCGTCCGGTGGCGTGGCACGCGCGTTGACCCAGGCAGTGTCGCTGCTGACCTGGAACGTCTGCGAACCGGCCGGACCGGCCGGTGTGAAATCGTCCGAGGAGAATGGCAGCGTACCGCCCGGTTCGACCTCCGCGCTGGCATTGAAGCGGTGCAGGTTGTTGACCGTGCTGCCGAAGCCGCCGCGCGTGCCCGAAGCCTCCATCAGGGCCACGTAGGCATTGACGTAGCCGGCGCCGTCTTCCCACGACGCGCGACCCGGGATGTTGCTGGCGGTGCGCTGGAGCAGGTCCTTGACCTGCAGCGGATTGAGGTTCGGATTCGCTTCGAGGATCAGCGCGGTGATGCCGGCCGTGTGCGGCGTCGCCATCGAGGTGCCGCTCATGGTGGTGTAGAACGGCAGGTAGGCCGGCGCGATCAACTTCTGATCCGTCTGTGCCGCCAGCAGTGGCAGCGCGCCGGTGACGTCGCGCGTGGAGATCACGTCGACACCGGGCGCGGTGATCGCCGGCTCGTTCACGTAGGTCCACCGCTGGCCGTCCGGCATGGCGAAGCTGGCGCTCTCGTAGCGGTGGCCGCGCGACGAGAAGTCGGCGAGCCTGCCCTGCTTGTCGCCGGCGGCGACCGAGATCACCCACGGGGCCTGTGCGTAGGGATTGTGCGTGTCCTCGCCGGGGCCGCTGTTGCCGGCGGCGAACAGCACGACCATGCCGTCGTTGTAGGCCTCGTAGCTGGCCAGGTTGACCGGATTGGTCGGATCGAACTTGCCCGAGCTGCCCCACGAGTTGGAGATCACCCGGATCGGCGAGTTGAAGCGGAACTGGTTGATGATCGCGTAATCGAAACCGCCAACCGCATCGAGGATCGTGGTGACGGCACCCGAGCCATAGCCGACGATCTTCGCACCCGGCGCCACGCCGGCGTACAGCCCACTCGAACGCGCGCCGGCGCCGCCGAGGATGCCGGCGCAATGGGTGCCATGGCCCGAGCTGGTGTCGCTGTTCGGCTGCCCTTCGACGTAGGTGACCGGCAGGATGCCGGCCGGGCCGCCGAGGGCGGTGACCAGGCTCCGCGGCAGCCCGTGCAGGTTGGTGAGCGCCTGCACGTTCTGCACGACGTGGTCGCCGTAGGTCAGATCGAGATGGGTGGCGTCGATACCGGAGTCATTGATCATCGCGGTGACGCCAAAGCCCTTGTAGGGCAGCACGCGGCCGAAATCGGCCGGATGCGTCTGCGTACGCGCCACGCTGGATTGCTCGCGCGATTCCTGGTTGAAGTCCGTCAGATGGCTGTTCGGATAGATCGACAGCACGTCCATGCGTGTGGTCAGCGCGCGGATCTGCGCAGGGGTCGCCACCGCGCCGGCGATCGGCAGCGCCTGGAAGGTCAAGGCCTGGTTGATGCCGAGCGCGCCCAACGCGGCGACCTGGTCGGAGGTGAGCGGCGAGTGGATGTTGTTGAAGCTCACCACCACTTCAAGCTTGTCGCCCGGCGCGGCGGTGGTCAGCGCCTGTTCGAGATCGGGGGCGAGGTGGGCGTTGGCGAAAGCGGCGCCGCTGAGAATGCAACCGGTGATCGCGAGCGCCAATCGGCTGCGGCGAAGGTGAAGCCTGTGCATGAGTTGCCCCCTCAGGGAGTGCATGGAAACGACGCGCACCGCCACCATCTTTCCCTGAGTACTGCGATACAGCGGCGCCAGCATCGGACGCGCGAGGGGCGCAGGGAATCGGGCCTACTCCTCAAGCGGAGCAGGGGAAATCCCTCACGGAGACGACGCCGTGTTGATGAGCCGGGCAGCGCCTCGCGTTTGGCGCCCAGCGTAGGGGTTCAGGTCCGTGCGACAAGCAGGCGGCCCGGAATCCCGGGCCGCCTTGGCGTCACGTAAAGCGTGAAGCAGTTACTTGTTGTAGGTGTCGGCGAGGATGCCGGCCGAAACCGCGTACTCGGCGCGCGTCACATTGCGGACCGGATCGAACCAGGCGTGGATGACCGGCTGCGGATCGAACGGACCCTGGGTGAGCGTGTAGCGCACGTTCATCAGGCCGAGGTCGATCACGAGCTGGGCATAGCCGCGGGCTGCAGCCGGGATTGCGTCGGAGTCGTCAAGCTTGATGCGGCTGCCGTTGTAGAGTGCCTTGACGTCGCCGCTGAAGGCGCTCGCCTGCGCCTGCAGGCCGAGCGCTTGGACCAGGCTGTAGGCCAGGTCCGCCCGGGGCACGGCCGTATCCGGGAGGAACGCGCCATTGACCAACCGCATCAGTCCTTCGTTGACGCCGGCGCGATCCTTGAGCGCCGCCCCGTGAGCAATCACAGCCTCCGCAAACGGATAACGGACATCGCTGACGGCGAGATCGGCGAAGCTTGGCGTTGCCGGCAGGGACTGACGCACGGCGGCGCCCATCACCAGATAGCGTGCGAGATCGCCACGGGTCAGCGCGGTGTCGGGGCTGAAGTTGCCGCCTGCCTGACCGTCGACGAGGTGCTTGGCGACCGCGTACTGAATGCCGCCTTGGGCCGGATGCCCCGCGATGTCGTTGAGGCCGCTGTAGGCTCCGCTGTTGATGAGCGAGATCGTGCCGGTCACCGAGCCGGGACCGTTCGGCAGGCCCGTCGGAACGCCGACACCCGCGAAGCCCTTGGCGGTCACGGTCCAGGTGCCCGGCTTGGCCGGCGCGCTCACCGATGCGTTGGAGCCGAGCACCGGATAGGTGAAGCTGGATTTGTAGACCTTGCCATCGGGATCGATCAGCTGCAGCACCAAGGTGTTGGTGTCGACCGAACTGTGCGCGATCACCCAGGCGGTGTCCTTGGTGACAGTGAAGGTCTGCGAACCCGTCGTGCCCGTTGGGGAGTAGTCGAACTTGAACGGCAAGATGCCGCCGGAAGTGACCACCGCGTTGCTGTTGAACGTATGCAGGCTATTGACCGTGCTGCCGTAGCCGCGACGATTGCCGGAGGCTTCCATCAGCGCCGCGTACGCATTGACGTGGCCGGCGCCGGCTTCCCAGCCAGCGTAACCCGGGAGGTTGGTGGCGGTGCGCTGAAGCAGATTCTTGACTTCGAGCGGCTTCAGGGCCGGATTGGCCTCAAGCAGCAGGGCGACGACGCCGGCCGTGTTCGGGGTCGCCATCGAGGTGCCACTCATCGCCGTGTAGAACGGCAGATAAGGAGGCGCGATCAGGTTGGCGTCGGTCTGCGCGGCCAGCGGAGGCAGCGCACCGAGCGGGTCGCGGGTGGAGATCACGTCGACGCCGGTGGCGACGATGGCGGGTTCGTTGACGTAGGTCCACGACTGCCCATCGGGCATGACGAAGCTGCCATTCTCGAAACGATGTCCGCGCGAGGAGAAATCGGCGAGCTTGCCTTGCTTGTCCCCCGCCGCGACCGAGGTTACCCATGGCGCCTGCGCGTAGGGATTGTGCGAATTCTCGCTCGGGCCGTCGTTGCCGGCGGCGAAGACCGAGACAATGCCGCTCTTGTAGGCGGCATAGCTGGCGACATTCACCGGGTCCGTCGGATCGAACGGCCCCGAGCTGCCCCACGAGTTCGAGATCACGCGGATCGGCGAGTTGAAACGAAACTGGTTGATCAGCGCGTAATCGAACCCGCCGATCACGTCCATGACTTCAATGACGGTTCCGGAACCGTAGCCGACCAGCTGGGCGCCGGGCGCCATGCCGCGATACAGGCCATTCGAGCGGGCGCCGGTGCCTGCAATGATGCCCGCGCAATGGGTGCCGTGACCGGAGCTGATGTCGGTGTTCTGTTGCCCTTCGACATAGGTCACCGGAAGGATCGACAGCGAAGGCGCCGGCGCGGGAGCGGCCTGGCCCTGGCTGCGCAGGTTGGTCAGGCCCTGCACGTTCTGCACGATCTTGGTGCCGTAGCTGAGATCGAGATGCGTGGCATCGATGCCGGAGTCGTTCACCATCACGGTGACACCGAAGCCGGACCAGGGCAGCGTACGGCCGAAGTCGGCTGGCTGCGCCTGTGCTTGCTGCGCGCTCGCGATCTCGCGGGATTCCTGGTCGTACAGCGTGACCGGCTTGTTGGCGAAGATCGACAGCACGTCGGGGCGTCGCGCCAGCGCATTGATCTGCGCCGGCGTGGCGAGCGCGCCGAGGATCGGCAAGGCCTGAAAGGCCAGTCCTTGGTTGATGCCGAGCGCTCGCACGCCCGCCAGTTCGGCGGTGGTGACAGGACCTTTGGCGTTGTTGAACGTAACGACGACTTCGAGCTGGTCGCTCGGCAGGGCCGTGGCGAGCTGCCGGCTGAGGTCGGTGCCGATATGGGCATCGGCCAAGGCGGTGCCGCTGGACAAGGCGCAAGCGATGGCAACGGCCAGCTTGCGGTAGGTTTCGCTGTACATCTGCATGGAGTCGATCACCTTGGAAAGGTTTGTGAATGGCAGTCGGATCAGGGCCGGACTACCTGTTCAACCGAATAGGTAAAAATGCGGCCCGGGGTGTCCGGGCCGCTTCGATGCATTGCTGCAATTACTTGTTGTAGGTGTCGGCGAGGAGGCCGGCCGAGACCGCGTACTCGGCGCGCGTCACGTTGCGCGCCGGATCGAACCAGCCGTGGATGACCGGTTGCGGATCGAACGGACCCTGCGTGAGCGTGTAGCGCACGTTCATCAGGCCGAGGTCGATCGCGAGCTGCGCGTAGCCGCGCTTGTCGGCCGGAATGCTGGCCGAATCGTCAAGTTTCAGGCGCTGGTTGTTGTAGGTCACGTAGACGTCGCCGTTGTACGGCGCAGCGACCGCCTGCTGACCGAGGCTCTGCACCAGGCTGTAGGCGAGATCGCTGCGCGGCACATTGCCGGTCGCGTTGAACTGGCCGCCTTGCAACTGCATCACGCCGGCCGCGACGCCGGCACGGTCCTTCAGCGCGCCGCCGAATCCGATCGCGGCCTCGGCGAACGCGTAGCGACTGTCGCTGGCGGCCAGATCGGTGAAGCTCGGCGTGACCGGAAGCGCCTGGCGGATGCCGGCACCCATGACGAGGTACTGGGCAAGGTCGCCGCGCACCAGCAGATCGTCCGGATGGAAGTTGCTGTCGGCGTAGCCATCGACGAGACGCCGTCCGACGCCGCTCTGGATCGCGCCCCTCGCCGGATGCCCGGCGATGTCGTTGAGGCCGGTATAGCCGCCCGACTTGGCGAAGCTGAGCGTACCGGCGACCGTGCCCGGGATCGCATAGCCGTTGGTGACGTGGGCTGGGTCGAGCGCGGTGCCGCTGACCGAGCCGATGCCGCGCACGGTGACCTTCCAGGTACCTGGCTTGCCCGGAGCGCCGACGGCGACGCTGTCGCCGAGCACCGGCAGGGCGATCGACGAGCCGTAGCTCTTGCCGTCCGGATCGACCAGCACCAAGGCGACCGTCTGCCCGGTCGGCGGGGTCGCGCTGGCATTGACCCAGGAAATGTCACTGCCGACCTGGAAAGTCTGTGCGCCGGTCGGACCGACCGGAGAGAAGTCGACCGAGAACGGCTGGGTGCCGCCGGCGACGACCACCGCGCCGGCATTGAAGCGGCGCAGCGCATTGACGGTGCTGCCATAGCCGCTGCGCGTGCCGGAGGCTTCCATCAGCGCCGCGTAGGCGTTGACGTAGCCGGTGCCGTCCTGCCACGACTCGTAGCCGGGGATATTGCTAGCGGTGCGGCGCAGGAGGTCCTTGACCTGCAGCGGTCCGAGCCGCGGATTCGCCTCGAGCAGCAGGGCCGAGATGCCGGCGGTGTGCGGTGTCGCCATCGAAGTGCCGCTCATCGTCGTGTAGAACGGCAGGTACTGCGGTGCGATCAGCGCGGCATCGGTCTGCGCGGCGAGCGGTGGCAACGCGCCGCCGAACGTGCGCGTCGAGATCACGTCCACGCCCGGAGCGGTGACGCTCGGCTGGTTCACGTAGGTCCATTGCTTGCCGTCCGCCATCGTGAATGTGCCGGATTCGAAGCGTGCACCGCGCGAGGAGAAGTCGGCGAGCTTGCCGTGCTTGTCGCCGGCTGCGACCGAGATGACCCAGGGTGCCTGCGCGTAGGGATTGTGCGTGTTTTCGCCAGGGCCGCTGTTGCCGGCTGCGAACGCCACGACCATGCCGTCCTTGTAGGCCTCATAGCTGGCGAGGTTGACCGGATCGGTCGGATCGAACTTGCCTGATGTGCCCCACGAATTCGAGATCACGCGAATCGGCGAGCGGAAGCGGAACTGGTTGGTGATCGCGTAGTCGAAGCCGCCGATCGAATCGAGGATCGAGATGACCGCGCCCGAGCCGTAGCCGACGATGTCGGCGCCCGGCGCTACGCCGGCGTAGAGACCGTTCGAGCGTGCGCCGGTGCCGCCGAGGATGCCGGCGCAGTGCGTGCCATGGCCGGAGCTGGTGTCGGTGTCCTGCAGGCCTTCGGTGTAGGTGACCGGGAGGATGTTCGGGCCGCCCGCGGAGCTGACGAGATTCTGCGGCAGGCCCCTCAGATTGGTCAGGCCCTGCACGTTCTGCACGACGTGGGTGCCGTAGCTGATGTCGAGATGTGTGGCGTCGATGCCGGAGTCGTTGATCATCGCAGTCACGCCGAAACCGGACCAGCGCAGCACGCGGCCGAAATCAGCGGGATTTGCTTCCGCGCGGGCCACGCTGCTCTGCTCGCGCGACTCCTGGTTGAAGTACTCCAGCTTGCGGTTCGGAAAGATCGAGATGACGTCGCTGCGCGCGGCCAGCGCGCTGATCTGCGCTGGTGTCGCCAGCGCACCGGCGATCGGCAGCGAGTGGAACGTGAACGCCCGGGTGATGCCGATCGCGCGCAACGCTGCGATCTGCGCGGCGCTGACCGGTTGTGCGCCGTTGTTGAAGCTGACCACGACTTCGAGCTGGCCGCCCGACGGAGTGGCGGCCAGGGCTTGACTGAGGTCGGCGGGAATGCTGGCATCGGCGAACGCGGTGCCGCTGAGGATGCAACCGGCGATTGCGAGCGCCAGCGGGTTGCGAAGCGTAGGGAACGACTGCATGAACGACTTCCTCCGGAGGAGAGCAAAGCACACGCCGCCGGTAGCGCCGGCAGTGCGGATGAGTGGAACGTCGTTACGCTGCGCCTGGAGGCGAGGCGCGACTATCCGGCGTCTCCCTCAGGAGGCGTGGGGGAATTCACTCAGAGGTACGGGGGCGGGCGAAGTCGCGCGCCCGCAGCGCAGGGCGTGAGTCGCCCTCAGCGCTGCTTCATGCCGCTCTTCCACGCGTAGACCGCGGCCTGCGTGCGGTCGCTGACGTTGAGCTTGCCGAGCACGTTGCTCACGTGCGTCTTCACGGTCTTCTCGCCGATGCCGAGGCGCTCGGCGATGTGCTGGTTGCTGAGGCCCTCGGCCATCAGTGCCAGCACCTCGCGTTCGCGCTGGCTGAGCGTTTCCAGCACTTCGCTGCCGGGTTCGGAGCCGCGCCGCAGCGCATCCATCAACTTGCCGGCGACGCGCGGATGCAGCACGGCCTCGCCGCGTGCGGCCTTGCGCAGCGTGTCGGCCAGCGCATCGGCGTCGACGTCCTTGAGCATGCACGACAGCGCGCCAGCCTGCACCGCGGCGACGATCTGCTGGGCGTCCTCGAACGAGGTCAGCAGCACGACCTGGGTGTGCGGGCTGGCCACGCGGATCGTGCGCGTCGCCTCGATGCCGCCTCCCGGCATGACCAGGTCGACCAGCGCGACATCGGGCTGGTGCTCGGCGCACAGCTTCATCGCACCGGCTGCGTCTTCTGCCTCGCCAACGATCGCCAGGTCCGCATGCGTCTCGAGGAACGCACGGATGCCCTGGCGGACCAGCACGTGGTCGTCGGCGATGACAATGCGGATCTGTGCGTTCATGGGATCGGTATCTCCGCGGCGAGAAAGCTGACGGTCACGCGCGTACCGTGATCGGCCGGCACGTCGATGTCGAAGCGACCGCCCGGCAGGCCTTGCGCGCGCTCGCGCATGTTGCGCAGACCCATCCCGAGCACCGGTTCGTCCGGCGTGCCGCGGCCATTGTCGCTGATCGCGAGGCGCACGCGTTCCGCCTCACGACGGAGCACGAGGTCGACGCGGGTCGCGCCACTATGGCGCAGCACGTTCGAGAGTGCCTCGTCGACGATGCGCAGCAGCGATTCCTCGAGCGGCGCGGCCAGCGGCGGCACATCCTCGAGATCGAAGCCGAGCAGCATGCCGCTGGTGTGCGCCCATTCGTTCGCGCGTGTGCGCACGCGCTCGGCGAGCGGCAACTCGGTGTCCGATGCGCGCATCTCGTCGAGGATCTGTGCGAGCTCCTGCTGGATCTGCTGGCTCAGTCGCTGAGCCTGCTCGAGCCGATCGGCGCCCGGCGCGTCCGCGAGCACGCGCCGCGCGGTCGCCAGTTGCAGGTTCAGCGCGAACGCCTTCTGCTTGACCGTGTCATGCAGGTCGCGTGCGAGGCGCTGGCGTTCGGCCAGGGTCGCCAGTTGCGCGCGCGAGCGCAGCAGACCGCGCAGGTCGAGCGCCATGCGATCGAGCAGGGCTGACAGCCCGCCGAGCTCGTCGCGCGACCGGTCGCCGATGCGGTCGGAGAAATCGCCGCGGCTCCACGCGGTCGCGGCGCGCGCGATGTGGTTCAAGCGACGCGTGACCCAGGCCGCGAGGAAGATCGACGAGGCCAATCCGAACACGATCAGGAATCCGAACACGGTCGGCGACTCGAAACTGGAATCGAACAGCAGTCGCCGCCAAGGCACCGGCACGCGCAACTCGACGAACAGCAAGCCGAGCAGCTCACCGGATGCGGTACGCAGGGGGGCAACCGCACGACGGATGACGTACGGACTCTCGCTGCCGGGCAACGCGACCGCGGTCGCGCCTGATGCTGCAGCGCTGGCCGTCTCGTCCGGCCTGGGCAGCTCCGGCGTCCAGTGACGGTCGCCGCGCGAACGCGCCAGCTCCTGTCCATCGGGCGCGAGGATCGCCGCCGCGAGCGGAACGTCGGCGAGCTCGAGCAGCACATAGGATTGGTCCGGGGTCAATCCGCCACGCGGCTGCTGCAGGCGCAGCGCCCATGCATCGAGCCAGATCTGCAACGCGGCGCGGTCCGTGCCGTCCGCGCCACGCAGATGCGGCCATTGCGCGGCGAGCTCCGCAGCGCCGTGTTCGGCGGAGCGGTCGAGACTGCCGGCCGCGAGCCCGTCCATGAACCGGTGGAACTCGTAGAGCAGGATCGCCGACTGGACCACGATCAGCGTCGGCAGCGACAGCAGCACGTAGAACAACGCGAGCTTGGAGACGAGACCGCGTAGTTGCGGACGGAGAACGGTCATCGAGGCTGTGCGCGTTCGGCGAAAGCGCCAAGCATACCTGCGCGGCACGCCTGCGTTCCGCTTCGGTGACTCAGCCTGAAGGCGGATATGCCATGCGTCGCAAAGCCGTTATGCGGCTGGCGCCCACGTCCCAGACTCTCCAATTGGGGAATTCGTTAAATTCTTGTCCCGGGAGAAAACCGATGCTGTCCCCCATGCCGCGTCGCCGAGTGATCGGCGCTGCTTTCACCGTTGCGTTGTTTACCGTTTCCGCGTCGAGCTACGCGGATGATGCACAGACACTGGAACCCGTCCAGGTCACCACCTCGAAAATTCCCGTCGCACTGAGTGACACCGCCGCGAATGTCAGCATCGTCACTGGCGAGGATTTGCGCGCTCGCGGCGCGAACGACCTGCGCACTGCATTGTCGTTGGTTGCCGGCGTCGTGATCGCGCCTGGCGGCGATGCCGGCCCAGCGTCCGCCGTGCCGGCGTTGTGGGGCCTGCGTGAATTCGATGCGTTCCTGCTGGTGGTCGATGGCGTGCCCTCGGGCGGTGCCTTCACGCCGGCGCTGGTCAGTCTCGATCTCGCCAATGTCGAGCGCATCGAAGTACTGAAAGGCGCTGCGCCCGTGAGCTACGGTGCGACCAGTTTCGTCGGCGTGATCCACGTGATCCACTACGCCGCCGGACAGGGGCCGGCGCGGGTCGAGGTGGGCGTTGGCAATCGCGGCAGTGCACGCTTTGCGCTGGCGTTGCCGTTGTCCGACAGCAACGCGCCTTGGCGGCAGTCGCTGCTGCTGGATGGCGAAAAGCGGGGCTTGGCGGGGGATCGCACGAATTTCGATCGCGCGCATCTGCTGTACCGCGGCGCCGGCAATGTCGGCGGCGGCGAGTTCAGCCTCGATTTCGACGCCACCCTGGTGCGCCAGGACCCGGGCAGCCCGCACCCGGTCGAGAACGGCGTGTTGTCGCCGCGCGTGCCGTTGGACGCGAACGACAATCCGCGCGGCGCGAAGAACAACGAGAACCGCACCCAGCTGGCACTCGGCTATGTGCTGCCGACGAGCCTCGGTGAATGGAGCACGCGGCTTGCGGTGGCGGCCACCAACGACGACAACGCACGCGGTTTCCTGCGTCAGGACTTCGCCGACGACGGCGTGACCCACAACGCCGACGGCTTCCAGCAAGGCGTGCACAAGACCGACGTCTATCTCGACAGCCACATCGCCACCGAGCTTTCCGAGCACGCCACCCTCGTCTGGGGCTTCGACTACCTGTACGGCAAGGGCGCCCAGCACAGCGGCAACTTCGAGTATCCGGTGTTCCCGAACGGCAGCAATGCGCCGGATTGGCAATCGCCGCATATCGACGAGTTCACGCATGTGGGCGACAAGCGCAATTTCGCCGGCCTGTACACCGAGCTGAACTACGTGCTGACCGATGCATGGCGGGTCAACGCGGGTGTGCGTTTCAACCACACGCACGAAGTCCGCGATGCCACGCACATCGACAACACCGGGCCGACCCCGGTCGAGGACCAGAACGGATCCGTGCAGCGCAGCGACAATCGCTGGGCGGGCGCGCTCGGTACCAGCTACCGCTTGTGGCAGGACGGGCACGATCAGATCACCGCCTACGCGAACTATCGCAACACGTTCAAGCCGGCGGTGATCGACTTCGGTCCGGAATCGGAAGGCGGCATCCTGCGGCCGGAAACCGCTCGCAGCGCGGAAGCCGGACTCAAGGGGCAGCACTTTGACGGACGCCTGGATTGGGACCTGTCGGTCTTCCAGATGAACTTCAACAACCTCGTCGTCGCGCAAGCCGTGAATGGCCTGCCCAGCCTTACCAATGCCGGCAAGGAACGCTTCAAGGGCGTCGAACTGGACGGGCGCTATCGGTTCAACAACGACCTGAGCCTGGTCGGCACCTACGCGTACCACGACGCCCGCTTCGGCGACTATGTGCGGCTGTTCGGCGATACGCAGGTGCAGCTCAAGGGCAACCTGCTCGAATTGTCACCGCAGCACCTGGGCAGCGTGGGTCTGACGTATGCGCCCGCCGAAGGTCTTCGCGCCTACGGTGTGGCGTCCTACAACGGCGCCCATTTCCTCGATCGGCGGAACACCGCGCGTGCGGGCGCCTATACGACATTCGACGCAGGCGTCGGCTATCGCCTCGCCGCCTGGGAAGTGCGTCTGGACGGCTACAACCTCAGCGATCGCCGCGACGCGGTCGCCGGCAGCGAGCGCGGCATCGAGCAGTTCTATCGCATGCCGGCGCGTTCCTACTGGTTGAGCGTGGCCTACACGTTCGGCGATCACCGCTGATCAGCGGATTCGATTCGGAACATCGGGATCATCCCGACCGGCCACGGACGGCCACCTTTCGCAGCTTCCATCTCCCGTAGGAGCGGCTTCAGCCGCGATGCTTCTTGGGCAATTGAAAGCAGAGCATCGCGGCTGAAGCCGCTCCTGCAAGGCCGCGATCTCCATCGATGCGTATCGAGTTCGGCCGCTGCGCTCAGCGCGTCGCCGGAATGCTGAACGGCGCTGACAACGGGCAACCCGTGCGCATGCGCCGACCGCAGCTGCGCAGTGCGAGGTTCTTGTCCAGGCACACGCGCACCTCGACGAGTTCGCCCTGGCTGCAGTGCAGGCTCAGCATGTCATCAGCGAGTCCGGGATTCGCGCGTTTCAGCGCGTCGCGCAGGTCGTCGGCGGTGGTCTGCATCGCGCTTTGTGGCGCCTTCAGCTCGGGCGGCACATGCACGGCCGCGAACGCGCGATCGGCGGCATTGAAGTAGCCGGCCGGATCGAGGCCGGTGCAGGCGCCATGCGTATGCCATTCGTGGTTGATCAGGCGCTTGCTCGGCATGAACGCGAGCGCCTCGGCGACGGTCTTGCCATCCGGCTCGGCGTCGCTCACGCAGCGCTGCGGCCCGCCGCCGTTCTCGTACTGCGGCCACAGGCCATGCAGCACGAAGCCGTAACCCTTGTGGCCGCACTGGTCCTCCTCGTCGGGATGCGTTTCGCAGAACGTCGGTGACCACGACAGCGCCATCACGTAGTAGTCGTACTGGCCGACAACGGTGTCGCTGTTCGACTGCGCCTCGCGCGAACGCGAGGAGTGCGAATGCCGCGCCAATGCGGAACTGGCGAAACACAGGGCCAGCAGGCCGGCGAGGATCAGGGCAGGGCGCAGACGTGACATCGCGGACTCGTCGAGGTGGGGTTGGATTTCCGTCCGCGCAAACTAGCACGATGCCGGCATCTCGTTGTGCCGGTGCTCGCACGAACCGGTCCCGGAATGGCGCGCGCCGGCGCAGCCGCATGCATGGAACGCGATATGATGTGCGGTCCAACTCCACTTCCTTGTTTCTTCCATGCCCAAACGCATCGCCGCGCGCCGTTCGCCGATCCACGGCAACGGTGTCTTCGCCCTCACCGACATCCCGGCCGGGATCGAACTCATCGAATACCGTGGCAAGCGCCTGACCCACGCGCAGGCCGACCGCCTCTACGCGAACACCAGTGACAGCGGCCACACGTTCCTGTTCACGCTGAACGACAAGTACGTGATCGATGCGACGAGCGAAGGGAACATCGCACGCTGGATCAACCACAGCTGCACGCCGAACTGCCGCGCACTGCTCGAGGAGAACGAAGGCGGCAATTCGCGCAAGGACCGTGTGCTGATCGAGACATTGCGCCCGCTGCGCGAGGGCGAGGAACTCACCTATGATTATGGAATCGTCCTCGAGGAACGCCTGACCCCGCGCCTGAAGGCGATCTGGGCCTGCCGCTGCGGTGCGAAGAACTGCACCGGCACCCTGCTGAAGCCCAAGCGCAAGCCGAAGGCTGCCACGGCACCCACCGCACGCCGCGGCAAGAAGAAGGCGTAGGCGCTGCCTCCGGGGAAGCCGCGGCGTCGACGGCCCTAGTGCTTGACTGGCATGAAGCCTGCAGGATTAAGTATCGACGAACCCAGCCGTGGTGACCGCCCATGAGCCGTGAGAAGACGATCGCCGCAATCGGTCTGTCCGAGAACGAAATCGCGCACCTGCGCCGGCTCGTGCACGCCTGCGCCGACCAGCTCGAGGTACCTTGGCGCTGGGGCGACGAGGATGCCCCGGACCTCATCGTCGTCGATACCGGTTCGCTCGCCGGCCAGATGGCACGTGCGCGTGCGCAGGGATCCGGCATCCGCTTCGCGGTGTTTTCCGACCAGCCGGTCCACGATGGCGACCTGCTGCTGCGCCGCCCGCTGCTGCGCGCAAATGTCATCGATGTGCTGAATACCGCGGCGCGCGCCGTTGTGCACTGCGAGAAGATCGGCGCGCACACTGCCGACTTCTACACGCGCGATATCGGCGAGGAGGCCACGCCGGCACGTTCCATCGACGACGAGGCGCCGGTGGCGGGGCTCGACGATGTCCTGCGTCACGAGCCGGCGGAGCTGCGCAAAACCGATGGCGAGCCGCCTGCGCCTCCTGCCGCAACCGTGCTTGGACGCAAGTATGCGACGCGCGAGAGCATGCTCGAGGACACCGCGCCGCGCGAGCTGCGTGAGTACCTCGAGGGCGATCTGGTGCGCATGCCGGCGCGCTATGTGCTGCCCGGTGCGCCGGCGCTGACCCTGGATCCGAAGAACAAGGTCGCGCACGCAGTGGTCGGGCTGGGCGCGCTCGAACCGTATTGCCGCGCGCGCTGGCGCCTGTGCGACTGGCAGCCGCTGACCAGCGCGGAACTGGCCGAGGCGCGTGAGGAACAGCAGTCGCACTCGTACGCGCGACTCGTCTGGCTGCACGTGCTGCTGCATTCGGGGGGCGAGCTCGCGCGCCACCTCGATCCCGGCGGCACCTACCGACTCAAGCACTCGCTTGAGGTCGAGAAGGAGTTCGGCAAGTACGCGCGTATCGGTCCGGCGATGCTGCAGCCGACGCGCCTGCACGAGATCGCGAGCGCGGCCGGCGCGCCCATGGCGGACGTATTCGACCTCGTCAACGCCTACGATGCGATCGGCCTGATCGAATGGCAGCCGCGCGCGCGCCGCCACGACGACAAACCCGCGAAATCCGGCTCGCTGTTCGGCAAGTTGCGCAATCCGTTCAGCAAGTCCTGAGCGCGCGCGACGCGTTCAGGACACGGCGCGCGCGCCATCACTCCGCGCGTGCGATCAGCTCGCCGGCGCCTTCAGGTTCCGGAAGATGTTCACCGCGAACAGCACGACGGCCACGCCGACGATCGCGGAACCGATGCCGACGACGGGTTCCAATGCGGTATTGCCGCGCAGCAGGCCGGTGAGCGCCAGCAGCAGGAACGGCAGCGGCAGGTTGTACAGCCAGAACTGGATCTTAGCGAGCCGCGTGGTCGCGAGTCCGGGGAACTGACGATAAATCAGGCCGATCAGCGCGAGAGAGACCCAGCCGAGCAGATTGATGTGGGCATGCACCGGGAACAGCGAATGGTCGCCGGAGGCGCCCATGTAGATGCCCCAGCCGACGCCGATCACGAAATAGATCGTGGCGAGCTTGATCCAGATGACACCGGCATTGCCTGGCATGACTCCCTCCGTTGATTGGACCACAGTACGTTCGTTATCGCGATTCGCGCTGGCCGCGGAATTCAGCCGGCCTGGAGTGGGGTCTCGCCCATCAGTGCGAGCTGGTTGCCGTCGAGGTCGGTGAACTCGGCGAGCCAAAGTTCCGACGTCGGCGTGCGGTGCACGATGTGCGGTTCCGCCTTGAAGGCGACGCCTTTGTCCTTGAGCGACGCGAACACCGCGTGGATATCCGGCACCTGGAAGTAGATCGCCGAACCGCGTTGCGCGGCCTGTCCCGGCGGCATCACGCCGACCAGCAGACGCACGCCGCCGCAATCGAAGAACGCCATCTGCGGCGGCGCCGCGAACAGGAACGGGATGCCGAGCACGTCGCGGTAGAACGCGATCCCCTGCTCGAAGTCTGCGACCGGGACCAGCAGCTGGGCGACTCGTGCATTCGCGAGGTTCATCGCGGCCTCCGCAGGAGAAGGTCAATCGGCGAGGCAGGATACTGGAAATAGCCTCGGCAGGCCGTTCGCACTGAGTAACTGTGTTGCTCGTCAAGCGAGCGTTTCGTGTTCGCGCCAGCATGTAGGTTGGGCTGAGCGTAGCGATGCCCAACTGGGTGGCGACCGATGTTGGGGTTCGCAAGCTCACCCCAACCTACGCCCGCTTAAGCCCTCTCCTTAAAGAGGAGGGTGGGGATGGTGTGTTCGTACCTCGGCGGTATCCACCGGGTTTATCGCCGCCAACTCAAGCCTTCTTCAGAAAACAGGTCTTGAGCACGAGGCCCTTGACCTTCTCCGCGTTGCATTCGATCTCTTCCTCGTCATCGGTGAGGCGGATGTTCTTGATCATCGTGCCGCGCTTCAGCGTGACCGAAGTGCCTTTCACCTTCAGGTCCTTGATGACCGTCACCGAGTCGCCGTCGGCGAGCGGGTTGCCATTGCTGTCTTTCACGTTCATGGAGATTCCTTTTTTCGACCGGTTGTCATTGCTTTCTGCCTCCCGCGCACCTGATCAACCCGGAGGTTACCCACGTTTCGCAGCAGCGTGGCGGCATTCGATGCCCTCTCCCCCAAGCCCTGCTTGGGGGAGAGGGTTGGGTGAGGGGGCGAGCCCGCAAACCCCGACGGAGCCGCGATTTCCGCACGTATCCACAAGCAGGAGCGCTTCGATGAAGATCTCTGCATACAGCGATGGCGTGCCTTGCATGGAGCTCCGCCCCCTCACCCCAACCCTCTCCCCCAACGATGGAGCCGTTGGGGGAGAGGGAGCAGAAGACGCGTCGTTCCGATGCCAACGGGTCACACCGCCTTGCGGTAGACGACGAACCCCGATCGTTCGGCGATCTTGTCGTACAACCGCATCGCGGTCGTGTTCGTCTCGTGCGTCTGCCAGTAGACGCGACTCGAACCCGCGGCCTTCGCGTGTTCGTACACCGCCTCGATCAGCGCGCGGCCGACTCCCTTGCCTCGCGCGGCCTCGACGGTGAACAGGTCGTGCAGATAGCAGGTGGGTCCGAGCTGGATCGTACTGCGATGGAAAAGAAAGTGGGCGAGGCCCAGCAGGTTGCCGCCGCTCTCCGCGACCAGCGCATGCATGGGTTCATAGCCGTCGAAGAAGCGCGACCAGGTCGTCTGCGTGATTTCCGCTGGCAACCCGGTTGCGCCTGCGCGACCGTAGAACGCGTTGTAGCCATCCCAAAGCCTGTTCCAGGCGGTGAAGTCTTCGCGACGAACGGGGCGGATCACGATGTGTTCGGCTTCAATCACCCCATCTCCTTCTTGCACTTGCTTGCGTTTGCGCAGGTTGGGCTGAGCGTAGCGATGCCCAACATCGATGGAGCGATGCGTTGGGGTTCGCTGGCTCACCCCAACCTACCGTGCTGGATCCGACCAGGAAGCAGGGATAGGAAGACGACGATCGCTAGGCAACGCATGGAATGAGCCTCTTTACCTTGGCTAACGACCAAGCTCAGCGGACGTTAACGAGCACCGGCGAGTTAACGTTCTGCTGGAGCGCCTTGTTGAAACTATAAACATTTGCTCGGCTGAATTGATGTATCAAAGCTTTTGGGGGTGCCTGATTCCGAGTATGTGGTTTGAAAATCTACGTTGAAGCCTTGGTCCAGCACCGGCTTCATGGATCCGCAGGCGATGTTGCGCAAATTTCCCTCGTATTTGTCCTTTTGATCAATTGTGAAACCGGAACGTGTATCCAAGGTGTAAAAGTAGCGCAGAGCGCGTCCGTCGAAATCCGCCTTCGTAAGAGTTGCTCCAGATCCGAGGTCTTTGGGCAAGTTGGCGTTTATTTCTTTAACCATCGAGTCAATTTGGCTATTTGGGCCGGATTCTTTTGGTCCCATCACCTTCATAATGATTTTTGGAACAAGGATCAGGATTAGAACAACGCCAATGATCTTGAAAACCTTGCCCATGAGAATTCCTGTTCGTTAAGTGCGTAGAGGACCCGCTCCAATTTTTGGCCAACTACAAGTAGACCCCGAATCCGGGGTGTAGCGCCTGACGTTCAGGTCGCATGGTCGCCGCGTCAAGCCGCGAACTCTCCAGCGAATCAAGCGCTTCGACGCACGCACGCATGATCGGCATGAGATAACCGCCTCTCGGAATCGAGGGCGTAATGTTCATCACCTCGGAAATGGGGTGTAACACAGCGCTGCGGAGTGGAATCACCCCACTGCATCCCCCGACCGATGCGCGACCCACGCGCCGATCAGCGCCGATCCGTACGGAATCGCCTGCGCGGCGAGGATCGCGATCCACAGGCGGCCCTCGATGTAGTTGATGCCGGTCGAGTTGATCATGCCGACGACGCAGGCGATGAGCGCGGCGAACAGGAGCCCTTCCTCGCTGACCGAGGTGAACGGGTTCGGTTTCGCGCCGATGCGGCGGCTCTTGGCGGTGCGGATGAATTCGCCCTTCTTGCGCCACAGACCTTCGTAGATGCCGCGCGCGATCGCGTGCGACAGGCCCATGCTCGCGACCGAGGCCATCAGCGTGTCCTTCCACGAACACGGCACGCGCACGCGGTAGAGGATGATCCCGAACGCGGCCTTGAAGATGAAGAAACCGATCAGCGGCACCAGGAACAGATACATCGGCAAGGTGAACCAGCGCGGTGCGAGCACCATGCCGAGCGTCCAGAGCATCGCCATCAAGGTGAACACGAGGTGCAGCGCGTCGCCGAACCACGAGAACCAGCCGGTCAGGAAGTGGAAGCGCTGGCCGCGCGTCAGCGTGGAAGTCTTCGAGACCATCCAGCTCCAGCGCGCCTTCATGATCTGCATCGCGCCGAACGCCCAGCGGTAGCGCTGTGATTTGTACGCCTTGAAGTCGGCCGGGGTCAGGCCCTTGCCCATCAATTCGTCGACGTAGACGAGCTCGTAGCCGGCCTTCATCAGGCGCAGGCCGAGTTCGGCGTCCTCGCAGATCGTCCATTCCGACCACGCGCCGGTGTTGGCGAGCACGTCCTTGCGCACCATCGTCATCGTGCCGTGCTGGATGATCGCGTTGCGCTCGTTGCGATGGTGCATGCCGATACGGAAGAAGCCGTCGTATTCCCAGTTCGTCATGCGACGGAACGGGTTGTGCTCCCACTCGCGGTGCGCCTGCGGGCACTGCACGACGGCGACCTTCGGATCGGCGAAGTAGCCGGTCAGCGCACGCAGCCAGTCGCTGCGTACTTCGTAGTCGGCATCGACGACGGCGACGACTTCGGCGCGCGGATCGGTCACTTCGAGTCCGTAGTTCAGCGCGCCGGCCTTGAAGCCGGGCCAGGGTTCGAGGTGGTAGAAGCGGAATTTCGCGCCGAGTTTTTCGCAATGGGCTTCGACCGGCTTCCAGACGTCCGGGTTCTTCGTGTTGTTGTCGAGGACGATGACCTCGTAATTCTCGTAGTCGAGCGCAGCCAGCGAATCGAGCGTCAGGATCACCATCTCCGGCGGCTCGTTGTAGCAGGCGAGATGGATCGACACGAACGGCTGCGGATCGCCGGGCTTCGGCGTCAGCGGCTTGAACTCGCGCAGCCAGTACGGCCGCCACAGCACCTCGGTGAACTCGAAGCCGTTGATCAGCAGGATCAGGATGATCGCGAACTGCGCCGGGAACAGCAGGACCAGCATCGCCCAGTCGAACGGACTCAGGTAGAAGTCGTAGGGCAGGGTCGCCATCCACACCAGGATCGACGCGGACAACTGCACCAGCACGAGGAAGAACGCGAGGCCGAGCGCACGGAAGCGGATGAAGTGGCGCGCAAACCAGAACATCGGCAGCAGCGCGAGCAGCGAGGCGGCGCCCGCCTTCCACGGCCAGTTCGGATCTTCGATCACGGTACCGGTAAACGAGAATTTCTGCTGGCGGCTCGCGTTGAACACGCCCCAGTACGATTCGACGCGGCCGGCGAGCTTTTCTTTCCACGGCTGGTCGATCGCTTCCATCACGTAGTAGTCGATCTTGTTGCCGGCGGCGACGTTGAACCAGTCGCGCAGGAAGTGCGCTTCGTCGGCGAGAGAAGGCTGCGCGTATTCGCGCCGGTTGCCGTTCGACGGCCAGCCGACTTCGCCGATCACGACGGGTTTGTTGGGGAACAGTTTCTGCAGTTCGCGGTACTGGCCGAGCACGAAGGCAACGGCGTCCTTGCGCGGTACTTTTTCCCAATACGGCAGGATATGCACGGTGATGAAGTCGACGTGCTGTGCGAGTTCAGGGTGGCGCTGCCAGGTATCGAGCGGTTCGGCGGTCGAGACCGGCACCTTCAGCTGCGCGCGCGCGCGGTCGATGTAGCCGATCAGGTCCTTGACGCCGATGTCGCCGCGCAGGATCACCTCGTTGCCGACGATCACGCGGTCGATGTTGTCGTTCTTGCGCGCCAGCGCGATCAGTGCGGCGAGTTCGCGTTCGTTGCGTTCGGCGCGGCCTTCGATCCACGCGCCGGCCATCACGCGCAGGCCATAAAACTTGGCGATGCGCGGGATCTGCGGGTTCTCCACCGAGGAATACGTGCGCAGCCGCTTGGTGTACTGCGAGAGCAGGCGGATATCGCCATCCAGCTCAGGCTCGCTGGGGTAAATCTGCTGGGTCGGATCCTGGTAGCGCTGGAAGGGATTGAACGCGAAGCCGGCCACTTCGCCATGCCAGTCCGCAATGTGCACGGGCCGGTTCAGGAACGCCCACAGTCCGACGTTGAGCGCCGCCACCAGCAGGGTCAGAGCGAGTGCGCGCCAGAACGATTTGCGCACGACGGGTGGCGGAGTGAGACTCAACGGGGTTCCTCGGAGGCTGCTGCGGAAGGGGCTTGCGGACAGCGCGGCAGCATAGCCGAACGCTGCGAGCGGGCTCAATGCGAGGGCAGGGCTGGAGGGCTGAAAAAGCCACGGGGGTGCGGCGTGCGGGGACGCGGGAAAAAATACCACTCGTCGTCCCGGCGAAAGCCGGGACCCAGCGTCTTCGCGAGGACATGAATGGCACTGGGTCCCGGCTTTCGCCGGGACGACGAAACAATGAAGCCGTCTCCAGCCTTCAGCCTTCAGCCTTCGCGCGCGACAGTCGCCGCAGTTGGGCCAGCACGATCGGCGCCAGCGCTAGCACGGCCATGCCGAGCAGCGGCAGCAGCACGCGGCGATGCGCGAAGATGTTCAGCGAAATAGTGCCCTCGCGCGCGATCGTCTCGGTCAGGCCGGCGCCGAGCGCGGTCTCGAACGCGATCATCACCGTGCCGCCGGTCGCGGTCGCCATCAGGAACAGCCACAGCGGGCAGCGCAGCCAGGCCAGCGCGACGGTGACCCCGCCGAACGGGAAGAACGGCACCAGGCGCATGAACATCGCGAAGCTGACCGGGTAGGCGTGGTAGCCGGAGCGCAGTTTCGCGACCAGAGCGGGCGGCTCTCCGCTGCCATGGCTGAAGGCCGAGCGGCTGGCGAGAAACAGGATCAGCGCGCCGAGCGTGGTACCGATCGCCGAGAGCGTGGTGCCCGCGACGATGCCGAACAGCATGCCGCCGGCCAGCACGATCACGATCGCGCCGGGGATGCCGGTCGCGATTGCCATGGTCATCAGGCCGATCTGGATCAGCGCGGCGAAGAGCGGATGCGCGCTGATTTCGGCGTGCAGGTCCGCCTGCTCGCGTGCGATGTTGTGTGGGTCGAAATGCTTGAGCGCACCCGATGCGACCAGCGCGATGCCGAGCGCAATGAGGATGAGCAGAGGAAGCAGGGAGCGCAGACGTTTCATCGGGTTCCAAATGAAGAAGGGCCGGTGCCTGCCGACCCTTGATGAAGCCTCGCAAGGATAGCGGTTACCGTTTGTCGCAGGAACTGCCGCCGATGTCGCAGGCAGAGGATTCGCGGCACGTGGTGTGGGAGCACCGGAAGGCGCGATGCCGCATCAGCCGGACGGACAAAACATCGCTGCTGCCGTGGCTCCCGCTGGCTCACGCCACGCGCGCGAATACGGTGATTTCCTCGCGATCGTGATAGAGCTGCTTCGCGCGCAACTCCACGCGGCGGCCTGCGTCGGCGAGTGCATCGCGCAGGATCGTGAGGCACAGCTGCACCTCGTCATGGCGCTTTTTCATCGGCAGCTTCAGGTTGAAGATCGCGTAGCGGCACCAGCCTTGTGCGAGCCATTGCGCGATCAGTTCGGCAACGCGGCGCGGCTGCTCGACCATGTCGCAGACCAGCCAGTCGACCGGTTTCTGTGGGCGGTAGCGGAAGCCGTCCGCACGCAGATGATCGACCAGGCCGGATGCGAGCAGCGTGGCATCCATCGGGCCGTTGTCGACCGCGATCACGTGCAGCGAGCGCGCCACCAGCTGCCAGGTCCAGCCGCCCGGCGACGCGCCGAGATCGACCGCGCGCATGCCGGATTTCAGCCAGCGCTCGCGCTCGTCGTCGTCGAGCAGCACCAGCAGCGCCTCCTCGAGCTTCAGCGTGGAGCGGCTCGGCGCGGCGCGTGGAAACTTCAGGCGCGGAATGCCGCCGGGCCACGGCGCCGTCTCGTCGATATTCGCGGCGGCGGCGAACGCGGCATCGGTCGCGGTAAGGCACAGATGCAGGCGCCAGCGCGAGCCACGGTCGATCAGCTGCTTCTTCTTGAGTGCTGCAATCAATGCTGCATTCAGGCCTCGACACAGCGGCGCGAGTTCGCGCGTGGCGTCGCTGTCGGGCGATTCTACCCACGCGTCGCACCAGCGTTGCGGCATTCCATTGGCGTGCTCCGCTTCGATGATCGGCAGCAGCACGCCCAGACGGTCACGCGCGGGCAGGTCCCGCGCGCTGCCGAGCACGCGCAGCAGCTGGCGCGCGAAGACCAGATCCTGCCACGCGCCGGCGAGTGCTTCGGTGTGGTCGGTGACGAACTCGACAAAGCCGCTGCCGCGCGTCGCGCGCGCGAAGCCGCTGCCGCCGACCCCGGCGTCGCGCGCGGCAAGTTCCTGTGCACACTCGCCCTCGAAGCCCGGGCGGCAATAGGCGAGAAGGCTGGCAGTTTCGGGATGAGGCATCGGCATGTCGTCGGAAGCGCGCTGCATGATGCCTGCCGGCGCCCGTATTGACGAGTGTGACGGCATCGCGGGATTGCGTTCGCGAACGCGGATAGCGTCAAAGGCCGCGGCCACGAGAGCAAAGTCTATGTCGACCATCCGAGCGCTATCGTGCGCGACGCTGATTGCCGTGGTTGCGCTGGTTTGCTCGCCGAGTCGGGCATCGACTGCCGCTGGGGCGCCGATCGCGGTCAGCGTCGACACCAGCGCGAACGTGCATCCGTTCAGTCCGCTGATCTTCGGCGTCGCGTTCGGTGATGCCACGCGCAATGCGCAGATCGGTTACACGGTGCGCCGCTGGGGCGGCAATTCGGTGACACGCTACAACTGGCAGGTCGACGTGCACAGCACCGCCGCCGACTGGTACTACGAGAACATACCCGGCGCGGCGGACCGCACCACGGTGCCCCCGCTCAACAACAGTGCCGACGTGTTCGTCGGCGCCGCTCGTTCCGTCGGCAGCGATGTGTTGATGACGATCCCGACGATCGGCTGGACGCCGCGCGCGGACAGTCCGCTGCAGCATCCGTATTTCGCCGGGTTCTCGGTCGCCAAATATGGCGCGCAGCAAGCGACCGACCCTTGGGATCCGGGCGCCGGCAACGGTCATCACGCGGATAGCACGCCGATCACCGGAAACGATCCGCACGACACCTCGACCGCGGTCGGTGCGAATTTCCAGACGGACTGGATCGCGCACCTGAAGTCCACGTTCGGTGGTGCCGCGACCGGCGGCGTGAAGTTCTATGCGCTCGATAACGAGGTCATGCTGTGGAACTCCACGCACCGCGACGTGCATCCACAGCCGACGACTTACGACGAGACCTGGGCGAACGCTGCGAACTATGGCGCGGCGATCAAGCAGCAAGATCCCGGCGCGCTGGTGACCGGCCCGGTGACCTGGGGCTACTGCGACCTGTTCGGCTCGGCGAAGGACAATTGCGCAGACGGAACCGATCGCCAGGCGCACGGCGGCACGCCGTTCGTCGCCTGGTATCTGCAGCAGGTCTGCGCACATCCGCTCGCGGGCGGCGCGCACGTGGTCGACTACCTCGACCTGCACTACTACCCGCAGGGCACAAACGTGGCGCTCAGCAGCAACGATTCGGCGACGACTGCCGCGTTGCGCCTGCGTTCGCTGAGGGAACTGTACGACGCCAATTGGGTGTCCGAATCGTGGATCGCCGACCTCGGTGACGCCGACGCGAACCACTATTCGAAGCCAGGTCTGATCCCGCGCGTGCGCGCATGGATCGACGGCTATTGTCCCGGAACGAAACTCGCGATCACCGAATACAACTGGGGCAACGACGACACCGCTAGCGGCGCGGTCGCGCAGGCGGAACTGTTCGGCATCTTCGCGCGCGAGGGTGTCGACATGGCGACGCGCTGGGTCGCGCCAGCCGCAAACACGCTGGCCGAGCGCGCGTTCTCCCTGTTCCTGAATTACGACGGTGTCGGCTCGAAAGTGCAGGGCAACAGCGTCGCCGCGTCCAGCGCGAACGCGGATCAACTGGGCGCCTACGCGTTCCAGTCCGGTGCACGCACGATGGTGCTGCTGACCAACAAGACCGCCTTGGCACAGGATGCCGCGCTGACGTTCGCCGGCACGCAGAACGGCACGTGGAAGCTGTTCGGATTCGACGCGACGCATGCGCTGCACCTGCTCGGCAGCGGGTCGATCAATGGCGCTTCGCTCGCGTTGTCGGCCTTGCCGACAATGTCGGCGAACCTGCTCGTCATCGAGGGCAGTGACACGATCTTCAAGAACGGATTCGACTGACCGCGCGACACGGGGCCGAGCAATCAGCTCGGACTTGTGTCCCGGACCGGCTCTAGTAACGCGCACCGCCGGATTCGGCATACAGTCTGAACACGTCCCGCGCCTCGTCGCGCAGGATGTCGCGGCGCACGGCGATGCCGCGCTTTTCCAGCTCACCTATCCAGTCAGCCGGCAACGGACCTTCGTCGAATTCGCTGAGCTCCATCACGTCCGAGGATCGCGCGCCGATCAGCAGTTCAT
Organism: Dokdonella soli; assembly: GCF_039523175.1. Taxonomy (NCBI): domain Bacteria; kingdom Pseudomonadati; phylum Pseudomonadota; class Gammaproteobacteria; order Lysobacterales; family Rhodanobacteraceae; genus Dokdonella; species Dokdonella soli. The sequence goes on from NZ_BAAAEU010000027.1 coordinate 26,703, forward strand.
CGATGCCGGCCCAGATGCTCGCGCCGTAGCACATCGCACAGGGTTGCGCGCTGGTTGCGAGGATGTAGCGTGCGCCATCATCGTTGAGCCGTGCGCGGCCGACGCGCGCCTGCGCAGCCATGAATGCCATCACCTCCGCATGGGCCACAGAACACCGCTGCGGCAGCACGCGGTTCACGCCGGCCGCGATCAAGCGGCCGGCGTCATCGAAGATCGCCGCTCCGAACGGTCCGCCGGTCACATGCTCGACATTGCGCCGCGCAAGCTGGATGGCGAGGCCGACTCTTGCCGCGTCGTCGGCATACACGCGGTCCGCATCGACTTCGTCGTCGATCCAGGCGGGCAGGTCGATCCGCAGGTCGGTGATCAGCATGGTGGTGCATCAAGGAGGACGATGTGCCGAGCCTAGCGGCTCGCACGCGTCATCGGCAACCGCGGCATCCGGCGTCGACGATTGCCGCGCGACACCGTGTGCATTCACTATTGTGACCTGACATTCGGCGCGCCTTTCACACAGAGGAATACACATGTTCGTATCGCAGGAAGCGGCCCCGCACGCGATTCCACGCAATCAGGGCATCGACCTGCTGCGCGGGTTGTCGATTCTTCTCGTCGTGATGCATCACGTCGGCTTGCGCATTCCGCTGAAGGCCGGCGCGCTGGCGTCCTTCGTGCCGAAGCGGGTGCTGAATGCGTTGATCTACAACGGCTATGAGGCGGTATTCGTGTTCTTCGTGATCTCCGGCTTCCTGATCACGAGCCACTCGCTGAAGCGCTGGGCCGGTCTCGCAGGGATCGACGCCGGCGCGTTCTACGCGCGCCGGTTCGCGCGCATCGTGCCGTGCCTCGTGTTGCTGGTAGTCGTACTCGCCGTGCTGCATCTCGCTGGCGCGGGCGACTACGTGATCACGCGCCCAGGCCAGTCGCTCACGCGCGCGATCATCGCCGTATTCGGACTGCACCTGAACTGGTACGAAGGCCGCACCGGCTATCTGCCCGGCGGGTGGGACGTGTTGTGGTCGCTGTCGATCGAGGAGGTGTTCTATCTCGGGTTTCCGTTGCTTTGCCTGGCATTGCGCAGCGAACGCCTGCTGATCGGGACGCTGGTCCTTCTCGCGCTGTCACTGCCGGCGACGCGCGCTGTCCTCGAGAACAACGAAATCTGGCAGGAAAAGGCCTATCTGCCGGGAATGGCGGCGATCGCGACCGGCGTCATCGCCGCGCTGATCGCCACCCGTTGGCGGCCGCCGCACCCGTGGATCGCTCCGGTGCTGCTCGCGATCGGTTCGGTCGGCCTGACCGCCGTGCTTTTCGTCGAGGGATTGCTCTGGCCGTGGCTCGGCAACGGCGTGATGCTGCTGCTGACCTTCTCGGCGGCGTGTCTCGTGATTGGCATGGAGTGGCGCGAAACCGAAGACCCCTCGCGGGGCATTCCCGGCACGGGTTGGTTGCGCTCGCTGGGGCGCCTCAGCTACGAGGTCTATCTGACCCACATGTTCGTCGTGTTCGCGGTGGTCGGATGGTTCAGGGCCAGCGGCGGCGACCTCTACTACGGCTTCCTCTGGTACGTTCCGGCCGTGCTGCTCTCATGGGCGCTCGGTGCGCTGATCGCACACGCCTACTCGATCCCCTGCGATCGCTGGTTGCGCCGGCGTCTGACGAGAGGATCGACGCGCGTCAGCCGTCGTACCGAGGTCGCCTTGCCGTGAACGCGACTGTCGATCCGCAGCGCGGCGCGGACCGGCATCCTCCGCGTCGTTTCAGCCCTTCGCCGCCGTTGCATATTCGCCCGGCGGGCGACCGACCAGATTCCTGAAATCGCGGATGAAGTGTGCCTGATCGAAGTAGCCGAGATCGATCGCGAATGCGGCCCAGTCGACCGCGTCGCCCGCAGCCAGCCGTTCGATCGCCTCATGCAGGCGATAGCGGTTGATGACCCATTTCGGACTGACGCCGACATACGTGTTGAACAACCGCTGCAGCGCGCGCTTGCCGACGCCGTACCGTTCGACGAGGCGCTCGACCGTGGTCAGGCTGCGGTCGTCCGCGATATCGGCGACGAGGCTCGCGACACGGTCGATATGGGCATCCGGTGGCGGCCGATGCGCGTTGAGGAATCGCGTCGCCACCTCGACCATGCCGGTCTCGTCCACGCAGGCAAGGACCTCGTCTTCCAGCGAACCGGCCGCATCGCCGAAGATATCCTGCAGCGATAGCGAGCCGTTCGCGATCGTCGCGACGGGCTTGCGCAGGAATGGATAGAACCCGCCTGGCCGGAACTTCACGCCGAATACGCAGCCGCTGCCTTCGAGCACGCGGGTGAAGCGCGTCGTGTGCACGCCGAAGATGCGCGTGAGCCCGCGCTCGAACACCAGGTGCACGTTCGGGTGCGGCAGGGTTTCGCGCAGTTGCGGCGCATGTCCACAGAGGTCCCAGCGCACGATCCAGAAGTGTTCGACGGACCCCCGCAACGATGCCGATGGCATCAGGCGCGCGTGGTGGAAGATGCCTGGTCCGGGACTATGGCGCAGCACGCCGCGGGCCTTGCCGACAGCGTTCGTCATGGGTGTTCGCGGCTCCTGTGGCAGACAAGGTTGCGACGTCGCGTTTTTCCAATCATTGTCGCTGGCGTGCTGGCTCAATTCGTCGCGTCCAATGGTAATCGGAGCTTCAATGAAGCACGCGATCTTGTTCAGTGCCATGGCAGCACTTTGCCTGCTGCCCGGCCCGCACATGGCGGCACGAGCACAGTCCACACCGCAAACTCCTGCGATCATCAAGAAAGGAAACAGCATGACCCTGCACGCACGCGGACCCTTCGAGGTGAAGTTGAATCCGCAGAAGCCCGACAACCCGCCGGCGGAGAGCGCCGCCCTCGGACGCATGTCGATCGACAAGCAATTCCACGGCGATCTGGATGCGACCAGCAAGGGCGAGATGCTCGCGGCCGGCACCGAGGTCAAGGGCTCGGCCGGCTACGTCGCGATGGAGCGCGTCAGCGGAACATTGCACGGCCGCAGCGGCAGTTTCGTATTGCAGCACAACGCCACGATGACGCGCGGCGTGCCGTATCTGAACATCATCGTCGTGCCGGACTCCGGCACCGGCGAACTCGCCGGTCTGACCGGCACGATGAACATCATCATTGCCGACGGCGGCAAGCACTCCTACGAGTTCGACTACACGCTGGCCGACAAGCCGGGAGGTTAACGCGGGCATTCCGCCAGCAGGCGGAGCGCGTAGTCGGCGCCGGCCTTGCCGTCCGTGGTCGTGTATCCGCGTTCCATCCGATTGGCGCTGACATAGACCGCGTGCCCATCGGCACTCTCCTCACGGGTGAGGAAGCGCAGTCGCCCCCCGCCGAGTGCCTGGCGCAGGCCATCGATATCGAGCCGCGCATGGCCGACGCGGAACTCGACGGTCTGGCCGGCCGCGACGACTTGCGCGACCGCGTCAGGCGGGGCTTCCTCGGCGCGGCAAGACTGCATCAGCACGAACGGCAACAGCAGCGTCAGCAGCGACTGGGAGAGAGTGGGCATGCGGATTCCGTGAGGGCGGCAGGTCACCCGGATGGTGCCATGCGCTACGGACTTCCGCCCGACATGCGGCGATTTGCCTTCTATCGCGTGCGCGCCTGCGCGGCCATGTGGACGGCCAGTCCGGCGAGCACCGAACCCATCAACCAGCGTTGCAAGGTGATCCAGGTCGGCCGCGTGGAGAGAAAGCCCGCGATCGATCCGGCGATCAGGATGACCGTGCTGTTGACCAGCATGCTGATGCAGATCTGGATCGCGCAGAGCAGCAGCGACTGCGCGAGCACGTGCCCGGCCGCGGTGTCGATGAACTGCGGCAGCAGCGACAGGTAGAGCAGGGCGGCCTTCGGATTCAGCAGGTTGGTCATGAAGCCCATGCCGATCAGCCGGCGCGCCGAATCCTTCGGCAGCTCGCGCACGGCGAACGGCGAGCGGCCGCCTGGCTTCAGCGCCTGCCAGGCAAGGTAGGCGAGGTAGAGCGCGCCGCAGAAACGCAGCACGTCGTATGCAATCGGCACGGTGAGCAGCAGGGCAGTGACGCCGAACGCCGCACACAGTGAATAAAAGACGAAGCCCATCGCGGTGCCGGCGAGCGAGGTCAAGCCGGCCGTCGCGCCCTGGCTGATCGAGCGCGACGCGAGATAGATCATGTTCGGCCCCGGCGTCACCGCGAGTCCGAAGCAGAGCAGGGCGAAGCCGAACGTCGCGTGTGGAAGCGGCATGGGATCGATCCGGGAATGACGCGCGGATTCTGGCGGGTCACCATAGCCGCGGGTAGAGCCACTTCGGCAGCCCGGCCTCGGGCCGTTGCGGAAAGCAGGCTATTGCCGCCCGCGTTATCCGCAGCGCGCGACCGCGTCCGTGATCTCGCCAGCCGACGCGATCGTGATCACGCGCGGATGGCCGCGTTCGACGCCGTGCTCCAGTTCATGCGCCCAGGTCACGTGGTAGGGCATGTGGATGCCCCAGCCGCCGAGCCCTATCACCGGCTCGATATCCGAGCGCAGCGAGTTGCCGACCATCGCGAACGCGCTCGCGGCGACGCCGCATTCGGCCAGCACGCGTGCATAGCTGCGCTCGTCCTTCTCGGACACGATCTCGATGCGATGGAACAGGTCGCCGAGGCCGCACTGTTCGACCTTGCGTTCCTGATGGAACAGGTCGCCCTTGGTGATCAGCACCACGCGGTGACGCGCCGCCACCGTCTCCACCGCGGCGCGGATGCCAGGCAGCAGTTCCACCGGATGCTCGAGTATGGTTTTGCCGAGCGCGACGATGCGATGGATGTCCTGCGCGCTGATCGCACCACCGGTGAGTTCGATCGCGGCCTCGATCATCGACAGCGTCATCGCCTTCGCACCGTAGCCGAACAGGGCGAGGTTGCGCCGCTCGACCGCATGCAGGCGGGTGCGCACCGCAGCGTCGCGGATGTCGATCCAGGCGCCGACGATGCGCTCGAACTCCGCGCCGGCGTGCTGGTAGTAGCCCTCGCTGTGCCAGAGCGTGTCGTCGCCGTCGAAACCGACCAGTTCGATCGTCATCGGACCACGCGCTATTTCGAAGCGGCGAAGGAATCGCGCAGCGTTACCGTGCGGTTGAACACCGGATTGCCGTGCGCGTGATCGTAGCGGTCGGCGACGAAGTAGCCGAGGCGCTCGAACTGCACGTGCAGCTCGGGCGGCGTACCGGCCAGCGAGGGTTCGAGCCAGGCGCGCAGCACGCGCTTGGAGTCGCCGTTCAGGTGTTCGGCGTAGGTCTTGCCGTCGCTCGTGTCATCGGGATCGGCCGCGGCGAACAGGCGCTCGTAGAGGCGCACGTCGGCCGCGACCGCATGCTTCGCGCTGACCCAGTGGATCGTGCCCTTGACCTTGCGGTCCGCGCCCGGCAGCCCGGCGCGTGTCTCCGGATCGAGCGTGCAGCACAGTTCACGGATCGAACCGTCGTCGTTCTTGACGACGTCCTCGCAGCGCACGATGCCGATGCCGCGCAGGCGCACTTCGCCGCCTGGCACCAGGCGATGGAAACCCTTCGGCGGCACTTCGGCGAAGTCCTCGCGTTCGATCCAGAGTTCACGCGAGAACGGCACCTGGCGCGTGCCGAGCTCCGCATTCTTCGGGTGGTTCGGGAACGCGATCGATTCCTCGTGCGCGGCATCGAGGTTCGTGATCACGAGCTTGAGCGGATCGAGCACCGCCATGCGGCGCGGCGCGCCCGCATCGAGGTCCTCGCGCACGCAGGCCTCGAGCACGCTGAACGGGATCACCGAATTCTGCTTGGTGACACCGGCGCGTTCCCAGAACGTGCGGATCGCGGCCGGCGTGAAGCCGCGGCGGCGCACGCCGGCCAGGGTCGGCATGCGCGGGTCGTCCCAGCCGTCCACGAGGCCGTCGCTGACGAGCGCCATCAGCTTGCGCTTGCTCATCACCGTGTAGTCGAGGTTGCCGCGCGCGAATTCGATCTGCTGCGGCCGAGTCGGCTGCAGCCAGAGGCCGCTTCTGCGCAGTGGCTCGGTCAGCGCGGCGTCGCCGGGCAGGTCGAGCTGGTCGAGGCACCAATCGTAGAGCGGGCGGTGGTCCTCGAATTCGAGCGTGCAGAACGAATGCGTGATGCCTTCGACGGCATCGGAGATGCAATGCGCGTAGTCGTACATCGGATAGATGCACCAGGCATCGCCGGTGTTCTGGTGCGTCATGCGGCGGATGCGGTAGATCGCCGGATCGCGCATGTTGATGTTGCCGGAGGCCATGTCGATCTTCGCACGCAGCGTGCGCGCGCCATCGGCGAACTCGCCGGCGCGCATGCGACGGAACAGGTCGAGATTCTCCTCGACACTGCGCTCGCGGTACGGCGAGTTGCGGCCGGGCTCGGTCAGCGTGCCGCGGTACGCGCGCACTTCCTCGGCCGAGAGGTCGCAGACGAAAGCCTTGCCGTCGCGGATCAGTTTCTCCGCGCACAGGTACAGCACTTCGAAGTAGTCCGAGGTGTGGCGCAGTGCGTCCCAGTCGAAGCCGAGCCAGCGCACGTCGTTCTTGATCGCCTCGACGTATTCGATGTCTTCCTTGGCCGGGTTCGTGTCGTCGAAGCGCAGCGCCGTGCTGCCGCCGAACTCGCGCGCGACGCCGAAATCGAGGCAGATCGCCTTCGCATGGCCCAGGTGCAGGTAACCGTTCGGCTCCGGCGGAAAGCGCGTTGCGACGCGCCCGCCGTGCTTGCCCGCGGCGCGGTCGCCGACGACGATCTGGCGGATGAAATTGCTGGCAACCGCCGGACTGGCGGCGGTTGGGGACGGGGCGGCGGCTTCGGTCATGCTGATCGCCGCGGCGGGGCGGCATCCGTGAAACGGGGAAACCGGAAGTGTAGCGGCGCGGCTGGCGAAAGCGAATCCGCGCGCCCGGCGCGGCTCAGGCGATCTGAGGCCTGCGCTCGCCGTGCAGCGGGCGCAGGCGCAGCCGGATCGGCCCGCGCACCTCGCAGATATCGACCACGGCCTCATTCTGGATCGCTTCTATCAGGCCGGCTTCGGCCAGCGCCGTGGCGACCGTGCGCACCGGCCGCATCAGATCCTGCCAGCGAGTGCCGATGCGCGTAGCGAGCAGGTGGGCCGCCTCGGTCGGGCAGATGCTCTGGCCGGGACCGCGATCGACAAGCAACTCCAGCACGCATTCGCGAATGCGCTCGGCGAGCGTGTCATCGGTGGAGAGGGGGATCATGCGGGTCCGACGCAGTGTACGACGCGCTTTGCGCCGATGCGAGTGACAGGCGCGCCGGCATGCGAAGATACGCAGGCATAGGCATCACGGCGGTGCCCTTTCGAGGCCAGCGACAAGACACGGCCATGGATGCACAAGGCCACATTGCGGTTGTCGACCCGTTATCGAATGATCCGGACATCCTGTTGCGGGGAACTTCCGCGTGAAGATCGTCTACCGGGCCGAGAACATCATCGACGCGAACCTCGTCAAGAATGCGCTCGCGTTCGAGGGCATTCCCGCGTTCGTCAGCGGTGAATACCTGACCGGTGCGATCGGCGAACTGCCGGCGTGGAACCTGGTCGTGGTGATGGTCGCCGAGCACGACATCGAGCGCGCCGCGCCGGTCGCACAGGCGATCGACGCCGCCCTGCGTGAACGGCACGATAGCGACGATGGCCTGGTCGGCGCGCCACTGCCGATCTGATCGAAGAATCCGGAACCCAAAGCAATGAATGCACGCCCCATGCTGGTGATCGGCAACAAGAACTATTCGTCCTGGCCGCTCAGGCCGTGGCTGCTGCTGCGCCAGCACGGCATCGCGTTCGACGAGATGCGGTTGCCGATGGACACGCCGGCGTTCGCGAGCGACATCCTGCACTGGTCGCCGAGCGGCCGCGTGTCGGCGCTCCGCCACGGCGACTTGACGATCTGGGATTCCCTGGCGATCTGCGAGTACGTCAACGAGACTTTTCTCGACGGTGCCGGTTGGCCGGTGGCCGCGCCTGCGCGTGCGACCGCGCGTTCGGTCAGCGCGGAAATGCATTCGGGATTCCAGGCCCTGCGCGAGGCGTTGCCGATGAACTGCCGCAAGCGCGCCTCCGGCTTCGTCGTGAACGCGGACGCGCGGCGCGACATCGGCCGCATCGTCGCGCTCTGGCGCGACTGTCGCGCGCGCTTCGGCGCGCAGGATCCGTTCCTGTTCGGCGCGTTCTCGATCGCCGACGCGATGTACGCACCGGTCGCGTTGCGCTTCCAGACCTATGGCGTCGTGCTCGACGCCGACGCACGCGCCTATGTCGACGCGCTGCTCGCGCTGCCGGCACTCATGGAATGGCTGCGCGACGCCGCCGCCGAGACCGAGACGCTGCCGCATACGGACCGCGTCGCCTGATGCGCGCTGCCGATTCCGAATTGCCGCGCGCGGCGCTGCTGCAGATGATCACCGGCGCTGCGGCGATCAGCACGACCAGCTTGTTCGTCAAATGGGCGCATGTCGGACCGACGATGTCCGCGTTCTACCGGATGGCGTTCGGCGGGCTGATGCTGCTGGTCGGACTGATCGCGCTGCGCCAGTGGCGCCGCGTGCGTCTGGTCGAGCTGGGATGGCTGATCGTCCCGGGCGCCGCGTTCGCGGTCGACCTGATGCTCTGGCATCGCAGCATTCTGTACGTGGGGCCGGGGCTGGCGACCCTGCTCGGCAATTTCCAGGTGTTCCTGATGGCGCTCGCCGGTTTCGTGCTGTATCGCGAGAAGCTCGGCTGGCTGTTCCTCGCCGGCATTGCGCTGGCGTTTCTCGGACTGTATTTACTGGTCGGTCTCGACTGGTCCGCGGTCGGCGCGCAGTACCAGCTCGGCGTCGTGCTCGGCATCGTCACTGGCTTCGCCTATGCGGTCTACATGCTGTCGACGCGACACGCACAGCGCGGTGGCCACGTGCGCCTCGCGCCGGCGCAGCTGCTCTGCGTGAGCTCGCTGCTCAGCGCGGCCATGCTCGGCCTGGCCGCGCTGGCCGAAGGCGAATCGTTCGTGATCCCCGATGTGCAGAGCCATGTCGCGCTGATCGGCCTCGCGTTCTTCGGCCAGGTGCTCGGCTGGGTCCTGCTCACGCGTGCGATGCCGCAGCTGCCGGCCTCGCTGATCGGTCTTTTGCTGCTGCTGCAGCCGGCGTTGTCGTTCGTGTTCGACGTGATCCTGTTCGCACGGCCGACGCGCGCGACCGACTGGATCGGCGTCGCGCTGTCGCTGGTGGGCATCTTCGTCGGCTCGTACCGGCCCGGCGCGCGCAAGCCGCAGGTCGAGACCACCGGTGCGGCCGAACCGGATTGAGCGCGCCACCATTGATCCGTCGCGGCGTCCGGGCCTGCCGCCCGTCGGCGGCCGTCAGAAGCGGTCCAGACGACCGTCGGAAACCCGCACGCGGTCACCGCTGCGGATGTCCGGGTTGTCGTCCTGCGTGATGGTGACGCGATGGCCATTGTCCATGTTCACCGAGAAGCGCCACGAGTAGCGGCGATCGCGATTTTTCTTTTCGACGACATGGCCGACTGCGCCACCCGCCACCGCGCCGCCGATCGTCGCTGCAGTGCGACCACTGCCCTTGCCGATGGTGTGGCCGAGCAGGCCGCCTGCGACCGCGCCGATCGCAGTGCCGGCGCCGAGATGCGAGTCCTTGTGACTGACCTGCTCGACGGCAACGACGGTGCCGCAATTGCCGCAGGAGCGGTCGTAATGTCGCGCGATCGCGTTGCCAGAAACTGTAGACGCGATACCCACGAGAGCCATCATCATGTAGTTGAGCGCTTTCATCGGTGTCTCCTCTTGCCCGCCGTGCGCTGCCGACCCGTGCAGCGCGGACCATTAGATCAGGGACACACTGAATCTCGTGCAACGCGGGATTGGCGTCCCAGCGGCTGCGAGCGCACTCGCCGAGGTCGCTGCGATGCCGTCAGGAGTCGGCGATCCAGCGTTGCAGCGCGCGCCGCGCCGTGCGCGACTCGGAGTGGGCTGGCAGGGCGTCGCTGCGCACCGCGATTTCCAGCGTGAGTCCGTTCGGATCGGCGAAGTACAGGTGCTCGTCGCCGTGGCCGTGGTCCTCGATGCGATAGCGGACGCCGTGTTCCGCGAGTCGTGCTTTCCAGCCTTCGAGTGCGCGCACTGATCCGGTGGTGAACGCAACGTGCCGGATATCGTCCGGCAATCCGTCCGACGGCGGACGGCGCATGCCGCGCACGGCGAAGAAATCGAGATAGCGTCCGTCGCCGACCGAGTAGCCGATCAGCAGGAAATCACCGCCCCATTCAGGACTCGGTCCCGACATCGCGAACACGAGCGGGAAGTCCATGACCTCGCGGTAGAACCGGTCGGTCGTGGCGGCATCGAAGCATGGAAACGCGTAGTGATTGCTGCGCAGTCGCGGCATGGTCGACTCCAGCGCGTCGGGGTGGGTTTGCCCACCCCGACGCCCCCTGTCACGCGGGCCACAGCCAGGCGAAGGTGGCGGCCGTGATCAGGGCATAGATCACGCCGTCGATGATGTGCTTGACCTCGCTGCCCCAGGGATGGCCCCACCAGATCGCGTTCGGTACCGAGCCCAGGCCATAGGCCATGAACGCGATCACGCCGACGACGCGGAACACGTGCTGGTATGGCATGCCCGCCGCCATCACATGCGTGCCGATGAGCGCAGCGAACAGCGAGACCAGCAAGCAGTACACGAACCATTGGCCGAGGTACGCGCCCATGTTCGCGGGGCCTGGCGCACGCAGGAAAACGATGCCGACTGGACCCTGCTTGAACTTCTCCTGCATCGCGGGATCCTTCATCGCGTCCGGCTTGCAGTACGGAATCATGTACATGCCGGCGGAAGCGCCGCCTTTGCGGATCGCCGCGGCGACGTCGGCCTCGTTCGAGAAGCCGCTGCAGTCGGGCGTGTGCCAGAACTTGAGCACCATGTGCAGGATGCTGCTGGCGATGAAGACGAGGACGGTGGACAGCAGGATCGGAAGCCACAGCTGGACGAGTGAAACCATGATCGTTCTCCTCGGTAGGTTGGCTTGCTACGGGTGATCGGGTACGTACGTTGGACGAGCCGCGTGGCGGCACTTTAAGCCCTCTCCCCCAAGCTCTGCTTGGGGGAGAGGGTTGGGTGAGGGGGCAAGACAGCAATCACGAAGATGTAACGATTTCCACACGTATCAAAAAGCAAGAGCGCTTCGATGAAGGTGCTCGCATATGGCGATGACGTGCCCTGTATGGAGCCTCGCCCTCTCACCCCAACCCTCTCTCCCCCAACGATGGAGCCGTTGGGGGAGAGGGAGCACAAGACGCGTCGTTCTCCAACCTGCTGATTGAAAAGGCTTCATCGCGAAAAACGCGAGGAAACCTCAGGCTCAGTCCTCCTCCGGTCGCGGCTTGTACGCATCGGTCAACTGCTTCTGCACCTGCGCCGGTACCGGTTCGTAGTGACTGAACTCGATCGCGTAGCGGCCTTGGCCGCCGGTCATCGCCTTGAGTTCGGTCTGGTAATCGGTGACCTCGGCGAGTGGCACCTGGGCCTTGATGATGATCTCGCCACCGCGCAGCGAATCGGTGCCGTTGATGCGGGCGCGCTTGCTGGCGAGTCCGCCGGTCACGTCGCCCATGTGCGCGTTCGGTACGTAGACGTCGAGGTTGACGATCGGTTCGAGCACCTGCGGGCGTGCCTTCGCAATCGCGTCGAGGAACGCCTTCTTGCCGGCGCTGACGAATGCGACTTCCTTCGAGTCGACCGGATGGTACTTGCCGTCGTAGACGATCACGCGCACGTCCTGCAGCTGGTAGCCGGCGATCGCGCCGTGTTCCAGCACCTGGCGCACACCTTTCTCGATCGCCGGCAGGAACTGTCCGGGGATCGTTCCGCCCTTGACCTCGTCGGCGAACTCGAAACCGGTGCCGCGCGGCAGCGGCTCGATGCGCAGGAACACCTCGCCGAACTGTCCGGCGCCACCAGTCTGCTTCTTGTGCCGATGGTGGCCCTCGGCCTTGGCGCCCACCGTTTCGCGGTACGCGATGCGCGGCGGCCGCGTGGTGACCTCGACACCGTAGCGTTCCTTCATGCGCTCCAGCATCAGTTTCAGGTGCAGGTCGGACAGGCCGCGGATGATCGTCTCGTTGAGTTCCTTGTTGTGCTCGACACGGAAGCATGGATCCTCCTCGCCGAGCCGTGCCAGCGCACTGGCGAGCTTCTGCTCCTGGCCCTTGTGCGCGGGAGCGACCGCGAGCCCGAACATCGGCTGCGGGAAGTCCAGCGGCTTCAGGTGAATCTGGTCCTCGTCGTGCGAGTCGTGCAGTACGGCGTCGAAATGGATCTCCTCGATCTTCGCGATGCCGGCGATGTCGCCCGGGATCGCCTGCTCGATCTCGACGTGGTCCTTGCCCTTGAGTTTGAACAGGTGGCCGACCTTGAACGGCTTCTTGCCGTCGTCGATGAACAGCTGGGTATCGCGCTTCACCGTCCCCTGGTAGACACGGAACACGCTGAGCTTGCCGACGAACGGATCGTTGACGATCTTGAACACGTCGGCGATCACGTGCTTCTTCGGATCGGGCTCCGCGCTGATCGGCTGCGCGTTCGCGCCCGAGCCCTTCACGAAGAGCGGCGGATTGCCTTCCTTCGGGTTCGGCAGCAGTTTCGCCATGAGATCGAGCAGTTCCTTCACGCCGACGCCGTTGCGTGCGGAGACAAAGCAGATCGGCACCAGATGGCCTTCACGCAGGCACTGTTCGAACGCGTCGTGGAGTTCCTGACCGGACAGGCCCGACTCGCCATCGTCGAGGTAGTGGCCCATCACGGTCTCGTTGATCTCGACGACCTGGTCGATGATGTGCTGGTGCGCCGCGCCGACCGACGAGAAATCCGACTCGCCGACGGGCTGGAAGAAGCAGTCGACCACCGCGCCGCCCTTGCGCGCCGGCAGGTTGATCGGCAGGCACTCACTGCCGAACTCGTCGCGCAGCGCCTCGACCATGCCTTCGAGCTCGACGCCGTCGTGATCGATCTTGTTCACGATCAGCACGCGGCAGAGATTGCGCTGTTTGGCGCGCTCCATCAGCCGCCGCGTCGTGTGCGCGATGCCGGTGACCGCATCGACGACGACCGCGCAGGTCTCGACTGCCGCGAGTGCGGACAGGGTGGGACCACGGAAGTCGGGAAAACCGGGGGTGTCGATCAGGTTGATATGCGCGTCGCCGACATCGATCGAGGCGATCGCGGTGCCCATCGAATGCTTGCGTTCCCTTTCCATCGGGTCGTGGTCGGACACGGTCGTCCCGCGCTCGACGGAGCCTGCCGTCTGGATTGCGCCGCCGGCATGCAGCAGGGCTTCGAACAACGTGGTTTTGCCGGCGCTCGCATGGCCCGCGAGGGCGATGTTTCGGATGCCATCGGTGGTGTACGACATGACTGGTGCCTCCAGCGCTGGTGTGCGGACGAACCCATCGTGGATTCGCTCGCACTCGCCGCGTCCGGCACGGGTCCGGACGCGGCTCCGCCGCAACCGGCGCCCGCCGATTGCGGCGAGGGGGCATCCTGCCCCCGGAATCCGCTGCGGCATCTCGCCGGCTCAGCGGGCTCGAAGGCCGTCATGGTCGTCCGTGCGGCGGGAGGGCCGAACGAGTGGTGCGCCACGGGGACGGTCATGGCGGAGCGGCGTCGCGTCCGTGCCGTGGGCGCGGCGACCAGCATAGACTTGTCCGATCGGGCGGACGGGTCAAGTCGCAATGCGTGATGAAGGTGGTGTGCCGCAAGGCGTCGTCTGCGTGCATGGCGCCGGCGGCGGCGGCTGGGAGTGGGGCATCTGGGCGCGCGTGCTCGGCGCGAACGGCTTCGACGTGCTCGCGCCCGACCTCGTCGCGATCGATGCGGGGCTGGCCGTGACGCGCTTCGCGGACTATCGCGCGCAGGTGCTGGCCTGGTGCCGCGGCGGTGGTGAGCGGCCGATCCTGATCGGTGCGAGCCTCGGCGGACTGCTTGCGCTCGCCGCCGCCAGCGATGCCGATCCGGCCGCACTGGTGCTGGTCAACCCGTTGCCGCCGGCCGGCATGGATGTGCAGTGGCCTGGCGCGCCGCACGCGCCCGTGATCCCCTGGGGACGTGCGCGTTCGCTGGCCGGGACGCGGCGTGCGATGCCGGACGCGGACGATGCGGCGAGGCTGTACGCGTTCCGGCGCTGGCGCGACGAATCCGGAGTCGCGCTCGACGAAGCGTGCGCCGGCGTCGCGATCGTGCCGCCACATTGCCCGATGCTGGTGCTGGCCAGCGAGCGCGATGCGGACATTCCCGCCGCCGCCAGCCGAACGCTGGCGGCCCGGCTCGGCGCCGATTTCGAGATGATCGCGCAGGCCAGCCACGTCGGCCCGCTGCTCGGTCGCGATGCCGCACGCGTGGCCGAGCGCTGCACCGACTGGCTGCTGGCGCGGCTTGCGCCGCGCGGCGCGGTTTAACTGCGCTTTAGCGCGCTGTCATTATCCTGCCGCGTCTCCCACGTGCCGACGTCCTCGATGCCGCAGCGCCAATCCTTGCCGTCGATGCCGCATCCGCAGGGATTCGTCGACTCGCCGCCGCTGCACGAACCGGGTTCGCTGCATTTCGATACCGATCGCCAGCCGTGGCAACGCAGCCTGCGTTGGAGCGAACCGCCGCGCGACCGCCGCCTGCTCGCATTCGGCATCCTGTTCGCGGTGCTGGTCACGGTGCTGCAGCTGGTCGGCTTCGCGCTCGGCATGCGTTCGTACCACATCCATCCACCGAGCTCGCCGGTGATCCATGTGACGCTGATCGAGCCGATCACGGAAGTGCCCCCGCCGCCGCCGGAACCCGAGCCGCCGATCGTGGTGCGTGCGAGCAGGATCGCGATCGCGCCGCCGCAGGTGCGCGCGCCACCGCCGCCGCCGCATCCGGCAGAAGCCAGCAGCGAGATGCAGGGCCGCCTCGGCGAGGCCGGTGCCGCCGCCCCGCAGCTGTTCAATCCGGACGGTTCGATCCGTCTCGGCGGCGGAGCGCCGACCCTGCCACAGGCGCCGAAGAATCCGCAGGAGGCCGGCAAGGCACGCTGGGCGGAAATTCAAAAGGCCGGGCAGAACCCGCTCAATTGCCGCAAGACACGTTTCGCCAGGAATTTCGCGCCCGACGAATCGGTCGGCAGCGGCATCGCGCGCAAATACCTTGCCTGGGCGGGTTTGTACGATCCGCACGATACCGAGAGGCGTGCGCAGCGCGCGGATGAAGGGTGCGATCCGGCTAAATGAACCGTATCGGCGTCGATGAAACGATGGCGCCGCATGAGCGCATCGCGCTCGCCGTCGCACTGCTGGTGAATTTCGCCTATCTGGTTGCGTTGTACGAATTCATGAGGCCGCGCGCAGAACCGGTTTGGCATGATCGGGCGTGCAGGTGCGCATCGTCGATCCGACGCCGGCATCGATTTCCGGTGCATCGCCGATGGATACACGTGCAAGCGCGCCGGCCGCTCCGATCGAGAATGCGGAACCGAGATCGGACGCTGTCACAAAGAAGGTGCGTGCGGTCCCGACGCTGCATGCAGCGCATCAGCGGCTTCCGAGCGGCGACTCCACGCCAGCGGCACGTCCGGTTTCGAGCGCGCCGCGGCTCGATCTCTACACGACGGATGGACAGGTGCGGTTGCCGGAGACTGCGCCGGCCTTGTCCGCGGAGATCCGGGAGTTCCCGACCCGGACCCCGCGCGGCGACCCGTTCGCGCGGCGCAATCCACTGCCGTACACACCGACGCGATTGGATCGCCTTTGGCTCTTCCCGCGTGGTGAGACGTTGGCTGGCGAGCTGACGCGAAAGGCGACGGTTTCGCACACCTGGCGCACGCCGTGGGGCACGCAGATCACCTGCGCCTGGGTGCTCATTGCGGGAGGCTGCGGTTGGGGCATACCTCCGCGTGCGCCGATCGAAGAGCTCAAGCGCATGCGCGCCGATCCGCCGATGCCGAAATCAACGGCGGAGGTCCCGCCGATGGATGAGCCGCTCGCGCAGTAGTCGCAGTGTGGAGCCAAAATGATGGCGGCTTGCATCTCACCCGCTTGAACCGCAACGCAGGTATTCTCCGGTCCGGCAGCGAAGCGTCGCATCGGGCAACGCGAAGCGGACGCGGGGACGGGCGATCGGAGCATGCAGGATCAGGACATACCGTTGTGCGTGGATCTCGATGGAACACTGATCCGCACGGACCTGCTGCTCGAGAGCGCACTCGCGCTGCTGCGCCGCAATCCGTTCTACCTGGTCTGCTTCATCGTCTGGCTGGCCCGCGGCAGGGCGCATCTGAAGCGCGAGGTCGCCACGCGTGCGCGCATCGATGTCGCGAGCCTGCCGTACGACGAGCGCGTGCTGGCGTGGCTGCGCGAAGCGGGGGTCGGACGCAGGCGCGTGCTCTGCACGGCATCGGACCAGAGCCTGGCCGATGCGGTCGCCGCGGAAGTCGCCGGTTTCGAGACGGTGCTCGGCAGCGACGGCGTGCGCAATCTCGGCGGTCATGGCAAGCGCGACGCACTGTGTGAGCTCTATGGCGAGCGCGGCTTCGACTATGCGGGCAACGCCGCAGTCGACCTGCACGTGTGGCGGCACGCGCGCCGCGCGATCGTGGTGAACGCGCCGGCGGGACTGGTGCGCCGCGTGCGTTCCGAATGCGAGGTCGAGCGTGTGTTCGAGCGCTGCGGTGGCGGCTGGCGTACCTGGCTGCGCGCGCTGCGCCCGCATCAATGGCTGAAGAACACGCTGGTGTTCGTGCCGATGCTGGCCGCGCATCTGGCCTTTGCGCCCGAGGCCATGCTGCGGGCGCTGATCGCATTCGTCGCGTTCAGCCTGTGCGCGTCCGGCGCCTACGTGCTCAATGATCTGTTCGATCTCGAAGCGGACCGTCGCCATCCGGGCAAGTGCCTGCGCCCATTCGCCGCGGGAGAGCTGCCGCCCGCGGCCGGTCTCGTCGCTGCGCCGCTGCTGATGCTGGCCGCAGTCGCGGTCGCAGCGTTGCTGTCGCCGCAGTTCGTGCTGGTGTTGCTCATCTACGGCGTCTCGACGCTCGCCTATTCGCTGATCCTGAAGCGCGTCGCGATGCTCGATGTGGTCACGCTGGCCGCGTTGTATACGGTGCGCATCATCGGCGGCGCGGTTGCGATTCCGGTCGAGGCGTCGTTCTGGCTGCTCGCATTCTCGATGTTCCTGTTCCTCAGCCTTGCGATGGTCAAGCGCTATACCGAACTGCGCCGCGTCGCCGCCAGTGACGAATCGAAGGCCGCCGGGCGCGGCTACAAGGTCGACGATCTCGCGCTGATCCAGTCGCTCGGTACCAGCAGCGGCTATCTCAGCGTGCTGGTGCTCGCGTTCTATATCAACAGCACGAAGAGCGCGGCGCTGTACCGGCATCATCTGGTGCTGTGGCTGCTGACGCCGGTGCTGCTGTACTGGATCAGCCGCGTCTGGTTGATCGCGCGGCGCGGCGACATGCACGACGATCCGGTCGTGTTCGCACTGACCGACCGCGCCAGCCTCGCTGTGCTGATCGTGTTTGCGGCCGTGATCACTCTCGCGATCTAGGCACGCGTCTGCCGGTGCGTACGCGGGAGCGGCTTCAGCGGCGATGCCTTTAGCCCCTTCAAGGGGAGGGCTGGGCGGGGATGGTATTCACCGAGCCGAAAGCATCGCGGCTGAAGCCGCTCCTACCAAAGGCGGCGCTGGCTTTTACAACATCCGCATCAATTCGGGCATCAGCGGCAGCTTGCGCACGCGCACCGTGGTCGCGGCGTAGACCGCGTTCGCGAGCGCGGGTGCGGCGCTCGGCACGCCGATCTCGCCGGCGCCGGAAGGCTCGGCCGTGGATTCGACGATCTGCACCTCGACATTGCGCGGCGCCTGCGCCATGCGCAGCAGCGGGTAGTCCGGGAAATTGTGCTGCTGCACCTGGCCGTCCTTCACCGTGATCGCGAGATGCAGTGCGGCGGAAACGGCGTCGATCGTGCCACCTATCATCTGCGCCTCGAGCCCGAGCGGATTGACCACGCGGCCGACATCGGCGACACAGACCGCGCGGTGGATGCGCAGGTCGCTGCCGTCGATCGACACCTCGAACGCATGTGCGGCATAGCCGCCGAACGTGAAGTGGCAGGCGATGCCGATGCCGTGGCCGTCGGTGCGGCGCGCGCCCCAGCCGATCTTTTCCGCGCACCGCTTCAGCACGTCGGCAAGGCGGCCGGTGTCGAAAGTCGGGCCGCCGTGGCCCTTGTACGGGATCTTGCGCGGCTCGCCGAGCAGGTCGAGGCGCAGTTTCACCGCATCCTGTCGGGTCGCGACCGCGACCTCGTCGATGAAGCTCTGTACCGCGAACGCGTGGAAGGTGTGGATCGGCGCGCGCCACCAGCCGCGCGGCATGCCGGAGGCCACGCTGAAGAACGTCTTGTCGAGGTTCGCGACCAGCCCGGCCGGGAAATCGTCCGGTTCGAGGCAGCCGGTGTAGATCGGCCGGCTCTTCATGCCGGCGTCGCGGTAGTTGCGCGGCGTCGCCGCGCAGCGGTGCGACCAGCCGGTGATGTGCTTCTTGCGGTCCAGCGTTGCCGCCATCGCGTGCACGCCGAACGGACGGTAGAAATCGTGCTGGAGGTCGTCCTCGCGGGTCCACATCAGTTTGACCGGCTTGCCGGCCGCCTTCGCGACCAGCACCGCCTCGGCGACATAGTCGTTCTTCAGGCGCCGGCCGAAGCCACCGCCGGCGCGGGTCATGCGGATCTCGATGTCCTTGCGTGCGATCCCGGTCAGCTGGCTGATCAGTTCCGATGCGCCATCCGGGCTCTGAAGTGAAGCGACCAGCAGTACGCTGTCCTGCCTGATCTCGATCAGCGCGGCCGGCGGTTCCATCGTCGCGTGCGCGAGGAACGGCATCTCGTAGCGCGCCTCGATGACCTGGCGCGCCTGCTTGCGTGCCTTCGCGAAGTCGCCGTCGTTGCGTACGGCGACGCCGCCTTCATTCTTGTCGAGCAGGTCGTTCGCCACGGCCGCCAGCGCGTTCGTGGATTCCTTCGCCCACGGGCCCTGCTTCCATTTCACCTTGAGCAGCTCGCGGCCCTTGAGCGCGGCCCAGGTGCTGTCGGCGAGCACCGCGACGCCGGCCGCGAGCACGCCGCCGAGTGGTTCGTCGGGCTTGGGGCCGGGAATCGCGATCACGTCCTTCACGCCGGCGACCTTGCGCGTCTCGGCGTCGTCGAACGAATCCAGCGTACCGTCGAGATACGGGCAGCGCGCGATCACCGCGACCAGTGCGTCGGCCGCGTATTCGTCGATGCCGAAGTGGCTGCGCCCGGTCACGATCGCGCGCGCGTCGGCGACGCGCGTCGGCTTGCCGATGATGCGGAACTGCTCGGGCGACTTCAGTGCGACCGGCTGCTCCGGTGGCGCGATCGATGTGGCGCTGCGTGCGAGCGCGCCATAGGTGAGTTTGCGTCCATCCGGTGCGATCACCTGGCCCGATTCGGTGCGCAGCTGTTCGGCGGGCAGGTTCCAGTCACGCGACGCGGCCTGCACCAGCAGCCAGCGCGCGGTCGCGCCGGCCTGGCGCAGTTCCTTCCAGCCATCGGTGATGCTCGTGCTGCCGCCGGCGCCCTGGTCGCCATATCTGTTCGACGGGCCCTTGTCGGTCTCGACATAGCCGTACGGCAGCTGCACCACGCGCACCTGCGACCAGTCGACATCGAGTTCCTCGGCGATCAGCATCGGCAACGAAGTCATCACGCCCTGACCGATCTCGCAGCCACGCGCGCCGATCACGATGCGGTTGTCGCGCTCGATGCGCAGGAATGGGCCGAGTTCGGTGAGCTCATCGCCGAGCAGGTCCGGCGGCAGGTTCGCGGCTGCCGGCTCCGCGTGCGCCCAGCGCATGCCGACCAGCAGCGCGCCCGACGCGGTGAGCGAGATCGCGAGGAAGCGGCGCCGACCGGCATTCACGGTCGTGATTGCGTCCGCGCTCATTTGTCCTGGCTCCGCATCAGTTCGGCGGCGCGTGCGATCGCGCGTCGGATGCGCGGATAGGTGCCGCAGCGGCAGAAGTTGCCGATCGTCGCGATGTCGTCGTCGTTGGGTTTCGGCTTGCGCTGCAGCAGGTCGACCGCAGCCATGATCTGGCCGGCCTGGCAGTAGCCGCATTGGGCGACGTCCTCTTCGATCCAGGCCTGCTGGACCGGATGCAGCGCGTTCGTCTCCAATCCCTCGATCGTCGTGATCTTGTGGTTCGCCGCGGCCTGCATCGGCGTCACGCACGAGCGCACCGCCTTGCCGTCGATCAGCACGGTGCAGGCGCCGCAGGCGCCGATGCCACAGCCGTACTTGGTGCCGGTCAGGCGCAGGATGTCGCGCAGAAACCAGAGCAGCGGCATCGCCGGGTCGCCATCGTGGAAGTACGGCTTGCCGTTGATCGAGATCGGCAGCGGCGCCAGCGGCCGCGCAGGCCGCTTGACGGGTTCAGCGGGGTGTTCGGGTTGATTGGGCATGCAAGTCTCCATGCCCCGCGCAGGTCGCGTATCGCGTGTGCGGCGGGGGACCGCCCATTGTCGCACGGCCGTTTCAGCGGGCGGGCAGGCGCCGCCAGATGAAATACACCGGCAGGCCGGCCAGCGTGATCAGTGCGCCCATGCCGGCATCGGCCGGGTGTTGCCAGATCGTCACTCCGACGATCCACAGCACCACGGCGAGGAACAGCAGCGGCAACACCGGATACCACGGTGCACGGAACGTGACCGGCTCCGCCGCGCGCGCGCGCCGGTACCAGAACAGCGTCGCGATCACCGCGGCCATGCCGAGCCAGTCGCCGACGGTCGAGTAATTCAGCAGCTGGTCGAAGGTGCCGGTCAGCGCGAGGCCGCAGGCCCACACCGCGAGCAGCACGAGGGCGATGTTCGGCGAGCGCCAGCGCGGATGCAGGCGGCCGGCGGAGCGGAAGAACACGCCGTCCGCACCCATCACCTGGAACACACGCGCGGCGCCGATCATCGAGATGTTGCAGAAGCCGAGCGTCGAGATCGCGATGCCGGCCGCGATCAGGCGCGCACCGGCTTCGCCGAATACCCGACGCATCAGGTCCGCGGCTGGCGCCATGCTCGACGCGAGCCCTTCATGGCCGAGCACGGCGAGATAGGAAAAGTTGGCGAGCAGGTAGCACGCGGCCACCAGCAGCATGCCGAATACCAGCGCACGCGGGATCGTACGTTGCGGCTCACGCACTTCGCCGGCGATGTCGTTCACGTAGTACCAGCCGCCGTACGAGAACAGCACCGGCATCAGCGCGCCGCCGAAGGCGAACGCATTGATCGGCGCCGGCGCCGCGCTCGGCGGCGGTGCGCCGCGTGCGATGAGGCCGATCACGATCAGCGCCGCGATCGCGGCGAGCTTGAGCACGGTCAGGATGTTCTGGGCGAGGGAGCCGGCGCGGATGCCGAACCAGTTGATGCCGGTCAGGAACACGATCGTGCCGACCGCGTACGGGCGCGGATCGGCGACCGTCACACCGAATGCGGCGCCGGCATACTGCACGAACACGGTCGCGACCGCGGCGAGCGCGCCGGAGTGGTTCACGACCAGCAGGTTCCAGCCGTACACGAACGCGACGATCAGTCCGAACGCCTCGCGCAGGTACACATAGCCGCCGCCCGCGGTAGGCCGGCGCGCACCGAGTTCGGCGTAGCAGAGCGCGCCGATCAGTGCGATCGCGCCGCCGATCGCCCAGGCCAGCATTTGTTCTCCGCCTGAGCCGGTGTGGCGCGCAATCGCAGCCGGAGTCAGGAAGATGCCGGAGCCGATCACGCCGCCGACCACGACCATCGAGGCGTCCCAGGCGTTGAGCCGGCGTGCATAGCCGACGGTCTGCTGCGTGCCGGTGCCCGCTTCGCTCATGCCTGCTCTCCAAGGGTGTGGCTGCCGACGATGCAACCCGTGTGGCCGGCGGGTGCTGCGAACGCATCGTTCTGCGCGAGGCTGCGCTCTGTCATGCGCGGTCGCATAGGCGGGTTCGTGGCATCACGGTTCCGGCTCCCGTGTCGGGTCGGCGCCGATCATGCCCGAGTTGCCGGCCGCCCGTCTGCCGATCGACGAAGCCCGCGAACATGACTGTCGGCAGATGCGTGCTGCGCATCGTCCCTCTCCAATCGCACACAACGCGTCTCCCGGCTGAGGTTCCCATGGAAAAGATCGCCGTACGCTGCAGCGTGGCCGGTTGTGTCGCCCTGTCGCTGCTGGCCCTGCCTGTTGCCGCGATCGAGCGCGCGGACCCGGCGCCATTCATGCACCTGACCCAGGAGTTGATGGATGCAATCCCGCCCGGCAGGGCGGAGGTGTGGCAGCGCATCCTGGCCGACGACGCGATCGTGATCGACGAATTCGGACGGCGCCAGGACAAGGCGGAGGCGGTCAAGTCCATTCACCCGTTCCCGTCGGGCTTCTCGGGCAGCATCGAGATCCGCGATCCCGAGTTGCGCCTCCACGGCGACACCGCCGTGCTCAGCGGCGAGTTCTTCGAACGCGAGAGCGTGTTCGACCAGAAGCTCCTGGTGCGCTACATCTTCAGCAACACGTTCGTGCGTCGGGACGGCGACTGGAAGCTGCTCGCCTCGATCGACGTGACGTTGCCGACGGCGCCGCCCGCGCTCGATGTCCGTGACCTGCACGTGGACGATTACCCCGGCACCTACCGCTACGGCCCGGAGCGCGCGTTCACGGTAGGCGTCGAAGGCGGCAAGTTGTTCTACACGACCAAGGCCGGCGGTAAGCGCGTTGCGCTCGACGCGGTCGCGAAGGACGTGTTCATGGATGGCGGCGACGAAAGGAACCTGCTGGTCTTCCGGCGCGATGCCGCCGGACACGTGCATGAGCTGATCGAGAGGCGCAAGTTCAACGACCTGCACCTGGTTCGCGTCGAGGCGTCGTCACCGCACTGATCCCGAAGCCGGAGCAGGCCGTCCGATGGGCGCCATCCGGTTGTCCGCCTGCGCCGCGCCCTTATTCCGACTGATCATGGCCACCTCGTTGCGTTCTGCTGCGGCGCACGAAAGAATGCCGCGCTCTACGGCCCATTCGCACCGAGGACACGCCCTTGAGTTCCACCGACGCCCGCGCGTCGCGGTCTGCCGCGACGCTGCCCACGAGCCACGACGCCCCCGGCAGACCCTGGGTCGTCGCCAAGTTCGGCGGCACCAGCGTCTCGACGCGCCCGCGCTGGGAGACGATCCAGCGCATCGCCGCCGAGCATCATGCGCGCGGCCGCAACGTATTGATCGTGGTGTCCGCGCTGTCCGGCATCACCGACCTGCTCAAGGCGATCGCCGAGGCGCGCGGCGACGAGGCACGCTGCCGCGAGGCGCAGGTCGGCATCGTCGAACGTCATCATTCGCTGCATCGCGACCTCGAACTGCCGACGCGTAACGCGCTCGATGGCTGGCTCGCGCGACTCGATCAGCTGATCGCCGATCCGCGCCGGTCGCAGTCCGCACTGCCCTGGGCTGCCGACGTGTTCGCGCTCGGCGAGCTGATGTCGAGCACGCTTGGTGCCGCATTCCTCGGCATGCAAGGGCTGGCCACGAACTGGCTCGATGCGCGCGAGCATCTGCGCGCGCAGCCACTGGCGAACCAGAGCGCATGGGCGCGCCATTTGTCCGCGACCGTGCCGGCAGCGCCGGAAGCGGCGTTCGCGAAAGAGCTGGCCACACGCGGCGAGGTGTTCATCACGCAGGGCTTCATCGCGCGCAACGGTGACGGCGAGACCGTGCTGCTCGGTCGCGGCGGATCGGATACCTCGGCCGGCTATTTCGGCGCGATGCTGAAGGCCGAATGCGTCGAGATCTGGACCGACGTGCCCGGCATGTTCAGCGCGAATCCGCGCATCGTGCCCGAGGCGCGCCTGCTCGCGCGGCTCGACTACGAGGAAGCGCAGGAGATCGCGACGACCGGCGCCAAGGTGCTGCACCCGCGCTCGCTCGGACCGCTGCGCCGCGCCGGCGTGCCGCTGGTCATCAAGGACACCAATCGCCCGCATCTGGCCGGCACCGAGATCCGTGCCGCCGCGGCCGACGCGGCACCGTGCGTGAAGGCGATCAGCGCGCGCAAGGGCGTCACCCTGGTGTCGATGGAAACGGTCGGGATGTGGCAGCAGGTCGGCTTCCTTGCCGACGTGTTCGGCGAGTTCAAGCGGCACGGCCTGTCGGTCGACCTGATCGGCTCGGCCGAGACCAACGTGACCGTGTCGCTGGATCCCACCGAGAACCTGGTCAATTCCGATGTGCTGTCCGCACTTGCCGCGGATCTCGCGAAGATCTGCCGGGTCAAGGTCATCGCGCCGTGCGCGGCGATCACCTTGGTCGGGCGCGGCATGCGTGCGCAGTTGCATCGATTGTCGGCCGTGCTCGCCGAGTTCGGCGCACTCGACGTGCACCTGATCAGCCAATCCTCGAACAACCTGAATCTCACCTTCGTCATCGACGAGGCGCTGGTCGACGATCTGATTCCGCGCCTGCACACACTCCTGATCCGCGCTGATGCGCTGCGCGTCGAGGACGGCGCGGTGTTCGGTCCGAGCTGGCGCCAGCTGGCCGACGACGGCGCTCCGGCATCTCGCGAAACCTGGTGGCGGCGCGAGCGCGGGAAGCTGCTGCAGCTCGCCGCCGAAGCATCGCCCCGTTATGTGTATTCGCTGGGGCAAGTGCGGGCCCAGGCGCAGTCGCTACGCGCGCTCGGCACCGTGGATCGCTGGCACTACGCGCTGAAGGCGAATCCGCATCCGGCGATACTGCGCGCGCTGCACGAAGAAGGTTTCGCGTTCGAGTGCGTGTCGTTCGCCGAAGTCGAGGCGGTTCGTGCCGCGGTATCCGCGCTGCCGGCAGAGCGCATCCTGTTCACGCCGAACTTCGCGCCGCGCGAGGAATATGCGGCTGCGCTCGCGGCCGGCGTAAGAGTCACGCTCGATGCGTTGCACCCGCTGCAGCATTGGAGCGAGTTGTTCGCGAATCAGGACATCCATCTGCGCGTCGATCTCGGCGCCGGCCGCGGCCATCACGACAAGGTGAAGACCGGTGGCGTCACCTCGAAGTTCGGCGTCGCGCTGGAGCAGGTCGACGAGTTCCGCGCGCTCGCGCGCAAGGCGGGTGCGCGCATCGTCGGCCTGCATGCGCATCTGGGCTCGGGCATCCTCGATGCCTCGCACTGGCGCTCGGTATACGCGCAACTGGCCAGCCTCGCGGAAGGTTTCAGCCGCATCGAATCGCTGGATATTGGCGGCGGTCTCGGCGTGCCGTCGCGCCCCGACGAGACGGCGCTCGACCTTGCCGCGCTGGGCGATGCACTCGCCGAGGTCAAGCGTGCGTATCCACAATTCGCGCTCTGGATGGAACCGGGTCGCTTCCTCGTCGCCGATGCCGGCGTGCTGCTTGCACGCGTGACACAAACCAAGCGCAAGGGCTCGGTGAGCTATGTCGGCGTCGATGCCGGCATGAACTCGCTGATCCGCCCGGCGCTGTACGAGGCCTGGCACGAGATCGTCAACCTGAGCCGCCTGGATGAACCATCCGCCGCGATGGTCCAGGTCGTCGGTCCGATCTGCGAAACCGGCGACGTGATCGGCGCGAACCGGCGCCTGCCCGAATGCCGTGAAGGCGACGTGCTGCTGATCGCGCAGGCCGGCGCCTACGGCGCGGTAATGGCCTCGCGCTACAACCTGCGCGAGCCGGCGGAAGAGGTGGTGCTGTGACGCGTCCAGCCGGCGGGACGACGTTTTTGTCCCCTCTCCCTCCGGGGAGAGGGCCAGGGAGAGGGGCCGTCATGCAACGCGCTAACGTCGCTCATGCCCGGGCGTTGCGAGTCGGACAGACGGATGCGGAGCGTTGGCTGTGGCGACATCTGCGCAACCGCCAATTGCTGGGCTGGAAATTCCGCCGCCAGCACGAGATCGGTCCGTACATAGCCGACTTCGTGTGTACCGGCGCGTGGCTCATTGTCGAGCTGGATGGTGGCCATCATGTCGCGCAGGCGAGCCAGGATGCGCGGCGGACAGAATGGTTGCAGGCCGCGGGCTACCGTGTGCTGCGTTTCTGGAATGATGACGTGCTGAAGAGTATCGAGAGTGTGCTGGAACAGATTGTTGTGGCGTTGGCAGCGACGGCCCCTCACCCCGGCCCTCTCCCCGGAGGGGAGAGGGAGAAGGAAGGCGGCGCTGCAAGGGTGGGGCGCGCATGAACGAGCTGAGTGACCCGCGCGTTGCGCAAACATTCCGATTCGTTCGCCGCGACTACGCCGATGGCGTCGCCTCGTTGGTGTATGCGTTCGACGACGGTCCGGAAATGGTCGAGCGCATCGTGTTTCCTGATGCGCCGGCGTTCGCGCCGGAGCGCGCCGCCGCGTTCGAGGCTGCGCTCGATCTGCTGCATCTCGTGGCCGGCGTCAGCTACTACAAGGCCGGTGTGCCGAGCGAGATCCGGGTCGAGAGCACGCAGCTCGATGCAGCGACAGTCGCGTTCCTCGATGCACTGTATCTGCATGGGTTGGGCGAGTTCGCGTATCACAACAAGCTCGATCTGCGCGGGCGCATCCGCTTTCCTGTATCTCGTCATTCCGGCGAAAGCCGGAGCGCTTTACAACAGCCGAAGGCTGGTCATCCAGCTCCTCTGCTTGACGGAAGAAAGCTGGATCCCGGCTTTCGCCGGGATGACGACCTGAAAGAATGGTTGATCCAGCCGCCCCGGACGCTGGTGCCGATTGGCGGCGGCAAGGATTCGCTGGTCAGCGTGGAGATCCTGAAACGCGCCGGTGAGGACGCGACCGCGGTATGGGTCGGCAACTCGCCGCTGATTGCCGCATGCGCGGAGCGCACCGGCCTGCCCATGCTGAACATCCGTCGCGAACTGTCGCCGCTGCTGTTCGAGTACAACCGGCAAGGCGCGTACAACGGGCATATTCCGGTCACCGCGATCAATTCGGCGATTCTCGCGGTCGCGGCGGTTCTATATGGCTACGACGCGATCGCGTTCTCGAACGAGCGCTCGGCGTCGAGTGCGACGCTCGAATACGACGGCCAGCCGGTCAATCACCAGTGGAGCAAGAGCTGGGAATTCGAGCGCACGTTCCACGATCTGCTGCATGCGCGTGTCGCCGCCGGCCTCGACTATTTCTCGTTGCTGCGGCCACTGTCCGAACTCGCGGTGGCCGAACGCTTCGCACGCACGTCGCACTATGACGATGCGTTCTCGAGCTGCAACCGAAACTTCCGCATTCTCGGGCCCAAGCCGGCGGATCGCTGGTGTGGGCAGTGCCCGAAATGCCATTTCGTGTTCCTCGCATTGGCGCCGTTCATGCCGAAGCCGCGCCTGCTCGGCATCTTCGGGCGCAACCTGCTCGATGACGCGACGCTCGCGCCGGCGTTCGATGCGCTGATGGAATACCGCGACCACAAGCCGTTCGAATGCGTCGGCGAGGGCGTCGAATCGCGCGCGGCGATGGCCACGCTCGCGACGCGCGCCGAATGGCGCGAGGATGCGCTGGTTGCGCGTTTTGCCGACGAGATCCTGCCGCTGCTGGATCGTGCCGAGCTCGACCTCGATGCGCTGATCGCGCCGGCTGGCGAGCACCGGATTCCCGGGCGGCTGTTGCGCTTCGTCGATGCGCATCGCTGATCTTGCCGGCCGACGCGTTGCGGTCTGGGGCTACGGCCGCGAGGGTCGTGCGGCGCTGGCCGCATTGCGCACGCGAGTGCCGGACTTGCCGGTGACGGTGTTCTGCAACGAGGCAGAGGCGCGACTATTGGAGGAAGAAGCATCGCGGCTGAAGCCGCTCCTACAGGGAGACTCTTCTTCTGGTAGGAGCGGCTTCAGCCGCGATGCCTTTGTCCCGATCACCACGCCACCGGACGCCGCCGCGCTGTCCGCGTTCGATGTCGTGATCAAGTCACCCGGCATCAGCGCGTACCGGCCGGAGATCCTCGAGGCGCAGCACAACGGCGCGCATTTCACCTCGGGCACTGCGCTGTGGTTCGTCGAACATCCCGAGGCGCGCGTGATCGCGGTCACCGGCACCAAGGGCAAGAGCACGCTGAGCGCGTTGATCGCGCATCTGCTTCGCGCGCGCGGGAAGCGTGTCGCGCTGGCTGGCAATATCGGCCTGCCATTGCTGGAACTGCTCGATCCGCCACAGATACCCGATTGGTGGGTGGTGGAACTCTCGAGCTTCCAGACGCGCGAGGCCGCCGAGATCGAGATCGGCGTGATCAACAACGTCTACGAGGAACATCTCGACTGGCACGGCTCGCGCGAACGCTATGCGCACGACAAGCTCGCGCTGGCAGCGGTCGCGAAGACGTTGATCGTCAACGCGACGCAAGGCGAACTGGTCGCACGCACAGGCGCGCATCCGCATCGCATCGCATTCGGCGAGTCCTCGGGTTGGCATGTCGGGGAAGGCGCGATCCTGCGCGACGCACAACGTGTGTTCGATCTCGCCGCCTCGCCGTTGCCGGGCCCGCACAACGCACTCAATCTCTGCGCCGCGCTCGCCGTGATCGAGGCGGCCGGCGAAGACGCCATCGCGGCCGCTCGGGCAATCACCGCGTTCCGGCCGTTGCCGCATCGCCTGCAGACGCTGGGCGAGCATGACGGGCTCACTTGGGTCGATGACAGCATCGCGACGACGCCGCAGGCGACATGGGAAGCGCTCGCGAGCTTCTCCAATCGGCCGGTGACGGTACTCGTCGGCGGCCACGAACGCGGTCTCGACTGGCGCGGATTCGCCGGGCAGGTTCATGCGCAGCCGCCGCATGCCATCGTGACGATGGGGGCGAACGGAGCGCGCATCCACGAAACCCTGCGTCTCGCCGGCGGCGCCTACCGGCTCGAGGCGGCCGCCGCGCTCGCGGACGCGATGCGCATCGCACGCGCGATCACGCCGGTGCACGGCGTCGTGCTGCTGTCGCCCGGCGCACCGAGCTTCGACCAGTTCCGCGACTATGCCGAGCGCGGTTGTGCATTCGCGCGACTGGCAGGTTTCGATCCTTTGTCGATCGGGCAGATCCAGGGGCTCGGCATCGTTTGATGCAGTGATCTTGAAATGCACGGGGCGTATCCCAGCTCATGAGTCCGGCAGTTGCACGCCGGGCGCATGGTCTCTCGGACCACGCGCATCCCCGGATCAGGACAAAGGAATCCACACATGCTCGATCTGACCTCGAAAGGCCTCGCGTTGTCACTCGCGTCAATGCTGCTCGCCGCGCCGTTGGCGCATGCCACATCGGCCACGCAGGGAGCGAAGAATGAAGTGCGCCTCTACACGCTCGACTGCGGCCACGCCACGTTCAAGGATTTCGGCGAGTTCGCCGACACCGGCGAATACGACGGCAAACCGGGCGAGATCGCCGACCCGTGCTTCGTGATCCGTCATCCGAAAGGCATCCTGCTGTGGGATACCGGGCTCGGCGACAAGTTCGCCGCAAACACGGACGGCGCCGAGCCCGAGCCGGGCGTGCACGTGACGGTTCCGGTCACGCTGCTTGATCAGTTGAAGACATTGGACCTTGCGCCGGCGGACGTTACCTACGTCGCGTTCTCGCACTTCCACTTCGACCACACCGGCAACGCGAACGAATTTCCGGGCTCGACCTGGATCCTCAACAAGGCCGAGTTGAATTCGGCGCTCGCGAATCCACCACCGTTCGGCGTTTCGCCGGACAACATCAGCGCCTACAAGACCGCGAAGACGCAGATGATCGATGGCGACTACGATGTGTTTGGCGACGGCAGCGTGCGCATCCTCAAGGCGCAGGGGCATACGCCGGGGCACCAGGTGCTCGAGGTCAGGCTGAAGAAAACCGGCGTCGTGATCCTGTCCGGCGACCTCTACCATAGCCGCGCCAATCGCGAGTTCGCGCGCGTGCCGCGCTTCAACGTCAGTCGTGCCGACACGCTGGCCTCGATCAATCGCGTCGAGCGGATCGTGAAGAACACCAAGGCGCGTTTCGTGGTCCAGCACGATCCGGAGGATTTCAAGGCGCTGCCGAAGATTCCGGCCTATCTCGACTGACAGTCGACGCTCTTACCTGCTGGCGGCGCGCTTTCGGTGCGCCGCCGTTTCCCAATTGCGCAAGACTCCATACGCCATGAACCGCTATCTCGTTATCGCCTTGCGCACTCCGGAATTCGATCCGGCAGTGATCGGGCCTCACTGCCATTTTCTCGATAAGCTGCGCGCGGACGATCGAGTCGAATTGTCCGGACCGTTCAGCGACAAGTCCGGCGGCGCCTATCTGCTGCGCGCGGCCACGTTGGACGAAGCGACCACGATCGCGCATGGTGACCCGCTGCATCTGAGCGGCGCTTCGAAGCTCACCGTCCACGAATGGCACGCGAAGTAGTGTGTAGACCGGGTGTTGCGGCGGTTGGCGCTGCTATGCTCGCTGCGACTGGCACGCCGCACATCCGATGAATTCACCTGCTTCCGACTACATTCGCGTCTGGGACCTGCCGACGCGGCTATTCCATTGGGCTCTGGTTGCGTTGATCGCGCTGCAGTACGCGAGCGGCGAGTTCGGCTGGCTGCCGATGGCATGGCATTACTGGCTCGGTTACGCGACGCTGGCGCTGATCCTGTTTCGCGTACTGTGGGGATTCGCCGGTTCCGAGACGAGCCGCTTCGGCGACTTCGTGCGTGGGCCGCGCGCAGTATTTCGCTACATCGCCGATTCGCTGCACGGCCGCGTGGTGCATATGCCAGGCCACAATCCGCTTGGGAGCTGGTCGGCGCTGTTGATGCTCGGCTCGGTCGCGCTGCAGGCAGTCAGCGGCCTGTTCACCAGCGACGACATCAGCGAGGCAGGCCCATGGGTCGAGCGCATGTCCGAGGCAACCGTTTCGCTGATGACGCGCATCCACCATCTCAATCGCTACGTGCTGCTGCTCCTGATCGTGCTGCATGTCGGCGCCGTGCTGCTGCATTGGGTGATCAGGAACGACAACCTGGTCGCGCCGATGCTGCATGGGCAAGCACGCTTCGACCGCGTGCGCACATTGCGTTTCGTATCGTCGTGGCGCGCGCTGTTCCTGCTGGCACTCAGTGCCGGTGCGGTATGGGCGCTGGTCGCTTGGGGATCGGCGAGTTAGATCGCACACGAAGCGTCGGTAGGAGCGGCTTCAGCCGCGATGCCTTTGGCCGACGAGGCGAGACGAGCATCGCGGCTGAAGCCGCTCCTACGAGGTGCGAGCGATGGTTCGCTGCGAAGATGCGGCGCCGATCAATCTTCGTTGCGGTACTTGTCGTGGCAGGCCTTGCACGCGCCAGCGGTCTTCTTGAACTGGTCCTTCATCTTTGCTTCGTCGCCGCTCTTGGCGACATCGGCAAGCGCCTTGGACTGCGTGACCAGGTCGTCCATCTTGGATTTGAAGTCGTCCATGTTCTTCCAGATGTCCGGCTTCGCCTCGGTCTTCGCGCCGGTAGCTGAACCTTCCGGAAAACCTTCGAGCAATTGCGGCGTCAGCGATGCGATGCGATCGGCGTGCCGGGCAAACTCGGCTGCATCCCATGGTGCCTTGCCCTTCACCATCTGCGCGAGCGGTCCGAAGTTCCAGCCGATCATCGTGTAGGCGCTCTGGCGGTAGCGGATCGCGGTTTCCGGCTTGACCGCGGCGGTTGCGACGGCGGCGCTTGCAAGCAGCGCGGCAACACTCAAGCTCAACGTGGCAAGTCGCATCGTATCCTCAAGGTTGGTCATGGAATGTGAAGTCTAGCAGCCGGTCCGGCGCGCATGATCACCGTCCACGCGATAAGGACTATCATGCGCGCACTTCGAAACCGGGAGTCCATCATGCTCGCACGCCTGTTCGCGATCGTCATTGTTTCCGTGTTTGCCGTGCCGCTGCACGCCGAGATGGTCGTCCGGCCGATCGGCTATGAGGTCGGTGGCAAGAAGATGCAGAGCGCACTGGTCTACGACGCCGCGGTGAAGACGCCGCGTCCTGGCGTCGTGATGACGCCGGACTGGCTCGGCATGAACGACAACCAGATCGCGTTGGCGAAACAGATCGCGGGCAAGGACTACGTGATCCTGGTCGCCGACGTCTACGGCGTCGACGTGCGTCCGAAGACGCCCGAAGAGGCCGGTGCGGCCACCAAGTCGATGTACGAGCATCGTGTCGATCTGCGCGCGCGCATCAACGGCGCGCTTGCGCAGCTCAAGGCGCAGGTCGGTAAGGCGCCGCTGGATGGCAGGCATTGGGGCGCAATTGGCTTTTGCTTCGGCGGCGCGACCACGCTCGATCTCGCGCGCAGCGGTGCGGACGTGCAGGCAATCGTCTCGTTCCACGGCAACCTTGCCACTGACGATCCGTCGCTCGCGAAGAACATCAAGGCCAAGGTCCTCGTGCTGCACGGCGCCGACGACAAGTTCGAGTCGCCGGAGCAGATCGCCGGCTTCCAGAAGGAGATGCGCGACGCGAACGTCGACTGGCAGTTCGTCAGCTACGGCGGTGCCGTGCACTGCTTCGCGATCCCGACTGCGCATGGCGAGGTGCCGGGCTGCAAGTACGACGAGCGCACCGCGAAGCGCGCGTTCGCGCAGATGCACCTGTTCTTCGACGACGCGTTCGCGGCGAGGTAATGCGTCAGCGCGTTCGGTCGACCGCGTAGTCCGCGAGCACGGCGAGCGCATCGCGCGCATCCGACGATGGCAACGCGCCGAGCGCGTCGCGCGCGGAATCCGCGTAGCGATGCGCGCGCTCGCGCGAAGCGTCCAGCGCGCCGGTGGCGTGGATCGCGGCGAGTACGTCGTCCAGCGCATCGAGACCGCCGGTCTGGATCGCCTGCTTCAGAATCGCGGCCTGCGCCGGCGCGCTGCGTGCGATCGCGATGATCAGCGGCAAGGTCGGCTTGCCCTCGGCGAGGTCGTCGCCGATGTTCTTGCCGAGCGTGCCGGCGTCGGAAGCGTAGTCGAGCACGTCGTCGGCGATCTGGAATGCGTAGCCGAGGTCCAGGCCGTAGCGCGCGAGCGCATCTTCCTGCTCGGCCGGCAGGCCTGCGAGAACGGCGCCGAGCCGCGTCGCCGCAGCGAACAGCACCGCCGTCTTGCGCTCGATCACGTCGAGATACGCCTGCTCGGCGGTATCCGGATTGCCGATGTTGAGCAGCTGCAGTACCTCGCCCTCGGCGATTCGGTTCGTGGTGTCGGCGAGGATGCGCATCACGCGCATGCTGTCGAGTTCGACCATCATCTGGAACGAGCGCGAGTAGAGGAAATCACCGACCAGCACGCTCGCCGCGTTGCCCCACAGCGCGTTCGCGGTCTTGCGGCCGCGGCGCAGGTCCGATTCGTCGACGACGTCGTCGTGCAGCAGCGTCGAGGTGTGAATGAACTCGATCAGTGCCGCAAGCTGCAGATGGTTGCGCCCGCCGTAGCCGGCCGCGCGCGCGGCGATCAGGTGCAGCATCGGGCGCAGGCGCTTGCCGCCGCCGCCGATGATGTGCTCCGCCACCTGGTTGATCAGCACCACGTCGGAAGCGAGGCGCGTACGGATCAAGGTGTCGACCGCGGCCATGTCGGCGGCGGCGAGGGCCTGGACGTCGGCGAAGCGTTCGATGCGCAGCGCGGCGGCGGGGAGCGGGGCGGCGGAGATCAAGGACGGTATCCTGGACGCGAAGGCCGCAAGTATAACGGGCCGGCGCGAGAAGCCGACGCGCGCGGGGCGCGTCCGAAAACGCTGACAAAGCGTCGCACCCCATGCGGACGCGGCGCAGCGGCGAGGGGACGCGCAGGTCGTACCGGTCGCGGTGTATCCTGCGCGCCATTCGTCGAAATTCACGGCAGAGGAATCCGTTCATGGCACGTGGCGTCAACAAAGTCATCCTGGTCGGCAATCTGGGCGCCGACCCCGAAACGCGCTACACCGCGAACGGCGGCGCGATCACGAACATCCGTCTGGCGACCTCCGAGAACTGGAAGGACAAGCAGACCGGTGAGAACCAGGAGCGCACCGAGTGGCACCGCGTCGTGCTGTTCGGCAAGCTCGGCGAGATCGCCGGCGAGTACCTGAAGAAGGGCCGGCAGGTCTACATCGAAGGCTCGCTGCGCACGAACAAGTACACCGACAAGGAAGGCATCGAGCGCTACACGACCGACATCGTGGCGAACGAGATGCAGATGCTCGGTGGCCCGGGCGGTGGCGGTGAGGGCGGCGGTAGCTACGGCGGTGGTGGAGGAGGCGGTGGCGGTGGCGGAGGTTACAGCCGCGATCGCGGCGAGCGTTCCGAGCGCGGTCCTTCGCGTGCGCCACAGTCCGCATCGCGACCGGCATCCGCGCCACCTCCGTCGGATGGGTTCGAGGACGACGACATTCCGTTCTAGCGCGAATCGCGCTTTTTGATTTAAACAAAAGAGCAATTCGTCTTCTGTATCAGATGGTTAGCGCATTGCGCCCAGAGTTGATCTGGGCGCCGTTTTGCTTCTTGGCTCGCACCATCGGACGTTGTCAAATTCGCTTCAGCGCAACGACGCGGAGCGAAGGTCTCGCATGGGCACGAGGGGTTGGGCTGGCAGATACGCACTATTGGAAAGTGGCGAGCGCTTACCTCTTTATAGTCAGGGGTCGGTTGGGCCTTCCTGATCTGTCCGCACTATCGTATGCGCTCTCGATGCTGCGAGCTCGAGGAAAAGCAGCAAACACCATCGCATCGAAGTCTCAGAGCGATAGGGCGGGGACTGGAGTTTCTGGAACATCGGTCCGTTGATCTCATCGAGCGAATCGCGTCGACGACGTATCTCTCGCGCGAAGAGCTCAGGCATTCGCGCACACCTGCCGGCAGCGCTGGGATGAACATGCCGTTTGCTCTTCCGACGCCTATAGCGGACATTTCGAATCTGGCATGTAAGCATGACGACAGAATGTGCACATGTTGCACATATCCTGGTGTCAGTTGGCTGCAATCTGCATTGACGTGCTGCGTGGCAGGAAGGCCAGCACCAGCCATGCCGCCAGAGCGATCAAGTCGAGCCACGCGAACCAGTCACCCCAGCTCGCGTATAGCGTGCGCGTCTCGCGTAGCGGTAGATTGCCCACCAATTCGGCGTCACTTCGTTCGCTGGAGGCTTCTGCCACAACACGGCCGCGGTCATCACTCAGGGTAAGCCGGCCGGCATGGGCGGCACGCGCGACGGCAAAGCCACTTTCCACGCCGCGCATGATCGCCATGCGGCTGTGCAGCCAGCCATCGACGATGAAATCTGAAGCAGGCACCAACAGTAGTTGTGCACCACGCGCCGCATAAGCGTTGCCGATATCGTGGAAATCCATGTCCTTGCAGATCGCCAAACCGATGCGCGGTGTGCCCTCAAGCAGGGTGTAGCCGTCGCCCGGCATGGACTGCTCCAGGCCGACGAGCACATGATGTTTGCTGTACGTGGCGGGTGATATGACGCCAGGCTGGAACACCATCAGCATATTGCGCTCCGCCTGCGGATCACCCTTGAAGTCGACGCCGGCGCCTACGATCAGGTCGCGTTGCGTGGCCAACTCGGCGAACGCAGGAATGGTTGCCTCGGCGGTGGTGAACGATGTCTCGGGAATCAACGTGATTCGAGCGCCGGCCTTCGCGAAGCGGTCGAATGCATCGAGGTAGCGCGCCGCCAGTGCCTGTCCCTCGGGCCCATTCAGCGCAGCAGCCGTCGGCTTCTGAAGCGATACCAGGCCAGCGTGCATCGTTCCGGTCACCGGTGCCTGAAGTCGCCAGCCACCATATGCGACGGCACCGATGATCATTAGCGCCGCAAGCGCCATCGCCGCAATTCGATCGCCTCTCACGGCCTGCGGTGCTGCCTGCACCGCGACAGCGGCTGGCAACAGGACCACGAGGAAGCCAATCCCCCAGATTCCCGTGATGGCGGCCAACTGGACAATGGCAAGCGCGTCCATTTGTGTATAGCTGATATTGAAGAACGTGGCATGGGGCGAGAGCAGACTGTTGACGTATTCGGCAGCAACCCATGTTGTCGGTACCGCCAGTGCGGCTGCCAGCGCATGGCCACGTATCAGCAATCGCCGGAACAGCAATACGCATAGCGTCAGCATCACGCCGGACAGACAGATGGCGTACAGGGTCACGGGTACCGGCAGGCCAATGTACGTGTGCATGTAGGTCAGGATGTTGAACCCGCCGGCGGTATACGCCAGGAAGGCCGCCAATGCTGCCCAGTGCGCGCGGACCCGGGGCGCGAGCCACAGTACCGGCAAAGGCGAGAGCCATGTCAGCCACCACTGCGGATACAGGCCGCTGCCGAACCACCAGCAAATGGCGGACAGCGCGGTCGCGGCCAACCAAGCTGGCAGCGCAGAACCATCACGTTTTGATGCCATCGAGCAATCTCCTCAATGATTGTAGGTAGAAGACGCGAAACTGCGCCTCGTCATAGCTGAAACGCCCGGCGCGGTAGAGGGCGATCAGGCCGTGCTGGTGCGCCCATATCGTCATCGTGACGTCGTGCGGATCGTCTGGTTTCAGCACGCCCCGGGCCATGCCTTCGATTACCGCGTCGAGCGCGACATTGAAGGTCGGCGACCGACCCGCGCGAAAATCCTCGGGATAACGTCGCGCATCGTCGCGACGCACGGAAAAGGCGTGATCGAATAGATGCGGATGCGTCAGCGCGTAGTCCAGGTAGGGCTCCAGCAAAGCCATCAGTCGCTTGAGCACGTCCGGGTTCCGTGAGCGCGATTCCCATTCATGCGCGACCCCGTTGAAACTGTCGTCGGAGAGCTTCTTCAGTAACGCATCCCGGTTTGGGAAATGGCGATAGATCGCCATTGGCGTTATACCCACAGCATCGGCTACGCGCCGCATGGTCACGGCATCGGCGCCCTCGCGCTCAAACAATTTGTGCGCGGCCTTAAGGATCTTTTCTGCGGTGGTCAAACGAGTCATGTATACAGTGTATACAGCGTGATCGCAGCAAGGCAATACCCACTGATGGCCTATCAAGGCCATGCCACCAGAGCATCCTTTGGTGGGAAGCGCTCAAGATCTCTATCCACGGCTACCTCAACCGCATCCAGTCCAGTCGCCGACTTGATCGCGGCTGGAAATGGCGTGGCCCTGATCAGTCAAGCGCTCGTGGTGGTCGGGTATCTCCAAGTGGTTGTGCACGGCGCTGATCCATAGGGGGCACAGAGTGCCGCCTGGGGGAGCCGCCGGTTTGCTGCCGTAGCTGGCAAGAAACGTGTGGCTGCCGAGCCCCCGGATCAACTACCGCCTATTGCGCAACGGCAGCACGACATGCCCACCGCCGAACGCCAGCGCACACCGCTCGATGGAATCCACCCGCTACGCGCATGAGCAAATTTGACATGCCATGCGAGTGTGACGTTACCGTTCTGCTCCGGACTTTCGTTTTAAAATCTACCGTAATAGGTTTTGTTGCATTTGACCCAAAAGCCCGCTTTTAGCGGGCTTTTGTTTCCTGGAACGCAAGTTCATGTACGATCGGCGCTCGAAAACGCAGGACGATCGAGCATCATTGCGCTGAGGCCCATCGAGCTGTCACCAAGCCTTGATGGGGGGATCCATGCCGATAGGGGGTAGGGCCATGAACTTGAAGGTGTCTGCAGCGGCGTTCCTGTGGCGGATTGCCGCCTTGCTTCTGATTGCGCTGCCCGGTTGGGCCGGCGCCACCGTCATCACGGCCTCGCCGGTCAATTTCGCATCCGGCGAAGGAGCGGTCTTCAACGGAGCCGTCGCAACCTTCATCGACGACGACCCTGCAGCCACCCCGAGTTCGTTTACGGCTTCGATAGATTGGGGCGACGGTTCTGCGGTGACTTCAGGCACGATCGCCGTCAGTTCCGCTGCATTCACGGTGCTGGGCCAGCACACGTACGCCGATGAAGGCACGTTCACGGCGACCGTCACGATTTCCGATCAGCCACCGGGCACCGGAACCGCCACGGCGACGGACTCCGCGATCATCAGCGAACGCGACGTTCTCACGGGTTCACCGGTCACGTTTGCGGCAGCACCGGGTGTCAGCTTTACGACGTCGGTGGCCACGTTCTCGGACACCCTGTCCACTGCGACGGTGGGCGACTTCACTGCAACCATCAATTGGGGCGACGCCACGACGACTGCGGGCACGGTCAGCGGCAGCGCCGGTTCCTTCCAGGTCAGCGGAACGCACACCTACGCAGGCTCCGGGACTTTTTCGGTAAGCGTGACCTTGAGCGATGATGCGCCGGGTACCGCTACGGCCTCCGTGACCAGCACCGCACATGTTCTGAGCAGCTTGACGGCAACGCCTGTCAACTTCTCGGTCAATGAGCACGCATCCTTCAATGGAACGGTCGCGACGTTTCTTGATCCCGATCCTTCCAAGACGGCCTCGTCATTCACCTCGACCATCAACTGGGGAGACGGTACGACGACGGCGGGTACGGTCGCCGGCGCCGCAGGCGCGTTCACCCTCAAGGGCCAGCATACCTATGCGGACGAGGGCAGCTTCCCGGTCGGCATCACGATTTCCGAAGTGGCGCCTGGTACGGCGACCACGAGCGTCACTGCCACGGCGACGGTCGCCGAGGCGGATGTGCTGACGCCGGCACCGGTCACCTTCGCAGCGGTCGTGGGAACCTCCTTCACCGGTAAGGTGGCGACCTTCACCGACGCCGATGCGGCGAACGTGGCGAGCGATTTTTCGGCAACCGTCAATTGGGGTGACGGCACGACGAGTGCCGGAACGATCAGCGGCAGTGCCGGCGCGTTTCAGGTCAGCGCAACCCATACCTATGCTGCCAGCGGTCCATTCACGGTAGCGGTGACGATCGCTGACGATGCGCCAGGCACCGCGTCGGCTCGAGTTACCAGCACCGCGAACGTAGCTGCTGCGCCGCCTCCGCCTCCGGTCGAGCCGCTCCCCATGCTGGACATCCGCGGGCTGCTCGTCCTCGTGCTGGCGCTGGGTGTCGCCGGGGCCGCCCTCGCTCGCCAACGCTGAAGCGTCCCCACCCAACGCCATGTCGCCGGGCTCCCAGGTCCGGCGACATGACGCCGGTGAGTGCACTCACGGAACCCGTCCATGAAAATGCTCGTTGGCGCAGGTTGGCTGGCGGCGGGGGTGTTCGTTGGAACATGCGTTCCCGCCGCCTGCGCCGATTGGCTTCAATTCAACTACGACGCGGCACATGGCGGCAACAATGCGCTGGAGCACGCGATCTCGACGTCGCCCGGCCCCGCCAACGTGTCGACTCTGCGCCCGATTCGTCACGTGACGCTTTCCAATGTCGTGGACGGTGCGCCGGCGTTCGTTGCGGGTGTGTCGACGGCATTCGGCGCGAAGGATCTGCTGTTCCTGACGACCAGGAATGGCGAGTTGCTGGCGGTCGACGCGTCGACCGGCGAAAGCATCTGGTCCAGGCATCCTGCAACCGGTCCGCGCTACACGACCTCGTCGCCGGCGGTGGATCCCGCGCGCCAGTTTGTCTACAGCTACGGTCTGGACGGATACGTCCACAAATACGGAGTCAACGACGGCGCCGAAACAACCGCCGGCGGATGGCCGCAGCTTGCAACCCTCAAACCGGACATCGAGAAAGGATCCTCTGCGCTGACCATCGCGACCGCGCAGGACGGTTCGAGCTACCTGTACGTCGCCAATGGAGGCTATCCCGGGGATGCCGGTGACTATCAGGGCCACATCACCGCGATAAATCTTGGCACGGGAACGCAAAACGTATTCAACGCGAATTGCAGCGACCAGACGGTGCACTTCGTCGAGCTTGCATTGCCCGATTGCGCGCGGGTGCAGAGCGCCATCTGGGCGCGCCCCGGCGTCGTCTACGATGCCGGGACCGACCGCATCTACATGGCGACTGGAAATGGACCCTTCGACGGCAACAGCGGGTCGGCGCCCAATCACGATTGGGGGGACAGCGTCCTTGCGCTGAGTCCTTCCGGCACGGGAGCAGGTGGCTCGCCGCTGGCAAGTTATACCCCCACCGACTATCAGGCGCTGCAGGACTCGGACCAGGATCTTGGTTCCACCGCTCCGGCGATTCTTCCCGTCCCTGTCAGTAGCGCATTTCGTCATCTAGCCGCGCAGAGTGGGAAGGACGCCAAGATTCGTCTGCTCAACCTGGACAGCCTGGGTGGCTTGGCCGGCGTTGGTCATCTCGGTGGCGAGCTGCAGATCATCAATCTCCCGCAGGGTGGAGAGATCCTGACTCAGCCCGCGGTCTGGTTCAATCGGGTCGATTCCTCGACGTGGCTGTTCATCGCCAACGGCAATGGAATTGCGGGTCTGCAACTTGTGATGGGCACGACCGGGATTCCCGCACTTTCTCCGAGGTGGCACGTGATGGACAGCGGCACTTCGCCGATCGTTGCGAACGGCATCGTCTTCTATGCGGGATCGGCAGGTTTGACCGCGCGCGATCCGGTCAGCGGGAACCTGTTGTGGAACGATGGTTCGATCGGCGGAGTGCATTGGCAGAGTCCGATCGTGGTCAACGGCACGCTTTACGTCACCGACCAGAGCGGCCAGCTTTGGATGTATGCGGTCGATCAGATATTCAGGGATGGATTCGATCCTTCGTAGAAGACCCCCGCGATCGCCGTGGAGCCGCGCCAGCCTTTTTCGTGCGACCACCTGCTTTCGATCGTGCATAGGCCAGAGTGGGGCTTCTCGAAAACGCACATTCTTCGTCATGCGTCCGATGACCGTCGTTCCTTAAGATTCTCCTAAGCTGGGGGCTTTAGACTGGCTGCCCGCTGGTTCGATACCGTTGTCCTGGCCCGACCGCCGACTCGCCGTGAACCCTGTCCCCATCACGCATATGCGACTGCCGATGCTCGCGCTGATCCGGCCATGCACGTCCTGATCGTCGAGGACGACCCGAGCCTCGGGCGCGGCATCCAGACCGCGCTTGCGCGCTGGACGTGGACATCGGAGTGGGCGATGGATGGCGCCGCGGCGCTCGCCATGGCGAAGTCCGGCCATTTCGATGTGATCCTGCTCGACCTCGGCCTGCCCAAGATCGACGGCCTCGAAGTGCTGCGCCTGTTGCGCCAGGGTGGCAGCACGACGCCGGTGCTGGTGCTGACCGCGCGGGACACGCTGGCCGCACGCGTCACCGGGCTCGACTCCGGCGCCGACGACTACCTGATAAAGCCGTTCGAACTCGACGAACTCGCCGCGCGGCTGCGCGCGCTGCACCGGCGCACGCATGGTAGTGCGAGCGCGCTGCTCGAGGTCGATGCGCTGGCGATCGACACGGTCAGCCATCAGGCGACCTGGGAGGGCCGTCCGCTCGAACTCTCGCGGCTCGAGTTCCTGCTGCTGCGCACGCTGGCCGAGCGCGCAGGACGCGTGGTCACGCGCGAATTCCTCGAGCAGGCGCTGTACGGCAGCGAAGGCGTCGAGAGCAACGCGCTCGAAGTCCACGTGCACAGCCTGCGCCGGAAACTGCAACCCGACGCGATCAAGACCGCGCGCGGCCTCGGCTACCTGCTGGTGCGCAAGGCCAGCCCATGATGCGTTCGCTGCGGACCCGACTCAGCGTGTTGACGCTCGCCTGCATCGCGCTGGTCGTGCTGCCG
This sequence comes from Dokdonella soli, assembly GCF_039523175.1. NCBI lineage: Bacteria > Pseudomonadati > Pseudomonadota > Gammaproteobacteria > Lysobacterales > Rhodanobacteraceae > Dokdonella > Dokdonella soli. The sequence continues at coordinate 68,339 of NZ_BAAAEU010000027.1, forward strand.
TTCTTTGCGTTGACCTACTCCAAGATCATCGAGGAAGTCGACGAGCTCAGCGACGCGCGCCTGGCCCAGAATGCGCGCACGATCGAGGTGCTTGCCGAGCATGCCAGCCTCGCCGATCCTGCACTCGAGGCGCCGCTCGAGATCGAGAACTGGCATCGATCCGGATCCTCGAAGGAACGTTCGGAAAGAGGGCATCCGTACGAAACCGAAGTCGGCTTCCAGTACTGGAAGAATCCCTCCGACCTGCAGTTGGTGACCCAGGATTTGCGCAGTCTCGCGTTCGACGCCGCGCCGCCCGGCTTTGCGGATATCAGGAAGGATGGCAAGCGCTGGCGCGTGTTCACGCTGGCCACGCGCAACAATGGCTTCGTGCGCGCCGCGGAGCGCTATGACAGCCGTCGCGAGATCGCGCGCGACCTGCTGCTGCAGAATTCGGCGCCGCTGCTGCTGGGCCTGCCGTTGCTCGCCGTACTGGTCGGCTGGGCGGTACGTCGAGGCTTGAAGCCGATCGTGACCATCGCGCAGCGTCTCGAGGCGCGTGCTCCGGACGCGATAGGCCCGGTCAGCACGCGCGATGCGCCGAAGGAGATCGAGCCCTTGCTGGGTGCGCTGAACGGGCTGCTGCGCCGCTTGCGCGCGGTACTCGAGAATGAGCGCCAGTTCACCGCGAACGCGGCGCACGAGCTGCGCACGCCACTGGCCGGTGCGCTGGTGCATATCGAGAACGCCCAGGCCGCCGTTGGTCCGGATGACCGCGCGAATGCGCTCGGCGAAGCGCGTCGCGGCCTCGAGCGCATGACGCACATCGTCAACCAGATGCTCGACCTCGCACGCTGGGATGCGGCGGCCGCCGCGCGCGATTTCGGCCCGGTCGACCTCGGCCGCTGCGTGGACGAGGAACTGGCTGCGCTCGGTCTCGCCGCGGTCGACAAGGACATCGAGATCGTGCGCGCGATCGACGAGTCGGCGCGCATCGTGAACGGTTGGGAGCCGGGACTGCGCACGCTGCTGCGCAACCTGCTCGACAACGCGATCCGCTACGGTTTCGCGCACGGACGCATCGACATCGGGATCGCCTCGCGCGCTGGACGCACGCTGCTCACGATCAGCGACAGCGGCCCGGGCATCGTGGCATCGCGTCGCGCCGCGATGCTGGAGCGCTTCCAGCGCGGTTCCGAGGCGGCCGGCGAGGGCAGCGGGCTCGGCCTCTCGATCGTCGCGCGGATCGCGGACCTGCATGGCGCGTCCGTGTCCCTGCTGGATCCCGACGATCGGCAGGGACTGCGCGTCGAGGTGCTGTTTCCCGCCGCCGGAACCCGACGGCATGTGCCCACCGAATCCTGATCCTTACGAAATTCCACAACACCAACCCCTACCGCGGAGATCTCGCATGAGCAAGACCCTGTGTTTCATCGGAACCTGCCTCGCCGTCGCCTGCGCGATGTCGGTCGCGAGTGCCAAGGACGCTGCCGCGCCCGCTTACGCCGTGTCCGCGCACTGGAACGTCGGCGGCCCCGGCGGCTGGGACTATCTGGCTGTCGACGAGGCCGGCCAGCGCCTGTTCGTGACGCGCGGCGACCGCGTCGCCGTGCTCGACCTCGCCAATGGCAAGTCGCTCGGCCAGGTCGGCCCGACCAATGGCGTGCATGGAGTCGCGCTGGCGCCGTCGCTCGGCAAGGGCTACGCGAGCAATGGCAAGGGTGATTCGGTGACCGTGTTCGACCTCAAGACCCTCGCCACCACCGCGACGATCGCGATCGAGGGACACAATCCGGACGCGATCGTGTTCGACGCACCGACCGCGCGCGTGCTCACGTTCAACGGCCGCAGCCACGATGCAACCGTGATCGACGCGAAGACCGAAAGGCCGATCGCGACGATCGCGCTGTCCGGCCGCCCGGAGTTCGCGGTCAGCGACGGCAACGGACGTCTCTACCTGAACATCGAGGATCGCGGCGAACTGACCGCGATCGACACGAAGTCCGCGAAGGTCATCGCGACCTGGCCGCTGAAGGATTGCGAGGAACCCTCCGGGCTTGCGCTCGATGCGGAGCATGGGCGCCTGTTCTCGGTCTGCCAGAACGACCACATGATCGTCACCGATGCCAGGACCGGCCACCACGTCGCCAGCGTCGCGATCGGCAAGGGGCCGGACGCGGTCGCGTTCGACGCGGAGCGCCACCTGGTGTTCAGCTCCAACGGCGATGACGGCACGCTGACCATCGTGCGCCAGCAATCGGCGGACCGCTACGAAGTCCTGGCCAATCTGCCGACCCAGCACAGCGCGCGCACACTCGCGCTCGATCCGCGCTCGCATCGCGTGTTCCTCGCGGCCGCCGAGTTCGAGCCGCTGCCCGAGAAGCACGAGCCGCACCAGCGCCCGGCCATGAAGGCGGACACGTTCGCGGTGCTGGTCGTCGGTCCCGCCGGCACGCCGTGAGCGAGGCAACCGCAATGGGCACAACCGGCCGTGCGCTGCTGGTCATGTCGGCGCTGCTGGCATTGGCCGGGTGTGCTTCGTATGCGTCCTTGCCGCTCGGCGATGGGCGGGGCGCGGCGAGCGCCGCGGGGCTCAGCGTGCCGGCCGCCAGCCTGCCGCTGCCCGCGCTGGCGACGCACCGCTTCGATCCGTCCGACGGTCTCGACGTGACCGAAGTCGCGATGCTCGCCGTGGCCAACAATCCGGATCTCAAGGTCAAGCGCGATGAACTCGGCATCGCGCGCGCGCAGGCGTTCTCTGCCGGATTGCTGCCCGATCCGCAGCTGAGTCTGAGCAGCGATTTCCCAAGCGCGTCCGGGCAGGGGCTGACCAAGGCGTTCAATCTCGGTATCAGCGAGGATCTCAGCACTCTGCTGACGCGTTCGTCGCGGCTCGCGGCGGCCACGAGCCAGGCCGATCAGGTCAACCTCGATCTGTTGTGGGCGGAGTGGCAAACCGTGGCGCAGGCGCGGCTGCTGTTCGGACAGGTGCTGACGCAGCGCGCGCAACAGGCCCGGCTCGACGTCGAGCAACGCGCGCTGGAGCCGCTCGGTCACACCGTGCGCGAGGCGCTCCGTGCGGGCAATCTGACCTACGACAGCGCCAGCGCCGGACTCAATGCCGAGTCCGACGTGCAACGCCGGCTCACCGACAACGCGATTGCGTTGCATCTGGCCGAGAGCGATCTGCGTGTGCTGCTCGGTCTCGCGCCGTCGGCGCCGCTCGATCTGGTCGGCGAGCCGTACCAGGCCGCACCGACGCCCGCGCAGGTGGAGCAGGCACTGGCCAACCTTCCGCAACGCCGCCCGGACCTGCTTGCGCTGCAGGCGGGCTACCACGCGCAGGAGGAAAAGCTGCGTGAAGCGATCCTCGCGCAGTTTCCCGCGCTCACCGTCGGCTTCACCCGCGCGCGCGACACCAGCTCCATCTATACGAGCGGCTTCACGATCGGGCTCACGCTGCCGCTGTTCAATCGCAACCGCGGCGCCATCGCGACCGAGACGGCGACGCGTCAGCGCCTGAAGGACGACTATGACGCGCGCCTGTTGACCGCGCGCAGCGACCTGCCGCGTCTGCTGGCCGATCTCGCCGCGCTGGACCGGGAACGCGCTGCGCTGGACGCGCATGCACACGAGCTCGACGAGGCGCGCAGTTCCGCCGAGCGCACCTGGCAGGCCGGCCTGCTCGATTGGCCGACGTATCTCGCGATCCGCAGCGCCGCGCTCGCTGCGGATCTCGATCTCATCAGCGTGCGCCAGGAGCAGGCCAAGCAGGCGACTGCGCTGGAAGCGCTGCTCGGCAACACCGATTTCGACACCGCGCATCCCGCCTCTGCACAAGCATCCAAACCATGAATCATTCCGTTCCTTTGTTCGCGTTCGTGCTGGTCGGTCTTCTCGCCGGCTGCGGCGCCACGCCACCCGAAGACAGCGCCGCCGAAAAGAAAGCGCGGGCCGCGGTCACCACCGCGATACCGGTGCAGCAGACTTTCCACGATACCGTGCAGGCTTGGGGCAGCGCGGTTGGCGATCCGCATCATGCTCGGGCGATCAACCTCGCTCACGGCGGCCAGATCGTCGCGGTGAAGGTCGCACCGGGCCAGACCGTCGCGCGCGCGCAGGCGCTGTTGACGATCATGCCGGATCCGGTCGCACGCAATGCGTATCAGCAGGCACAGAGCGCATTGACCCTGGCCCGCGGCGAACTCGCGCGCAGCGAGCAACTGGCGACGCAACGCCTCGCCACGCAGTCGCAGCTGGCCACCGCGCGCAAGGCGCTGGCGGATGCCGAGGCGGCCGTCGAAGCGCAGCGCGCGCTCGGCGGCGGCGCGACCGAGGAAACGATCAGCGCACCTGCGGATGGCGTGGTGACCGCGCTCAGCGTCAGCCTCGGCGAGCGGGTGGCGGCGAATGCGCCGCTGTTGAGCTTCACGCCTGCGCATGCGCTGGTCGCGCAGCTCGGCGTGCAGCCCGAAGACGGGGCGAAATTGCACAGCGGCATGCGCGTTGAACTGCGCAATGTGTACGGTGCGACAGCGCCCTTTACCGGAAGCCTGAGTGTGATCGGGCAGGCGGTCGATGCGCAGACCCATCTTCTGCCGGCACAGGTCGACATTCCCGCAGACGCAGCCGCCGCCCTGATCGCGGGCACGGCGCTGGATGCGCAGATCCAGACGGCCGACTACAGCGCATGGGCGGTGCCGCGCGCGGCGGTGCTGCACGACGAGCAGGGTGACTATCTGTTCCAGATCGACAACGGGCATGCGAAGCGCGTCGATGTGACGTTGCGCAGCCCGGACGGCGACGCCGTCGGAGTGCAGGGCCCGCTCGATGCGCAAGCCAAGGTGATCGTTCTCGGCGCCTATGAGTTGAGCGACGGCGACGCGGTGCAGGAGCCAGCCAAGTGAGTGTCACCGCATGGATGCAGCAGCATCGTCGCTCGCTGCTGTTCTTCGCGCTGGTGCTGGCGATCGGCGGCATCGCCGGCGCGTGGTTGATGCCGGTGGCGCTGTTCCCCAACGTGGCGTTTCCGCGCGTGCAGCTGACCCTGGATGCCGGCGATCGCCCGGCCGACCAGATGGCGATCCAAGTGACGCGTCCGGTCGAGGAGGCGATCCGGCGCGTGCGCGGCGTGCGCGACGTGCGCTCGACGACCAGCCGTGGCAGCGCCGACGTCGCGGTCACCTTCGATTGGGGCGCCGACATGGCCGCCGCTTTGCAGGAGGTGAATGGCGCGACCGGGCAGATCCTGTCGCAGTTGCCCGCCGGTACCCAGATCGCCACCCGGCGCATGGATCCGACCACGTTCCCGACGCTGGCCTACAGCCTGCGTTCGCACACGCTGTCGCCGAGTGCGTTGCACGACCTCGCCGAGTACCAGTTGCGCCCGCTGCTCAGCGGCGTCACCGGTGTCGCCCAAGTCAATGTACAGGGCGGCGAAGTCGGCGAGTTTCATGCCGATGTCGATCCGGGTCGCCTGCGCGCGCTGGATCTGAGTCTCGGCGATGTGGCCACCGCGGTCAGTCACGCCGCGAGCATCCAGGCGATGGGACGCGTCTCCGATCATTACAAGCTGTTCCTGCTGCTGGCCGACAACCAGCCGAAGACCGTCGCCGCGCTGCGCGACATCGTGGTGCGCGCCGGCTCCGGCGGTGTGGTGCGGCTCGGCGATGTGGCCGCGGTCAGCGTCGACCATGTGCCGCAGTGGATCCGTGTCAACGCCGACGGCCAGAACGCGGTGCTGCTGCAGGTCTATCAGCAACCCGATGGCAACAGCGTGCAGATCGCCAACGACGTGAAGCAGCGCATGGCCGACTATGCGCCGCAGATGCCGGCCGGCGTGCGTATCGCCAACTGGTACGACCAGACCCAGCTGGTGACCGGTGCGGCGGCCAGCGTGCGCGATGCGATCCTGATCGGCATCCTGCTGGCCGGGCTGGTGCTGTTCGTGTTCCTGCGCAATACGCGGGTGATCCTGGTCGCGCTGATCGTGGTGCCGGCGGTGCTGATGATCACCGTGCTGCTGCTGCGTGCGCTCGGGATGAGCTTCAACATGATGACGCTGGGCGGCATGGCAGCTGCGGTCGGGCTGATCATCGACGATGTGATCGTGATGCTCGAACACATCATGCGACGCCTCGGCCAGGGCGAGGGCGAGGTGCATGAGCGCATCGCCGGCGCGGCGTGGGAGTTCACCCGCCCGCTGACCGGTTCCAGTGCCGCCACCGTGGTGATCTTCCTGCCGCTGGCGTTCCTGTCCGGCGTCACCGGTGCGTTTTTCAAGGCGTTGTCGCTGACCATGGCCAGCGCGCTGATCATTTCCTATCTGCTGACCTGGATCGCGGTGCCGTTGCTGGCGGAACGCTTCCTGGACCAGCGCCATCGAGTTCCGCACCCACCGGGGCGCTTCACCCGGTGGATGATGCAGAGTTACGAAAGCACCCTGCAGAAATGGCTGAAGCGGCCCGTGCTGGTGTTGCTGATGGTGGCGCCGCTCGTCGTTGTCGGAGCGTTCGCCTACACGCGGGTCGGCACCGGCTTCATGCCGAGCATGGACGAGGGCGGTTTCATCCTCGACTATCTGTCGCGGCCGGGCACTTCGTTGGAGGAAACCGATCGTCTGCTCAATCAGGTCGAGGCGATCGTTCGTGCGAACCCGTATGTGGACACCTATTCACGTCGCACCGGCCTGCAGTTGGGCGGCGGCCTGACCGAGGCGAACCAGGGCGATTTCTTCATTCGCCTGAAGGACGGCGCGCGTCCGGACACCGAGGAGGTGATGACGCAGGTGCGCGCCGAGGTCGAGCAGAACGTACCGGGATTGGAGATCGAGCTGGCGCAGCTGATGGAGGATCTGATCGGCGACCTGGTGGCCGTGCCGCAGCCGATCGAGATCCAGTTGTACAGTGACGACGCGGCCCAGCTCGAGGCAACCGCCAAACGCGTCGCCGAGGCGATCGGCAAGATCAACGGCGTGGTCGACGTGCGCAACGGTATCAAGCCGGCCGGCGATGCACTGACCGTGCAGGTGGATCCGGCCAAGGCCGCGCTGGAAGGGCTGGACCCGCTCGGCGTCACCGATCAGGTCACGGCGGCCATCGAGGGCACCGTCGCCGCGCAACTGCCGCAGGGCAGCAAGGTGATCGGCGTACGCGTGCGCTTGCCGCTGAACTCGCACCAGCGGCTGGAGCAGGTCGCTGCGCTGCCGATCCGTGCCGCCGACGGACACTTGCTGCCGCTGTCACGGGTGGCGACGCTGCATGAAGTGCAGGGCCAGCCGGAGATCACCCGCGACAACCTCAAGCGCATGGTGGCGGTCACCGGGCGCATCAGCGGCCGCAGCCTCGGCGCCACCATCGCCGACGTCAAGAAGGTTCTGGCCAAGCCGGGGATGCTGCCCAAGGACATGTTCCATCAGCTGGGCGGCCTGTATCAGCAGCAGCAGGAAGCATTCCGCGGTCTGACCATCGTGATGCTGGCGGCGATCGCACTGGTGTTCGCCCTGCTGTTGTTCCTGTACGAGAGTTTCCGCGTCGCGATGACGATCCTCGCGATGCCGCTGCTGGCGATTCCGGCGGTATTCGCCGGTCTCTGGCTGACCGGCATCGAGCTCAACATCTCGGCGATGATGGGCATGACGATGATCGTCGGCATCGTCACCGAGGTCGCGATCTTCTATTTCTCGGAGCTTGAGGATGCAGCCGCCGACGCGCCGCTGCACGACGCATTGCACGAGGCGGGCCACCACCGTACCCGGCCGATCCTGATGTCGACGCTGGCGGCGATCCTGACCCTGCTGCCTTTGGCGCTGGCAATCGGCCGTGGCTCGCAGATGCAGCAGCCGCTCGCGGTCGCGATCGTCTCGGGCATGCTGGTGCAGGTGCCGTTGGTGCTGCTGGTGATGCCGGTGCTGTACTCGCTGCTGCGCCGGGGGGCACCCACGCGCTGATCCCTACAGGGCAGCCCGGTTCCTGGGGGAGGCTCTCAGCGGGCGGATTCGCGTTGGCGGCTGCCTGCCGCTACGATAGGCAGGGGCCGGACTACCGGCCCTTTGCATTTCGGGCGGTTTGAAAAACCGCTTCGGCACGAGGATGTGTCGCCGCGGGCGAGCGCCCGGGCGCTCGTCGCGACAAACGTGGCGCGGCTTTGCCGCGGCCGTTTGTTTGCAAACCGCGGCAGGATGCCCGGTTTTGCAAATTGACTATTGGGAATCCCGAATCGAATGAAAACCCTGCTCGTCACCGGCGGCGCCGGTTTCATCGGCGGCAATTTCGTGCTCGATGCGCTGGCGTCGGGCGGTTGCCGCATCGTGAATCTCGATGCACTGACCTATGCCGGCAATCTCGACACGCTGACTTCGGTCAGCGGCCGCGCCGAACACGCGTTCGTGGAAGGTGACATCGGCGATGCCGAGGGTGTGCGTCGCGTGCTCGCGGAACATCAGCCGGACGCGATCATCAATTTTGCGGCGGAATCGCACGTTGACCGCTCGATCGACGGGCCGGCCGCGTTCGTGCAGACCAATGTCGTCGGCACGCTGAGCCTGCTCGAATGTGCGCTCACGTACTGGCGCGCGCTGCCGCTGGAGCGCCAGGATGCGTTTCGCTTCCTGCACGTGTCGACCGACGAGGTCTACGGCTCGCTGGGTCCGATCGGGCGTTTCAGCGAGGAATCGCCGTACGCGCCGAACTCGCCGTATTCGGCATCGAAGGCTGCATCCGACCATCTGGTGCGCGCGTTCCACCATACGTACGGCCTGCCCACACTGACCACGAACTGCTCGAACAACTACGGGCCGTACCAGTTCCCGGAAAAACTCATCCCGCTGATGATCCAGAAGGCGCTCGCGGGCGAGGCGCTGCCGGTCTACGGCGACGGCCGCAACGTGCGCGACTGGCTCTACGTCGGCGACCACGTCGCGGCGATCCGGCGCGTGCTCGAGATCGGCCGCGTCGGCGAGGTCTACAACGTCGGCGGCGACGCCGAGCGCGAGAACATCCAGGTCGTGAAGGCGATCTGCACGCTACTCGACGAGCGCCGCCCGCTCGCCGATGGACGCCGCCGCGAATCGCTGATCACGCATGTCCGCGACCGTCCCGGCCACGACCGCCGTTACGCGATCGACGCGTCGAAGATCAAGCACGATCTCGGCTGGCGCCAGACCGAATCGTTCGAATCCGGCATCGCGCGCACGGTGGACTGGTATCTGGACAATCAGGCGTGGGTCGGGCGCGTGCTCGACGGCAGCTACCGCATGGAACGCCTGGGGGCTTAGCTTTTGCGTAGGAGCGGCTTCAGCCGCGATGCTTCTGCCCGTAGCTCTCAAATCTCAACAAAAGCATCGCGGCTGAAGCCGCTCCTACAACAGCAACAATCACTTGTAAGTCGGACAAAGCCCATGGCAACGAACAAGGGAATAATCCTCGCCGGCGGCTCCGGCACGCGGCTGTATCCGGTGACCCAGGCGGTCAGCAAGCAGCTGCTGCCGGTCTACGACAAGCCGATGATCTACTACCCGCTGGCGACCTTGATGCTCGCCGGCATCCGCGACGTGCTGGTGATCAATACACCGCATGAGCAGGCCTTGTTCCAGCGCCTGCTCGGCGACGGTTCGCAGTGGGGCATCTCGATCCGCTACGCGGTGCAGCCGTCGCCGGATGGACTGGCGCAGGCGTTCCTGATCGGTCGCGAGTTCGTCGCGGGCCAGCCGAGCTGCCTGGTGCTCGGCGACAACATCTTCTACGGTCACGGCTTCACCGAACAGCTCGCCCGCGCGGCCTCGCGCGACAACGGCGCGACGGTGTTCGGCTACTGGGTGCGCGATCCGGAGCGCTATGGCGTCGCCGAATTCGACAAGGCCGGCCGCGTGATCGGCCTCGAAGAGAAACCTGCCGAACCGCGTTCGAACTGGGCGGTCACCGGGCTGTATTTCTACGACGCAAACGTCTGCGACTACGCGGCTGCATTGAAGCCGTCGCCACGCGGCGAACTCGAGATCACCGATCTCAACCGGCGCTATCTCGATGAAGGCACGTTGATGCTGGAACGGCTCGGCCGCGGCTATGCCTGGCTCGACACCGGCACGCACGAATCGCTGGTCGACGCGTCGAACTACGTCGAGACGATCGAGAGCCGGCAGGGTTTGAAGGTCTGTTGTCCCGAGGAAATCGCGTTCCAGCAGGGCTGGATCGACGCCGAGCAGGTGCTGCGCCTCGCCGCACCGCTGGCGAAGAACGGTTACGGTCAGTACCTGCAGCGGCTCGTGAAGCAGGGTCGCACGTCGTGAAGATCGTCAAGACCGAACTGCCCGGCTGCATCGTGATCGAGCCGGCCGTGCACGGCGATTCGCGCGGCTTCTTCTACGAGAGCTTCAACGCACAGAGATTCGCCGAGGCGGGGCTCCACCTGAATTTCGTGCAGACCAACGTCTCGCGCTCCGCGCAAGGCGTGCTGCGCGGTCTGCACTACCAGTGGCCGAACCCGCAGGGCAAGCTGGTCAGCGTGCTCGAGGGCGAGGTCTATGACGTCGCCGTCGATATCCGCGTCGGTTCGCCGACGTATGGGCGCTGGGCCGCTGCGATCCTGTCCGCCGCGAACAAGCGGCATTTCTGGGTGCCGGAAGGCTTCGCGCACGGCTTCGCGGTGCTGTCCGAGAGCGCGACGTTCGTCTATCAGTGCACCGCGCTGTACGACCGCGCAGCCGATGCCGGCATCCGCTGGAACGATGCGGCGCTTGCAGTGGACTGGCCGATCGCCGCGCCTTCGCTGTCCGACAAGGACCAGAGCGCGCCGTTTCTCGCCGACGTGCCGCGCGAAAAACTGCCGACGTTTTCGCAGTGAGCGTACGAAATATCGGATGTCACGCTCCCTCTCCCCCGACTCTGTCGGGGGAGAGGGCAGGGGTGAGGGGGCGGGGCCTCAGGCGAGCGCAGCGTGGGTCGCTTGCCCGGAGGCGCAGCGAAGTCTCGCCGCGCGTTGCCATCATCCATCGCCGCGACTTCGCCGCGCCCTCGCCCCCTCACCCAACCCTCTCCCCGGACGATGAAGCCGTCGGGGGAGAGGGCTTTGATGCGCCCAGTGCAGTCTGGCTTTCGACGCACGCGTATGCCGGAGCGCGTCGATGAAGATCCTGCTGCTCGGCGCGAACGGCCAGGTCGGTTTCGAGCTGCTGCGCGCGCTTGCGCCACTCGGCGAGGTCGTCGCGGCAACGCGTGACGGCGCGCTGGATGATGGCTCAGCGTGCCTGCGCGCTGATCTCGGTGACGCGGTATCACTGGCGGTGGCGCTGGACAAGGCAAATACCAATGTGGTCGTCAACGCTGCGGCCTACACCGCGGTCGACCGCGCCGAGGACGAGCCGGAGCTTGCCGATCGCATCAATCACATCGCGGTCGGCGAAATCGGTGCCTGGGCGGCGCGCCACGACGCACTGGTCGTGCACTACTCGACCGATTACGTGTTCGACGGTTCGGCAAAGCGGCCCTACCGCGAGGATGATGCGACGTCGCCGCTCGGCGTCTATGGCCGCAGCAAGCTCGCCGGCGAAGAGGCCTTGCGCGCGAGCGGTGCCGCACATCTGATCTTCCGCACGGCCTGGGTGTATGCCGCGCGCGGCCACAATTTCCTGCGCACGATGCTGCGCCTGGCTGGCGAGCGCGACGAACTGCGCATCGTCGCCGACCAGATCGGCGCGCCGACACCGGCGCGCTGGATCGCGGACACGACCGCCGCCGCGCTGGCACGCTGGCGCGACGCGAACGCGGATTCGAGGCGCGTACTCGATGGTACCTGGCATCTCGTCGCCGGCGGCCACTGCAGCTGGTACGACTTCGCCGGTGCGATATTCCACGAGGCGCTTTCGCGGGGCCTGCTGTCGCGCGTGCCGCGTGTGGTCCCGATCACGACCGCGGACTATCCGACCCGCGCGCGGCGTCCGGCCTATTCCGTGCTCGACTGCGCAAGGCTCGAAAACACGTTCGGGCTACAATTGGCAAACTGGCTCGAGGGCCTGCATGCGGTGCTGAACGAAGCGGCAGACGACAGCATCTCCCGCTAACCTTCTGCCTGAATGCGCCAGTGGCGGCAAAGCCTTGGCAAGGCAAAATCCTTCGTCATTCCGGCGAAAGCCGGAATCCAGTGTCTTCGATTCACCTACTAGAAGACGCTGGGTCCCGGCTGTCGCCGGGACGACGAACCGTGTGACGGCCTTCTGGCCGATGCTGGAGTTCTGAATCATGCTCGTACCCGTAATCCTTTCCGGCGGCGCCGGTACTCGGCTCTGGCCGGTCTCGCGCAGTGCGTACCCGAAGCCGTTCATGCGCATGGGCGATGGCGAGTCGCTGCTGAAGAAAACGCTCGATCGCGCGTTGCGTCTGGCCGATGGCGGCCAGGTACTGACCGTGACCGGCCGCGACTACTACTTCCTCACCCGCGACGAATACGCGCAGCATGCCGGTGCCGATCTTGACAAGCTGCCGTTCCTGCTCGAACCCGCCGGTCGCAACACCGCGCCGGCGGTCGTGCTCGCGGCGCTGCACGCGCGCGAACACGTCGGCGCCGATGCGGTGCTGCTGATCCTGCCGGCCGATCACCTGATCCGCGACCTGGATGCGTTCGCGGCCGATGCGCAGCGCGCGAAGGCGCTCGCGAACGATGGCTGGCTGGTCACGTTCGGCATACGCCCCACGCATCCGGAAACCGGCTTCGGCTACATCCGCATGGGCGATGCGATCGCGAATCGCGCGCCTGCGGCGCTCCCCCTTCCGCCCTCCGGGCACCTTCCCCCGCTGCGCGGGGGCAGGGAAGCGGAAGGAGATCATTCCATGGGCCGCCAGGTCGGCGCGTTTGTCGAGAAGCCGAGCCACGAGGTCGCGGAGAGCTATGTCGCATCCGGCGACTACGTGTGGAATTCCGGCATGTTCTGCTTCCGCGCCGACACGTTGCTCGAAGTCGCCGCGAAGGTCTGCCCCGACGTGCTGAAGGCCGCCGAGGCCTGTCATGCGCATGCGATCAACCACGAGAGCCCGGTCGAGTTCGCACGTGAGGCATTCCTCGCGCAGCCGGACATCTCGATCGACTACGCGATCATGGAGCGCGCGCCGAAGGTTGCGGTCGTGCCCGCCACGTTCGACTGGAGCGACATCGGCTCGTGGAAGGCGATGAGCGACCTGGAGGCCGAGGCCGACGGCGACGGCAACCGCGTGCGCGGCCAGGCCATCGTCATCGAGAGCGAGAATTGCTACATCCAGTCCGACACGCGCATGGTCGCCGCTGTCGGCGTCAAGGATCTGGTCATCGTCGATACCGGCGATGCCGTGCTGGTCTCGCATCGCGAGCGCGCGCAGCAGGTCAAGCTCGTCGTCGATCGCCTGCGCGCGGACAACCATTCGTCGGCGAGCGTGCACCAGACTGTGCGTCGTCCGTGGGGCAGCTACACCGTGCTCGAGGATGCCGACGACTGCAAGGTCAAGCGGCTCACGGTGAAGCCGGGTCACGTGCTGTCGCTGCAGCTGCATCATCGGCGCAGCGAGCACTGGACCGTCGTCGAGGGCACCGCGAAGGTGCGCATCGGCGAGAAGGAATTCCTGCTCAACCGCAACGAGTCGGCCTACATCCCGATGAACACCGTGCATCGCCTGGAGAACCCGACCGCCACCGACATCCACCTGATCGAGGTGCAGTGTGGTGATTATTTCGGCGAGGATGATATCGTCCGTCTCGAGGATCGGTATGGTCGAGTCGTCAAGACGATGCCTTGAAGGGCATCGTCTTCACGGCGAGGGTTCGCACAAGGATGAGCGGACGGATGCGAAGCAGGATGGCGTAGCCGCGTAGCGGCGAAAAGCTGAGCTGCGCGTCATCAGCAGGGAACACGCACCGGGGAGGGTTGCGAATGATGCTGTCTCGTTTGTTGTTTGTCCTGCTTGCAGCAGGGATTGGGTCCCCCGTTGCCGCGGCAGCGGTTCCGCTGGCCGACTTCGCGCGGCACGAACAGTTCAACGATATCAAGATCTCGCCGCACGGCGATTACCTTGCGGCGAGCGCCGTCGTCGACGGCAAGACCGTGCTGTCGCTGATCCGTCTCGCGGACATGAAGGGCGTGAACCTGCGTCCGCGCGAGAACCGCGATTGGCGAGAGAATGGATGCGCTCGAGGCGCCGTCGTCGACCGGCGAACTGTATGCGGTCAACGCGGACGGCACCGGCGACGGCATCATCTTCGGCTATCGCATGGGCTCGCAGGGCGCCACGCACATCGCGAAGGGGACGAGCCAGCTCGCGTTCGCGACGCTCGTCGATCCGCTGCGCGACGATCCACGCCGCGCGCTGATCGCGATCTATCCCGCCAACGGCGCGAGCCTCGGCAACATGCGCACGATGAGCGCGAACGGCGTGTTCCCGACCGTCGCGCGCATCGACCTGTTCAGCGGCGTGACGATGCAGGTCACGACTTCGCCGATGCGCAATGCCTCGTTCATGACCGATCATCATGGCGTGGTGCGCTTTGCGTATGGCGTGGACGCGGACCAGTCCGGAAAGGTCTGGTACCGCGCCGGCGACGGCAAGGAATGGCAGCTGGTCTTCGACGAGGCCAAGGAGCATCGGCGCGCGTCGCCGCTCGCGTTCAACCGCGCCGAGGACAAGGTCTATTTCTCGTGCGGCGGCGCGCATGGTGTCGGCGGAGTCTGCCTGTGGGACGTCGCGACGCAGGCGCTCAGCCCGCTCTGGAGCGGCACCGTGTCCGGCGTCGAGGAACTGGTCTCGTCGTTCGACGACAACGACAGCTTCGCCATCCGCTCGATGCCGGATCGCGTCGCGACCACGCTGCTCGGCAAGAACACGCCCGAGGCGACCTTGCTGGTCGGGCTGATGCAGCAGTTCCCGGGCGAGGACGTGCGCATCACCAGCAGCACGCCGGATGGCAAGAAGGTCGTGTTCTTCGTGCAAAGCGATCGCGATCCGGGGCAGTTCTTCCTGTACGACGGCGCCGCGCACAAGGCCACGTTCCTGTTCGCGCGCCGTCCGTGGATCAAGCCCGAACAGATGGCGGCGACGGAGCCGATCGCGCTGAAAGCGCGCGACGGCCTCGCGCTGCACGGCTACCTCACGCGGCCCGCGGGGCACGAGGAAGCGAAGAACCTGCCGCTGGTCGTGTTCGTGCACGGCGGCCCGTACTACGTGCGCGACCGCTGGGAGTTCGACCCCTACGTGCAGATGCTGGCGAGCCGCGGCTACGCGGTGCTGCAGGTGAACTACCGCGGCTCCGGCAACTACGGCGAAGACTTCGTGAGCAAGGGCTTCCGCGAATGGGGCGGCAAAATGCAGGACGACGTCACCGACGCGACGCAATGGGCGATCGCGCAGGGCGTCGCCGATCCGAAGCGCATCTGCATCTTCGGCGGCAGCTACGGCGGCTATGCCGCGCTCGAGGGCGCGGTGAAGGAACCTGATCTCTATCGCTGCGCGATCGGCTACGTCGGCGTCTACGACCTGCGCCTGATGCACACGCGCGGTGACGTTCCGCAATCGGTGTTCGGCGAGAACTACCTGAAGAAGGTGCTCGGCGAAGACGACTCCGTGCTCTGGGATCGCTCACCGATCGCGCACCTCGACCGCCTGAAGGCGAAGGTCATGCTGGTCGTCGGCGGCCAGGACACGCGCGTGCCGCCCGTGCAGGGCGAATCGATGCGCTCGGCCTTGAACAAGGCGCACATCGAGCACGACTGGTTGTACCAGCGCACCGAAGGTCACGGGTTCTACGATGAGAAGAACCTTGCGGATCTGTTCGAGAAGGTTGGTGCGTTTCTCGATCGCAATATCGGGGTGCAGGCTGCGATGAAATAGGAGGGAGCGACCGCATGGCTTCATCTCATGCGCTGAATGTTCTACGCTCCAACCATCCGCGGTGCGGGTGATTTCCGAACAAATCGATCGCAAACTCGTAGTGCGCGAGGACACCAACGCAGTCGGAAAATGCTTGATTGGCTGTGCGAATTCGAATTGACCGACGGGTATCTTGTTGAACGATGAAACACACCCCAGACGAGGGGCCTAATCATAACCGTACTAGAAGTCACGGAAGGCAATATGCGCTTCTCGCAACGCTTAGGTCTGGCACCGGCAAGCAAAGTTGCTCAGCGCGAGTGCATGGATGATGACCTTCGAAGCTCCCTTTGGAGTCTCCTCACGCTGTTCTACTGGGATACGTACGAACCGCCATACAGCGATACGTTTACTCGGCCGGCGTACGTCCGGCGTTCAAACCTTCAATCGCTGATGTTTTCCCTTTGGCTTCACTTCTTCAAGCAACCAATCGACACAATTGATGTGTATTGGGAGCAATGCCACAAGCGACTTCGCGACCTTTTCTTTAGGGCAGAGTGGAACGAGGTGTATGACTTCGTTGAATTTGTCGCCGAGTATGGACCAGAACGCCAAAAAGACACGTTCATTGAATCCTGCAATTCTTATCTGGAAACTGAAAACTCCGCATACCGCTTTGTAAGCGGGCAAATAACTGAGATCACATCCGAAGAGGAGATTGCAGAAGTCGATTCGGCTCTCGCAAATGCAAGCGCATATGCAGGCACCAAGGCCCACCTCACGGCTGCCCTGGCTCTGCTGTCAAGCAGGACCAATCCAGATTACAGGAACTCAATCAAGGAGAGCATCAGTGCGGTCGAATCTCTCGCCAAGAAGCTCGCAAAGGACGACTCTGGAACTCTCGGAAGTGTCCTGAAGGCGTTGGAGAAATCCAAAAAATTGCATCCTGCTCTCAAGAACGCGTTCTCTTCGCTCTATGGTTACACAAGCGATGCAGATGGCATTCGTCATGCGCTTCTCGATGAACCAAATCTAACTAAAGCAGATGCTCGATTCATGCTTATCTGCTGCTCCGCGTTTATCAATTACTCCATAGAAGCGTTCAATAGCGAGTGATTTCTAGCCCTTCCATCGAGTAGACATCCAACGGCGGCGCACTTTGTCGCTTCTTCACAGCCGATACTGGGGTCACCATTTCGCCGCCCTCGTCAACCGGTCACAAGATTCCCGCTCCGCGACGAAGAGG
>NZ_BAAAEU010000028.1:0-69471 GCF_039523175.1 Dokdonella soli
CATCATGCTTGCGCCAATGCCCTGATTCCATTAGTATCCGCGCCCCCTTCGTTGGTGTTGCGATCTTCCGTGATCGCGAGAATCAAGAAGCGGCCGTCCATGGCCGCACTTCTCAACCAAACGAGGGCCTTGCCTCACCGCCACGCGGGAGGCTGTCGAGCGGAATCGTCCGCCTCGATACCCACAAGGAGTCGACATGCGTCATTACGAAGTCGTGTTTCTGGTCCACCCTGACCAGAGCGAGCAGGTGCCCGCGATGATCGAGCGCTACAAGGCGCTGATCGAGGGCGACAACGGCAAGGTCCATCGTCTCGAGGACTGGGGCCGTCGCCAGCTCGCCTATCCGATCCAGCACCTGGCCAAGGCGCACTACGTGCTGCTCAACATCGAGTGCAGCGCAGCCGTGCTGGCCGAGCTGCAGTCCGGCTTCCGCTTCAACGATGCGGTGCTGCGCCACCTGATCGTGACCCGCGAAGGCCCGGTGACCGAGATGTCGCCGATCATGAAGAACAAGGACGACAAGGGCGACCGCCGCCGTCGTGACGACGAAGGCTTCGGTTTCGGCAGCGACGACGACGAGCCGCGTCCGCGCCGCGAGCGCGCGCCGCGCGAAGAAGTCGCCGCCGCTCCCGCCGAACCCGCTGCCGAATAAGCAGCCGCCCCCGTCTACGGAGAAAATCCCATGTCCAAGTTCTTTCGCCGCAAGAAGTTCTGCCGTTTCACCGCCGAGGGCGTGACCGAGATCGACTACAAGGATCTCAACATGCTGCGCCAGTACATCAGCGAGACCGGCAAGATCGTGCCGAGCCGCATCACCGGCACCAAGGCGCGCTACCAGCGCATGCTGGGCACTGCGATCGAGCACGCGCGTTTCCTCGCGCTGCTGCCGTACAGCGACAGCCATTGAAACAAGCGTCGCGCGCTCGCGCGACGACCACTCTCCCTCTCCCCTCCGGGGAGAGGGCTGGGGTGAGGGAAAGCGATCGCATCACTGCTTCTTTCTTCCTCCAACATTCGGACAGCGCAAGCTGCGCCGGCCATCCCGACGCTAACGAATAGGAACAATCATGGAACTCATCCTCCTGCAGAAAGTGAAGAACCTCGGCAACCTCGGTGACAAGGTCAAGGTGAAGCCGGGCTACGGCCGCAACTACCTCGTGCCGCAGGGCAAGGCGACGGCTGCGACCGCCGCGAATCTCGAGGAATTCGAGAAGCGCCGCGCCGAGTACGAGGCCAAGGCGAACCAGCAGCTCGCCGGCGCCGAAGCGCGCAAGGCCCAGCTCGAGAACGCATCGGTCACGATCAAGGCGAACGCGAGCCCGGAAGGCAAGCTGTTCGGCTCGGTCGGCCCGCGCGACATCGCCGAGGCGTTCACCAACGCCGGCACCGCGCTCGACAAGAGCGAAGTCGTGATGAGCGAAGGCCCGCTGCGCAATATCGGCGAGTTCGACGTGCAGGTGCATCTGCACGCCGACGTGCACATCGCGGTCAAGGTCATCATCGCCGCTGACGAATGATCTTCCGGACCTTCGCACGGCGAAGGTCCGAGTCATGCAACACCCGACGGGCGCCTTTGCGGGCGCCCGTTTTTGTTGCCGCGATCGCGCCGGCACACACAGCTTGTCCACAGGTTCATCCCCAGCCTGAGCCGGGTTATCCACCGGTTGTCCGGAGACTTGTGCGTCGCGGATCCTGAGACGTCCATCTAGTATCCGGAATTCGTTTTCGATGCACACGCCATCCTCGCCCATGCCCGCCCTGACCGATCGCAAGAACGTCTCCAACATCGAAGCGCTGCGCGTGCCGCCGCACTCGATCGAGGCCGAGCAGGCCGTACTCGGCGGCCTGATGCTGGCGCCCGAATCCTGGGACCGCATCGCCGATCGCCTGACCGAGGACGACTTCTACCGCCGCGACCATCGCATCATCTTCCGCGCGATCGGCGACCTGTCGAACAAGGGCATGCCGTACGACGCGGTCACGCTCGGCGAATGGTTCCAGGCGCAGAACCTCGCCGAACTCGTCGGCGGCGCGAGCTATGTGATCGAACTCGCGAACTCGACGCCGAGCGCAGCGAACATCACGGCGTACGCGGACATCGTGCGCGAGAAGTCGGTGCTGCGGCAGCTGATCGACGCCGGCACCGAGATCGCGGGTGATGCGTTCCAGCCCGAGGGCCGCTCCAGTCAGGAACTGCTCGAGGTCGCCGAGCAGAAGGTGTTCCATATCGCCGAGGCCGGCGCGCGCGGGCGCAAGGGTTTCGTGACGATGCGTGCGGCGGTCAAGGACGCGTTCCAGATCCTTCATCACCGCTACGAGAACCGCGGCACGGTGACCGGCCTGCCGACCGGCTTTACCGATCTGGACGAAATGACCGCCGGCCTGCAGCCGTCGGACCTGATCATCGTCGCGGCGCGCCCGTCGATGGGCAAGACCGCGTTCTCGGTCAACATGGCCGAGTACGCGGCGATGAAGACCAAGAAGGCGGTCGCGATCTTCTCGATGGAAATGTCGGCCTCGCAGCTCGCGTTCCGCCTGATCTCCTCGCTCGGTCGCATCAACCAGCAGCACCTGCGCACCGGCGACCTCGCCGAGGAGGAATGGCCGCGCGTGACCAACGCAATCACCCTGCTCAGCGAGGCGAAGATCTTCATCGACGACACGCCGGCGCTGAGTCCGGGCGAGCTGCGCGCGCGCGCGCGCCGCCTGAAGCGCGAGCACGATCTCGGCTTGATCGTGATCGACTACCTGCAGCTGATGCAGGTGCCCGGCAACACGGAGAACCGCGCCACCGAAATTTCAGAAATCTCGCGCAGCCTCAAGGCGCTCGCGAAGGAACTGAATATCCCGGTGATCGCGCTGTCGCAGCTCAATCGCTCGCTCGAACAACGCACCGACAAGCGTCCGGTGATGTCGGACCTGCGTGAATCGGGCGCGATCGAGCAGGACGCCGACGTGATCCTGTTCATCTACCGCGAAGAGGTCTACGACAAGGAGTCGCCGAAGAAGGGCACCGCCGAGATCATCATCGGCAAGCAACGTAACGGTCCGATCGGCGCGGTTACACTCGCATTCCTCGGCGAGTACACGAAGTTCGAGAACTATGCCGGCGGTGGTTTCTCGGGGAGCTTCGAATGAAGGCCGGGAATCGGGAATCGGGAATCGGGAATCGGAAAAGCGCGCCGCGTATTTGTGGCGGCGCTTACGCTCCAGGCGTGCCTGCCTCCCCATTCCCCATTCCCCATTCTCCAATCCCGGCTTCACGCTAATGCGCGCCACCTGCGCGACCATCCACCTCGGAGCCCTGCGCGAAAACCTGCGCCGCGTGCGCGAACTTGCACCCGGCGCGCGCGTGATGGCGGTCGTCAAGGCCGACGGCTACGGTCACGGTCTCGAACGGGTTGCGCGCGCTCTCGAGGGCGCCGACGCATTCGGCGTCGCCGGCATCGCCGATGGCCAACGCCTGCGCGCCGCCGGCGTGTCGCAACGCATCGTCGTGCTGTCCGGCCTCGACGAGACGTGCGACCTCGCCGAGATGCGCCGCCTGCGCCTCGATACGGTCGTGCATCACGAGGCGCAGATCGACGCGCTCGCAGCCGATCGCGATCCGCGCCCGCTGCGCGTCTGGCTCAAGCTCGACACCGGCATGCATCGCCTCGGCTTCCCGCCCGAACGCGCGCGCGACGCCTATGCGCGCTTGCGCGCGCTGCCCTGCGTCGACAAGGACATCGCGCTGATGACGCACTTCGCGAACTCCGACGTGTTCGACGATGCGTTGACCACGCAGCAGATCGACCGGTTTGATCGCGCGGTCAGCGGCCTTGATGGCGAACGTTCGCTGTCGAACTCGGCCGGCATCCTCGGCTGGCCCGAGGCGCAGGGCCAGTGGGTACGCGCCGGCGGCGCGCTGTACGGCATCTCGGTCGTGGCCGGCAGGATCGGCGCCGATTTCGGTTTCCGCCCGGCGATGACATTGGCGACGAAGCTGGTCGCGATCAATCGCGTGCGCCGTGGTGAACACGTCGGTTACGCCGCGACCTGGGAGGCGCCCGAAGACATGCTCGTCGGCGTCGCCGCGATCGGCTACGGCGATGGCTATCCGCGTCACGCCGAGTCCGGTACGCCCGTGCTCGTCAACGGCACGCGCGCGAACGTGGTCGGCCGCGTCTCGATGGACCTGATCACGATCGACCTGCGCGGTCACGCAGGCGCGAAGATCGGCGATCCCGTCGTGCTCTGGGGCCGCGGTCTGCCGGTCGAGGAAATCGCGCAGCACGCCGACACGATCGGCTACGACCTCACCTGCGGCATCACGCGGCGCGTGCGCTTTGTAGAGGAGGAATAGCGTTCATGGATGTCGACCTTCATCAATCGATGATCTTCCGGTGTGTCGCGCTGCTGTCTCTCGTGGTTGCCTGGGACGCGCTTGCGCAGCCGGCACCGATGAACCAGAAAAGCGACACGTCGGCAGTGGCCCGCCCACTGGAAAAACCGACTCCCGCCAAGACGGCCGGGAAATCGAATGGGACTGATAGCGTGACCGACAATGAAGACGACGATCTCGAACTGGCTTTCGTTCCATCGTTGAGCGCGTTACTGGTACGAGCCGAACAGTTGAAAGGCTCGCCGCTCACGCGTCGCCAGGTTGAAGCGATCCGCGACGAATCCTACGTGATAGCGCTGCCAGCGGAGGTCGTTCGCGCGACGGAACGCAGGCGCGGATACGCGGACATCGATCCGGAACACGCCTGGGAACAATGGCAGAAGCTGCGCATGAGGCTGGTCGCCGACAAGGAACTGGCGCGCAAGATTGCGACATCCCGCGGCGACGATGAAAAGAAGAACTGAAAGTTCGAACTCTGGGGTCGTTGAATAGCCATGGCCAAGACCAGGACCGCCTACGTCTGCAGCGAGTGTGGCGCCGAACACTCGAAGTGGCAGGGCCAGTGCGCCGAGTGCGGTGTGTGGAACACGCTCAGCGAATTCGTGGTGCAGCCGGCGACGAAATCGGCGGCGGTGAATCCGCGCAGTGGCTACGCAGGCGCGGTCGATGCGGCGAAGGTGACGAAGCTCGCGACGGTCGCGGCCGAGGCCGAGCAGCGCAGCGCAACCGGCATCGCTGAATTGGATCGCGTGCTCGGCGGCGGCCTCGTCGCTGGATCGGTCGTGCTGATCGGTGGCGATCCGGGCATCGGCAAATCCACGTTGCTGCTGCAGATGCTCGGCGCGATCGGCCAGCGCGTGCGCGGGCTGTATGTGACCGGCGAGGAATCGCTGGCACAGGTCGCCTCGCGCGGGCAGCGGCTCGGCATAGGGCTGGATGGACTGGAGGCGCTGGCCGAAACCTCGATCGAGCGCATCCTCGGCGAGGCGGCGGCCAGCAGGCCGGACGTGCTGATCATCGATTCCATCCAGACGATCTGGACCGAGACACTGACCGCGGCACCGGGTTCGGTGTCGCAGGTGCGCGAATCCGCGGCGCGGCTCGTGCGGTTCGCGAAGGAAAGCGGCACCAGCGTATTCCTGGTCGGCCACGTGACCAAGGAAGGCGGTATCGCCGGGCCACGCGTGCTCGAACACATGGTCGATGCGGTGCTGTATTTCGAGGGCGAGGCGGGCAGCCGGTTCCGCATCCTGCGCGCGTTCAAGAACCGCTTTGGCGCGGTCAACGAACTCGGCGTGTTCGCGATGGGCGACAAGGGCCTGCGCGAGGTGCCCAATCCCTCGGCAATCTTCCTGTCCGCGCACGCGCAGCCGACCGCGGGTAGCGCGGTGATGATCACGCGCGAGGGCACGCGGCCGCTGCTGGTCGAGGTGCAGGCGCTGGTCGACCAGAGTTCGCTCGGTAATCCGCGCCGCGTCGCGCTCGGCCTCGAACAGAACCGCCTCGCGATGCTGCTCGCGGTGCTGCACCGGCATGGCGGCGCAGCGGTCTACGACCAGGACGTGTTCGTCAATGTGGTTGGCGGCATCCGCGTGCAGGAGACCGCGGCAGACCTGCCGGTGTTGCTGGCGGTATTGTCCAGCTTCCGCGACCGCCCGCTGCCGGACAAGACCGTCGCGTTCGGTGAAGTGGGTTTGTCCGGTGAAATTCGGCCGGTGCCGAATGGCGAGGAGCGCCTGAAGGAAGCTGCGACGCACGGCTTCCGGCGCGCGATCGTGCCGAAGGCGAATGCGCCGAAGCATTCCAAATTGAATCAGGCGCGCGTCGGCGAGATGGAGATCATCGCGGTCGATCGGCTTGCCGAGGCGTTGAGTGCGGCCAGCTGAAGGGACGCCTCGATCCCGCTTTCGTAGGAGCGGCTTCAGCCGCGATGCTTTTGTCGCGCATCGAATACATGCAAAGGGATATCGCGGCTGAAGCCGCTCCTACGAAGAGCGGGCTTCCGTAGTCGCTCCCGCTCACGCGGTGCGGTGCAGAATAACTTCCAGCACGAATTTCGACCCGAAGAACGCGAGCAGCAAAATCGCCATCCCGGTCAGCGTCAGGTTCACCGCGCTGCGCCCGCGCCAGCCGTGGCGCCAGCGGCCCACGAGCAAGGTGCCGAACACCACCCACGCGATGATCGAGAGCACGGTCTTGTGGATCAGGTGCTGGCTGAACAGGTTGTCGACGAACAGGATGCCCGTCAGCAGGGTCAGCGTCAGTAGTGCGAAGCCGGCTGCGATCAGGCGGAATAGCAAGGTTTCGGTCAGCGTCAGTGGCGGCAGTGCGCGCAACATTGCGCCGAACTGGCGATGGCGCAGTGCACGTTCCTGGATCGCGAGCAGGATCGCCAGCGCCGCCGCGATCGACAGCACGCTGAATGCGAGCAAGGCGACGGTCACGTGCAGCTTGATCTGCCAGTCCATCGGCAGCGGCAGCGTTGAAGGCGCGGCGAACACGTCGATGCCGAGCAGCAGCGCCGCGAGCGGGAACACGATCACGCCAAGCGCGGCGACCGGGCGCGCGAGATTCACGATCAGGGTCAGCGCGGCGACGACGCACGCGGCCAGCGAGAGCGCTGCGAAGAAGTGCAAGTCCAGCGCGCCGCGATGCACGCCGAGCAGCACGCCGGCATGCGCGAGCACAGCGAACGTCGCCGTGCCTTCGGCAAACCGGTTCAACGGCTCGCCGCGGCCGAGCAGCGGGCGCGCGAGCAGGCCGGTGGCGGCGAGGTAGAGTGCGATCGCGAGCAGGGCGAGGGCTGGGATCATCATGCGCGCAGTGTCGCATAGCGTCTGTCGCGCGTGAACGCGGCGCCACGGCGGCTCCGCTATAATCGCGCGCTTTCCGCCCTTCCGGTCCGCCATGTTCGAGTCGCTCAGCCAACGTCTTTCCGCCACCGTCCAGCGCCTGCGCGGCAAGGGGCGATTGACCGAGGCGAACATCCGCGAATCCCTGCGCGAAGTCCGTATCGCTTTGCTCGAAGCCGATGTCGCGTTGCCGGTCGTGCAGGCATTGATCCAGCGCGTGCAGGTGCGCGCGGTCGGGCAGGAGGTGCTGAAGAGCCTGACCCCGGGCCAGGCACTGGTGAAGGTCGTGCGCGACGAGCTGACCGCAGTGATGGGCGTCGCCAACAGCGATCTCAATCTCGCGGCGGCGCCGCCGGCGATCGTGCTGATGGCCGGCCTGCAGGGCGCCGGCAAGACCACGACGGTGGCCAAGCTCGCGCGGTTCCTGAAGGACCGGCGCAAGAAGAAGGTGATGGTGGTCAGTGCCGACGTCTATCGTCCGGCCGCGATCGAGCAGCTGCGTACGCTGGCCGAACAGGTCGATGTGCTGTTCCATCCTTCAAGCGGCGAACAGGATCCGGTCGAAATCGCTAGGCACGCACTGGACGCGGCGAAGAGGAATTTCGCCGACGTGCTGATCGTCGATACCGCCGGTCGCCTGCACATCGACCAGGAGATGATGGCCGAGATCAAGGCGCTGCATGCGGCGTTGAATCCGGTCGAGACCCTGTTCGTCGTCGACTCGATGACCGGCCAGGACGCGGCGAACACGGCCAAGGCGTTCGCCGAGGCGCTGCCGTTGACTGGCGTGGTGCTGACCAAAACCGACGGTGACGCGCGCGGTGGCGCGGCGCTCTCCGTGCGCTACGTGACCGGCCGCCCGATCAAGTTCATCGGCGTCAGTGAGAAGCCCGATGGTCTGGAACCGTTCCATCCGGACCGTATCGCGCAACGCATCCTCGGCATGGGCGACGTGCTGTCGCTGGTCGAGCAGGTCGAGCAGAGCGTCGATCAGGAGAAGCAGCGCAAGCTCGCCGAGAAGGTGATCAAGGGCAAGCGCTTCGACCTCAACGACATGAAGGACCAGCTCGAGCAGATGGTCAACATGGGCGGCATGGCCTCGCTGATCGAGAAGCTGCCGGGCGTATCGAACCTGCCGGACCAGGTCAAGTCGAAGGTCAACGACAAGGAAGTACATCGCATGATCGCGATCATCGGCTCGATGACGAAGAAGGAGCGCCGGCACCCGGATCTGCTCAACGGTTCACGGCGGGCGCGCATTGCGCGCGGCTCCGGCATGCAGCCGGCCGACGTCAACAAGCTGTTGAAGCAGTATCAGCAGATGGAAAAGATGATGGCCAAGCTCGGCAGCGGTGGCATCAAGGGCCTGATGCGGCAGATGTCCGGCGCGATGAAAGGCATGGGCGGCGGCGGGTTCATGCCGCCGCGTTGAAGAGGAAACGCAGCGCTTCTCTTTTCCGTCATCCGGCGAAAGCCGGGATCCAGTGTCTTGACGCTGGTCCAACAGGAGCTGGATCCCGGCTTTCGCCGGGATGACGATCGGGCGGTGATCTTGCTTGGCATGCGGCCGGCGTGCCCTCGAACCCGCATGCTAACCCCGCGCGGGGCTTTATTTTTCCCGCAATTCAGCTAGAATGCGCGGCTCCCTCGGGAGCGGCCGGCCGGTTCGGCTCGCCCAATAAAAAATTCCAGTATTTTCAGAGAGCTACGATGGTCAAGATTCGCCTTTCCCGCGGCGGCGCCAAGAAGCGCCCGTTCTACCACATCGTCGTGACCGACGAGCGCAATGCGCGCGACGGTCGCAATATCGAACGCGTCGGCTATTTCAACCCGATCGCGGCCGGCAAGGATGTGCGTCTGCAGCTCGACACCGCCAAGGTCAAGGCCTGGGTGGAAAAGGGCGCGCAGATGACCGAAAAGGTCAGGTCGCTCTACAAGGAAGCCGGCAAGCAGGTTGCCGCTGCCTGAGCGTCGTGAGAGCGGGTCGCAGAGCCGCTCCGGCACCAGGAGGTGCCGCCGCATCAGGCGCGCAAGCGCTTGATGCGACAAACGTGGCGCGGCTCTGCCGCGACCGTTTGTTTGCAAGCCGCGGCAGGATGCCTGGTTTTGCAAACCTATGAGCAGTCCGGGCGAAAAACTCGTCCTGCTCGGCAAGATTGTCGGTGTCCACGGCATACGTGGCGAGCTGAAGCTCGAATCGTATACCGAGCCGAGAACGCAGATTTTCCGCTACCAGCCCTGGTTGGTGCGGTCCGCGTCCGGCGAGAAGCAGGTTGAGGGTTGCCGTGGGCGTGCCCAGGGCAAGGGCCTTGTCGCCGAATTGCCAGGCATCGCGGATCGCGATGCGGCGGCGGCACTGGCCGGAGCGGAAATCTGGGTGGCGCGTTCGGCATTGCCGGCGCCGAAACCCGGCGAGTACTACTGGTCCGATCTCGAAGGACTCGAGATCGTCACCATCGACGGCGTATCGCTCGGCAAGGTCTCGCATCTGATCGCGACCGGCGCCAACGATGTGCTGGTGGTGAAGGACGCCGAGCGCGAGCGGTTGATTCCGTTCCTGATCGGGCAGTTCGTGACGGAGGTGGATCTTGGTACAGGCCGGTTGACGGTCGACTGGGATCCGGATTTCTAGGTTTTACGGCTTTTGGTTGAAAAGTGCGTGCAGGATGTACGCTTTTTGTTTCTCGCGATCATGGACGATCGCAAAAATAACGGACCCGGCGCGATGCGCATCGACGTCATCACGCTGTTTCCTGACTTCATCGAAAGCTGTGCGCGGATCGGAGTCGTCGGGCGCGCGCGCGAACGCGGGTTGCTGCAGATCGCAACCTGGAATCCGCGCGATTTCGCGAGCGACAACTACCGTTCGGCCGACGACCGCTGCTACGGCGGCGGTCCCGGCATGGTGATGATGGTCGATCCATTGCGAAAGGCGCTTGC
This sequence comes from Dokdonella soli, assembly GCF_039523175.1. Classification (NCBI taxonomy): domain Bacteria; kingdom Pseudomonadati; phylum Pseudomonadota; class Gammaproteobacteria; order Lysobacterales; family Rhodanobacteraceae; genus Dokdonella; species Dokdonella soli. The sequence continues at coordinate 10,177 of NZ_BAAAEU010000028.1, forward strand.
CAGCGTGCGCGCCGCGAGTGGGTCGGAAGCCAAAGCCGAGGCGAATGCCGAAGCAAAAGTAATTTACCTGAGTCCGCAAGGAACGCGGCTCGACCAGGCCAAGGTGGCGGAACTCGCGAGGCGCGATCATCTGATCCTGCTGAGCGGTCGCTACGAAGGCGTGGACGAACGCTTCCTGGAGCACGCGGTTGACGAGGAACTCTCGATCGGCGACTACGTGCTCTCCGGCGGAGAACTGGCGGCGGCGATCGTGATCGACGCGGTCGGACGCCTGCAGGAAGGTGTGTTGAACGACGCGGCTTCGGCCGAACAGGATTCGTTCTCGAACGGCCTGCTCGACTGTCCGCACTACACGCGCCCCGAGCATGACGACTGGGGCGACGTGCCGGCGGTGCTGACCTCCGGTGACCACGCGGCGATCCGCCGTTGGCGTCTGAAGCAGTCGCTGGGGCGGACCTGGCTGCGACGCCCGGACCTTCTGGACCGGGTCGAGTTGGACAAGAAAACACGCGCGTTGCTGGCCGAGTTCCAGGACGAGCATGCGAAAAGAACGACGTCGGGTCGTGAATCCGGCGATTGAAGAAATCGAAACTTATTGGTGAATGCGATGAACCTGATCCAGCAATTCGAAGCCGCCCAGATGACCCGTACGCTGCCGGAATTCAGCCCGGGCGACACCGTCATCGTCAACGTGAAGGTCAAGGAAGGCAACCGCGAGCGCGTGCAGGCCTATGAAGGCGTCTGCATCGCGCGCAAGAACGCGGGCCTGAACTCGGCGTTCACCGTGCGCAAGATCTCGCACGGTTTCGGTGTCGAGCGCGTGTTCCAGTCGCATAGCGCGGCGATCGACTCGGTCGTCGTCAAGCGTCGTGGCAAGGTGCGCGGCGCGAAGCTGTATTACCTGCGCGGCCTCGAAGGCAAGGCAGCGCGCATCAAGGAAGATCTCGGCGCCAACGCCCGCAAGGACGACTGACGCCAAAGTCATCCGTCTTGGAGCATCGAGTCGCGTCTGTGCTCCTCGTCAGAAGCGGTCGTCGGCAACGACGACCGCTTTTTTTATGGATTTGTTTGTGCGCTCGTCCCTGGGCGCTGCTTCGAGGTCGCGTGCCCGGTGCGCAACCTGTTGCCTTCGTGGTGTCCAGAGCGGCCATCCATGGCCGCGCTTTTCAATCAACAGCAGGCTTCTATGGGCGTTTCTGCCTGGCAGCTTGAAGCATCGCCGGCCTGCCTCCATCTGCGCCCCATTACATCCCGGAGGGAAGCCGCATGAGTTCCGCCACTGAAACCCGCGCGTTCGAAGCCGAGGTCTCGCAGGTCCTGCACCTGGTCACGCATTCGCTGTACTCGCACAAGGAGATCTTCCTGCGCGAGCTGATCTCGAACGCGTCCGATGCCTGCGACAAGCTGCGCTTCGCCGCACTGTCGGATGCGTCGCTGACTGCCGATGACGCCGAGCTGCGCATCGAGATCTCCGTCGACCGCGATGCGCGCACGCTGACGATCCGCGACAACGGCATCGGCATGAGCCGCGATGAGGTCGTCGAGAACATCGGCACGATCGCGCGCTCGGGTACGCGCAAGTTCCTCGAATCGCTGTCCGGCGACGCGCGCAGGGACACCCAGTTGATCGGCCAGTTCGGCGTCGGCTTCTATTCTGCGTTCATCGTCGCCGACAACGTCACGCTGACCACGCGCAAGGCAGGCGCGCCGGCGGGCGAGAGCGTGCGCTGGGAATCGGCCGGCAGCGGCGAGTACACGCTGGAGAACGTCGACGCCCCGCAGCGCGGCACGACCGTGACCGTGCATCTCAAGCCGGACGAATCCGAGTTCCTCGATGCGTGGAAGCTGCGCGAGCTCATCAAGCGCTATTCCGACCACGTCGCGTTCCCGATCCGCCTGCCGGCGCAGAAGGACGGCGGCGCGTCTGATCAGAGCCGAACCGACGAGTTCGAGACCGTCAACCATGCCGCCGCGCTGTGGACGCGGCCGAAGAGCGAGCTGAAGGACGAGGACTACCAGGCGTTCTACAAGTCGCTCTCACACGACTTCAACGATGCCCTGGCGTGGACGCACAATCGCGTCGAGGGTTCGCAGAACTACTCACTGCTGCTGTACGTGCCGGAGAGGCCGCCGTTCGATGCGGTCTTCAGCGGGCGCGACGAACGCAAGGGCCTCAAGCTCTACATCCGCCGCGTCTTCATCATGGATGCGAGCGAACAGCTGTTGCCGAGCTATCTGCGCTTCGTGCGCGGCGTCGTCGATTCCGACGACCTGCCGCTCAACGTCAGTCGCGAGATCCTGCAGGAGAACCGCCTGGTCGCGCAGATCCGCAGCGCCTGTGTGAAGCGCGTGCTCGATCTCCTCGAGAAGCTTGCCAAGGACGAACCGGAGAAATTCCAGCAGTTCACGACTGCGTTCGGCAACGTGCTCAAGGAAGGCATCGCCGAGGACGGCGCGAATCGCGAGCGCATCGCGAAGCTGCTGCGCTTCGCGTCGACGAAATCCGAGGACGCACAGAAGAGCGTCTCGCTGGATGACTACATCGGTCGCATGCAGGCGGACCAGGAGGCGATCTGGTACATCACCGCTGATTCGCATGCAGCCGCGAAGGGCAGTCCTCAGATCGAGGCGCTGCGTGCGAAAGGCACCGAGGTGCTGCTGCTGAGCGATCGCATCGACGAATGGATGATCGGCTATCTCGGTGAATACGCCGGCAAGAAGCTGCGCAATGCGGCCAAGGGCGACCTCGATGCCGCCGACGGCGGCGACGCCGAGCGCCGCAAGCAGGCGGACGAGGCCGCCCAGCCGGTGCTGAAGAAGCTTGCCGAGCTGCTTGGCCCGAAGGTCGAGCAGGTCCGCGTCAGCCAGCGCCTGACCGAATCGCCGTCCTGCATCGTGCTCGGTGAATACGACATGGCCCTGCACATGCAGCGCCTGTTGCGCGAAGCCGGGCACGAGGTGCCGGACAGCAAGCCGATCCTCGAGATCAATCCGGCGCATCCGCTGGTGCAGAAGCTTGCCGCGGAGACCGATGACACGCGCAGCGCGGATATCGGCCAGCTGCTGTTCGAGGAAGCACAGCTCGCGGCGGGTGACCAGCTTGCCGATCCGGCTGCGTTCATCGCACGGGTGAACCGCGTTCTGTTGGGGTCGGGTCCGTCGCACTGAACGGATGAGTGATCGGCGGCGAGGCACGCAGCGGCCGTAGCGGTCCGGCGGCAGCTGCGTGCTACCATCGATCGCTCCGGCTTTGGCCGTCCAAACGAACAGGCGACATGCAGATCGAAACGAAGCTGCCGAAGGTCGGCACCACGATCTTTACCGTGATGAGCCAGCTCGCCATCGAGCACAAGGCCGTCAATCTCGGTCAGGGCTTTCCGGACTTCGACGGTCCGCAGGCGTTGCGCGATGCGCTCGCCGCAGCGATGAATGCGGGTCGCAACCAGTACGCGCCGATGACCGGACTGCCGGCGCTGCGCGAGCAGATCGCGCGCAAGACCGAGCGCATGTACGGGCGCAAGGTCAACGTCGACACCGAGATCACGATCACCTCGGGTGCGACCGAAGCCCTGTTCGCCGTGATCGCCGCGGTTGTGCGCGCAGGCGACGAGGTCATCGTGCTGGATCCCTGCTACGACAGCTACGAGCCGGCGATTGAACTCAACGGCGGTCGCGCGGTGCATGTGGCGCTGGATCCGCATGATTTTTCGCCGGACTGGCAGCGCATCGCGGATGCGGTCACACCGAAGACGCGCATGATCGTGGTCAACACGCCGCACAATCCCTGTGGTTCGGTGTTCAGCGCAGCCGATCTCGATGCACTCGCGGAGCTGACCCGCAAGCATGACCTTCTCGTGCTGTCGGACGAGGTCTACGAACACATCGTGTTCGACGATGCCGCGCACCAGAGCGTGCTGCGCCACAAGGAGCTGGCCGAACGCAGTTTCGTCGTGAGTTCCTTCGGCAAGACCTATCACTGCACGGGCTGGAAGGTCGGCTACTGCATCGCGCCGCGCGCACTGTCGGCCGAGTTCCGCAAGGTGCACCAGTACCTGACGTTCTGCACATTCACGCCGGCGCAGGTCGCGTTCGCCGAGATCCTGGAAAAGGATCCGCAGCACTATCTCGATCTGCCTGCGTTCTACCAGGCCAAGCGCGATCATTTCTGTCACCTGCTGGACGGCTCGCGATTCAAGCTGCTGCCGGTCGGCGGCGCGTACTTCCAGGTGGCGGACTATTCGGCGCTCAGCGACGTCGACGATCTCGCATTCTGCGAATGGCTCGCCCGCGAGGGCGGCGTCGCCGCGATCCCGCTGTCGGCGTTCTACGAATCGCCGCCGGCCGGGCAGCGTCTGATCCGCTTCTGCTTTGCCAAGAACAACGAGACGCTGCAGCACGCGGCGTCGCGCCTGAAGGTGCTCTGACGTGGCCGCCACGATGCAGCCGTTGCGCATCTCGCTCTTGCAGGGCGCGACGCGCTGGCACGACGCCGCCGCGAACCGCGCCTGCTACGGCGCGCTGGCGCGGTCGCTGAAGGGGCAGAGCGATCTGCTCGTGCTGCCGGAAACCTTCCTGTCCGGCTTCACGAACGAAACGCTCGGCAATGCCGAAACGATGGACGGCGAAGGGCTGCGCTGGCTGCGCGACCTCGCCCGTGAAAGCGGCGCGACGATCACCGGCAGCCTGGTCATGCGCGAAGGCGATCGGTGCGTGAATCGCCTCATTTGGATGCGTCCGGACGGCACGTTCGCGCAGTACGACAAGCGCCATCTGTTCCGCATGGCGAAGGAGCACGAACGCTACGCCGGCGGCAATGAACGCCTGACTGTGGAATTGAACGGCTGGCGGATCTGCCCTCAGGTCTGCTACGACCTGCGCTTCCCGGTCTGGCTGCGCAACCGCTACGACCGCACGGCGAATCGTTTTGATTACGACCTGCTGATCTTCGTCGCGAACTGGCCGAGCGCGCGTCGGCACGCCTGGCGCACGCTGCTGCAGGCCCGTGCGATCGAGAACCTGAGCTATTGCGTCGGCGTCAACCGCGTGGGCGTCGACGGCAATGACCTGCATTATTCCGGCGACAGTGCTGCGCTCGATTTTCTCGGTCAGCCGCTGGTCGAACTCGGAGCGCAGGAGCAGGTGGTCACCGTGACGCTGGATCCCGCCGCACTCGTCGCGCACCGCGAGCGTTTCCCGGCATGGATGGACGCCGACGAGTTCGTGATCACACCGTAGCGGTGGCGCTGCAATCTGCAAATACCGACGGGCGCAATTGGAATTCGCGCCGTCGTCACGGCTCCTGCTCTGCCCGAACCCTCTCCCCAACCCCTCTCCCGATCGGAGAGGGGCTTCTTCGCAGCTGATCGGCTACCGATGGATCAAAGAATCGCCAGCACGTTCTCTGGCGGGCGGCCGAGCGCGGCCTTGCCGTTTGCGAGCACGATCGGTCGCTGGATCAGGCGTGGGTGTGCGTGCATCGCGGCGACCAGCTGCTTGCGGCCGAGCGCGGGGTCATCGAGGTTCAGGTCCGCGTATTCCGGTTCATCGCGGCGCATCAATGCACGTGGCTCGATGCCGAGCCTGTCGAGGATGGATTCCAGTTCCTCGACGGACGGCGGCGAGCCGAGATAGTCGACGATGCGCGGCGCGATGCCGCGTGACTCGATCAGCGCAAGCGTTTCGCGTGATTTCGAGCAGCGCCGATTGTGCAGGATGACGACTTCGCTCATGGCGCAATCCCTATTCGGGCCAGATGCGCGAACCCGATTCTTCGCGATTCACAACGCGCTCGCAATCAGGCAGCGGGCCGCTGCAATGCGCGCAGTTCGCGCGAAACGATCTCGCGCTCCGCTTCCGCGCGATGCGCAAACGTGCCGAGGACATAGGTGGATTCCGGGGCGAGCACTTCATACCAGTGCGCGGAAACTTCACCGCGTTCGTTGAACTTCTGCACGCGCTCGATGCGATAGCCGAGCACATTCACTTCGGTCCGGCGTTTGTTGAGCATGATGACCTCCGTCGTGGATGCTACGCAGGTTACCGGGCGGTGGTGTTCATGCGGTTAACGAGGTGTTGCAGTCGGGTTAACCCGCGTCGATCCCGTGTGCCGGGGAACTGTGATGCATGATTCGATGTCGACGTCCACCGGCGTGCAGCACGACACGCACTCATGGGGCTATTGTGACGTTGCGCTTACAGGCGACGCGTCATCTCGCCGCGGTAGGCCTCGCGCAGCAGTTCGTGGAACTGGTGTACGCCGCTCTCGCGTTTCGGGTTCAGGCGTCCGGCGACGTACGAACCCGACGCGAGACCGCGCTGCACGCGCTCGCAGATATCGACATCTTCCTGTTGCACGATATCGCTGAACGCGAGGTCGCGTTCGCGTCGCAAGGCGTCATCGGCATGGCGCGGATAATGGAAATCGAATTCGACACGGCAGCGCTCCGCACCGAGCGGCAGCACGCGGTTGGTCTGCAGGCGACCGGGCAGGATGTTCAGCATCGTGTTCGGCCAGATCCAGTAGTACAACGCCTCACCGTTGCCGTAGAGATCACCGGCGCTCTCGAGCGGACTCCACTGCAGCGAATGCCAGCGCGAGAGTTCGGTCACGTAGCTGCGGTAGTCGAGCATCCGGTTGAGTTCCGGATGGATGTGCGGCACGTGGTAGCCCTCGAGGTAGTTGTCGACATAGACCTTCCAGTTGCAGGCGATGTCGTAGGTGACGCGTTGGTGCAGCACGTAATCGGCGAGGGCGTCCATTCCGATACGCGCGTCGACGCCATCGAGTACGTCCGCAAAGGGCGGCGCCTCGTCGAGCGCGACGAACACCAGGCCGTGCCATTTGGCGACGCGCGCCTGCGGTAGCCGGATCGCATCGACCTTGAAATCCGCCGCATCACCCATTTCCGGCGCGCTCAGCAGGCGGCCGTCGAGCGCGTAGGTCCAGCCGTGGTAGTGGCAGCGCAAGCGTTTCGCTGCCAGTCCGTCACAGAGGGCGAGCGGACCGGCGCGATGCCGGCACACGTTGTGCAACGCGCGCAGTTCGCCATCGTTGCCGCGCACGATCAGCAACGGCACACCGGCGATCTCGGCGACGACATGGTCGCCGGGATTGCCGAGCTGCGCCGCATGCCCCGCGAGCTGCCAGCTATGCGCGAACACGGCGCGGCGGTCGAGTTCCGCGGTTTGTGCGCCCACGTAGTAGTGGGCCGGCAGCGCCGTTGCGGTTGCGAGCGGCTGTCCGGCGAAATCGGCGTTTGCGGGCATCGGGCGCATCGCTCGAAGGGCGTTCGGGGTCGCCGCGAGTATCCGGCCGCATCGTCCGGTCACGCAAGAGCGACGCCGGAAGCTCACATGCTCGTGGTCAGGCGTTCCTGCCGGGCGCTACCCGTCGTTGTTTTCCCCTGTGATCTGCGGTCGGACTGCTACCATCCGTCGCCTCGTCCACCCTGTCGGCAGTCATGATCCGCATCGCCTCACCGGAGCATCTGGAGTCGGCCCAGCGCCGCGAGTTCTGGCTGTTCATGCTGTTCGCGCTGGTCCTGCTCGGCGCGGGCATCGGTCTGCGCGATTCGTGGCCGTCCGACGAACCGCGCTACCTGCTCGCGGCGAAGCAGATGGTCGAATCCGGCGACTGGTTGTTTCCGCATCGCGGTCACGAGCTCTACTCGGACAAGCCACCGATGCTGTTCTGGTTGCAGGCCGCTGCGTATGAGTTGGTACGCAACTGGCGCGTCGCGTTCCTGCTGCCGTCGCTGCTGGCCGGACTGCTGACGCTCGGTTTGACCTGGGACCTCGGCCGGCGCTTCTGGAATCATCGCGCCGGGTTGTATGCCGCGATCGGCGTGCTGTTCACGTTCCACTTCATGTACCAGGTCAAGCGCGCGCAGATTGATCCGCTGGTGATGGCCTGGATCACGCTCGCAAACTGGGGCCTGCTGCTGCATTTCCTGCGCGGGCCGAACTGGCGCGCGTACTGGCTCGGCTGTTTCGCCGCGGGCCTGGGCGTGATCAGCAAAGGTGTCGGCGTGCTCGCGTTGCTGATGTTCGTGCCGTATCTGTTCGCGTTGCTGCGCGGCTGGCAGGGCGTGACGCGTGCGTCGAATTCCACGCTGCGCTGGCTCGGCGGTGCGCTCGCTTTCGTTGCACCGATCCTGCTCTGGGCAGGCGCGGTGCTGCTCGTCGCACATGCGCGCGGTACGCCCGAATACATGACCTACGTGGATGACTTGTTCTTCCACCAGACCGCTGGGCGCTACGCAGGCTCGTGGTCGCATCCGCAGCCGTTCTGGTACTACGTGCCGGTGCTGCTGTTGAACTGGTTTCCGCTGTCGCTCGCGTACTTCAGCGTTGCGCCACGTTGGCGGCGCGACCTTGCGGCCGGCGATGCGCGCATTCTGCTGCCGCTCGCCTGGTCGCTGCTGGTGATCGTCTTCTTCAGCGTCGCGCACGGCAAGCGCGACGTCTACCTGATGCCGGTGCTGCCGATGGTCGCGCTGGCGATCGCGCCCTACCTGGTCGATATCGTCAACGCGCGCTGGCTGCGCAATGCCGCGTTCGCGCTCGCATTGATGGGCGGCGTGGTGATCGCCGGCATCGGTCTGTTCGGACTGTTCGGACATTCCGCCGCGACCGAGCGCTTCATCCATCAGCGCGAGCTCGACGAGGTCGCACACCAGATCTGGGGCATGATCGCCGCGATCGGCGTTGCGTTCGTTGCCTCCGCCGCGTGGTTCCGGGCGAGGCGTGGCGTGCAGGCACTGCTCGGCGGGATCGGCGCGCTATGGCTGATTGTCAGCCTCTGGGCCTATCCGCTGCTCAACGACTCGAGTTCCGCGGCCGGCATCATGCGCCACGCGCGCGAGGTGGCCGGACCGGATACCGAGATCGGCCTGGTCGCATGGAAGGAACAGAACCTGCTGATGGCCGTCGGGCCGGTGCGCGAGTTCGGTTTCAATCTGACCTGGGACAAGCAGTACGCCGACGCCGTGCGCTGGCAGGCCGAGGCGCCTGCGCGGCGGCGCATCTTCATTCTCGAGGACGCGATGGGTGAGTGCGTCGACAAGTCGAAGGCGATCCACGTCGGTCATGCGAATCGCCGCGAATGGTGGATGGCCGGCGCAGACGCGCTCGTGCGCGGCTGCGTGCCGGCGAGCAGGTCCGACGAAGACGCGGCCGACGGCGCGGGACCGTGATTCAGACCAGGGCGAGGTCCGTTGGCCGAGCGTCCGGGAACACTTGCTGCAGCCGCTCCGGCGACAGCCCCCACATCCGCGCGAACAGGCCGCCGAGCATCGCGCGGTAGTCGGTGAGCACCGGATAGTCGCGATCCTGCAGCAGGCGCGCGCGTTCGACGCGGACCTGCTCGCCGGCAATACGGCCGCCACGTACGCTGCCGCCGAGCACCCAGTACACGGTGCCGTGGCCGTGGTCGGTGCCGCGATTGCCGTTCTCGCGGAAGGTTCGTCCGAACTCCGAGACCACCACCACCACGGTGTTTTTCCACTGCGGTCCGAGCGCCCGTGAGTAAGCCGCGATGCCGCGGCCTAGGTTGTCGAGATTGGTGGACAGCACGCCTTGCGCGCCGCCCTGATTGACGTGCGTGTCCCAGCCGCCGATGTCGACGAAGCCGAGCCGGAACTGATCGCGCATCAATGTGCCGATGCGCTGCGCTTCCAGCTCGAAGCCCTTCGCGCTGACCGCACCGCGGTTGGCCTTGTTCATTTCCGCTTCGAGATCCCTGGAAACCTGTTGGCGCAGCTCCAGCCCTTCGGCAACCGCGTCATGCAGGTGCTGGCCGCGGTACATGTCGGAGAGGATCTGCGCCTGCCGCGTATCGAAGGTCGGCTTGACGGTGCCCTTGAGCGACACGTTCGGTACGTCGCCCACGCCCTGGAACACCAGCGGCAGCGAATCGGTGAACGCCATCGGCTGCACGCCGGTCAGCGTCGCCGCCAGGCGCGCGAGGAAGCCCGAGCGGAAGTCACGGCGCTCCTCGAGCGGCTGGCCCGATTCGATACTGTCCTGCGTTTCGAAATGGCTGCGCGACAGGTCCTCGGTGCCTGCGAACGGGATGAACGCGACTTCGCGGCGCTCGAACATCGGCTTGATCGAATCGTGCAGGACCGGCGTGAGCCCCCAGTTCGCGTCGAGGCGGAGCGCGGCCAACGGGTTGGCGGCATCCGGCGGCGCGATCGCGATGTTCGGCCGCGACTGGTAGTAGAAATCGCTTGCGTATGGAACCAGCAGCGAGTTGCAGTCGTAGCCGCCGCGCAGGAACACCAGCAGAAAGCGCGGTGTGTCGACCGGTGCGGCGAACAGGCGGCCGCCCATCGTCAACGTGGCGACGGTGGCCGCGGAGGAAGCGAGAAAGGTTCGACGGTTCATGGCGGGTCCGTTCAACGATAGTTGGCGTCGGGCGAGGCGAGCAGGAACGTGTTCCATTCCTGTTGCGAATTGGCGCGGTCGAGCGCTTCGCGCACCGGCGCGGACAGCCGTGGTTCGATCGCAGCGTAGTACAGGCGCGAAGACAACTGCGGGAAGCCGGTCGTGGTTGCGGAACTGCCGTCCTCCGGATCGAACAGGCCGGCATTGCCCGAGGCGATCGCACGTGCGATGTCGAAGCGCCGGCTGAGCTGGCCGGTACCCGTCCAGGCGGCCTCGGTGAGCGCGTAGCCATCGGGTGTAAGGCGGCCGAACAGGGGTTCGCCCAGGCCATTGAGCCAATTGACCAGCGGGTGCGTGTTGGCGATCGGCCGACCGTCGTAGGCAAGGCGTATCGAGGCGACCACGAACTGCATGGGATCCTTGAATTTCTTTCCGAGCGACTGCGTGAGTTCGCGCGACTCGAACAGCGTGCGCAACACGGCCGCGATGTCGCCATTGGTGCGCTGGAACGTCTTCGCCATGCGATCGACGAGTGCGGGCGGCGGCGCGTCGGCGACGAAATACGTGGCGAGTTCGCGCGAGATGAACTTCGCACAGGCCGGCTGGCGAATGATCAGGTCCACGGCCTGCTCGACTTCGGCGAACCCGGCGCCCCTGATCGCATGGCCGAGCAGCGTCTTGTCGCTGAAGTCGTGCCGTGCCGGGTTGAACTCGAAGTTTCCAGCGCGGCGGTACAAGGCCTGCCATTCCGGCTTCAGCTTCGGCGTCTTGTCGTCCGCGAAATTCACCCCGATGCCGGTCAGGATGTGCGCGAGCTGCTGCACGTCGGCCTGCGTGTAGCCGGCATCGACGCCGAGCGTGTGCAACTCCATCAGTTCGCGAGCATAGTTCTCGTTGATGTGTCCGTTCGCGTTCTGTGCGTTGTCCAGGTACTCCAGCATCGCCGGGTGGGTGAGGGTGGCCATCACGAGGTCGCGGAAATGGCCGAGCGCGTGCGGGCGGATCGCGTGCTCGGCGTAGTCGCCGACCAGCCAGCGCAGGTTCGCCTTGTACTGGAACACGCTGAAGTGATTCAGCCAGAACCAGGTCATCTGCTCCTTGAGCTGGGCCGGCGAATAGACCGCGCGCAGCAGTTCCACGCGCGCGGCCTGATAGGCGAATTGGTTGCCGCGCTCGTTGAGCGCCTTGCGCGCAGCCTGCTTCTCGTCGCCTTCCGGTATCGCCTTGATGCGCTGATTCTCGGCGACCGTTTCGGCCATCACTGCCGTCGGCGAGAGGCGTGTGACGTCGAGCACTTCGACCTGCTGCGCGATGAGTGCGGGCAGGGCATCGTTGCGCCCGGAAAGCTGTTCATCGAGGAAGCGCTTGCGGCCGAGTTTCTCGAAGCGCGCCAAGGATGCGCTGTCTACGCCGAACGTGACGCGGTTCAGCCACTCCAGGTCCGCAGGCGGGGGCGCGGGCTCAGGCGTCGGCGCGGGCGCAGCGAACGCCGCCGACGCGATCGCCAGTCCCGTGGCAAGGCCGAGCAGGCGTGTAACGAGGGGACGTCCGCCCCCGGGAAACGTGGCATCTGGAACCGGGCGGATCATCTTGATCGGGTTCGTCATCGGGCGCCTGCGCAAGGGGATGGATGTGTTCGGCATGGGACAACGATCATCCGGGCATTCGGATGACACCGGTAACGTCCGCTGGTCGGACGTCGTTCAGCTATCGTGTGGACTCCGGATCGTCCACGCTCCGCACCGCATGGGTCAACGCCGTCCGCCAACCTCGTCGATGTGCTTGAGCAGGTCGGCCGGGTCCTCGAATACCCGGTAGGCACCGGCGCGTTCGAGTTCGTCCTGCGAGTAGCCGCCGGAGAGCAGGCCGATGCCGAGTGCGCGGGCGCGCCGTGAGGCGAGCATGTCCCAGACCGCGTCGCCGACGACCGTCGCGGTCCCGATCGCGACGCCGAGGCGATCGGCCGCGGCGAGGAACAGGTCGGGATCGGGTTTGGCATATTTCACCTGGTCGCGCGTCACCACCGGCACGCGCGCGAGGTTGACGCCGAGCGATTCCAGTACCGCGCCGGCCGTCTCCATGCGTCCGCTGGTCGCGATCGCCCACGGTATCTGCGCCTCGGTCAGGTACGCGACCAGCTCGCGCGCACCCGGCAGCGGGCGGATCTGCGCCGAGCGGCGGTTGTACGCTGCAGCGTGAGCCTTGCGCATCCGCTCCGCGCGGGCATCGTCGATGGCCGAACCGCTCTCGCGCAGCAGCACGTTCATCATCAGGCCACCGCTCATGCCGATACGGCGATGGATGCGCCAGACCGAGAGCACGATGCCTTCGGATTCGAGTGCCTCCTGCCAGGCCAGCACGTGCTGGTAGACGCTGTCGACGAGCGTACCGTCGAGGTCGAACAGGAAGGCGGTCTGCGGTGACGTTCTCATGTGCAGCGACGGATGAGGGTGCAAATGCGTCCAGTCTATGCCCAAGCGAGCGGAGGCGACAGGAACCGGTATATGCGAGGGCGGAACCGGCAGCTTGTTGACGCTCACGTTACCCTAGGGCGATGACGTATCGCTTTGATGACTTCCACCTCGATCCCGCCACTCGTGAACTGCGCAGCGGGGGCGCGCTGGTCGCGCTGCCGGCGCGCGCGTTCGATTGTCTTGCCTACCTGATCGAGCATCGCGATCGCGCGGTCGGTCGTGACGAGTTGATCGCGGCCGTGTGGGGGCGCACCGAGATCAGCGAGGCGCTGCTCAACCATACCGTCGTGAGAATCCGGCGCAGCCTCGGCGACACCGGCAACGAGCAGCGCACGATCCGCACGGTGCCGCGCTTCGGATACCGCTGGATCGGAGAGATCGCAGCCACGCCGGCACCACCGGAGTCAGCGGCGCCAGCCCCGCCTGCCGCTGATGCGGCGATGCCGGTGATGCTTGCCGCCTCTCCGGCGATCGAAACGCCGGTCGCGCCACCGCGACGTTTCCCGCGCTTCGTCGCTATTGCAATGGCCGGGCTCGCGGTCATCACGATGGGCGTTGCGACCGTTGTGCATCGTTCTGCGCTGACCGCGGCGAGCGTCGGGTTGTCGCCGGGCGCGAAGAGCGAGCAGGGCGGGGAAGCGTTGGTGGCGCCTGCGTTGGTGCTGCCTGCCGAGGTCACGGCGCCGGACGACTGGCGCTGGCTGCGTTTCGGCCTGATGGATCTCGTCGCGAACCGCCTGCGCGACGGCGCATTGCACACCATGCCGAGCGAGAGCGTGGTCGGCCTGCTCAAGCAGCGCGACGCGGCCGCTGGCGACGACCTGCTGCACGACACGCGGCTCGCAAAGGTCGCGGCGCTGCGCGTGCTGCCGCGCGTGCGCGTCGAAGGGAATCGCTGGAACGTGCGCCTCGACGCATGGGGCGCGCAGCGCACGTTGAGCGTCGAGGCGCAAGCGGACGACGCGATCAAGGCCGGCCGCGAAGCAGCGGACCTGCTGCTGCGCAAGCTTGGGCATACGCCGAACGTCGTCAGCGCCGAACCGTTGTCGCCCGCGCTGGAGGAACTGCTGCAGCGATCGGGAGCGGCCATGCTGGCCGATCAGCTCGATCAGGCACGCGACCTGATCACGCGTGCCCCGCCGGACTTGCAGCAGCAGCCGCGCGTGGAACAGCGCATGGCGCAGATCGAACTGCGCACAGGCGACTATCGGGCGGTCGAAACGCGCCTGCATATCCTGCTGGACCGGCTCTCGCCGCAGCGCGACGCTGCGTTGCGGGCTCGCGCGTCGATCACGCTTGCCGTGGCGTACCTGCGCCAGAATCAACTGGACAAGGCGAACGAACTCTACGATGAGGCGATCTCGCTGCGCCGGGGACAATCCGACTCCGAAGTACTCGGCATTGCCTATCTCGGGCGCGCTGCGGTCCTCGCCGAGAAGTCGCGCTTCGACGAGGCGACCAGTGAATTGTCGCGTGCACGCATCGAGCTGGAGACGGTCGGCGACGGTCTGGGCGTCGCGGCCGTCGACGTCAATTCAGGCGAGTTCCTGTTGATGCGGCACCGTCCGGCCGACGCGTTGCCGGTTCTCAAGGCTGCGGTGCGCGAGTTCGAACAGGTGGGCGCGCGCGAGGGCCTCGCGCATACGCTCGCACAGCAGGCGATCGCCGAGCGCGAGATGCTTGATTTTGGTGCCGCGTTGACGACGACCGAACGCTTCTGGCCTCCCGAGTCGCACACGAACAACCTGCGATTGCGCTGGACCTTGACGTGCGTGCGAGCCGAAGCCTTGGCCGATCTGGGCAGATACAGCGAGGCGCAGGCGCTGATCGAGCGCATTCGCACCGACTCGGACCCGCGCAGCGATCTCGTTACGCGCGCGCTGGCCGGTGCGTTGGCGGCACGGATCGCGTTTCGTCGCGGTGAAGCGGATATCGCCGCCCAACGCTCGACGGATGCTTTGGTGCCTGGGCTGCGCGACGCGGATGCGGCGTCGTACACGAAGGCGTTGCTGCTGCGCACGCGTGCATTGCGACAGGGCGGCCACGCCGAGGAGGCAGCGGCGGCCACGCGCGGTCTGCGCGCCTGGGTCGACAGCGCCTCTGACGACTGGCGCGGGATGTACGCGACCCTGGCTGAGGCGGAGCAGAGCTGGGCGGCCGGGCGGCATGAGGTCGCGCTCGAACAATTCGCCGTGGCGATGCGGTCGGCCGAGCACTTCAACGTGCCGGAAGACCTCGTCGCCATCGCGACGCCCTACCTCGCTGCGCTGGTCAGAGCCAGCCAGTTGAACGCCGCGCGGGTCGTCGCCGGCCGGATCGCGCCGTGGGCGGATCGCGACCTGCGCGCGGCAGGCGCGCAAATCGCGTTGCATCGCGCCCTCGGCAACGAGGACGCCGCGCGCAAGGCGGAGGAGGGTGCAAGGCGGATTTCGCCCGAGCAGCCGCCGCCCGGGTTGGACGAGTCGCCCTGATCGCATCGGAAATCGCATGGAAAATCGAACGTTACGCCGCGATTCACCGATTTCGCATCGTCAGGACATCGATGCTGCATGCGCATCCACAAATCGTCGCTGACAATCCACGGCGTATTCGATGAGGCACCGACCCGGCGCAGACGTGCGCGCCGCGGTCGTGTCCGCGAATCCTGTCGTCGTCAACAACCGAGGAACGTCCGACCATGAAATTGCTGCGTGCCGGTGGCTTCATATTGCTGAGTCTGTTGATTTTCGTCGGTGCCGCCCAGTCGGCCACGCTGACGCTCGCCGACGTCGGCGGGGGTTCGCTGTCGCCGCCGGTCGCGCAGGGCAACTATCTGTATGTCGGCACCGGCACCACCCTGACGACCTGGAACATGACCGATCCGGCCCATCCGGTGGTGGCGGACCGCACGAACCGGGCGCCTGCGCCGGGCCCGGTGCGCGCGCTCGCGATGGTCGGTGGATACCTCTATGCGGCGTGGAACAGCCCGTCCGATACCGGCGGCATCACGATCTATTCGCTGGCCGATCCGGCGCATCCGCTGGCGGTCGCGGAAATCGACAACTATGTCGCCGGGGCCATGAAGCGGCCGGTGGGTCTCGCCGCGGCCGGCAACTACGTGTATCTGGGCGATGCCGACAACGGCCTGGTCGTACTCGATGCCAGCAACCCGCTCGCGCCGGTGTATGCGGGCATGGTCAGCGGCGTGTATGAATTCGATGCGATGGGCGTGTACGGCGGCAAGTTGCTGACCACCGGGTCGAGTTTCATCGGAGGTCGCGTCGTCCACGTCGTCGACGTTTCCAATCCGGCGGCTCCTGTCGAGGTCGGCAACACCGCACTCGACGGAAGCATCGTGCTGCGCGCGGTGCTGACCGATGGCTATGCGATCGGTGTTGGCAATGATCTGATGGTCTACGACCTGCACGATCCGGCCCACATCACCAAGGTGTTCGATGCTCCGATTGCCGTGGCGACCCACGCGATCCGCGCCGGCAACGTGTTGTACCTGGTCGGCGCGAGCGGCATCCAGGTCTGGAACTTCACCACACCGAGCGCGCCGACCCTGTTGCGCACGGTCGCGATGGACGCGTTCGCTCCGGACCAGGCCGCCGCCACGTCGTTCGGCCCGGTGATCCTGACCCACACCGATCGCGGTCTGGTGCTCGGCGTCAGCGACCCCTTGAATCCGGTGCTCGCGGCGAGTTTCACATTGCCGTTCGGAGTCTCGGTTCATGCCGGCGACTTCGATGCCTCGCATGCTTACTTCGCCGAGGAAGGCTATGGCCTCGGCGCGTTCAATGCGACGACGCTGGCTTCGCTTGGACGCTACGACGCGGCCCTGCCGGCCAGTCTTGCTGCGCGAGACATGGAAGACATGTCCGTCGACGGCGGCCGCGCCTATCTCGCGGCCTGGGGCTACGGCGTGCTGATCGCCAGCCTCGCCGATCCCGCGAATCCGACCGAACTCGGTCGCTTCGCCTTTCCGTTCGCCAGCGCGATCGAGGCACATGGCAACCGTGTCTATGTCGCCAGCACGACCAACGGCGGCATCTTCAAGATTCTCGACGTTTCCAACCCCGCGAGTCCGCAGGAGCTCGGATCGCTTACGACCAGCCAGACCTTTGACCTCACCGTGCGCGGCAACTACGCCTTCCTCGTCGATGGAAGCGCTTTCGGCACCGGCGGCCTGCGCGTCGTCGATGTTTCCAATCCCGCCGCCCCGTTGCTGGTCGGCCAGTACTCCGACTGCGCCAGTGCGGGTGGCGTCGATGTGAGCGCCGATGGCAACACGGCCTATGTCGCCTGCGACGATGGCAGCCTGCGCATTGTCAACACCAGCAACAAGGCGAATCCGGTTCTGCTCGGCAGCGTGACGCTGCCGGGCAGCGCGAGCCTGCCGAACTACAACGTCGCCCATGCGGTGGTCGTGGTCGGCACCGTTGCCTATGTCGGCAACGAGGAGGGTGTCGACGAAGTCGATGTGAGCCACCCGCAGGCGCCGGTGCAGACTGCACGGCATGAGACCGGATTCTTCGTGAGCAGGCTCGCGCTGGCGCCGGACGGTCGTGTGTTCGCATTCGCCCAGGAAGCCGGCACCTATGTGTTCGCGCCGATCACGGATCGGATCTTCGCGAACGGCTTCGATTGAACCATGCGACCTCTCCTCCATCGCGTTGCGATGGGGGAGAGGGGATTGGGCGCGCTACACTGATGCGACTCGCCCAAATCGATGAGTCCTCCGTGGAAGATGCAACACCGCCCAACGCAAGTGAATCGATCGAACTACAGCCGCTCGACGCGATCGAGGCGCGCATCCTCGGTTGCCTGATCGAGAAAGCCGCGATCACGCCCGAGGTGTATCCGCTCACCGTCAATGCGATCGTTGCAGCCTGCAACCAGAAGACCAGCCGCGAGCCGCTCATGCAGCTTGAAACGGGCGCGGTCGCTCATGCACTGCGCGCAATGGAAGGCAAGGGGCTGGTCCGCGTGGCGCCGGCCTCGCAACGAGCGATGCGCTACGAACATCGCTTCGATGCAATCTACGGCGTGACCGCACGCCAGCGGGCGGTGCTCTGCGTAATGCTGCTGCGCGGCCCGCAGACGCTGGGGGAGCTGCTGACGCGTACCGATCGGCTCGCCGAGTTTCCGGGTCTCGACGACGTGCGCGACACGCTCGACCGCTTGATCGGGCGAGAACCGTCGCTCGTCGTGCGCCTCGCGCGCGGCCCCGGCCAGCGCGAGGACCGTTACATGCACCTGTTGTGCGGCCCGGTTGCGGCGGATGCGTTCGTCGCATCCGCAGCGGCGCCGCCGATCGCCGCGCGCGCCGACCTGCAGGAGCGCGTCGAGCGCCTGGAGGCGGAGGCGGACGCGTTGCGCGCCGAACTTGCCGAGCTGCGCGAACGCATGGGTGCGCTGACCCGTTGAATCGGCGAGGCTATCCATTCGCCCTGGCGCCGCGACGCTCCAGGGCACGGCCCGCACTCGTCGAGCAGCGAATCCCTGTCATTCCATGGGCATGATGTTTGGCACATGGGGCAGCGCCGCTGATCGTGCAGGCTCGGGTGTTGGTCCAGGCAAGGGGGAAGACGATGAAGCGTATCGGCCGGATGGTTTGCGCGGTTCTCACCGCATCGTTCGCAGTCACGACCGCCACGGCTGCCGACGCAGTCGCGGCCAAGGCCGAGGCAAAGGCGCCGCTCGATGTTGCCGCGGCGACGCGCGGCATGGAGCATGCTGCCGGCTTCTTCGACGTCTATCGCGACACCGCAAAAGGCCGTGTGCTGCTCGGCGTACGCAAGCTGGACACGCCGTTGTTGCTGGTCACGTCGTTGCCGTGGGCGCTCGGATCCAATGACGTGGGCCTCGATCGCGGCCAGAGCGGCGAATCGCACCTGGTCGAGTTCCGTCGTGTCGGCGCGCGCCTGCTGCTGGTCGAGGACAACACGAAGTTCCGCGCGGTGTCGCCGAACCCCGACGAGGCGCTCAGCGTGCGCCAGGCGTTCGCCGAATCCGTGCTGTGGGCTGCCGACATCGTCGCCGAGCGCAAGGGCGCCGATGCCGAGCTGGTCATCGACGTGAGCCCGCTGCTGATCTCGGATCGCCACGGCATCGCCAGCCGACTGGCCGAGACCAAGCAGGGCAAGTACGAGGTCGACGACAAGCGCAGCGCGGTCTCGCTCGGCGAGGCGAAGAGCTTTCCGGACAACACCGAACTGGAGGCGCAGCTGACCTTCAAGGGCCCGGGCGAGGGCGCGTTCGTGAAGGACGTGGCGATGGATGCGCAGAGCCTGACGTTCCGTCAGCATCTCAGCCTCGTGCGCCTGCCGAGCCCGGGCTTTGCGCCGCGCGCCTACCATCCGGCGTCGGGCGCGTTCAGCGTTGGGTACTACGACTATGCGCAGCCGCTCGCGTCGAGCATCGACGTGCGTTTCCAGCCGCGCTTCCGGCTCGACAAGACCGATCCGGCCGCAGCGCAAAGTGCGGTGAAGAAGCCGATCGTGTTCTACCTGGATCGCGGTGCGCCGGAGCCGGTGCGCTCGGCGCTGCTCGACGGCGCGAACTGGTGGAAGAGCGCGTTCGAGAAGGCCGGCTTCAAGGACGCCTACCGCGTCGAGCTGCTACCGGAAGGCGTCGATCCGATGGACATCCGCTACAGCCTGATCACCTGGGCGCATCGCTACACGCGCGGCTGGTCCTACGGCCAGCCGATCGTCGACCCGCGCACCGGTGAAATCATCAAGGGCTCGGTCACGCTCGGATCGCAGCGCGTGCGCCAGGACATCCTGATCGCCGAGAGCCTGCTCGCACCGTACGACAAGGCGAACGCGGCCGGGTTGAAAGGGCAGGCCGAGCAGATGGCGCTCGCGCGCCTGCGCCAACTCGCCGCGCACGAGGTCGGCCATGCGCTCGGCTTCGCGCACAACTTCGCCGCGAGCCGGCTCGGCAACGGCTCGGTGATGGATTATCCGCATCCGCTGCTGAAGCTCGGCGCGGATGGCGCGATCAGCCTCGACAATGCGTACGGCGTCGGCGTGGGCCCGTGGGACGATTTCATCGTCGCGCATGCCTATGGCCAGTTCGCACCCGGCACGGAAGCCGCGTCGCTGGCGAAGCTGCGCGCCGATATCGCCAAGGCCGGTTTCCGTTATGTCAGCGATCCGGACGCGCGCGCGCCCGGCGATGCTGAACCCGATGGGCTGCTCTGGGACTTCGGTCCGGACACGCTGAAGGCATTCGACGACCTGCTCGCCGTGCGGCGCAAGGCGCTTGACGCTTTTTCGATCGGCGTACTGCCGCCTGAACGCCAGGCCGGTGAACTCGAAGCGCGACTGGTGCCGGTCTACCTGCTGCATCGTTATCAGACCGAAGCGGTCGCGCGTCTCGTCGGCGGAGCGGAATACGCGTACTCGCAAGCTGCGGATCGCCAGGCCGGCTCGAAGCCGGTGCCCGCGGGCGCGCAGCGCGCCGCACTCGATCGTCTTGTCGCGACGCTTGGCGCGGAACAACTCGCGCTGCCGGCCAATGTGCTCGATCTGGTCACTCCACCCGGCAACGACTACGTACGCAATCGTGAATACTTCGCGACGAAGAGCACGCCGTTGTTCGATGCGTTCGCTGCGGTCGAAGCCGCTGCTGCGCAGACCACGCAGTTCCTGTTCGCGCCGCAGCGCCTGAACCGCGTAGCGTGGCAGCATGCGCGCGATCCACGTGAACCCGGCATTGCCGACGTGCTCGACGCAACATTCCGTGGCACTTGGCAGCGTGATGCGATCGGCAACAACCTGCCGGCCGGCGACGCGGTGCAGACGGCCGCGAACTGGGTCGTGCTCGATGCGCTGCTCAACACGCTCGACGCCGGTCAATTGCATGCGCAGGTCGATGCCGAACTGCGCGCGTCGCTGCAGCAATGGCAGAAGTGGCTGGCAAAGAATCCCGGTCAAGCCGGCGTCGCCGCGAGCCGCACCGAAGCGGCCGCGACGATCGTCAAGTACCTCGCCGATCCGAAGTCGGTGAAACTGCGATCGTTGCCGGTGATCCCGCCGGGCGCGCCGATATGACGGGGGAGGCTCGCCACCGCAGGCGCGACGCGCAGTGAAGGCCGTGCGATGGACAGCGCCGTGTGTTCGCGGCCTCGCTGCGCTCAGGCCAGCGCAGCGAGTTCCGGGCGCATCGCCATGAGCAGCGCCGCCACATCCGGCGCATCGGCGAGCAGCGTGAAGCCGGCAAACTCGAAGCCCGGCCCGACGCTGCAGCCCACCAGTACGTAGTCGCCGAGCGCGCGTGCGGCCTGCCAGCAGCCGGCCGGGACGACGACGAGCGGTGAAGCGCCGGTCGTCGCGTCGAAGCGGCCGAGCAGATGGCGGTCGAGGCGGCGCGCAGCCGGATCGAACACGAACAGTTCCAACGGCTCGCCTTCGGCGTGATGCCAGCTCTCGTCCGCATCGACGCGATGCCAACGACTGACTTCGCCGGCGGCGAGCAGATAGTGGATCGCGGTCAGCGCGGCGCGCCGGTGTTCATTGCCCTCCAGACGCACGTGCAGCGAGGATGCGTGCACGCGGCGGTAATGGCCGCCCTCGGGATGCGGACTCAGAACGAGGGCGTCGACAAGTTCGCGAGCGCGGCTGGGCATGGTGCGGCGATCCTGGTGACGCTCAGTGCCGCGTCACGGGGGCAGAGGTCTGTGGCGTCGAGGCGAAGATCGCTGCGACGTCCTCCGCGTCGAGGACGTAGCGACGATTGCAGAATTCACAGTTGACGTCGATCGAACCCTGCTCGGCGAGTACCGACTCGTTTTCCGAGCGGCCGAGCGAGCGCAGCATGTCCTCGACTCGCGTGCGCGAACAGGTGCAGCCGAACGCCAGCGCTTGCGCCGGCTGCAGGCGCAAGCCTTCCTCATGGAACAGGCGTAGCAGGACCTGCTCCGGCGGCAGGCCGAGCAGTTCCTCGCGGGTCAGGGTTGCGAGCAGGTGGCCGACGCGGTTCCAGCCGTCGGCGTCGCCCACCGCGGTGCCGCCGCTGCTGGCGATCTGCTGCAGCATCAGGCCACCGCAGCGGTCGTCGGCTGCGGCGAGCACGATCCGTGTCGGCAACTGTTCGGAGCGCTCGAAATAACCCTCGAACGCGCGGGCGAGTTCCGTGCCCTCGACCGGCACGAGGCCCTGGTAGCGGGTGTCGGTCGCCGCGTTTTCGATCGTGATCGCGAGGCGCGCGCTCGATTCGAGCTGCACTGGCGCCTGCGGTAGCGCCCCGTCCCAGCGCGCGATGCCGCGCAGTTCTCCGTCGTGCGTGCAGTCGGCGAACAGCAGTCGCAGCGGACCGCTGTCGCGCAGATGGATCGACAAGCGGCCCTCGAACTTGATCGAACCGGTGAACAGCGCGCTCGCCGCCACGGTCTTGCCGAGCAGTTCGGCCAGCGGCCGGGTGTAGTCGCCGTTGGTGCATACGCGCTGCCAGCTCTGATCGAGGCGCACGAGCGCGCCGCCCACGCCGGCGCGTTCGAGCTGGAAGCGATAAAGGAAATCGTCGGACATTGCGGGGTTCGTCATGGGTGTGTGGGTGCAGGCATCCGCGGCGGAATTCCTCTACGGATGCGGTGTATGGCGGCGAATCTCGACGGACGCAATCAGGCGGCCACGCGCGCACCGAGCGTCGCCAGCAGGTCATTCGCTGCACGCAGGCGTTCGGCGGCGCCGTCGAGCGGCATCTTGAACTTGAGCTTGTCCTGCCCGTCCAGCGCATAGACGCGCGGTTGCGACTGGATCAGGCGGATCACGGTCATCGGTTCGATCGCTGGTTGCGGGCGGAAGATCACGCGGCCGCCGGCGGCGCCGACTTCGAGTTTGCGGATGCCGAGCGGCGTCGCGGCGAGCTTCAATGCGGTGGCCGCGAACAGGTGCTTGACCTGGTCCGGCAGCAGGCCGAAGCGATCGATCATCTCGACCTGCAGCTCGCGCAGTTCATCGTCGTTGCGCGCGCTGGCGATGCGCTTGTACAGGGTCAGGCGCGTGTTCACGTCGGCGAGGTAGTCGTCCGGGATCAGTGCGGGCAGGTGCAGCTCGACTTCGGTCTCGTGTTCCTGGCTCAGGTCGAAATCCGGCACCTTGCCGCTCTTCAGCGCACGCACGGCGCGGTCGAGCATATCGGTGTAGAGCGAGAAGCCGACTTCCTCGATCTGGCCGCTCTGCTCTTCGCCGAGCAGCTCGCCGGCGCCGCGGATTTCCAGATCGTGCGTGGCCAGGGTGAAGCCGGCGCCGAGTTCTTCCAGCGAGGCGAGCGCCTCGAGGCGTTTCTCGGCATCGGCGGTGATCGAGCGATGGTCCGGGATGATCAGGTACGCGTAGGCGCGATGGTGCGAACGTCCGACGCGACCACGCAGCTGATGCAACTGCGCGAGGCCGAAGCGGTCGGCGCGGTTGATGATGATCGTGTTCGCGCTCGGCACGTCGATGCCGGATTCGATGATCGTGGTCGCGACCAGCACATTGAAGCGCTGCCGGTAGAAGTCGAGCATGATCTGCTCGAGTTCTCGATCCGGCATCTGGCCGTGCGCGAATCGGATGCGCGCGTCGGGCATCAACTCGCCGAGTTCACGTGCGGTCTTCTCGATCGTGTCGACTTCGTTGTGCAGGAAATAGACCTGGCCGCCGCGCGCCAGCTCGCGCTGCAGCGCCTCGCGGATCAGCGCCGGGTCGTGATGGCCGATGAAGGTCTTGACCGCCATGCGGTGCGCCGGCGGCGTCGCGATGATCGAAAGATCGCGCAGGCCGGCCATCGCCATGTTCAGCGTGCGCGGGATCGGCGTCGCGGTCAGGGTGAGCAGATCGACCTCGGCACGCAGCTTCTTCAGCGCCTCTTTCTGGCGCACGCCGAAGCGCTGTTCCTCGTCGATGATGACCAGGCCGAGATCCTTGAACTTCACATCGGCCTGCAGCAATTTGTGCGTGCCGATCATTACATCGACCTGGCCGGCGGCGAGTTTCGCGAGCGCGTCGGCGACTTCCTTCTTCGACTTGAAGCGCGACAGCACCTCGACCCTGATCGGCCAGTCGGCGTAGCGGTCGCGGAAGTTCTGGTAGTGCTGCTGGGCGAGCAGGGTGGTCGGTGCGAGCACGGCGACCTGCTTGCCGGCGGTCGCCGCGACGAACGCGGCACGCAGCGCGACTTCGGTCTTGCCGAAGCCGACGTCGCCGCAGACCACCCGATCCATCGGCCTCGTTGAAGCCAGATCGGCGATGACGGCGTCGATCGCGGTGGCCTGATCCGGCGTTTCCTCGAACGGGAATGCGGCGGCAAACTGCTCGGTCATCTCGCGATCAACCGGGATCGCGCTGCCCTGGCGCGCCTCGCGCTGCGCATAGATCGCGAGCAGTTCGGCGGCGACGTCGCGGACCTTCTCGGCCGCCTTCTTCTTGGCGCGCTCCCAGGCGTCGCCGCCAAGCGCGTGCAGCGGCGCAAATTCCGGCGCGGTGCCGGAATAGCGCGACACCAGATGCAGCTGCGCGACCGGCACGTAGAGCTTGTCGCCCTTGGCATATTCGATCGAGAGGAACTCCGCTTTCTCACCGCCGACATCGAGCTTGAGCAGGCCCTGGTAGCGGCCGACACCATGGTCGACATGCACGATCGGCGAGCCGATCAACAGTTCCGCGAGATCGCGCACGATCGCTTCGGGATCGCGCGCGGCGCGCTTGCGCCGGCGCGTCTGCTGCGCGCGCTCGCCGAACAGTTCGCGTTCGGTGAGGACGGTCAGCGCGGGCTCGGTGAGTGCGAAGCCTTGTTCGAGCGCGGCGACGGTGATGGCGAAGCGCCTTGCTCCCTCTCCCCCAGACAAGTCTGGGGGAGAGGGCTTGATCTGCGCGAAGTCATGCCACGACGCGACCGTGGCCGGCCGCAGATGCGCGACGGCCAGCTGCTCGATCAGCGCCTCGCGCCGACCGGCCGAGTCCGCCGCGATCAGCACGCGTCCCGGGTATGCGGCGACGAAGCGCTTCAGGTCTTCGCCGAACTCCTCGCCCTTGCGGTTCAGCGGCAGGCTCGGCGCGGGTTGCGTGCCGAGGTCGATCGTGTGCTCGTTCGCATTCTTCGCGACGATATCGACGCGCAGTTCGTTGTTCAGACGTTCGCGCAGCAGCTGCGGCGGCAGGTACAGCTCGGTTGGCGGCAGGATCGGGCGTTCGACATCGTGCGAGCGCTGTTCGTAGCGCTCGGCCGCGTTCGTCCAGAAGGCCTCGGCCGCTTCCAGCACACCGGCGCCGAGCACGAACAGCGTGTCGTTCGAGAGATAGTCGAACAAGGTTTCGGTGCGTTCGAAGAACAGCGGCAGGTAGTACTCGATGCCGGCCGGCGTCACGCCTTCCTTGATGTCCTGGTACAGCGGACAGCGGCGCGGGTCGATCGGGAAGCGCTCGCGCAGCGTATTGCGGAACGCCTTCGCGGATTCCTCGGTCAGGGGGAATTCGCGCGCGGGCAGCAGGCGCACCGAATCGACCTTGTGGTCGGAACGCTGGGTTTCCGGATCGAAGGTGCGGATCGAGTCGATCTCGTCATCGAACAGTTCGATGCGATAGGGTTCGGTACTGCCCATCGGGAAGATGTCGAGCAGCGCGCCGCGCACCGCGAAGTCGCCGGGTTCCTGCACCTGCGGCACGTTGCGGTAGCCGGAGGCTTCGAGACGGCGCTGTTCGCTGGCGATGTCGAGCTTCTGCTTCAGTTCCAGCACGAGGCCGGAGCCGGTCACGTAGCTGCGTGGGGCGAGCCGCTGCATCAAGGTGGCGACCGGAACCACCAGCACGCCGCGCTTCAGCGCAGGCAGACGGTACAGCGTCGCGATGCGCTGAGAGACGATGTCCGGATGCGGCGAGAACAGGTCGTAGGGCAGGGTTTCCCAGTCCGGGAACTGCAGCGCCTCGATGTCATTGCCGGCGAACACCGAGAGTTCGCTTTCGAGCGCATGCGCCGCGTGCGTGTCGTGTGCGACCGCGACGACGAGTCCGTTGTGCGAGCGGCCGGCTTCAGCCAGCGCCAGCGCGAGCGCAGCGCCATGCGGGGCAGACCAGTAACGGCGTTGCCTGGTCGAGGTCGGAAGGGAAGGAGTCAGCAACGTGGGAGACATAGGTGGCCAAACAGCGACAGCGCCGCAGCATCGGTATGCGCAGCGCGAAAGGGCGCAATTCTAGCAGGACGCCGCGATACTCCCTGGTTGTCGTGGCGAACCTCATGCCGGCTGCGCGGCATGGATCAGAGCATCCCTAGGCCATAGGTCACGCTGCCTCTTTACTGAACGCTTACGGGCGGGCGACGAACGGCGTCCGCTGCAATCAGTCAAAATGCTGCGTTGTAGCAAGTCACCCTGCGGAGTGTGGGCTGCATGAGGTTCCCTGAAATCGGATTTCGGTGTGTTCCGTTCGTCGCGTTCGTGTCCGCGCTCGCGCTCGCGGCCTGCTCGCGCCAGCACGCGCCGCCTGCCGTGCCGCCGGTTCCGGTGACCGTGGTGAAGGCGGCGACGCGCGACATGCCGGTCCTGGTCAACGTGGTCGGCCGCGTCGAGGCGATCAACAGCGTCGCGGTGAAGTCGCTGGTCGAAGGGCAGCTGCTGCAGTCCTTCGTCAAGGACGGTGACGATATCGCCGTGAACCAGCTGCTGTTCCGCATCGATCCGCGCCCCGCCGAGGCGGCGCTGCACCAGGCCGAAGCCGCGCAGGCGAAGGACCAGGCCACGCTCCAGCAGGCGCGTTCGCAGGTCAAGCGCTACGAGGGCATCGCGGCGAAGGGCTACCTGTCGGCGGACCAGATGGAGCAGTACCGCACGAACCTCACGGCGGCCGCGGCGGCCGTGAAGGTGGATCAGGCGAACGTCGCCGCGGCGAAGGTGACGCTCGGCTATACCGAGATCCGCTCGCCGCTCGCAGGCCGTATCGGCCGCATCCTGATCCAGCCCGGCAATGTGGTGAAGGCGAACGACACCAACGCGCTGGTCGTGATCAACCAGATCGCGCCGATCTATGTGAACTTCGCGCTGCCGGGTTCCCTGCTCGGGCGTGTGCTGGTTGCGCAGAAGGACGTACCGCTCGATGCCAGCGTGACGATCGCCGGCGTCGCCAGGCCGGTCGACGGCAAGGTTGCGTTCGTCGACAACGCGGTCGACAGCACCACCGGAACCGTGAAGCTGCGTGCCGAGTTCGGCAATTCCGAGCATGTGCTATGGCCGGGCCAACTGGTCAGCGTGAGCCTGACCCTGGGGCACGATCAGAATGCGGTCGTGCTGCCCGACCATGCCGTACAGAACGGGCCCGACGGAGCCTATGTGTTCGTGGTCAAACCCGATCAGCGCGCCGAGCAGCGCAGCGTGACGGTCGCGCGCACCGTCGAGGGTCAGGCGGTGATCGAGAAAGGCCTAGCCGCGGGCGAGACGGTCGTGCTCGACGGCCAGTCGCGCGTGGAGAACAACGCATCGCTGAAGGTCACCGGGGCGGGATCCGGATCCGGAACGGAGGCGGCGTCGGCTGCAGGTCCGGGTCCATGAACGTTTCCGAGATCTTCGTGCGGCGCCCGGTCATGACCACGCTGGTCATGGTCGGCATTCTCGTGTTCGGCATCGTGGGCTACCGCTCGTTGCCGGTCGCGGCGTTGCCGAATGTCGATTTCCCGACGATCTCGGTGTCTGCCTCGCTGCCCGGCGCGTCGCCGGAGACGATGGCGTCGGCCGTCGCGACGCCGCTGGAGAAACAGTTCTCAACGATCCCCGCGGTCGATTCGATGACCTCGACGAGTTCGCTCGGCAGCACCTCGATCACCTTGCAGTTTTCGCTCGAGCGCAACATCGACGCCGCCGCACAGGACGTACAGGCCGCGATCTCGGCCGCGCTGCGCCAGCTGCCGACGCAGATGACGACGCCACCGACGTTCCGCAAGGTGAATCCGGCCGACTCGCCGATCTTCTACATCGCGTTCACCTCGAAGACGCTGCGCCTGTCGACACTGGACGAATATGCCGAGAACACGCTGGCGCAGCGCATCTCGACCGTCAACGGCGTCGCCCAGGTCAACGTGTACGGCTCGCAGAAATACGCCGTGCGCATCGACCTCGATCCCGACGCGCTGGCCGGCCGCGGCCTCGGCATCGACACCGTGGCGAAGGCGGTCTCGAACGGCAACGTCAACCTGCCGACCGGCACGCTGTACGGGCCGAACCGCGTCTACAACGTGATGGTCGACGGCCAGCTGCACGACGCGGAAGCCTTCGGCGGCCTGATCGTCAGCTACCAGAACGGCGCGCCGGTGCGCCTGAAGGACATCGGCCGCGTCTACGACGGCGTACAGAACGACAAGGGCGGCGCGTTCATCAACGACCAGCGCGGCGTCGTGCTCGCGATCCAGAAACAGCCCGGCACCAACACGATCAAGGTCGTCGAGGACATCAAGGCCACGCTGCCGGTGTTCGAGCGTTCGCTGCCGGCCGGCGCCGAGCTCAACGTGATCTACGACCGCTCGCAGAGCATCCGCGAATCGGTCACCGACGTGAAGTTCAGCCTGCTGCTCGCGCTCACGCTGGTCGTGATGGTGATCTTCGTGTTTCTGCGCAACGTCTCGGCCACGCTGATTCCGTCGCTGGCGCTGCCGATGTCGATCGTCGGCACGTTTGCGGTGATGTATGCGCTCGGTTTCAGCATCGACAACCTGTCGCTGATGGCGCTGACCCTGTCGGTCGGCTTCGTCGTCGACGATGCGATCGTGATGCTGGAGAACATCTCGCGGCACATGGAGATGGGCAAGGACCGCTGGACCGCGACCTTCGACGGCGCGAAGGAGATCGGCTTCACGATCGTGTCGATGACACTGTCGCTGGCGGCGGTGTTCATCCCGGTCATGTTCATGGGCGGCATCATCGGCCGCCTGCTCAGCGAGTTCGCGGTCACCATCGTCGCGGCCGTGCTGGTTTCGGGGCTCGTCAGCCTGAGCCTGACGCCGATGCTGTGCAGCCGCATGCTGAAACCGCTGCATGGGGCGCGGCACGGGCGCATCTACCAGGCCTGCGAGCGCGCGTTCGACGCGGCCCAGGATTTCTACCGGCGCACGCTCGGGGCCTGCGTGCAGCACCGTTTCGCCGTGCTGATGGTGTTCTTCGCGCTGGTCGTCGCGACCGCGCTGCTCGCCGTGCGCATTCCGAAAGGCTTCCTGCCGAACGACGACACCGGGCAGCTGTTCGTGTTCACCCAGGCCGCGCAGGACATCGGCTTCGACGCGATGATGGCCAAGCAGCGCCAGGCCGTGGACATCATCCGCAAGGACCCGAACGTCGACAACGTGATGGCCTTCGTCGGTGCCGGTGGCAGCAGCGCGACGCTGAATCTCGGCCGCATGATCGTCAACCTGAAGCCGCCCTCCGAGCGCCGCAGCGCCGACGAGGTCGTGCAGGAACTCAGGCCGAAACTGCACGGCATCACCGGCCTGCAGGCGTTCCCGCAGAACCTGCCGCTGATCCGCATCGGCGGCAAGCTGACCAACAGCACCTACCAGTTCGTGCTGCAGGATACCGACACCCGGCAGCTGTTCGAATGGACGCCGAAACTGGTCGCGGCGCTGGCCAAGGTGCCGGGTTTCCAGGACGTGACCAGCGACATGCTGATTGCGAATCCGCAACTCGACGTCGGCATCGACCGCAATGCCGCAGCGGCCTACGGCGTGACCCCGGAGGCGATCGAGAATGCGCTGTACACCGCATTCGGTCCGGCCCAGGTCTCGACGATCTACACGCAATCGGACCAGTTCTGGGTGCTGATGCAGGTCGATCCGAACCGGCAGGGCGACACGTCCGTGCTGTCGTCGATCTACATCACGCCAACCTTGCCGCCGAAGAGCGTGACCGCCGATGCGGCCACGACCTCGCCGCAACTGGTGCCGCTGTCGGCGGTCACGAAAACCGGCAATTCGGTCGGGCCGGCCACGATCAACCACCTCGGCCAAGTGCCCGCAGTCACGGTCTCGTTCAATCTCGCGCCGGGCATGTCGCTCAGCGACGCGGTTGCGGGTGTCGACAAGGTGGTCGCGGCGCTCAAGATGCCGGATACGATCACGACCTCGTTCCAGGGCACCGCGCAGTCGTTCCAGGAATCGGTCGCCGGCATGGGCATCCTGCTCATGCTCGCGATCTTCGTGATCTACCTCGTGCTCGGCATCCTCTACGAGAGCTTCATCCATCCGCTGACGATCCTGTCCGGCCTGCCGACCGCGATCTTCGGTGCGCTGCTCACGCTGATGGTGTTCGGCAAGGACCTGGACCTCTACGGGGCGGTCGGTCTGATCATGCTGATCGGCATCGTCAAGAAGAACGCGATCATGATGATCGACTTCGCGCTCGAGAAGCAGCGCGAAGGAGAGGACGCCCTGCATGCGATCGTCGATGCCAGCGTGATCCGCTTCCGTCCGATCATGATGACCACGTTCGCCGCGCTGATGGGCACCTTGCCGATCGCGCTCGGCGTAGGCGCCGGCGCCGAGGCGCGCCGGCCGCTCGGCCTCGCCGTGGTCGGCGGCCTGATCACTTCGCAGCTGCTGACGCTGTACATCACACCGGTGATCTATCTCTACTTCGAGCAGTTGCAGGAGTGGATGCGGAGGCGGCGCGCGCACGACGCAGCCGTCGCTCCGCCCGTGGCTTGATCGACGCGCCGCGTGCGTAGCGTTGATGCGGGACTGACGATACGGGATCGCCGTGTCAGTCGTCGGCGCCGATGCGCGGATCGCGCAGGTCGAAGTGCACGCGGACGAGGTCCGGTTCTTCCGGGACAGCTTCGCGCTTCGCGCCGAGCCGGCTCGCGAAGTCGAGCATCAGTCCGTTGCCGGCGAGCACGAAACCCCACAGTTCCGAAAGGCCGCGGCGCCGGCTTTCGTCGATGAGGCGCCGGACCAGGGTGCGGCCGACGCCCTGGCCGGTCAGTTCGGGGTCCACGACCAGTGCGAACTCCGCGCCTTCGACGTTTGTGTCGACATAGAGGCGCGCCTCGCCACGGATCTCGCCCTCGGCGTCGGTCGCTACATAGGCGGCCCCCTTGTCGGGATCGACGTTGGCGAGCAGTTCGGCGACATCCGGCGTGAGCTCGGTCATGCGATGGAATACGCGCTGGCGCACCTGTTCCGGCGTCAGCCGTGCAAACCCGCGACGCAGCGCTTCGACGTCGTCGGGTCGGATCGGGCGCAGAAACAGCGTGCGGCCATCGGCCGTCGTGAATGCCTCGCCGCCCGCTCGGCTGCGCGGCGCCGTGCGCGCGCGCCGCTCGCGACGTGGAGGACGGGTGCGGGATCGGTCGTCGCTCATTCCGTTCATGCCCTGCATTGAACGCTGCCAGAGTCGATAACGCGGCGCCGCAAGCATGCCACGTCCGTGGCGAACCCGGCGAAGAGGAGAGAAGGCGGCGTTCAGCGAAGCGCCGTCGTGCAATCGAACGGCAGCCACGCATGCAGCCAGGGCGCGTTGCCGAGCAGCCACGGTCCGGCGAGCGTCAGCGCGGCGCTCGCCAGCAGCACCACGCCGGCAACGCGTTTCCCGGCTGGGCGCGCGGTGAAGCCGACGAAGCGCTGCGCGCCGAACGCGGTGGCGAGCATGGCTGGCGCGGTGCCGAAGCCGAACGCGGCCATGGTCATGGCAGCGTTGAGCGCATCGAGTTGCAGTGTCGCGATCAGCAGTACCGTGTAGACGAACCCGCACGGCATCCAGCCCCAGAGCATGCCGAACGCGAAGGCGCGCGGCAGGGTTGGTCACCGGCAACAGCCGGCGACCGAGCGGCGCGAGTTTCGGCCACAGGCGGCGACCGATGCCGAAGCCGGGATCGCGCACGCGGCCGAATGCGACCAGTGCGCCGAGCAGCAGCACGAGCGCGCTGAGCGCACGCAGCGCGCGGCGCACGAACTCCGATGGGTACCGACGTGGCGCCAAGCCGGCTAGGATGGACGTTTACCGGGGAGCAGGCGCAATGAGTGATCAGGCCACGGGTATGCGTGATGACGACCTCGATGCGCTCTGCGCACACTGGCCGGGCGTGACGCGCTCGATCAAGTGGGAGGTCGATCTCGTCTACAGCGTCGCGAACAAGATGTTCGTGGTGATGTGCGCGCTCGGGCCTGACCGCGGGCGGCTCTCGTTCAAGGTCGATACCGAACGCTTCCTCGAACTGACCGAACAGCCCGGCATGGCGCCCGCGCATTACATGGCGCGCGCGTTCTGGATCAGCGTGACCGAACCCGAGCGGTTTTCGCGTGAAGAGTTGAACGCATTCGTGCGCCGCTCCTATGAACTGGTACGCGCGAACCTGCCCAAGAAGACGCAGGCGGCGCTCGAGGACCATCGTCCCGGATGAGCCCGATGAGACGGTGCGATTCGCTCAGGCGCCGCGTGCCAGGATGGTGTCGAGCAACGCCTTGACACCGGGATCGTCCTGCCATTCGGCGCGGAGGAACAGCCCTGTCTCGATCGGCCGGATCGGCTCGGATATCGGAACGACCGCGACGTCGAGGCCACGCAGCGGCGCCGGTGTCGACGGCGTCGGCACGATCGACACGCCCAGGCCTGCGTCCACCATGCTCAGGATCAGCGGTGTCGACGTCGCCTCCATGCGGATCGCGGGCTGCAAGCCCAGCGAAAAGAATGTCTCCAGCACGTGCAATCTGCCGATCGAGCCGCGCTCGAAGACGATCAGGGGTTCGCACGCGATATCCGTGAGCGACACCGTGCGCGCTTCCGCCCAGCGATGTCCGTGCGGAACCACCAGGCTCCAGCCGACCGTGCGCCATGGATGGTGGCGCAGCCCGCGCGGGAAATCGGTGGGTGTGCAGGCGCCGATCACGCAGTGCGGTTCGCCCAGCAGCATGGCGAAGATCTGCGCTTCCGCGCGCGTGGACAGGCGCAGGAGGTATTCCGGGTGCTGTTCGCGAAACTCGCGCACCGCGTCGGTGATCACATACGCCATCAGGTAGTGGCTGGCGACGAGCTGGATTTCGTTGGGGTGACTGCGCGGTTCGAACAGGCGCGTCAGTTCATGCGCCTGGTCGAGAAAGCGGACGGCCTTCTGCAGGAACTGACGTCCGGGCGCGGTCAGCGCGACTTCTTCCCGTCGGCCGCGTGCCTTCTCGTAAAGCGCGATGCCGAGTGAGGTTTCCAGCGCAAGGATGCGGCCGCGTAAACCCTCGGCGGAAAGGTGCAGGGCTTGCGATGCCTGCTGCAGGCTGCCGTGGCGCGCCAACTCGACGAAGGCCGCGACTTGCTCGGTGGACAGGGCGGGGACGCTGCGGCTCATGGGCGAACGCATCGGTTGCGGATGGGTCGTTGCGCGCGCCGGCCCCACACCGGAATCGCTGGCCCGAAGGCTAACCGGAATTTCCTGTTAGTTGCAACGCAAAAACTGCGTGATCGCCGCCCAGCCGGCGCTTACGGTGTGCGGAGGCCGGCGAGTCCCGGCCGAGCGCACGTCGGAGGGAATGCACATGCGAATTGGGAGAAACGCCATGTCGACCGCATCGTTCGTCCGGATGGCCCTGCTGGCGACCGTGTTCGCTGCACCGCTTGCGTACGCAAATACCCTGATTTTCCCGAACCCCGGCACCAGCAGTTCCTGCCACAGCAGCCTGCAAGGCTGCATCGATGCTGCGGCTTCCGGCGATACGGTGCAGATCGTCGCCCAACTGGTCCCGATCTACAGCACGCAGATCTTCATCAACGAATCG
Source organism: Dokdonella soli (assembly GCF_039523175.1). NCBI lineage: Bacteria > Pseudomonadati > Pseudomonadota > Gammaproteobacteria > Lysobacterales > Rhodanobacteraceae > Dokdonella > Dokdonella soli. The sequence continues at coordinate 43,740 of NZ_BAAAEU010000028.1, forward strand.
CTGACGATCACCAAATCGTTGACGCTGACTGCCGAACACGACGGTGCTGTAGTCGATGCGGTTCTCACGCCGGGCAATACCATCACGGTCACTTCCCCTGTCACGGGTGCGATGAACGTCACGCTGGATCACCTGACGGTGCAGCGTGGCTACATCCGCGTGAATCATCGTTCCGACACGGCGAGCACGTACGTCGTGACTCATTCGCGCGTCATCGAGAGCACCGGGAACGGCGGAGGTTGCGGCGGCATGATTGCGTTCGGCAACTATGCGGCCAATGCGGGCGCAGTTGCAGCGCCGACCTTCATCGCGACCGACAACGTGGCGAAAATAACGTCCGCCCCCATTGGCACCAGTCTGCCGGATGGCATATGCGCCTACGGGCCAGTTACAGGCAGCCCGTGGACAGTCACGTTCCAACGCAACCACATATGGGCGGCGAACCAGTCACTCAGGGCTGCCGTGTCCGAAGGGGGGACTTCGAGCGGTACGGTTTCCATCGTGCAGAACCAGATTTTCGGCAGCGACCTTTTTGGAATCGCTGTCTCGCAGAATTCCGGCAGCGCCAGCAACACCCTGTACGTTGACAACAATTCAGTGAGCGGCATCCAGTCTCCAACGAGTTCAACCGCTGCTGCGCTGGAGCTGGGGCTGACCAACACTCAGGTATACGTGCGCAACAACACCGTAGCCTGGAATTCGCATGGCTTGTTCGTGTCGGGTAGCGGCATCAGCGGCCGTGTCGCAAACAATATCGTTGCGTTCAGCCAGCAGAGCGGTTTGTATGTCGATCCGTCGATCAGCAATGACTACAACCTCGTCTACGCCAATGGCAGCAACTCAGGCGGACTGGGGGTGCATACGATCACCAGCGATCCGATGCTGATCGGCACGCACAATCTGCGCCTGAGATCCGGATCTCCCGCGATCGACAACGGCAACAACGCCGATGCGCCCGGTTTGGCGCCATTCGGAACGGACGCGGACGATGAGGCGCGGTTCGTCGGCACCGTCGACATCGGCGCCTATGAGTACAGCGGCGATGCCATCGGTACCGCGAATTTCGATCAGCCTGGCAGGCATGTATCAGGAACCGGCAACACCGTCAGCGACTACACCGTGCTGGACGATTACGTATTTCCCGCCGGTGACAACAATGCGATCGTGCTCGCCACGCCGCAGCATTCGTCGGCGGCGCCTGCCGATCAAGCGGACAACCTGGGCGTGTTCGAACTCGTAGGAACACCTCTGCACTACGCGGTGTTCAACGAGAACCTGGACTTGATGTCACTGGGGCGTGGTTTCAGCGTGCTGGTGCCCGGGCTGGCGCGGCCGCAGTTCCAGCAGCTGACCTCCGCATCGAATACGAGCGGCGACACCACGAGGATGAACAACCCGCAGCTCGGCGTCGGTTCCATGCCGTTCGTGTTGCACAACTGGAACCCGGGCGGAAGCGGCGGCACCTATCACGATCATTCCGTGGGCGTGGACTACAGCGGCGGCACTTGGGCCATTCGCAATCAGGACGCGGCCACGATGCCCGCCGGCGTCAGCTTCAACGTGGTGCTGGCCACGCCCGGGTCGAACAATGCGTTCGTCGCCTACACGGCCGACACGAGCGGATTTCCGAGTCAGCCGAGCTTGGTCCTGACCCATCCGCTGCTCGACAACAATCCCTGCGCGGCGCCGCTGGTCACCAAGAACAACAACAACGGCAGCGTCGGCCACGATCTGGACAACATTCCGCTGAGCGTGGCCTATGCTCCGGGCTACAACGGCGCATCGGGACACTGGAGCATCCTCTCCGAATCCACCGCATCCGGAACCGGCGCCTATTTCCCGAGCCATGCTGCGTTCAACGTGATGGTGGTCGGCTCGCAGGCGAACGCATGCCGCGACGACGTGATCTTCGCCGACGGCTACGACGGCGTGACGCAGTAGGGGGTGCCCGGTCGGGCGTTTCGCATTCGGGCGGGAGAACGCAGATGGGTTCTCCCGCCGATCGGTCATGCGTGATCAGCCGTCCATGCCGTCAACGAAGACGTAGTCCGCCTCGGTTGCGCCGAGATCGCATTGGGCGACGCCGTCGCCGTTGCCGTCCATCGGGCGCGGCAGGCTGCCCTGGTCCACGGTCAGCAGCGTACCGCCGGGCAGCGTGCAATCCTGCGCTGCGTCGATCACGGCGCTGTGCCGCAGCGGGAGCAGGTTCCATGTCCCGCCGACCCGTGCGCCCGGTTTGAAGGCCACGGCGGTATTCGTCAGCGTGAAGCCCGTGCAGCTCGCGTCCGAGGACAGATTGGCGCCTGCCGCGCTCAGCGACGCGATCGAGCAGTTCGCGGTGCTCGTGCTGCCGCCGCCGACCTGCCTGAGATTCGCGGCAAGCAGGGAACTTCGGATCGACGCATTCGGCGCCGTCACGCCGCCGACGCCAGCATTCTGGCCGACCGCTGCGGAGGCGAGGTTCGCTGCAATCGTCGCGAATGCGAGCGACAGGTTGGTACCGGTGGTGCCTTCCACGGCACCGCTGCTCGCGCTGCCGCCGGGACCCGGTGGCCCGGGAAGGGGGCCGAAGCCGCCCGGGCCGCCGCTTCCGCCTGTCGCGGTGTTGTCGAAGACGGTGATGTTGTGGGCATCCATCACGCCTGATGCGAGATAGATGGCGCCGCCGACGCTGGCACCGCCCGGGCCGCCGGGGCCGCCTGGAGTGGGTGGCGCCGGTGGCACGAAGATCGACGGCGTGCCCATGCCCCCCATGCCGCCGGTTGCGGCGTTTCCGGTGAAACTGCTCGAACCGATGGCGAGAGTGCCGGCACTGTAGATCGCGCCGCCATAGGCGCCACCGCCTGCACCGGAAGGAGCGCCCATGCCACCGCTAGCGGTATTGTTTTCGAAGGCGCAGCCGATCAGCGACACGGTGGTGGAGGTTTCCACGCGCAGACCGCCGCCGCCGGCGTCGCCTCCCGCCTGGCCGAGCACGCTGCCATTCGCGATGCGCAGGTTCGCGAGTTCGACCTGGCCGGCCGTCACGTGGAATACACGTGACTGGTGTTCCCCACTGACCATCAGCACGCCGTCTGCCGGACCGATGATCGAAAGCGTCTTGTCGACGACGAGTTCGTTGCCCTTGAGCGCCACCTTCGCCGGAGCGTCGGGCGTTGCGCTCGCAGTGAGCACCGGCGCGAATCGGATTTCGCTGCCCGCCGCGGCGCTCGCGATCGCGGCGCGCAAGGTGCATGTCGCGGGGCAGGCATTCGAACCGTCGTCTGCCAGCGTGTTGACCAGAACCGTCGTTGCCGCGGCAGGGTCGGCAAGCAGGGTCGCACACGCGAACACGAACGTTTTGCGCATGGCGCCTCCAATATCGTTGTGTACTTCACAGCATAAGTGAAATTGGAATTGTTGGCCTTGTATGGCTGCTGGAAGTTCTTCCCGGACCGGCCTCATTGCAGTCGCCGCTCGGTGGCAGCCTCCGAGCAGCGTCCGCCACCGGTCGTGCCCGACCGGATTCGGCGATGCCTTTTCGGCGCGTCGTCGCCTTCCGTGAAGCGCCCGGGAACGCGAAGGCTTGGCCGGTTGCTAGACTGCGCGGCGTCCCATCCGCCGGAATCCGCATGTCAGGGCAGGCCGACTCGCTCCGCACGATCTTCCTCGCGCTCGGCGCGAACTTCGCGATCTTCGTCGCCAAGCTCGGGGCGGCGCTTGCCACGGGTTCCGGCGCGATGCTTGCCGAAGCGGTGCATTCGCTGGCCGACTGCGGCAACCAGGTCCTGCTGTTGTTCGGCCTGCGCAGCGCGCGGGCACCGGCGACCGCGGAACATCCGCTCGGTCACGGCAAGGCCATCTATTTCTGGTCGTTCCTGGTTGCACTGTTGCTGTTCAGTGTGGGCGGCATGTTCTCGATCTACGAGGGGCTGCATAAATTGCGAGAGCCGGAGCCGCTGCGCTGGCCGTGGCTTGCGGTCGGCGTCCTCGCGTTCGGCATCGCGGCGGAAAGTTTCTCGATGTGGGGCGCGCTGCGCGAAATCGGCAAGGTGCGCGCCCGCCGCAGTCTGTGGCGGTGGTTCCGCGACAGCCGCCAGAGCGAACTGATCGTCGTGTTCGGCGAAGATCTCGCTGCCTTGCTCGGTCTGATGCTGGCGCTCGCTGCGGTGCTGTTGACGCTTGCGACCGGCAATCCGTTATTCGACGCGATCGGGACGCTTGCGATCGGCGCGTTGCTGGTGGTGATCGCGGTATTCATCGCGATCGAGGTCAAGGAATTGCTGATAGGGCAGAGTGCCGATCCCGACCTCAAAGCCGCGATCGTCCATTTCCTGGGCCAGCGTGCCGAGATCAGCCGCGTCTTCAACGTGATCACGTTGCAACTGGGACCCGATGTGATGGTCGCGATCAAGGCGGAGATGAACACGACCGGTTCCGCGCTGAGCCTGATCGACGACATCAATGCGGTCGAGAAGGACATGAAGGTGCGTTTCCCCGAGATCCGCTGGTCGTTTTTCGAACCTGACGTCGCGGACTGAGTCGGTGATGGCGTCTTCAGCGATCGCGCGCAATCGTGTCCTGTTCTGGATCATCTATGCGTGCGCATTTCTCGCGCTCGGCGTCTGGCTCGGCATCAACGCGATCATCGGGCGTCGCAACGCCGGGCAGCCGATTGCGGCCTGGGAGCCGCTGACCTGGGAACTCAGCAGCGTCGCGCTCGTCGCTGTTCTGGTCATCGGCGTCTACCGCTTCGAGCGACGCTGCCCGCTGTCCGGCACCGGCTGGCTGCGGCGCCTGCCGCTGCATCTTCCGGCCGCAATCGTGTTCTCCCTCGCACATGTGGCCGGCATGTTCGGTATCCGCAAGTTCGTCTATGCCTGGCACGGGGATCGCTACGAATTCGGCGATCCATCGCTCGCATTCGCCTACGAGTTCCAGAAAGACCTGATTACCTACGCGATCATCGTCGGTACCTGCGTGGCCTGGCGCGCGGTGCTGGCGCGCCGCGAACGCGAGCTTGCGGTGATCCGCCTTGAACGCGATCTCAGCGAAGCGCGACTCGCACAGCTGACTGCGCAGATCGAGCCGCATTTCATGTTCAATACGCTGAACGCGATCTCGAACCGCATGCACGAGGATATCGACGCGGCGGATCGCATGATCGCTGCGTTCGCCGAGCTGCTGCGAGCGGCGCTCAGCGAATCGGGCAGCGCGCACGTGAAGGTCGCCGACGACGTGGTCTGGCTCGAACGCTATTTCGAACTGATGCGCGAACGCTTCCGCGGCAAGCTGGAGACGAGCATCGCGGTCGAGCCGTCCGCGCATGCCGCACGCATTCCGCGCCTGTTGCTGCAACCGTTGGTCGAGAACGCATTCGAGCACGGGCTGAAGAGCGGGCGAGGGCGCGTCGAGGTCGCGATTGGCACACGAGGCGGTCGCCTGCACTGCACGGTCGATGACGACGGTGCTGGTATTGCAGCGGATTTCAACGCGGGTGTCGGCCTTGCGAACGTACGCAGCCGGCTCGAGCTTCTGTACCCGGGCGACCACTGCTTCACGATCGCTCCGCGCGCCGGCGGCGGCACGCATGTCGACATCGAACTTCCGCTGGTGAACGATGGCTGAGATCCGCGTCGCGATCGTCGAGGACGAGCCGCCCGCGCGCGCCAAGCTGCGTCGTCTGCTCGCGGAACACGCAAGCTATCGCATCGTCGCAGAAGCCGAGGATGTCGCCGGTGGCCTCACCGCGCTGCGCAACGACAAGCCGGACCTGTTGTTCCTCGACATCCAGTTGGGTTCCGAAAGCGGCTTCGACCTGCTCGTGCGCGCGTCGCCGCCGTATCCGCTGATCGTGTTCACGACTGCGTTTCACGAACATGCGCTGCGCGCGTTCGAATTCGCCGCGCTCGATTATCTGCTGAAGCCGTTCGACCGCGAACGCTTTGCTCGCACCCTGGCACGCGTCGCCGAGCGTCTGGCCGAACGCCGCGAAGGCGAGGGCGACGCTGCTGATGAGGAGCGTCTGCGCAGACTCGGCCCCGGTCTCGTCCGCGCGCCGCGCCTCAGCCGTATCGTCGTGCACGAACGCGGCCGCTCGCTGATCGTGCCGGTTGAGGAGGTGCAGCGCCTCAGCGCGTCCGGCAACTATGTGGAAGTGCATACGGCGAGCCGCCGCCATCTCGTGCGCGCGACGCTGTCACGCCTCGCACAGCGGCTGGAGCCGTCCGAGTTCCTGCGCGTGCATCGCTCGCATCTGGTTCGCGCGGATTTCATCGCCGGCATTGCGCCGTGGGCGCACGGCGACCTCAAGCTGACCTTGAAGGACGGCGGCGAACTGATGCTGAGCCGGCGCTATCGCGGACTGCTGCCGGACGGCTGGCAGGGTGCGAATCCAGGCCACTGAGATTGACATCCCAATCGCACGGCAACGCGAACTACAGACGGAGTCCCCCCGGCTCTGCCGGGGAGGCGGCAGAAGTTTGACCGCTCCTGCGGTGTCACGGCGGAGCCGTTCGCCCTGAGGTATCGACTGCGCGCGCCGGAGCGCGCGCGAACGGCGCAGCCGGCCCAAGGGCGAGCGTCAGGATGGCGCGAGTCACGGCGAACCCCCGTGGTGTCGCGCCGTTCATGCTTCGATACGCGAAGCGTGCCCCGTGCTGAGCTTGTCGAAGCATCAGCACGAACGGATGAGAGGCGTAACGAACGCGAGCAAAGCAACCCTGCGAGGCGCTTTGGACCATCCGGCTGCAGCTCTTCTCGGCCGCTTTGAGCGGCTCCGCTGCTAAGGTCCCCGGCTTTTCCGGGGGATACTTACCCGCGAGGTTTGTGGGGACCCTTGCGTGCCTGAGCTGCCTTCAACAGCTTCAGCCGATCCACGAAGCGTCCGTCAATCATGACCTCCGAAATGTCGTCCACGGCGGCGACGTCCTTTCGAGGGTCGGACGCGAGGATCACCAGGTCGGCTCGCCGCCCCGGCTCGACGCGGCCTCGGTCGGACAGGGCGTAGACATCGGCGAAATTGCTGGTGGCAGCGGCGAGCGCTTCGCGAGGGCTCAGCCCGATCTGCTGCAGCAGTTTCATCTCGCCGTGCACGCCGCCTCCGGGCATCACGCCGTAGCCGGGTGCGGAGCTGCCCGCCAGAAAAGTGGCGCCGAGTTCGTGAAGATGGGCATCGATTTGCTGTTTCCGGCGGGCGCAGGCTCGTATCGCTTCGCGGCGTTCGGGGTGGCTGTCGAGATAGGGGCGTGCACCCGTCTTGGGATCAACCGGATCGTCCAGGTCCGAAGCGGACACGAAGGCCGCTGAGCGGAGGGTCCAGGGATTGGGTCCGCCCACGTCGTCGGCGGTCGCCTCCATCGACAACATTGGCATCAACGCAGTATGCGAGGCGCTGAGTTCGCTCCCGAACGCCGCCAAGGCGTCGTTTACGCCTTGCGAGCTGCAAATGGCTCGAAATGCGGTGCGTGCATCGGGTCCGATGGGGTTTTCCGCGTACGCAAGAAAATCCTGCGGCCGGCCTACGATCAGGGAATACTTGTCGTTGCGCAGGAAGGCATCCACTCCCGCCCGCACGGCGTACGGATAGCTCGTGTAGGCCAGTTCCGCAGTGACCGCGAGGCCCCGGTGGTGCGCTTGCGCGACGATCGTGTCGAGCTGGTCCGGCCATACGTCGAAGCCCACGGTTATCGCGCGATGCCCGGCGTCGGCCACGGCGTCCACGGCCTTGAGCAAGGCCTCCTTCTCCAAGCGCTGATCCTTGAGGCGATGATCGAGCCACTGGTTGGGCGGCGGAACATTTCCCGAGAGCGAATATCCGCTGATCGCGGCTCCCGTCAAAACCGAAGGCCCGTCGTGCAGAGCCACGATGTGCGTCTCGCCATCGACGCTGCCGCCGGGTGGTGTCGCCGTCACGTAGACGGTCGTCACGCCCTCGTAGAGATAGGCGTCCGCAAAATTCTGGCCGCGCATTGCGCCGAATCCGTCGATCAGTCCCGGCACGACGTAGCGGCCGCGCGCGGAGATCACGTGCGCATGCGGCGGCAACGCCACCTGGGTGCGATCGCCCACGGCCACGACACGATCGCCGTCGATCAGGACCACGGCGTTCTCGATATCGGAACTCTCTTTTCCGTGGTGCGATACGTCGATCAGCGTCGCATCCACGATCGCCGTGAAATGGCCGGTCGCGGTTGCCATCGCGGCAGAAAGAGCGATCACGGTACCCAGCATGGCACATGGCCCTCGTTGTTTCGGGAGCAGCCTTCTTGTCGGTTGCCCGGATTGGAAGCGGTCGAGTATCCGCAACGGGCGCTGCGCTGGATACGCCCAGAGTCATTCGAGCAGCTTCGGTCGCGACGAGGCGTTGTGCGCGTGCGACGGTCGGAGCCGGTCAGTGGATGCGGCGACTCAGCCCCGGTCTCGTCCGCACGCCGCGCCTCAGCCGTATCGTTGTGCACGAACGCGGCCGCTCGCTGAGCGTGCCGATCACTGAGGTGCAGCGCCTCACGCTGTCCAGAACGCGGTTCAAGGATGGAACTTCTCGTGACGCGCCAGCATCTGCACGAGCTGCGCGATGCGCCGCGCACGCGTCTCGGGTTTCACAGCGGTCTGGACCCGGAACAAAACCGAGTACCTGTTCGTCTTGTCGAGCGTCGCGAAGAAGTCGCGCGCGCGCGGGTTCGCGTCGAGTGCCGCGGCAAGGTCGTCGGGCACGACCGAACGGCGGGCGCCGTCATAGGCCGCATCCCAGCGGCCATCGTGCCTGGCGCGTTCGATCTCGGCCAGGCCGGCGGCGGCCATCTTGCCGGCGTCGACCAAGGCGAGCGCCTTGTCCTTGTTGATCTTCGACCAAATGCTCTTCGCCGATCGGCGCGTGAAGCGCTGCAACCAGAACTGCTCGTCGAGCGCCTTTTTCTGGCCGTCGATCCATCCATGACAGAGCGCGATCTCGATCGCTTCGTCGTAGGAGACCGACATGGCCCCCGCGCCCTTTTTCGCGAATTTCAGCCATAAACCAGGCGAAGAGGCATGGTTCTTTTTCAGCCACGCAGCCCAATCGCGCTGGCGTTCGAAGTATCCGATCTGCAGCGGCTGCTCGCTGGTAGTGACGGGCTTCGTCGCCATCGCGCGGTCCTCGGGGATTGTAAGCAGGCGGATGTTACGCGAGGCTGGCGATAGGCGTGGCGGCGCCGGGCTGCAGCCAGCGCAGGCGCGCATCGAGTCCGCTTGCGCGGAATGCGTCGTCGATTTCACGCCTCGATTCCGAGAAGTGTGCCCACCCCTCGTAGTGCAGCGGCACGACGATGGCCGTCGGGAAAGCGCGTGTGAATTCGACGCCTTCCGTCGCGGTGAAGGTCAGATGCGAAGGACCGGCGACGGCGACGTGTGCAGCGCCCATGTTCAGCACCGCGACCGTGACCGGAAAGCGCCGCGCGACCTCGGCAACGCCGTCATACCAGACAGTGTCTCCGGATACGTAGATCGTTTCGCTGGACGGATCTTCGAGGCGTTGCAGGACGAAGCCGATCACCGGGCCGCGATCGCCATCGACCGGGCCGTGCCGCGCCGGCGTCGCGGTGATGCGCAGCGTGCCGCCGTCGGGCAGCGCAAGTTCATGCGTCTGCCAGGGGACAAGGCCGCGGGTAGGTGCGCCGAGTCGTTCTGCGCCCGCCTGCGTCGTGAGCACGGTCGCGACGTCGGACAGCATCGCGCGACCGGACGTATCGAGGTTGTCGAAGTGATGGTCGTGGCTCAGCAACACCACGTCGACGTGGCCGACGCTCGCGCGCGTGATCGCCGGGTCCTGCGTCTTGAACAGCGAATATGCGGCTGCTTGGTATTCGCCGCCGGGAGGGTCGAACGTGGGATCGGTCAGAATGCGCAGGCCGGCGATTTCGATCAGGGCGGTCGGGCCGCCGATGTAGGTCATCTTCATGGAGTTCCAATTCCCGGGTGGACACGCGAACAGCGGCGATCGATGCGGTCCCGCCTGCGTCATCGGCCGTCCCCTTCGTCACGCGGAAGTTGTCGGGGCCGGTCGGGCGGAATTCAATAGCGCCGAAAAGGAGAATCCCATGCGCCTGATGTTGTCGACCTTGCTGGTCTGGATGCCGCTGCTGCACGCCGCCCCATTCGAATGGACCGCCTACGGTGGCGACGGTCGCGGTCTGCGCCACGCGCCACTGTCGCAGATCACGCCGCGGAACGTCGGCAATCTGGAACTCGCCTGGAGTTTCCGCACCGGCGAGCTGGGGCAGGGCTTCGACCGCGCGAAGGAGGCGCTGACGTTCGAGGCGACGCCGCTGCTGACTGGCGACACGCTGTACTTCAATACCGCGACCGGCAAGGTGTTCGCGCTCGACGCCGCGAAGGGCATCCAGCGCTGGCAGTTCGACGCGCAGGTCGACAGGAAGCGTGACTATTCCGAGATGGCCACGCGTGGCGTCAGCTATTGGCGCGATGCCCAGACCACCGCGGGTACGGCCTGTGCGGAGCGCATCCTGTTCGCAACGATCGATGCACGCCTGTTCGCGATCGACGCGAAGACCGGCAAGCGCTGCGCGGACTTCGGGACGAATGGCGAAGTCGTCTTGTCGAAGAACGTGCGCCTGATCGAGCGCCAGCTCGGCAACTACCAGGTCACCTCGCCGCCGGCGATCGCCGGTGATGTCGCGGTGGTCGGTTCGGCGATCGGCGACAACCGCGGCACCGATCTCGAGCTCGGTGTCGTGCGCGCATTCGATGTGCGCAGCGGCAAGGAACTCTGGCATTGGGATCCGATTCCGCGCACGGCGAAGGTGCCGAAGGACGCCGCCGATCCCGACTTTGGCGAGATCGAGGACCAGCAGGCGCACTGGACCGGCGCCGCGAATGCGTGGGCACCGTTCGCGGTCGACGCGGAGCGTGGCCTCGTGTTCATCCCGACCGGCTCGGCGAGTCCGGACTTCTTCGGCGGCGAGCGGCCTGGCGACGACCACTGGGCCGATTCGCTGGTCGCGCTGCGTGCGGCGACTGGCGAATTCGTCTGGGGCCGCCAACTGGTGCATCACGATCTTTGGGACTACGACACCGCCTCGCAACCGATGCTGGTCGATCTGGATCAGGGTGGCGCGAAAGTCGCGGCAGTCGTGCAGCTGACCAAGACCGGGCAGGTGTTCGTGTTCAACCGCGAGGACGGCGAACCGCTGTTTCCGATCGAGGAGCGCGCGGTGCCGCAGGACGTCGTCGCCGGCGAGACGCCGTGGCCGACGCAGCCGTTCTCATCATTGCCGCCGCTGGTTTCGCACGCACCGGTGAAGCCAGACGACGCCTGGGGCCTGTCGTTCTGGGACCGCAACGCCTGCCGCGCCAAGATCGCCGCGCTGCACAGCGAAGGCATCTTCACGCCGCCGAGCCTCGCCGGCACGATCCAGCGGCCCGGCTATGCAGGCGGCTCGAATTGGGGCGGCGGCGCCTGGGATCCGCAGCGGCAGCTGCTGATCGCGAACGTGATGGACCTGCCGTTCGTTGTCGCGCTGCTCCCGCGCGACAAGCTGGGCGAGGAGTACGACTCCGGCAACTACAAGGGCTGGGAGTTCGCGCGCATGACCGGCACGCCGTACGCGATGCGCCGCAAGCTGCTCGACTCGCCGCTCGGCATACCGTGCACGCCGCCGCCCTGGGGCAAGCTGGTCGCGGTCGATCTCGCGCACGGCAGGATCGCGTGGTCGAAGGCCCTCGGCACCACGCGCGACAAGGCGCCGTGGCCGTTCTGGTCCATCGAGGGTGCGCCGAACATGGGCGGTCCGTTGACCACGGCCGGCGGCCTGATCTTCATCGGCGCGACCACCGACAACTTCCTGCGCGCGTTCGACACCGCGAGCGGCGCGGAGGTCTGGAAGATGCGCATCCCGGCCGGCGCGCAGGCGACGCCGATGAGCTACGAGATCGGCGGACGCCAGTACGTTGTCGTCGCGGCGGGCGGTCATGCGAAACTGGACACGACGCGCGGCGACTACGTGCTCGCCTTCGCGTTGCCCGCCAGTCACACGGAGACGCCATGAACGCGACCTTGCTCTATCGCATTGCAGCGGTTCTGCTCGTTCTGTTTACGCTGGGACACACGATCGGCTTCCTGCATTTCGTTGCGCCGACGCCGGAAGCGCGTGCGGTGCACGACGCGATGTACGGCGTCACCTTCCTCGCGCAGGGAAGCACTCGCACGTATGGCGCGTTCTACGAAGGCTTCGGCCTGAACGTTTCGGTATATCTGGTGTTTTCCGTGTTCCTGGCCTGGCATCTGGGCCAGCTCGCACGGACGCGGCCCGAAGCGATCGGCTGGCTCGGCTGGGCCTTCTGCACCACGCAGATAGCGGGACTCGTGCTGGCCTGGATCTATTTCTTCATCGTGCCGGTGATCTTTTCCGCGCTCGTGGCCTTGTGCCTCGGGGCCGCTGCGTGGCTGGTCAGGAAACCACTGGCCTGAGGCGGAATCGGCGGCAGCGACGTTCAGTGGATGCCGACGCCCACGCCGAACCCGAAACTGAAATGCGGACCGTCGTCGGGGAAATTGGCCGGCCACAGCCGCAGCGCATCGCGCTGCAGCAGGGGATAGACGACGTCACGGTCGTCGATGCGGATGGCGCGCGTGCCTTCGATATGCCCGTGCACGGTCAGGAACCGCCCGGCCGGGTAGTCGAGCGCCTCGGCATAGCCGGGCAGCACGACGATGAAACGGCCCTCGGTCGGCGCGGACGGCTTCGGGCGCTGCGCGCGATCGAGCGGATACGCGACGACCTGTACCTCGGTCGTATCGACTTGGTTGCGCACGGCGAGAATCTTGCCGCCCCAGACCACGTCGGCGCCGTGGTAGCGTTCCGGTGCGCCGGCGACTTCCGCCGGCGGCGCGGAGGCGGGCGGCGCGTCCTTGAACACCGGGGTGGCGCAGCCGGACAAAGTGGCGAGTGCCGCGGCAAGCAGCACAGCGTTGGGTCGAAACGATGAGGGCAGGCGAAGCATGGGCGAGCACCACGAGCGCACGGATGACGGACTTCTATTCTCCACGGATCGGACGCGGCTGGATATCGATGTGATTCACGGCTTCCTGAGCCGCGAGTCCTACTGGGTGCCGGGTATCCATCGCGAGCTGGTCGAGCGCAGCATCGCGAACTCGATCTGTTTCGGCGTGTACGACGGCACGACGCAGTTGGGTTTCGCGCGCGTGGTGACCGACCGCGTCGGCTTCGCCTATCTGGCGGACGTGTTCGTCGCCGCCGAGGCGCGCGGCCGCGGCATCGGCAAGCGGCTGGTCGCGTTCGTGCTCGACCATCCGGACCTGCAGCGCGTGCGCCGCTTCATGCTGGCGACGCGTGACGCACATGACCTGTATGCACAATACGGTTTCACGCCGCTGGAGCATCCGCCGGGCTTCATGGAGCGCTACGACCCGGATGCGTTGTCGCGTTGAGCCGGCGTCGCGCCGCCTGCCGCTTGCGCCCATGCATGCGCCTGCGCGCTGCGCCAGTGTCCGGCACCGAGCGCCGCATCGAGGCGCGCGGCGGCGGAATCGAGCAGGGTGCGCGCCTCGCTGCCGCGGCCCTGCTGGCGCATCGCCTCGCCGAGCAGTGCGTCGTCGAGCGCAAGTTGCCACGCCGCGGGATCGAGATCGGCCGCGTCGCGAGCCCGCGCCAACTGCGCGTCGGCTGCGGCCGCGGCGGCAGCGTCGCGATATAACGCGAGTTCGGCCCGACTGCGCAGCGTGCGCGCCGACATCGGCGCGTCTGCGCGCTCCTGTGCGACGGCCTGCCCGATCGCGGCTGCGGCGCGGTCGAGGTCGGCGTCGTCGCGAGCGCCGCGCATCCACATCGCGGCGCGCCCGAGCGGCACGTTCAGGTGCGCCTTGCTGCGAGGCGAGAGTACTTTCGCGTAAAGCGCTTCGGTCTGTTTGAACTCGCGTTCGGCATTCTCCCGTAGGCCGAGATCGGCGTAGGCGCCGGCGCGACGCAGGTGCAGTTGCGCGAAACGCAGGCCGGGTGGATCGGCGTGTGCATCGAGGATCGCCTGCGCGTCGTCGAGTACGCGCAGCGCATCGTCGGCACGGCCGAGTTCGAGCAGCACGCTCGCCTGCGAGATTTCCTGCTGGGCCAGACCGATCGATTCGCCGCTGGCCTCGCGCCGCAGGGCGATCGCCTGTGCGTATTCGTGCTCAGCCGCCTGCGTGAGACCGGCGTCGGCCATCGCGCTGGCGAGATTGCCTTGCGCGGTCGAATAATCCGCGCTGCGGCCGCGACCGGCATCCGTCAGGAGATCGAGCGCGCGACGGAACTCGATGATCGCTTCGCGCGGCCGTCCCGCGAAGGCGAGCACGTTCGCATAGTTGTTGTGCAGCGCGGACTGGCGGCTCGGATAGCCCCCGCCGACGTGGTCGATCACGTCGACCGCCTCGCGGCTCAAGGCAAGCGACTGTTCCAGTTCGACCGGATCGCGCGAGCGCATGCCGGCATAGGACAGGCAGCGCCCGAGCGTGACGCGCTGGCTGCCCTGCAGTCGTCGCGCAGCAACGACGCCGCGGTCGAGCCAGCGGCGTGCATCCTCCAGCTTGTCCTGCGCGATCTGCGTCGCGCCGAGTTGGCACATCGCGTCGATCGTGGTCTCGTCCGGTTCCGCCGCCGGCTTGTCGGCGAGGCGCCGGAACGTGCGTTCGGCCTCGGCGTAGTCGCGCCGCTCGAGCTCGAGTTCACCGAGCACGCTCGACATCATCGCAAGCACGTCGCCGCGCATCGATGGTGCCTGTTCCAGTGCGGTAGCGGCGCGCGCGATCATTTCGCGCGGTTGTAGCGGCGCGTCGCCCTTCTTCTCGCTGAGCAGGCGCACGAGGAAATCGCGTGCGGCATCGTTGCGTTCGGCAAGGTACAGGGCGCTGTCGCGTTCGCGCACAGCGACGCGCGCTTGCCAGACGATACCAAGTGCGCCGAGCAGCAAGGCGGCCGTGAACGCGCTGCCGACGCCGACTGCGATCCGGTTGCGGCGCAGGAAACGGCGCGCGCGATAGCCGAATCCTGCGCTGCGTGCGCCGACCGGCCGCGATGCCGCTGCGTTGTCAAGGTCGACGAGCAATGCGTCGACGCTGGCATAGCGTTGCTCCGGTGCCTTCGCCAGCGCCTTCAACGCTATCGCGTCGAGGTCGCGCGAGCGCTCGCGTGCCGGCACACCGCCGGCCTCGTCCGGTAGCGTGCCCGTTGCGGGTGGCATTTCCTCGCAGATGCGCCGCACCAGGTCGGCCAGTGGCAGGTCGTGCGCATCGAGCGGCATGCGTCCGCAAAGCAGCAGGTAGAGCAGGGCGCCGAGCGCGTGCACGTCGGTGCGCGTCGTGATCGGTGCGCCGGTGAGCTGTTCGGGGGCGGCCGCGTTCGGTGTCAGCGCGTGCTGGGTGGTCTCGCCAGCGTGCGCGTCGAGCAGTTTGGCGATGCCGAAATCGAGCAGCTTCGCGTTATCTTGAGCGTCGACCAGCACGTTGGCCGGCTTGAGGTCGCGATGCACGACCAGGTTCGCATGCGCGTAGGCGACTGCTGCCGCGACCTGACGGAACACCGCGAGGCGCGCTTCGAGTGAAGGCGTCCGCTCGCGGCACCAGCGATCGAGCGCGACGCCGTCGACGAATTCGGTGGCGAGGAACGGTCGCCCGTCCGCGTCGACGCCGCCGTCGAGCAGGCGCGCGATGTGCGGATGCTCGAGTCGTGCGAGCAGTTCGCGTTCCTGCGTGAGGCGCTCGCCGAGGCCCGGGCGGTCGGCGCGGATGAACTTGATCGCGACCTGCCGGCGGAATGCGCCGTCCGCGCGCTCGGCCAGCCACACCTCGCCCATCCCGCCGCGCCCGAGCGGGCGCAGCAGGCGCCAGGTGCCGGCGAGCTGGTCCGCAGCCGGCGGCGGGCTCGCCGCCGGTTCGAGGAAGCCCGCCGAATTTTCGATCCCGACCAGCCAACTGGCGAGCCGGCGAGCTGCGTCGGGATCGTGCGCGGCGAGCTCGGCGAGCCTTGCAGTACGTGCATCGGCGTCGAGTTCCAATAACTCGTCGAGCCGCCGTTCCAGCTCCTGCGCCGCGTCCGATTCGCGTTGCACGCCCATCACTCGTTGCCCAGCGCCTGGTAGAGCCAGCCGCGCGCCTTCAGCCAGTCGCGCCGTACGGTGCTTTCCTCGATGCCGAGCAGATCGCCTATCTCGCTATCGCCGAGGCCGGCATAGAAGCGCAGGTAGACCACCTGCGCCAGGCGCGGGCGTTCCGCATCGAGGCGGTCGAGCGCCTCATTGATCTCGAGCAGGCGTTCCATTTCGCGCGCGTCGGGGTCGGCCACTTGGTCGAGCGCGCCGAGCGTATCGTGCGTGCCACCGCCGCCGCGCTTCTGGCGCAGGCGCGTGCGCGCGTAGTCGAGCAGCACTTGGCGCATCGCACGCGCGGCGATGCCGCAGAACTGCCGGCGGTCGGCGAACTCGGGCGGGGCCGCCTTGCTCAACTTCAGGAACGCTTCGTTGACCAGCGCGGTGGTCGACATCGTCTCGCCGGCACGCAGAGCGTACCGCTCGCGGTGCGCGACACGGCGCAGGTCCGCCTGCAACTGCTCGAACGCGCGCGGCAGGCTGTCGGCACGCCCGGCGAGCTCGCGCAGCACGGCGGTGACCTCGGTAAGGACGTCCTGATCGGCGGACAGCATGGTGGCCCCGGCGCAGCCCTGATCCGCGAAGCGTAGCGCAATCCGTGCGCATGCATGCACGGATCAGCCACGGTTCGTCGTACAGATCAGGGTGCGGCGCGTGGGCGCTGCGTAGGAGGCAGTCATGAAACACCCCGTTACCACTCGAGCCCGCCATGCGCGCCCGGCCGGCCTGCTCGTGCTGGCGGTGCTGGCGACCCAGGCGAGCGCGTTGACCTGGCCGAACCTCAGCGGCATCGGGCCGTGTCAGGGTACCCTGCAGGCGTGTATCGATTCGGCGGTCGCCGGCGACACGGTGCAAGTGGGTTACGACCATTTGCTGCTGCCGGACGGCTACACCGCGATTGACGAGGACATCAGCATCGGCAAGTCGCTGACCCTGACCGCGGCCAGCGGCATCGATGCGGTATTCGCGCCCGGCCGCACGATCGTGGTGAACTCGCCCGGCAGTGGCGCCACCTCGGTCACCCTGCGCAATCTCGTGTTGCGTCACGCGCACGTGACGATCAACCATTTCTCCGACAGCGCCAGCAGCTATGCCGTCGACGGCCTGCGCATCATCGAGACCGACACGCCGGGCAATTGCGCGATCCGTTACTACGACTTCGGTAGCGGCGCGCCGCAATTCACCGTCGGCAACAGCGCGATCGAGCTGAACCATTCCGGCGTGTCGGCCTGCGCGTTGTTCGCGCAGGGCAACGGCGGCTCGTGGAGCGGCGCGTTTTCGGGCAATCGCATCCATGCAGCGAATGGCTCCGGCTCAGGCACCAGCCTGGTCCAGGTGCTCGGCAGTTCCGCCGGCACGTTCCGCATCAGCGCGAACCAGATCAGCGGCGGCGGCTATGCCGGCGGCATCGCGGTATCGCAATCGGCCGGCAGCGGCGCGAATGTCTGGTATGTCGACGACAACTACGTCAGCGGCGAGCGCGTGGCGCCGCTGAGCGGCTACGCCGGTATCCTCGTGCAGCCGCGGAACAGCGAGCTGCATGTCGTCAACAACACGGTGCGCGACGGAACGCAGGGCCTGTGGATCATGCCGCCGTCGGCCACGCCGGACAACACCAGCGGCGTGGTCGCGAACAACATCGTCGCGTTCCACAGCGGTTTCGGGCTCGCGATCAACGGCGGTCTCGCCGCGGTGGGCGAGCACAACAATCTCGTGTTCCACAACCTCGGCGGCGACACGACCGGCCCCAGCACGGTCGTCGCCGATCCGCAGTTCATGGGCGCACGCAATGCGCACGTATACGGCAGTTCGCCGGCGCGCGACGGCGGCAACAGCGCAGACGTGCCGGCATTCACGCTCGACGCGGACGGTGAGCGGCGCATTACCGGCCCGTCGGTCGACATCGGCGCGTTCGAATACAGCCTCGACCGCGGCTTCGTCCACGCCTCGCAGCCGGCCGATGCCTGCTGCAACTCGTCGCTGATCCAGTGGCAGGAGTTCGGCGACGGCGTCGGCGGCAACGAAACGATGCTGCTCACGCCGCACCACGGCAACGGTAATCCGGTGCAGCTGGCGCAGAACCTCGGCAGCTGGCTGGTCAGCGATGCAGCGCCGCCGCTGTGGGCGCTGTTCCACGAGAACACCGGCGTCGCGATGCAGTCCGGCCGTGCCTTCAGCGTCTTCGCGCCTACCTATGGCTACACGCATTTTGTGCACACGACGACGCTGGCCAACATCACCGCCAACTACACGCGCCTGCCGACGCTCGACGGTGGCGTCAGTGCACTCGCTTTCGTCACTCACAACTACAACCCCGGTTTCGTCGGCGGCACCTACCATGACCACCGAGTCGGGCTTGAGCGCGTCGGCGGCGACTGGTACATCCGCAACGAGGATCTCGCCGACATGCCGGTTGGCGTCTCGTTCAACGTCGTGGTCGCGCCGGTTTTCGCGAGCGCGAATGCGTGGCAGGTGATCGTGCCGTCGGCGACCGCCGGCGTGGCGCTGTCGCACCCGCTGCTCGACGACAATCCGTGCGCCGCACCGCAGGTGACGCGCGTCGACAATCCGTTCGATCCGGCGGTGGTTCTTGACGACGTGCCGTTCGCATTGCGCTACGCCGCCGGCTACGGTGGCGCCCCCGGGCACTGGTCGATCGTTGCGGAGGGCAGCGGCTCGCCGGCATTCCCGGCCGGCGCCGGCTTCAACGTGATGGTGCCGGGCGCGCAGGCGGGAGCATGCCGCGACAACGATCGCATCTTCGCGGACGGCTTCGACCCGTGAGCCGCGCGGGGATCAGGGCGCGGCGTTCGTGCCTTGGTCGCGCTTCAGCAGCAGTGACAGCACCGGCGGCGTGACGATCGAGGTCAGCAGCGACATCGCGACGATGACCGCGTAGATCTCGTTGCTGAACACGCCGGCGACGAGGCCGAGGCTGGCGATCACCACGCCGACCTCGCCGCGCGGCACCATGCCGACGCCGACGATCAGCGCGCCGCGCTTGCCGAGTGAGAGCGCGCCGAGGAAGCCGCCGAGGAGCTTGGAGACGATTGCGATTACGGTCACGACCAGCAGCATCCACAGCGCCGCGCCGCTCGCAAACACGGAAAGATCGATCTTCGCGCCGGTGATCACGAAGAAGAACGGCGTCAGCAGCGCGAGCAGCGGTTGCATCTGATGTTCGAGTTCCTCGCGCTGATGCATCTCCGACGCGATCATGCCGGCGAGGAACGCGCCGATGATCGCGGCAAGCCCGAATTCGGTGGACAGGTAGGCGAGGCCGAGGCAGATCGCCAGCGCGATCGTCAGCGGCGATAACGGATTGATCGGCCGATCCAGCCAGTGCGCGCGCCGGCGCATCACGCGGGTGCCGACCCAGCCGATGACCGCGACGAAGCCGATCGCCTGCGCGAGCACCAGCAGCAGGCTGCCGATGTTCACGCCACCGCTGGACTGCAGCGAGGTGACCACACCGAGCAGCAGCATCGCGAGGATGTCGTCGATCACCGCCGCGCCGAGGATCACGCGGCTCTCGATGCGCGTCAGTACGCCGAGCTCCTGCAATACGCGCGCGGTGATGCCGGCCGAAGTCGCGACGAACGCGGCTGCCACGAACAGCGACTTGGTCCACTCGAAGCCGCTGCCATGCGCCCACAGCGAGCCAAGCACGAACGGCACGATCACGCCGAGCACACCAACAAGGAACGCACTCTTGCCGACCTTCTTGAGATCGTCGAGCCGCGTTTCCAGGCCAACCGAGAACAGCAGCAACACGACGCCGATCTCGGCGAGCACGTCGAGCGGCATGCCGCCGACGATCTGCTCAGGCTGGATCCAGCCGAGTGCCGACGGGCCGATCGCGCAACCGGCGACGATTTCGCCGACCACGCCAGGCAGTTTCAGGCGTTGCGCGATCTCGGCGCCGATCTGCGCCGCGACGAAGATCGCGAACAGGGTCAACAGGATTTCAGCGCCGTGGTGCATGGAGTGCCTTGTTGGGTTCGACTGGTCATCCTGCAAACTTACGACGAACCACCAGCCGTTCGTGCTGAGGTATCGAAACATGAACGGCGTGCGACGCCGAGAACTGGCGAAGTTCGCCGTGACTCGCGCCATCCTGGCGCTCGCCCTTCGGGACGGGTGAACTCCGCCGTTCGCGTGCGCTCCTGCGCGCGCAGTCGATGCCTCAGGGCGAACGGATCGTTGGGTGCCTGTCCGATCAATCGACAGACCTGCGCTTGTCGACTCGCCCGATTTGCCTTTTTGCTTTTCGCACCCGATGCTACACGAAGCCCATGGCGACACCCACGTCGCCGGCGTCAGCGGGGGAGATCGACGATGTCCGAAGGCGCGCGCCTGAAGCGCGAACCGATGTCCAAAGTCGACACGGCCTGGCTGCGCATGGAGCGGCCGACCAACCGCATGATGATCACTGGCGTGCTGATGTTCGCCGGTCCGCTCGATCCGGCGAAGATCAAGGCGCTGCTCGGCGAGCGCTTCCTCGCGTTCCGTCGTTTCCGCCAGCGCGCGGTGATCGGCGCGAACGGCGCGTACTGGGAACTCGACAACGATTTCGATCTCGACTGGCACGTGCGCGTCGCCGCATTGCCGGGTGCGGCAGACAAGGCCGAACTCGAAGCCTTCGTCAGCAACCTCGCCTCGACCGCGCTCGATTCCTCGCGGCCGCTCTGGCAGTTCCATATCATCGAGGACTACACGTCGCCTGAAGGCAGTGGCGGCGTGCTGGTCGCGCGCATCCATCACTGTTATGCGGATGGCCTCGCGCTGGTGCAGGTGCTGTTGTCGCTGACCGACACCGCGCCGCAGCCCGAGGCGCATGCGGAACTTGCGAAGACCTGGCTCAAGCGCGATCGCGGCTCCGTGCTGGAACGCCTGCTTGAACCGATGCAGGGCAGTTTGCACAAGGTGTTCGCGGTCGGCGAGAAGACCTGGGCCAAGGTCGCGCAGATGATGGCCGATCCCGCGGTTGCTGCCGAATTCGCGTACGAGGGCAGCGAGATCACGCGCGAACTCGCGATCGCCGTCACGCTGTCCGATGATCCGGTCACCGCACTCAAGGGCAAGCTCGGCGTCGCCAAGCGCGTCGCCTGGGCCGAGCCGCTGCCGCTCGACGAAGTGAAGACGCTCGGCAAGGCGCTTGGCTGCACCGTCAACGATGTATTGCTCGCCTGCGCCGCCGGTGCGATCCGCGGCTACCTGCGCGATCTCGGCGAAGACGTCGACGGCCTCACGATCCGCGCGACCGTGCCGGTCAACCTGCGTCCGCTCGAACATGCGAAGAAGCTCGGCAACCATTTCGGACTCGTGTTCCTCGATCTGCCGATCGGCGAACCGAATCCGCTGCGCCGCCTCGAACGAGTCGCCGCCTGCATGCGCGATCTGAAAGGCCGCCGCCAGGCCGTCGTCGCGTTCGGTCTGCTCGCGGCGCTCGGCATGGCCCCGGCCGCGCTGCAGCAACCCGCACTCGAACTCTTCAGCCGCAAGGCGACCGCGGTCGCGACCAACGTGCCCGGTCCGCAGCAGCCTTTGTTCATGGCCGGCGTCGAAGTGCGCGAACTGATGTTCTGGGTCCCGCAGACGGGCTCGATCGGCCTCGGCCTCTCGATCATCAGTTACAACGGCCGCGTCCATTTCGGCGTCGTCGGCGACAGCAAGCGCGTGCGCGACCCGGACGCGATCGTGCAGCGCTTCGCCGGCGAGTTCGAGAAGCTGCTGCTGATTGCGTTGATGGAGGATTGGAGCGAGGAGATCGGGGCGGGGGATGCGGCAGCGACGTTGGGCCGATACGCTTAAGCGAGCCTTCGGGCCACGAAAGGCAGCGAGATTGGGCCGCGGGAATAGACGGCGCGATCGGTAGAAGCTATTGATTCGCTTGAGGGATTTCCCATCGCCAACATCCGAATATCCACGTTAGGCTGCGGGATTAGGCTTCATTTTGAAACCGAATAGTAGTTAGAACCTATGCCAACCCTCCTGACGGAACGCGAATATGCAATCGAGGCACGCATCCACATGGACTGGTTGTGTTGGATTTTTGGATTAACAACATTTTTGCTTTCGATAACCGCGCTGCAGTTCACTACGCCATGGAAAATTGCCCTGCTCGGTTTGGGCGCGGTCATTCCTATGTATGTTCATGCTTTTCGGAGCTTTCCGCCCTCTCTGTATGCACTTAGGCAACTAGCACGGGAAGGTAATGCCGAGGCAAAGAATATCGCTATATTTATCGAAAAGAAATATCACGGCTGGTCAGCCGTTAGGACGTCATCCATTGCGTGGATTTCTTTGGCTCTATATGTATCTGTATTGTTTAGCAAAGTAAAACATTTCTCAACATTCTATGGTTCAAGCTCTAACTAATCGTCCAAGCGGACGCGCTACCGCGCGCCGCTTAACTCAGGCGTTAAGCCGCAGAAGAAACATTTCTCTCACCACCGCCGCGCATCGGAGATCGCATGAAACGAGTCACTGGCATCGGAGGCATCTTCTTCAAGGCCAAAGACGCTCCATCACTGCAGGCTTGGTACAAGCGGCACTTGGGAATCGATGTCCAATCCTGGGGCGGGGCTGCCTTCACTTGGGCCGACGCCGAGGGCAAGCCGGTTGCAGGCACAACGGTCTGGTCCATCGGTTCGCAAGAAGGTGATCACTTTGCTCCGAGCTCTGCTCCCTTCATGGTCAACTACCGAGTGGAAGACCTTCACGCCTTGGTCAAGGTCTTGAATGAAGAAGGCTGCAATGTGCTCGAGAAGATTGACGAATCCGAGTATGGGAAGTTTGCCTGGGTCATTGATCCAGAGGGAAACAAAGTCGAGCTATGGCAGCCGCCTCAAGGTCAATGAGCAGGCTCGTTACTCACGGCCGCGAACTGCGGCCCAACGCTTCGTTCGACCGGACGCAAGGCGCCGGTCAACTCGAACGTTAGACCACATCCCAACGATCAGCTCGCCATGTCAAATCAAAGCGTTCCCACCCTCTACGAATGGCTAGGTGGCATTGATGCGCTTACCCGCCTGACCACACGGTTCTACGAACACGTCAAGATTGACTCGGTGTTAGGGCCTGTCTTCGCGCACATGGGCGCGGATCATCCGAGTCACGTCGCCGCTTTTCTAGCAGAGGTCTTTGGCGGTCCAGACACGTACTCCACGCAGCATGGCGGTCATCCGCACATGATTCGGCAGCATCTCAACCGCCACCTGAGTCAAGATCAAAGGCGACGCTGGGTGGGTCTGCTGCTGGAGACGGCGGACGAGCTTGGCATGCCGGATGATCCCGAGTTTCGCTCTGCGTTGGTCGGTTATTTAGAGTGGGGTTCCCGCTTGGCGGTTATCAATTCGCAGTCGGGTGCTGCGGCGGATCAGCATGCACCCATGCCGAAATGGGGCTGGGGTGAGGTCAAAGGGCCGTACACGGGCTGAGCACGCCTATGTGGTCTAAGCATTCATTCAAGCCGACGCCGCTTCGCGGCTCGGCTTAGATCAGGCGTTGGGCGGCTCGCCGGAATCGCGGCCACCCTCGAGTATCAGAGGGACGGCGGGGTTTGAGTATGGGCAGGTTCCTTCAATCTCTCTTGGAGCCATAATGTCTACTATCGTCCATTCGCCGAAAGTTGCCGGCGACATCCATGCACCGCGTGCGTGGGCGCGGGTTGCTGGCGTGTGCTGGCTGATCGCCATCGCAGGCGGCTTGTTTGCAGAGGCCTTCGTGCGGGCCCGGTTGATCACGCACGATTCCCTGACGACTATCCAGAACATCCTTGCGAACGAAGCGATGTACCGTCTCGGCCTTGCGGCGATGGTCGTAGGCACGGCGACATACCTGGCCCTGACCGCAATAATGTATCGTCTGCTCGCACCTGTTAACCGGACGGTCTCTCTGATTGCGGCGTTCTTCAGCATTGCCGGCTGTGCGATTTGGATGCTGACGCTCGTCTCTGATGCGGCACCGTTAGTGTTCTTCGCCGGCGTGGTTGGGTCGCTTGCACCAGAGGCAGCCCAGATGCAAGCACCGGCGTTCGCGTTGCTCAGGCTGCATCCCGAGTTACTTCTGCTCGGCATGCTGTGTTTCGGTGTGCAATGTCTTCTGATGGGATGTCTGATCGTCCGCGCGACGTTTCTGCCGAAGCTGCTTGGCGTAATCCTCGCCGTCGGCGGCATCGGTTATCTCGCGGCCGGATTCCTTCACATCCTCGCGCCGCCGCTCGCAGAACAGTTCGGGCGCTACGCTTTTGTGCCCGGCGAAGCCGGGGAAGCCCTGATGGGTTTATGGCTGACGCTGGTTGGTGTGAACGCGAGGAAGTGGAAGCTACAGTCCGGCTTGGCAGAGGAGGCCGCGTGATTCTGCGTTTTGCGAGGGCGCGCCACATTCGCGAGACAGTCCAGGGCTGGCCGACCATGAGTCAGCCGCCCAACAACCGGTTGCAGCGGACGGCGCTGCGCGCCGCCGCTGAACCAGTGCGTTAGCCATGAAGAACGCTATCGTTTTCGCGCAGGAGTGTTTTCCGCCAGCCTGGCAATTGCCGTCATGGCTTCGTTGGCGCATGACCATACGTCGGCTCAATAATCTCTCCATTCCCCGGCATCGGCATGTACACTTTTTTCGCGTGGCTCTTCTTCTCTCTTGGCGCATTCGTGCGCAAGAGAACCGCCTCATTGTTTCTGGTCTTTGTCCTGGGCGCCGTTGCTTCGCTTGTACAAGACGGGCTGGCTTTGGCGTTGGTTTCAGGCGCTATGCCGCCCATTCAAAGTATGCTCGGCATCGTCGCATTTCTTATAGTGCAGCTGGCCATCTGCAGTTTCCTCGCTCCGCTCGTTGGCCGTCCAAATGGCTATTCTTCCAGCCGACGGCCCTGACGGGCCGCGGCTAAATTCACGCGTCAGCCATCATCAGGAGCATCCGTGCAGAAGGTTGATCTCAAGAAGGAACTGAAGCATCTCTACCAGCCGTCCGCAAAGGAAGTGGTTCAGGTTGAAGTGCCAACCTTCCAGTTCCTCATGGTCGACGGTGAGGGTGATCCCAACACGTCAGAAGAATATGCCCAAGCAGTGGAAGTTCTCTTCTCCGTCTCCTACACGGCAAAGTTCATGGTGAAAAAGGGGGCGCAAGGAATCGACTATGCTGTCATGCCCCTCGAAGGGCTTTGGTGGGCAGACGACATGTCCGCTTTCGTCGCCAACGACAAGTCCAGGTGGAAATGGACAATGATGATTATGCAGCCACACTTCGTGGCAAATGAAGTTATCGAGGCAGCTATTTCAGAAGTCGAGAGAAAGAAGAGGCTTCCTGCTGTCGGCAAGCTTCGGCTCGAAGCTTTTTCCGAAGGTTTATGCGCGCAAGTGCTTCATATCGGGCCATTTTCTGAAGAAGGACCAACGGTCGAGCGCCTTCATGGTTTTATCGACGCACGGACAGGTCGGGATGGAAATCACCATGAGATCTACCTGAGCGATATACGACGTACCGATCCAACGAAATGGAAAACAATCATCCGTCAACCAATGAAGTGATGGCTAACCTCTCATTCCACCGGACCTGATAGTTCCTACGGTTTAGTGGACACCCTGAACTCACCCTTCAGGAGTGATCACGATGCCAA
>NZ_BAAAEU010000029.1:0-15000 GCF_039523175.1 Dokdonella soli
CGTGGCCAATCGTGCCCACGTTCACGTGCGGCTTCTTGCGCTCGAATTTTTCCTTGGACATGACTCAGAACCTCAAAACAGATTTCATCGAATGGTGGAGTGGATCAGGACTTTTTGATGACCGCTTCAGCGATGTTGTTCGGCGCTTCGGCGTAGTGATCGAATTCCATCGTGAAGGTCGCGCGACCCTGCGACATCGAGCGCAGGCTGGTCGCGTAACCGAACATCTCGCCGAGCGGCACCATCGCGTTGATGACCTTGCCTGACGGCGAATCGTCCGAACCCTGCAGCACGCCGCGACGGCGACTCATATCGCCCATCACGTCGCCCATATAGTCCTCGGGCGTCACGACCTCGACCTTCATGATCGGCTCGAGCAGGACCGGATTGGCCTTGTTGAAGCCTTCCTTGAAGCCCATCGAGCCGGCGATCTTGAACGCCATTTCGTTGGAGTCGACTTCGTGGTACGAACCGTCGACCAGCTTGATCTTGATGTCCACGACCGGATAGCCGGCCATCGGACCGCTGGTCATCGCCTCGCGGATGCCCTTGTCGACCGCCGGCACGTATTCCTTCGGCACCGTGCCGCCAACCGTCGCGTTCTCGAACACATAACCCGCACCGCGTTCCTGCGGCGTGATTTCGAGCACGACATGGCCGTACTGGCCCTTGCCGCCGGACTGGCGCACGAACTTGCCTTCCTGCTTGACCGGCTTGCGGATGGTTTCGCGGTAGGCGACCTGCGGCTTGCCGACGTTCGCCTCGACGTTGAACTCGCGCTTCATGCGATCAACGATGATCTCGAGGTGCAACTCGCCCATGCCGGCGATGATCGTCTGGCCGGACTCTTCATCGGAACGCACGCGGAACGACGGGTCTTCCTGCGCGAGACGCGACAGGGCGATACCCATCTTTTCCTGGTCCGACTTGGTCTTCGGCTCGACCGCCATCGCGATGACCGGTTCCGGGAACGTCATGCGCTCCAGCGTGATCACATTGTTCGTCGCGCACAGCGTGTCACCGGTGGTGACATCCTTGAGACCGACCGCAGCGGCGATGTCACCGGCCCGGACTTCCTTGATCTCGCTGCGCTCGGCGGCATGCATTTGCAGGATGCGGCCGACGCGCTCTTTCTTGCTCTTGACCGGGTTGTAGACGGTGTCGCCCGAGTTCAACGTGCCCGAATAGACACGGAAGAACGTCAGTGAACCGACGAACGGGTCGGTCATGATCTTGAACGCGAGCGCGGAGAACGGCTGGTCGTCGCCGACGCCGCGGCTGTCTTCCTTCTCATTCTCGTCGACGCCCTTGACCGGCGGACGATCGGACGGGGCCGGCAGGTAGCGCACGACCGCGTCGAGCATCGCCTGGACGCCCTTGTTCTTGAACGCTGTTCCGCAGAACACCGGGATCAGCTTGTTTTCCAGCGTCGCCGTACGGATACCCGCATGGATATCGTCCTCGGAAAGCGTGCCTTCCTCGAGATACTTGTTCATCAGCTCTTCGGACGTCTCGGCCGCGGACTCGACCATGAAGTCGCGCGCCTGCTTGGCCTTCTCGGCCAGATTCGCCGGAATGTCGCGATACTCGAACTTCATGCCCTGGGATTCGACATCCCAGTAGATCGCCTTCATCTTGACGAGGTCGATGACGCCTTCGAAGTTCTCTTCGGCACCGATAGGCACCTGCATCGGCACCGGATGGGCCCCAAGACGGGACTTCAGCTGGCCGACGACCTTGTCGAAGTCGGCGCCGGTGCGGTCCATCTTGTTGACGAACGCAAGACGCGGCACGCCGTACTTGTTGGCCTGACGCCACACGGTCTCGGACTGCGGCTGCACGCCACCGACCGAGCACAGCACGAACACGGCACCATCGAGCACGCGCAGCGAACGCTCGACTTCGATCGTGAAGTCGACGTGCCCCGGGGTATCGATGATGTTGAAGCGGTACTGCGGGAACGAACGGTCCATGCCGGTCCAGAACGCAGTCGTCGCGGCCGACGTGATCGTGATGCCGCGTTCCTGTTCCTGTTCCATCCAGTCCATGGTCGCCGCGCCCTCATGCACCTCGCCAATCTTGTGACTGACACCGGTGTAAAAGAGAATGCGCTCGGTCGTGGTGGTCTTTCCGGCATCGATGTGGGCCATGATGCCGAAATTGCGATAGCGCTCGATGGGAGTAGTGCGAGCCATTGGTTGGGTACCTTTTGCGGCGTCCGTTTCCGCGGAAAAAGCGGTCGTCCCGGCCGCGGATTCATTTCATGGGCATCCTGCCCGGGGAAGGGCGGTCGTCCTGACCGCGCTCCTCATGATTCTTACCAGCGGTAATGCGAGAAGGCCTTGTTCGCTTCCGCCATGCGGTGCGTCTCTTCGCGCTTCTTGACCGCACCGCCGCGATTCTCGGACGCCTCGAGCAGCTCAGCCGCGAGCTTGCGTGGCATCGAGTTCTCGCCGCGCTTGCGCGCCGCATCGATCAGCCAGCGCATCGCCAGCGCGGTACGGCGCGACGAACGCACTTCGACCGGCACCTGATAGGTGGCGCCGCCGACGCGACGCGACTTGACCTCGACCGCCGGAGCGACGTTGTTCAGCGCCTTCTCAACCAGGCCGACCGGCTCGGCATGCTTCTCGCCGATATGGTCCAGCGCGCCGTAGACGATCTTTTCCGCGACCGACTTCTTGCCGCTCTGCATCACCATGTTGATGAAGCGGGCAATGACCTGGCTGCCGTGCTTGGGATCGGGCAGCAGCTCACGTGTGGGGGTATTACCTTTGCGTGACATAGACTCTTCTCAATGATGCGGCCACAGGGACCGCTTGATACTCAAGCGCCGAAGCGCCTGTGGGAAACGCCTTGTAAGAGCCGGCGATCGAATCAGCCCTTCGGACGCTTGGCGCCGTACTTGGAACGGCTCTTGCGGCGCTTGGTCACGCCGGCGGCGTCGAGGCTGCCGCGCACCGTGTGGTAGCGCACGCCCGGCAGATCCTTGACACGACCGCCGCGGATCAGCACGACCGAGTGCTCCTGCAAATTGTGGCCTTCGCCACCGATGTAGCTGATGACCTCGAAACCGTTGGTCAGGCGCACCTTCGCGACCTTGCGCAAGGCCGAGTTCGGCTTCTTCGGGGTGGTCGTGTAGACACGCGTGCAGACGCCACGGCGCTGCGGACAGTTCGCGAGTGCCGGGGAGGCGCTCTTGTACGTCTTCGGGCTGCGCGGCTTGCGTACCAGCTGGTTGACTGTTGACATGCGTTTGAACCGTGCCTGCGAGAATTCTGGGAAGAAATCCCCCCGAAAATCCGGGGAAACAAAAGGCAGGCCGAACAATCCGGCCTGCCAAGACTAAAGAGTATAGCGTGCAGCAACAAAAACCGTCAAACGGTTCCGCGCCTTGGCATCCTGCGCTCGAACACGAGGCGAATCCTTCGCCTCATTTCGATGTCGGTACTGCTAAATCAAATCGGGTTGACCCGAACCAGCCTGGTAATCAATGCGTGTCGCCGTCTTCGGCCACTGCCTCGGCCACCGAACTCGTGGCCCCGAGCGTTGCGCGCTCTGATTCGGTCAGGACACCTTGCCGACTGCGCCGCTGGGCGTGGTAGGCAAGGCCGGTACCGGCAGGAATCAAGCGCCCGACTATAACGTTTTCCTTCAGGCCGCGCAAGGTGTCACGCGTGCCGCGCACCGCCGCCTCGGTCAGCACGCGCGTCGTCTCCTGGAACGAGGCCGCCGAGATGAACGACTCGGTCGCCAGCGACGCCTTGGTGATGCCGAGCAGCACCGGCAGCATCTCGGCGGGACGCTCGTTGCGGGCTTCTGCACGGGCGTTTTCCTCGGCCAGCCGCATGCGATCGACATGCTCGCCACGCAGGAAGCGCGTGTCGCCGGCCGCAGCGATCTCGACCTTGCGCAGCATCTGGCGAATGATCGCCTCGATGTGCTTGTCGTTGATCTTCACGCCCTGCAGACGGTAGACGTCCTGGATTTCCTTGACCAGGTAGGCGGCCAGCGGCTCGACGCCGAGCAGGCGCAGGATGTCGTGCGGATTCGGCTCGCCGTCAACGACGGTTTCGCCCTTCTCGACATGCTCGCCCTCGAACACGATCACGTGACGCCACTTCGGGATCAGCTCCTCGTGTTCATTGCCGTCCTGGTCCTTGATGATCAGGCGCTGCTTGCCCTTGGTGTCCTTGCCGAAGCTGATAACGCCGGAGCGCTCGGCCAGGATCGCCGGTTCCTTCGGCTTGCGCGCCTCGAAGAGGTCGGCGACGCGCGGCAGACCGCCGGTGATGTCGCGGGTCTTGGAGGTTTCCTGCGGAATACGCGCGACGACGTCGCCGACGCCGACTTCCGCGCCATTCTGCAAGGAGACGATCGCACCCGCCGGCAGGAAGTACTGCGCCGGAATGTCGGTACCCGGCAGGCGCAGCTCACCGCCCTTCTTGTCGACGATGCGGACCATCGGACGCAGATCCTTGGCCGCCGTACCACGACGCTTCGGATCGGTCACCACGGAGCTTGCCAAACCGGTCAGTTCGTCGATCTGCTCCTGCACGGTGATGCCGTCGGTGAAGTCGATGAAACGCACGACGCCGGCGACTTCCGAGACGATCGGATGGGTATGCGGATCCCACTTGGCGACCGTCTGCCCAGCCTTCACCGCGGCTCCGTCCTTCGCATCGATGACGGCGCCGTACGGAACGCGGTAACGCTCACGCTCACGACCGTGCGCGTCCATGACCGACAGTTCGCCGGAACGCGACACCGCGACCAGGTGGCCGGCGCTGTGCGCGACGGTCTTCAGGTTGGTGAACTTCAGGCTGCCGGTCGTCTTGACCTGCACGTTGTCGACCGCCGCCGCTCGCGACGCCGCACCACCGATGTGGAACGTACGCATCGTCAGCTGCGTGCCCGGCTCGCCGATCGACTGAGCGGCGATCACGCCGACCGCCTCGCCGATGTTGACCAGGTGACCGCGCGCCAGGTCGCGACCGTAGCAGACCGCGCAGACGCCGAAGCGCGCGTTACAGGTGATCGGCGAACGCACCAGGATCGACTGCACGCCGGCCGCCTCGATCTTGTCGACCATCGCCTCATCGAGCAGGGTGTTGCGCGGGACGATGGGATCTTCGTCGTTGCCGGGCGCGAACACGTCTTCGGCAACGGCGCGACCGAGCACGCGATCCTTCAACGGCTCGACGACATCGCCGCCTTCGACGATCGGCGCCATGGTCAGGCCATTGGAGGTGCCGCAATCGACTTCCGTGACCACGACGTCCTGCGCGACGTCGACCAGACGGCGCGTCAGGTAACCCGAGTTCGCGGTCTTCAACGCGGTGTCGGCCAGACCCTTTCGGGCGCCGTGCGTCGAGTTGAAGTACTGCAGCACGTTCAGGCCTTCACGGAAGTTCGCCTTGATCGGCGTCTCGATGATCGAGCCGTCCGGACGCGCCATCAGGCCGCGCATGCCGGCGAGCTGACGGATCTGCGCCGCCGAACCACGCGCGCCGGAGTCGGCCATGATGAACAGCGAGTTCATCGACTTCTGCTCGATCGTCTCGCCCTTGGCGTTCTTGACCTTGTCGGCGCCGATGCCTTTCATCATCGCCGCGGCCACCTGTTCATTGGTGCGCGACCAGATGTCGACGACCTTGTTGTAGCGCTCGCCGGCGGTGACCAGGCCCGACTGGAACTGCTGCTGGATCTCGGTGACGTCCTTCTCGGCGATTTCGAGAATGCCCTTCTTCTCGCCCGGGATCTTCATGTCGTCGATGCCGATCGACATGCCCGCGCGCGTCGCGTAATGGAAGCCGGTGTACATCAGCTTGTCCGCGAACACGACCGTGTCCTTGAGGCCAAGGCGGCGGTAGCACTGGTTGATCAGGCGCGAGATCGATTTCTTGGTCAGCTCGGTGTTGACCAGCGCGAACGGCAGGCCTTCCGGGATGATTTCCGCGAGCAGCGCGCGGCCGACCGTGGTGTCGACCAGCGCGGTCTTCTCGCTGCGCTCGCCCTGCTCGTCGATCTCGACCTGGCGCAGGCGCACCTTGACCTTCGCGTGCAGTTCGACCGCACGGTTGTCGTAGGCGCGATGCACTTCGGCGACGTTCGCGAACGCCATGCCCTCGCCCTTCACGTTCTCGAGCGCACGGGTCATGTAGTAGAGACCGAGCACGACGTCCTGGGTCGGCACGATGATCGGCTCGCCGTTCGCCGGCGACAGGATGTTGTTCGTCGACATCATCAGCGCGCGCGCTTCCAACTGCGCTTCCAGCGACAGCGGCACGTGCACGGCCATCTGGTCGCCGTCAAAGTCGGCGTTGAACGCGGTGCAGACCAGCGGATGCAGCTGGATCGCCTTGCCTTCGATCAGCACCGGCTCGAACGCCTGGATGCCGAGACGATGCAGGGTCGGCGCGCGGTTCAGCAACACCGGATGTTCGCGGATCACCTCTTCGAGGATGTCCCACACCTCGGCACTCTCGCGCTCGACCAGCTTCTTCGCAGCCTTGATCGTGGTCGCAAGACCACGGCGCTGCAGCTTCGAGAAGATGAACGGCTTGAACAACTCGAGCGCCATCTTCTTCGGCAGGCCGCACTGGTGCAGCTTCAGCGTCGGACCAACCACGATGACCGAACGGCCCGAGTAGTCGACGCGCTTGCCGAGCAGGTTCTGGCGGAAGCGGCCCTGCTTGCCCTTGATCATGTCGGCCAGCGACTTCAGCGGACGCTTGTTGGTGCCGGTGATCGCGCGGCCGCGACGGCCGTTGTCCATCAGCGCATCGACCGCTTCCTGCAGCATGCGCTTCTCGTTGCGCACGATGATGTCGGGTGCGTTGAGTTCGAGCAGGCGCTTCAGGCGATTGTTGCGGTTGATGACGCGGCGATACAGGTCATTGAGGTCCGACGTCGCGAAGCGACCGCCATCCAGCGGCACCAGCGGACGCAGGTCCGGCGGCAGCACCGGCAGCACGGTCAGCACCATCCATTCCGGACGGTTCTGCGATTCGATGAAGCTCTCGACCAGCTTGATGCGCTTGGAAAGGCGCTTCAGCTTGGTCTCGGAGTTCGTCGAGGCGATCTCCTCGCGCAGCTTGATCAGCTCCTGGCTGAGGTCGATCGTCTTGAGCAGTTCATAGACCGCTTCCGCGCCCATGCGCGCGTCGAACTCGTCGCCGTGTTCCTCGACCGACTGCAGGTACTGCTCCTCGTTGAGCAGCTGACCGCGCTCGAGCGCGGTCAGGCCCGGATCGACGACCACGTAGGCCTCGAAGTAGAGGATGCGCTCGATGTCGCGCAAGGTCATGTCGAGCATCAGGCCGATGCGCGACGGCAGCGACTTCAGGAACCAGATGTGCGCGGTCGGGCTGGCCAGCTCGATGTGGCCCATGCGCTCGCGGCGCACCTTGGCCAGAGTGACCTCGGTGCCGCACTTCTCGCAGACAACGCCGCGGTGCTTCATGCGCTTGTACTTGCCGCACAGGCACTCGTAGTCCTTGATCGGTCCGAAGATCGCGGCGCAGAACAGGCCATCGCGCTCCGGCTTGAACGTGCGGTAGTTGATCGTCTCGGGCTTTTTCACTTCGCCGAACGACCACGAACGGATCAGGTCCGGAGAAGCGAGCGCGATCTTGATCGAGTCGAAGTCGAGCGACTGGCGCTGCTGGTTGAACAGGTTGAGCAAATCTTTCATTTCAAATCTCCTAATTCGTCGCGATCCGCTGAGTCATCGGTTCTGCGCGCACCGGTCGAAACATGCTCGACCGGCCGCCGGCATCACTTCGTCTCTTCGAGTTCCATATTGATCGCGAGCGAGCGGATTTCCTTGACCAGCACGTTGAACGACTCGGGCATGCCCGCGACCATCTCGTGGTCGCCGTCGACGATGTTCTTGTACATCTGGTTGCGGCCGGAGACGTCGTCGGATTTCACCGTCAGCATTTCCTGCAGCGTGTACGCCGCGCCATAGGCCTCGAGCGCCCAGACTTCCATCTCACCGAAGCGCTGGCCGCCGAACTGCGCCTTGCCGCCCAGCGGCTGCTGGGTGACCAGCGAGTACGGACCGGTCGAGCGTGCGTGCATCTTGTCGTCGACGAGGTGGTTCAGCTTCAGCATGTGCATGTAGCCGACCGTGACCGGACGATCGAACGCCTCGCCGGTGCGACCGTCGATCAGCGTGGTCTGGCCGGACTCGGGGAGCTCGGCCAGCTTCAGCATCGCCTTGATCTCCTCCTCGAACGCACCGTCGAACACCGGCGTCGCCATCGGCACGCCGTCCTGCAGGTTGCGTGCGAGCGCCAGCAGCTCTTCGTCGGTCAGCGACTTCAGGTTGACCTTGTGGCCAAGATCGCCCTTACCCGAGTTGTAGATCTCGTCGAGGAACTTGCGCAGTTCCGCAACCTTGGCCTGCGCCTCGAGCATGTGCTGGATCTTCTCGCCGAGTCCCTTCGCGGCCCAGCCCAGATGCACTTCAAGAATCTGGCCGATGTTCATTCGCGACGGCACGCCGAGCGGATTCAGCACGATGTCGACCGGACGGCCTTTCTGGTCGTAGGGCATGTCCTCGACCGGCACGATCATCGACACGACACCCTTGTTGCCGTGGCGGCCGGCCATCTTGTCGCCCGGCTGGATGCGGCGCTTCACGGCCAGGTACACCTTGACCATCTTGAGCACACCCGGCGCGAGGTCGTCACCGGCCGTGATCTTGGCCTGCTTCGCCTTGAACCGCTGTTCGAACTCTTCCTTGTGGCTCTTGACCTGCTCCTGGGCACGCTCGAGGAATTCCGCCATGTCCTCGTCCTTCATGCGGATCGCGAACCATTCGTCCTTCTTGAGACCGTCGAGATACTCATTGGTGATCTCGGCGCCCTTCTTCAGGCTGCCCGGACCGCCATTGGCGACCTTGCCGACGATCGCCGTGCGCAGACGGTTGTAGATCGCGCCTTCGAGGATGCGGAACTGGTCGTCGAAGTCCTTCTTGATGCGCTTGATTTCCATCTCTTCGATCTGGCGCGCACGCTTGTCCTTCTCGATGCCATCGCGGGTGAACACGGTGACGTCGATGACAGTGCCGTCCATGCCGGGCGGCACGCGCAGCGAGCTGTCCTTCACGTCAGACGCCTTCTCGCCGAAGATCGCACGGAGGAGCTTTTCTTCCGGGGTCAGCTGCGACTCACCCTTCGGCGTGACCTTGCCGACCAGGATGTCGCCGGCCTTCACCTCGGCGCCGATGTAGACCACGCCGGATTCGTCCAGGCGCGCGAGCGCCTGTTCGCCGACGTTCGGGATGTCGGCCGAGATCTCTTCCGGACCCAGCTTGGTGTCGCGCGCGACGCAGGTCAGCTCTTCGATGTGGATCGTCGTGTAGCGATCCTCCTCGACCACGCGCTCGGAGAGCAGGATCGAGTCCTCGAAGTTGTAGCCGTTCCACGGCATGAACGCGACCAGCATGTTCTGGCCGAGCGCGAGCTCGCCGAGATCGGTCGACGAACCGTCCGCCAACACATCGCCCTGCTCGACGCGATCGCCGACGTTGACCAGCGGACGCTGGTTCAGGTTGGTGTTCTGGTTCGAGCGCGTGTACTTGGTCAGCGTGTAGATGTCGACGCCGGCGTCGTTGTCGCCGATCTGGTCTTCATTCACGCGCACGACGATACGGCCCGCGTCGACCTGGTCGATCACGCCGGAGCGGCGCGCGGCCACGGTGACGCCGGAATCGCGCGCAACCGCACGTTCGATGCCGGTTCCGACCAGCGGCGTCTGCGCACGCAGCGTCGGCACCGCCTGGCGCTGCATGTTCGCGCCCATCAGCGCGCGGTTTGCGTCGTCATGCTCGAGAAACGGCACCAGCGCCGCCGCGACCGACACGGTCTGCATCGGTGACACGTCCATGTAGTTGATCTCGCTGGACGGACGCAGCTCCGATTCGCCGCGGAAACGGCAGGACACGAAGTCTTCGGAGAACGTGCCGTCCTTGTTGAGCGGCGAGTTCGCCTGCGCGATCACGTATTCGCCCTCGTCGATCGCCGACAGGAATTCGACCTGATTGGTGATCTTGCCGTGCGTGACCTTGCGGTACGGCGTCTCGAGGAAGCCGTAGTCGTTGGTGCGCGCATAGACCGCGAGCGAGTTGATCAGGCCGATGTTCGGGCCTTCCGGTGTCTCGATCGTGCAGACGCGGCCGTAATGCGTCGGGTGCACGTCGCGCACCTCGAAGCCGGCACGCTCGCGCGTGAGGCCGCCCGGACCGAGCGCGGACACGCGACGCTTGTGCGTGACCTCGCTGAGCGGGTTGTTCTGGTCCATGAACTGGCTGAGCTGCGAGGAGCCGAAGAACTCCTTGACCGCAGCCGCAACCGGCTTGGCGTTGATCAGGTCCTGCGGGGTCAGGGCGTCCGCTTCGGCGAGCGACAGGCGCTCCTTGACCGCGCGCTCGACGCGCACCAGGCCGATGCGGAACACGTTCTCGGCCATTTCGCCGACCGACCGCACGCGGCGGTTGCCGAGGTGGTCGATGTCATCGACGATGCCGCGACCGTTGCGGATCTCGATCAGCACCTTGATCACGTCGAGGATGTCGGAACCTGCGCCGAATTCCTTGACCAGCGCCTTGGAGTTCTCGTCGTTGCGCTCGCCGAAGTACTTGCCGTCGAACAGGATGCCCGGGCCCTTGTCGTCCTTGCGGCCGACGCGGCGGTTGAACTTCATGCGGCCGACGCGATCGAGGTCGTAGCGTTCGGACGAGAAGAACAGGTTCTGGAACAGGTTCTGCGCGGCGTCCTTGGTCGGCGGCTCGCCCGGACGCATCATGCGGTAGATCTCGACCAGCGCCTCCAGCGGCGTCTTGGACGGATCGATGCGCAGGGTCTTGGAGATGTAGTCGCCGCGATCGAGGTCGTTGACCCACAGCGTCGCGATCTTGTCGACGCCGGATTTGCGGAACGCCTCCAGGTGCGCGTCGTTGATCTCGTCGTTCGCCGACGCCAGCAGCTCGCCGGTCTTGGTGTCGACGACGTCGTGCGCGAGGATGCGTCCGATCAGGTATTCGTCCGGCACTTCGAGCGACTTGATCTTCGCGCTCTCGAGCTGGCGCACGTGGCGCGCGGTGATGCGCTTGCCGGCTTCGACGATCACGCTGTCGCCGACGCGCAGATCGAAGTTCAGCGTCTCGCCGCGCAGGCGCTCGGCGACGAGGTCGAGCGTGGCGCCGTCCTTCTTGCCGAGGTGGAACACGTTCTTCTCGAAGAAGATGTCGAGCATGCCCTCGTTGGTGTAGCCGAGCGCGCGCAGCAGCACGGTCACCGGCAGCTTGCGGCGACGGTCGATGCGGGTGAACAGCGCGTCCTTCGGGTCGAACTCGAAGTCCAGCCACGAGCCGCGGTAGGGGATCACGCGCGCGGAGTACAACAGCTTGCCCGAGCTGTGCGTCTTGCCGCGGTCGTGGTCGAAGAACACGCCCGGCGAGCGGTGCAGCTGCGAGACGATGACGCGCTCGGTGCCGTTGACGATGAAGGTGCCGGTATCGGTCATCAGGGGCAGTTCGCCCATGTAGACCTCCTGCTCCTTCACGTACTTGATCGCCTTGTTCGACGATTCCTTGTCGTAGATGACCAGACGCACGGTGACGCGCAGCGGCGCGCCGTAGCTCATGCCACGCGAACGGCACTCACGCTCGTCGAACGGCGGCTCGCCGAGGCGGTAGTTGACATACTCAAGCGCTGCACTGCCGGAATAGCTCGAGATCGGGAACACCGAACGCAGCGCGGCATGCAAGCCCTTGTCCTCGCGGCCATTCGGCTCGACGTCGGCCTGCAGGAACTCGCGGTACGAGTCGACCTGGATGGCCAGCAGGAAGGGGACGTCCAGCACGGGCGGACGCTTGCCGAAATCCTTGCGGATTCGCTTTTTTTCGGTGAAGGAGTAGGTCGTCGTGGTCATGAGGAGCACACCTCGTACAGCGTGCGACGGCGGCGCGTCGCCGGGGAGAAAACCGGAAGATTGAAACGGACATCGGAAATCGCAGGAGCGCCGAAATGGGGGCGTCCCCTGCGATTTCCCATGCCCGCTACGGGAAAACCTGCAACGGGCAAAGCCCGGGAGCTTGCGCCCCCAGGCTTGGCTTTACTTGGCTGCAGCAGCAAGCAACGCGTCGTGCGTCGCTTACTTGACCTCGACGGTCGCGCCGGCAGCTTCGAGATCCTTCTTGAACTTGGCCGCGTCGTCCTTCGACACGCCTTCCTTCAGCGTACCGGTGGCTTCGACGAGATCCTTCGCTTCCTTCAGGCCCAGGCCCGTGATGGCGCGGACGGCCTTGATGACTTCGACCTTCTTTTCGCCGGCAGCCTTGAGGATGACGTTGAATTCGGTCTGCTCCTCGACCGGAGCAGCGGCGCCGCCAGCAGCCGGGCCAGCCGCGGCCACCGGAGCGGCAGCGGACACACCAAACTTCTCTTCGATCGCCTTGACCAGCTCCATGACTTCCATGAGGCTCTTCGCGGCGACGGCTTCGACGATCTGTTCGTTAGACAGGGACATTGTTAATTACCTCGGTAAAATTTTCTGGAAAGGGGTTCAGCAAGCCGTTGCAGGTGGCACTCAGGCCGTTTCGGCCTGCGCCGCGGCGGCGACATCGCCACCCGCCTGCTTGTCGGCGACAGCCTTGACCGCGCGGGCGAACATCGTTGCCGGTTCGGCGAGGACACGGGCCAGCATGGCCAGCGCCTGTTCGAGCGTCGGCAGCGAAGCCAGCACCTCGACATGGCTGGCCGGATACTGCTGGCCACCCACGGCGACGACCTTCGCCTTCAGCTTGTCGTTGCCCTTGGCGAATTCCTTGATCAGACGACCGGCGGCACCGGGTTCTTCTTTCGAGAACGCGTAGAGCAGCGGACCGACCAACGAATCCTGGACGCACTCGTACTCGGTACCGACGACGGCACGCGATGCCAGGGTGTTCTTGACGACTTTCAAGAACACGCCGGTCTCACGGGCCTTCTTGCGCATCGCGGTCATCTGCTCGACCGTGGTGCCCGCGTATTCGACGGCGACCAAGGAGTGGGCCGTGGCGGCAACTTCTGCCAGTTCGGCGACAACTTCTTTCTTCTGGGACAGATTTAGAGCCATTGCACTCCTCCAAATGAACTCCGCTCGCGACCAGAGGCCGCTTGCGGTCCTGAACGGCATCCTTCCT
Organism: Dokdonella soli; assembly: GCF_039523175.1. Classification (NCBI taxonomy): domain Bacteria; kingdom Pseudomonadati; phylum Pseudomonadota; class Gammaproteobacteria; order Lysobacterales; family Rhodanobacteraceae; genus Dokdonella; species Dokdonella soli. Next base: position 13,196 of record NZ_BAAAEU010000029.1, read on the forward strand.
GGATGCCGGGGACGCGGATCGCGTCCCGGTGGTGGCCTGTCTGACTGGTCTGCCCAGAGGCTGTGAACCAGATGATTTCCAGGAGGCGACACCATCTACGCAGGCTGGACTTTTGAGACCTTGCCGACAGGATCGGGAGAATCCCTGCAAACCACGCATCCATGCGTCCCGATCGCGCAGTCGCGGTCGCCTGCGGTCTTTGACGGCTCCCGCTTGCGCGGGCGCCCTCAAAATACTGAACAGAATCGGGCATCCTGCCGCGATCTGCGTGAAAAACGGTCGCAGTCAAGCCGCGCCACGTTTTTTTCGCAACAAGCCTTCGGCTTACTGCGCCGTCACGTCCCTGTGACGGAAGAGCTTGCTTTGCGTCAGGCCGAGACCGTGGACTGATCGACGATCACGCCGACGCCCATCGTGCTCGACAGCGACACCTTCTGCAGGAACACGCCCTTCGCGGAAGCCGGCTTCGCCTTGACGAGGTCCGACAGCAGCGCGTTGAGGTTGTCCTTCAGCGCGGCGACTTCGAAATTCGCCTTGCCGATCGAGCAGTGGATGATGCCAGCCTTGTCGTTGCGGAACTTGACCTGGCCCGCCTTGGCATTCTTCACCGCGGTGACCACGTCGGCCGCGACCGAGCCGTCCTTCGGATTCGGCATCAGGCCGCGCGGACCGAGCAGCTGGCCGAGCTTGCCGACCACGCGCATCGCATCCGGCGTCGCGATGACGCGACCGAAGTCGAGGTCACCCGCCTGCATGCGCTCGGCGAGGTCTTCCATGCCGACCGCATCGGCGCCGGCGGCCTTGGCCGCTTCAGCCTTTTCGCCCGCCGGACAGAACACCGCGACCTTGACGGTCTTGCCGGTGCCGTGCGGCAGCATCACCGAGCCGCGTACGCCCTGGTCGGACTTCTTCGCGTCGATGCCGAGGCGGATCGCCACGTCGACCGATTCCGGGAACTTCGCCTTGGCGCCGTCCTTGACGATCTTCAACGCTTCGTCGATCGCATAGGCCTTGCCCGGCACGATTTTGGCGCTGAGCGCCTTGTAACGCTTGCTGATCTTCGTGCTCATGTTCAGATCTCCGACACCAGGCCCATGCTGCGGGCGCTGCCCGCGATCGTGCGAACCGCCGCGTCGAGATCGGCCGCGGTCAGGTCAGGCTCCTTCTGCTTGGCGATTGCCTCGAGCTGGGCGCGAGTCACCTTGCCGACCTTCTCCGTGTTCGGACGCTTGGAACCGGACGTGATGCCAGCCGCCTTCTTCAACAGGATCGTCGCCGGCGGCGTCTTCGTGATGAAGGTAAAGGTACGGTCCGAATACGCGGTGATCACGACCGGAATCGGCAGACCCGGCTCGAGCTTCTGCGTGGCGGCGTTGAACGCCTTGCAGAACTCCATGATGTTCAGGCCGCGCTGACCGAGGGCGGGGCCTACGGGCGGCGACGGGTTGGCCTGACCGGCCTTGACCTGCAGCTTGATGTAGCCGACTACTTTCTTTGCCATTGCTGTTTACTCCTCGGGTTCAAGCGTCTGCACGTTCCTGCGAACTGCGGGACTCCCCGTTGGTTGATGATGTGATTGGTGATTCGTGATTGGTGATTCGTAAAGGGCGAACCGCTTCGAGCCTTTGCCAATCACGAATCACGAATCACCAATCACGGCTCCTAGGCCTTCTCCACCTGGCCGAATTCCAACTCGACCGGCGTCGAACGCCCGAAAATCAGCACCGCCACGCGCAGGCGGCTCTTCTCGTAATTGACTTCCTCGACCACGCCGTTGAAGTCGTTGAACGGGCCGTCGGTGACGC
>NZ_BAAAEU010000030.1:0-5537 GCF_039523175.1 Dokdonella soli
CCGAGTTTGAAGCCCAGTGCGCCTAACCAACGAGTGTCCACTTTTTCGTAGGAACTCTCCCGCTGCGGATGGGCTGCGGTAAACTGTTAGGCGTTGCGGCAGCGGCCGCTAAGCTCAGGCGTTAGGCCTCGCAGACCACGCACACTCAACATGAAGCTTCTCTTAACTTCCGGGGGAATCACGAATGCCAGCATCCTCGACGCGCTCGTTGACCTCCTGGGCAAGCCCATTTCCGCGTGCAACGCCTTGTGCATCCCCACGGCCGAGTACGGGCACCCAATGTGCACTCCAGCTTCCGCGTGGCGCTTTGTCTCGGGAAATTCCCCAGCTCCCATGTGCGACCTAGGTTGGAAGTCGCTAGGCCTGTTGGAACTGACTGCGCTGCCCAGCATCGATGAAGGGCGCTGGGCTCCATGGATCCGAGAGGCAGACGTTTTCCTAGTCGACGGCGGAGACGCGGCCTATCTATGTCATTGGATGAGACAGTCCGGGCTTGCCGCTCTACTGCCGTCGCTGCCCGAGGCAGTATGGGTGGGAGTCAGCGCCGGTAGCATGGTGATGACTCCTCGAATCGGAAAGGACTTTGTGAACTGGAAGTCGGCCGCTGGCAATGACAGCACCTTGGGCATCGTCGACTTCTCAATCTTTCCCCACCTCGAGAACCGACACATGCCGGAAAACAACTTGTCCAGTGCTCAACGATGGGCAACGGACATCGGTAATCCGGCATACGCCATCGACGACCAGTCTGCCATAAAGGTAGTCGAAGGCGTCACCCAAGTTGTCTCCGAGGGGATCTGGAAGTACTTTCCATGAAATCACGAGTTGGCAGCGAAGCCTAACCTTTCCTTCAAGCGGACCCGCCTACGGCGGTCCGCTTAAGTCAAACGTTAGGCATCCAAAATCCCCATCATGTCATCTCGTTCAGTCATCAGATTGGTTGTATTTGTCGCTTCCGTCTGTATCGGGGTCGCCGGGATGCACATGATAAGAGCCGACAACTGGGCCGGCCTTCTGCTCGGCTTCTGTTGCATAGTTGTAGCGGTTAGCGGAGTGGTGGTGTCTGCCTTCAAGGTCCCTGTCTTTGGCCAGGCGTACCCGGACAGCGGCTTCGGTGTACTGTCGGATCGGCAGGGAAACACCTTTGGATCCGTCTTGGTCTTCCTTTTGGGTGCCTTGTTGATTTTCCTCGCTACAAGGGGCATCTACAGGGGAGCAATGCCGGCCTTGGGGTCCGGGCCAGATATCGTGTTTGCGCAGGCGCCTTTCCGCTACCTGCTCTCGTTCGCAGCTTGGTTTGGAGGAGGAGCCGGCTTCGTGTGGTTGTCGTGGAAGGTCGGAGGCTATCGGAAGACAGAAGACAGTCACGCCCCAGGTCTCGACAAGTCCAAAGACGCCTAACCCTTCCTTCAAGCGGACCCGCCTACGGCGGTCCGCTTAAGTCAAACGTTAGGGCACTGAGTTGCGCACAGAAGAATTCGTCCTCCGCCGTTGGCCAGCAAAGGCCAGCGTCCTCGTCAGCACCCCTCAGAGTGAGCAGGTTTACGAGAACTCAACGTCCACGTGTTCTTCAACAGAATGCCCAAAGTCGCTATCGTCGGGGGCACACACTTCACTACGGAAGGGCCGAGAATGAGCAAGAAGAGCATGAGTGGGTTGCTGGGCATCATTGTCGGAGGCGGTTGGCTCGCAATGAACTTCAAACACTTTGGCGAGCAAGGCTTTGTGGCAATCGGAATGCCACTCATCATTCTTGCCCTTGGGGTGGTCTACTTCGTTCGCGGAAGAAGTGAGTAGCACAGGATCCGCCGCGCTACAAGCTTTGGGCATCGGCCAAGCGGCTCCCCCAGAGTGCCCTAACCCGTCCATCGAGGGACGTCCACAAGCGGGCTTCGCCCACTTGCGGCCGCCCCTCATGTCAAACGTTGGGCGTCATCCAGAATCTGTCACTCTCACTACGGTGCAATTGCATGATGAAGACATACCACGGTAGCTGCCATTGCGGCGCCGTACGTTACGAAGCCGATATCGATCTGAGCACCGGAACGGGCAAGTGCAATTGCTCCATCTGCACGAAGACACGAAACTGGAGCGTGATCGTCAAACCCAATGAGTTTCGCTTGCTCTCCGGCGAATCCGATCTAAGCGACTATCAGTTCGGAACAATGAATGGGCATCACTTGTTCTGCAAGCATTGTGGCGTTCGCCCGTTCGGCCGCGGATATATCGAACAGATTGGAGGAGACTACGTCTCTATCCAGCTATGCACGCTGGACGATGCACCGCCCGCGGAGCTCGTGCAAACGCCGGTACGATTCGCCAATGGGAGAGAGAACAGTTGGTGGGCGGAGCCGACAGAAACGCGGCATCTCTAATTGCGACCGTCGATGGTTTTCTACCCGCTCCGGTACCTCCGCGTGACGCCCAACCCTTCCATCGAGCGGACTGGCCTTCGGCCAGCCGCTCATGTCAAATGTTAGAGCCTCTATGCGACACGCCATACGCGCTGAACTCACTGCTATCGAACCCTTCGACACACTCGAACAGGAGCATCTGGTAGACGCCTTCGCGTGGATTGATTCAGGTGTGGAGCTCTGCCGTACCTCAAAGCCCGCTACGCCGCCCAAGCACTTGGTTTCGTATTTCGCGGTTGTCGATGCAGATCACATCCTGTTGGTTGACCACAAGAATGCAAAACTGTGGCTACCCACTGGCGGACACGTCGAACCAGACGAACATCCGAGAGAAACGGTTGTTCGTGAGCTCAAGGAAGAACTCGATCTCACACCCAGCCAGCCCGTTGCTGCACCGCTCATGGTTACCTGCACCACAACCGTTGGCCTCACGTCCGGTCACACGGACGTTTCGCTCTGGTACGTAGTGCAATCAAGTCGCCAGCTGCCGCTGACCTTCGACGAACAAGAATTCCATACCGTTCGCTGGTTCCAGTTCAGCGACGTACCTTTTGAGCGCAGCGACCCGCACATGAAGCGCTTCGTCGAGAAGCTGGGCTCTAACCATCAATTCCAGCGAACGCCTACCGGCGCCGCTGAATAGTCACGTTAGGCAGCACAACGCCACTACTGCGCAAGTCGAAGCCCATGCCCAGATACGTCGCATTCCTTCGCGGGGTGAGCCCCATGAACGCCAAGATGCCGGAGCTGAAGAACTGCTTCGAGGCCGAAGGCTTCTCGGACGTACGCACCCTGTTGTCCAGCGGGAACGTCGTTTTCAATGCCCGCTCGTCGTCCGTTGCCACGTTGGAGCGCAGAGCCGAGAAGGCTATGGAGTCTGAGCTTGGCCGCTGCTTCGCCACCATCGTTCGGTCCGCGGAGTACCTTCAGAATCTTGTCCAATCGGAACCCTTCGCCGAGTTTACCCTTCCATCAAAGGCCAAGCGGGTCATCACCTTTCTTCGCAGCCCAGCTGAAACAAAGCTCAGACTACCCATCGAGCAAGACGGTGCGCGCATTCTTGCGTTCACCGGCTCCGAGGTCCTCGCTGCTTACGTGCCAGGCCTCAAGGGCCCTGTGTTCATGCGTTTGCTCGAGCGCACGCTTGGCACGAACATCACCACCCGAACACTGGACACGGTTCGAAAGTGTGCCTGGGCATAGGAGCCGTCTCTGTGCGAGCTGAAGTGCTGCCTAACTCTTCCATCGAGCGGACGTCTTCCAGCAAGCTTCGCTTGCTTCCAGCCGCCGCTCATGTCAACCGTTAGGCCGCACAAGAGCTATCGCGGCCACCACCGAGGATGTGAACCATGATTGAAGGATCTTGCCTCTGCGGTGCAGTGCAGTGGAAGTTTGCGGGCCAGCCTGACGGGGCAACAGCCTGCAATTGCACAGCGTGCCGACGGTATGGAGTACTTTGGGCATACGACTACGAGAACGAAGGCATTCAGGTCTCCGGCAAGACTCAGCCATTTGCCAGAGGCAAGGCACTTGAGTTCCACTTTTGCCCAGCGTGTGGATGTATGGCGTTTTGGCGAGGCAAACAGATCGATGAGCACGGTCGCCGCCGTATCGCGGTCAATCTACGCATGACCGAACCAGAGGCTGTCGCAGAGATACCAATCGATCACTTCGACGGACTGGATACGTTTGAAGACTTGCCACGCGATGGTCGGTGTGTCGCCGACTATTGGTTCTAAGGTTGAGGCGAAATACGTGCGGCCCAACCCTTCCATCGAGCGGACATCCAACGGCGGGACACGCTGGCTCGCTCCGTCAAGGCCGGTAGCGCCGTCGGCTGCCGCTCATGTCAAACGTTATACCTAAACAGCCATGCAACGCGTAATGCCGTTCGGCCAGGAGCAAGCAATGCGAGATACAACCCTGTTCGAAGCGATTGGAGGCGCGGAAGGTGTCCTCCATCTTGCTCATGCTTGGCATCAGCGCGTCATGGCCGACGAGATCGTCGCCCACGCTTTCAGCCATGGCTTCCATCCGCGGCATACCGAGCGGCTGGCCGCCTACTGGGGTGAGGCATGGGGTGGACCAACGACCTACAGTCAACGGTACGGTAGCGAGTCTTCGGTAGTTCGAATGCACAGTGGCAACGGCCCGCACGAGGAGATGGACCGTCGCGCTATCGAGTGCTTCGACCGAGCATTGGCCGATGTAGGAGTCGCCGACCCCGTACTTCGCGGCGTGCTCCACGAATACTTCGCTTGGGCCACGACAAGCTCGATGGCCTCTTACCCCGAGAGCGCGGACAAAGTGCCAAGTGACCTACGCATTCCTCGCTGGTCTTGGGAAGGCTTGCAACGGTGAGGGCTGGGACCGGAGCCTCGCTGCCAGGCCCCGGTGAACGCAGCCGCCGAGCGGCCCGAGTGCGGCCTAACCCCTCCATCGAACGTTAAGCCGCATGCATGTTCGCCCTTATAGTTGTCGCCAACCCAAGCAAGAACAGCCTCAGCCACGCAATGGCTGCTGCTGCCACACGCGCCCTGATGGAGCGCGGCTATGACATTGCCTTTCACGACCTCTACGCCGAACAATTCGACCCAGTTCAACCAACTGGAGAGCAGGCAAACACCAGTTCGTCCAGTGAGGTCGTCGAGCAACACTGCTCTGAGCTCGCGCGCGCCGATCTAATCGTCGTCTGTCACCCCAACTGGTGGGGTCAGCCGCCAGCAATTCTCAAGGGTTGGGTCGATCGTGTGTTTCGGCTCGATACCGCGTACGCCTATCCTTCGGGAGTAGGTCCCGAAGGCATTCCGGTTGGTCTACTTCGGGCACGGCATGCTTTGGTATTCAATACTTCGAACACACCGCGTGAGCGTGAGGTTTCATTGTTTGGCGACCCACTCGAAACGCTCTGGAAAAACTGCATCTTTGGTCTATGCGGCGTCGCCAGCGTAATTCGGCGCGTGTACGCGCCGGCATCCGCCAGCACCCCCGAGGAGCGCACGGCTTGGCTTGCCGAGGTCAAGGCACTCGTTGAGAATGCGGCCTAACCCTTCCTTCAAGCGGACCCGATAGTTCCTACGGTTTAGTGGACACCCTGAACTCACCCTTCAGGAGTGATCACGA
>NZ_BAAAEU010000031.1:0-4172 GCF_039523175.1 Dokdonella soli
GCCGAGTTTGAAGCCCAGTGCGCCTAACCAACGAGTGTCCACTTTTTCGTAGGAACTCTCCGCCGCTTCGCGGCGCGGCTTAATTCAAGCGTTAGGGCTCACCATATGCTTCACCGGCGGGCAAACGAAGTCATCACTAGTCAAGGCTTGAGTTTCGGCGCACGGCTGCTGCTCGGCCTAGTTGCTGGGTTATTTGGGGCCGTCATGTTCCTGGCCGCTCCACCAGGCACAGATTCCAAGGCAATCGGGTTCTATGCGTTTGGCGTGTTCTGCTTGCTCATCGCAATCGCGTGCTTCACGTCCGGGCGTGTAAGGCAGTTCATCGGTAGCGTAATTGGCTGCTCAATTTTCTTAGTGGGTGTTACCTACCTTGTCGCAGAGCTGTCTAGCGGCAAGCTTTTGGGCAGTACAAATCCTTCTGCATACAATGCCGCAAAGTACCTGCTGTTCATTGGCATGCCCGGCATCGTTTACGCATACAAGGTTCGCTTTGGCTTCCGCAAATCGCCCTAACCCCTGACGGCCACCCAAAGTGCTCCACATATGGCCACCCCAAACTGTTCCACTTGGAAGCGTCGGCGGAGTCGTGATCTCATCGCGCAACTTCCGCTGTCGGCCAGTTCGAGTCAGTGGCCGACTATGACTGCCTTCCGATAAGCGGACGTCCCGCACCCACCAACAAAAGCATCGAAGTTGCCCGTCAAGGAGCAAAGCGACCGCTCTGCACACGCCGCGGCAATGCGGGTCGCAGGACAGCTCCCGTGGGGATCGAACTGCCACCGCAAGCTTGCACGACGCTATACTCTGCCGCCACCCTGACGAGTCGGATCATCCCATCCGGGCGAGCTCATTCAACGAGCCTTCGATATCCCACAAATTCACGTAAGGAGTAACTGCGATGTGGGCTCTTCGATTTGTTGCAATCCTTTTGGCGATCGCCTTTACCACACCATCGTTCGGGCAGTCGTTGGCGCTCACGATGTCCAAGTCATTCACTCCGTCGAGCGTCCAAGTGGGTGGCACGCAGACCACCACCATGACCGTGACCGTCACCAATCCCAATTCCTTTACTGTCACGGGTATCGGCTTCAGCGATACCTATCCGGCTGGCCTGGTTCCCGACCTGATCGGCTCTTATACGTGCGGTCCGGGCTTCGCTTCGTTCAACGGCAGCGGCTGGGCATTCTCTGGCGTTACGCTGGGGCCCGGTGCGTCGTGCAGTGTCCCGATTCTTATGCACGCAACCACTGTAGGCAGTATCACCAACACGACTTCCTCGGTCACCGGAACTGGCGTCCCCACGGGCGGGCCAGCCTCTGCCGCTCTCAACGTCGCTGCAGCGCCGCTGGTTATTGTTCCAACCCCAGCGCTTTCACCAGAGGTTCTCCTGGCACTCGCGGCGATGCTCTCGTTGCTTGGCGCAATGCGACTGCGCGGATCGGGGTACCTGTGACGGTTCTACCTTCACGGCTAACGCGTTCTACAGGCATCGATTGAGGAAGTACTCGAAGAGCGGCCGGTGGCGACTGTCCGCTCCGGGTCGACAACGGAAGCTCCGACCTTCTACCTGCGAAATCCAACTATCCGTAGCGCCCCTGGGGCGGAGCATTTTGACCCGGCCACGGGTGGCGCATTTTGAGGTGGCCGTCAGGGCCCTAACTATTCGCTCAAGCGGACCGCTATGACGGCTTGCGGTATCCTGCCACTCATCGCGGCAGCGGCCGCTTAGCTCAAGCGTTAGGGCTATTCCAGGATGTCGAAAGATCAACCAGAAATCGCATCCTCAGAAGAGCAGCACTCGACTGCCCTTGACGTGGCAGCAGACCGTTTTCACAGCTTCTGGCTCATCGCAACACCGAAGATTTTCGAATGGTTCGAGTGGGTAGCTGTCTTAGGCGCGCTCACATTTCTCTACAACAAGCATCCTGCGGTTGCATTGGTGCCGCTGCTAGCTCTTGGCTATCTCAGTTTGGTGTTCTATTTCGGCGCATTCTTCCTCAAGCATCGAATCACAATACCCGGTGTACACAGCAAGCCGCTGCAAGACATACTTTCTGGCTTTCTCGCAATTGCCTTGGGGTTTGGTGCAAATCGTCTTATCCATGGACTGCCCCGAGTTTTAAGACACTTGCCAGCCTCACGCCGCGGCCCGTTCGAAGGCTTCGGGACTGATGCCGCCCAGATGGCTGTGGCGACGGGTTCGATTGTAGAAGACCTCGATGTAGTCGAAGACGTCGGCACGCGCCAGTTCGCGGGTCTTGTAGGCGCGCTTGCGGATGCGCTCTTTCTTCAGACTGCTGAAGAACGACTCGGCGACGGCGTTGTCCCAGCAGTTGCCACGTCGGCTCATGCTCGGCTGCAGGGCGTGCGAACGACAGAACCGTTGCCAGTCATCACTGCCGTACTGTGAGCCCTGGTCTGAATGCACGATCACGGGCTGGGCGGGTTTGCGTCGGGTCAAGGCCATCAGCAGCGCATCGAGCGCGAGCTCGCGCGCGAGCGTGGGCTTCATCGACCAGCCGACGACCTTGCGCGAGTAGAGGTCGATAACGACAGCCAGGTATAGCCAGCCCTGCCAGGTGCGCAGGTACGTGATGTCGGTCACCCACGCGCGATCGGGCGCATCGACGGTGAACTGCCGTTCGAGCTGATTTGGGGCAATGATCGACGGACGGCCGACGATGTGGCGTGGCGCCTTGTAGCCGCGAATCGCCTTGATTTTATGGGTCCGCATGATCTTGGCAACACGGTGCTTGCCGCAGGTCTCGCCGGCTTCGCGCAGGTCGCCGAACACGCGGCGCGCGCCATACACGCCGCTACTGGCCGCGTACGCGTCGCGGATCACGCCCAGCAGGCGCTGGTCTTCGATCGCCCGATCCGACAGCGGCTTGTGCAGCCACTGGTAGAAGCCGCCCCGCGTGACACGCAGCACCCGGCACATCGTGGCGATCCGAAACTCGCGCCGGTGGTCGTTGATGAAGCGGTACTTCACTCGGGTTCCTTGGCAAAGTACCGTGCGGCCTTTTTTAGGATGTCGCGCTCCTCTTCCGTGCGACGCAGCTGCGCCCGCAGTCGAAGAATCTCGCTCTTGGCCTCGACCAACTCGGTCGCGTGCTTCTCGGCCTGGTCCGGTGTGACCGCCTTGACCCACTTGTACAGGCTATGCGCCGACACGCCCACGCGCGCCGACACTTCCGCGACCGAATAGCCGCGTTCGACGATCTGGCGGACGGCTTCTTGCTTGAATTCCGGGGTAAAACGCTGGGTGCTCATGGGGCTTCCTCCTATGCTCAAATCATAGGCTGGAAGTGCTTACGATCCACGGGGCAGTCCAATCATAGGCTGGAAGTGCTTACGATCCGGCCACAACAGATGTGGAGTTTCCAAAGTACCTAACGGACGAAGTGTGCGAGTTCTTGATAACCGGCACCGGGTACTTCGACTTCAAGGGACGCTCTGGTCTCATCAAGACTCTCAAGTCGTTTGTCCCAGATGCACACTATCTAGTCGCTGCGGTAAAGAAGCCTGCATACAAAACCGCCCTAGAGCAGCTTACAACTCTACGCAATTTTGCAGCCCATGAAAGCAGCTCCTCTAAGCGCGCCGCTCTAGAGGCAATTGGTGCAACGAGGCTCTCATCAAGCGGCTCTTGGCTAAAGCGGCAGGGGCGATTCACCACAATAGCCAATCAACTAAAGGCTCTTGCCACCGACATTCATGCCAATGCCCCATACTAGGTCTAACAATTCATTCAAGCCGACGCCGCTTCGCGGCGCGGCTAAATTTAGACGTTAGGCCGCAACTTGTCTCTCATCAAGACTGATGTTCCTCGCGTTCTAGCTTGGCTTTCCGCAGGCTGTATCCCTCTCGGCTTTGCTTTTGTCTACCTACCGTTCGGTTCGCCGCTCCTACAGTTCTTTGCCACACCGGTTGCGTGGTTGTTCGGCATTTTGCTCGCAAGCGTCGCACTAACGAGGAGATCTCGGCCTACAAGGCACATCGCTCTGTGGGCGTTAGTAGGCAATCTCGTTGCTTTTCCGGCGTCATTCCTACTTGCGGCCGGCCTCTTCACGGCTCACTAGCCAATGCAACCTAACTATTCGGTCAAGCGGACCCGATAGTTCCTACGGTTTAGTGGACACCCTGAACTCACCCTTCAGGAGTGATCACGA
>NZ_BAAAEU010000032.1:0-140156 GCF_039523175.1 Dokdonella soli
CGCCACCTCGATCCCTAGCATCTGACGCAGCCGCGAGATCAGCTGCACGGCCAGCAGCGAATCCCCGCCCAGCTCGAAGAAGTTGTCGTGGCGTCCTACCCGTTCGTGGCCGAGCAGCTCGGACCAGATCCGTGCCAGCGTCGTCTCGATCTCGCCTTGTGGTGCTTGATACAAAGGGCTCGTGGCAACTTGCATACTGGTCTGACCCTTCAAAAAGCACGAAGTCCGGATTCTAGATCATGGCATCAGCAATCGCTCATCGGCGCGATCGATGGGCAGAGCGTGCGTGGCGACTCAAATGTGTCGCTACGGATGGCGTCCGGCGAGCCACATTGATCGCAAAGTCGATCGAGTACGCGCATGACACGATTCGCGGTCAAGCTGATGTCGATCTCGATCACCATCACGACCCTTGCGTAGTCGTCCAGCACGTTGAACGTCCGGTAGGCGCGACCGTCCGCCAGCGTGTCGCTCATGAAGTCCATCGAGCAGCATTGCGCAGTGCTGCAGCACCGGGCAGCCCCACGCAGGATGCTTTCTAGACAACGCCAGCACTCGCATCTCGACCTTCTCGTCGTGCCGTCGACGGTCACCCGCCGTGCGTCGTTGGGTCGAGCGCGTTTGCTTCACAACCCGGCACGTGCGTCGTTCGCGCACCGACTTTTACTCCTTCAGCCAGCTCACTGCCTCGCGGCGCTGCGCTGGCGTCAGAATCTTTTGCCAGCGCCTCCTTGCCGGATCGTGACCATCAGGTCTCGTCCTTACCCAACCGAGACGCCAATTTCTTCGGGCGCGAAGCTCCAACACGGTCTCGCTATACGTTTTCTGCAGATCCTTCAGCTGACGCTCGTACTGTTCGCGCACATCTTCAGGCTTCGCACGCAGGGCATTCTCCATGCCAGCCTTGCCTTGATCGACCCACCCCTCGATCTCCGATGTCGAACGCACGGATCGCCTCGGCTACCGTCGTCTTGCCCTGGATGATCTCCAGTACCAACGCGGACTTGCGCCGCGCCGTTCATCGTTTGATCTCCTCTTCCATCACCGCACTCATCGGTGTCTCCTTCTTCAAAGGTTACACCGGAGCAGGATTTCACTGGGTCATTTACATCCATGCATTTGGACTTCGCCATGAACTGCGCCTGGCGCAGACGCGCAATCTCCGTCGTCAGTGCAGTGACTTTGTTTTCTTGTGCGCGATCGCACGATCCCGGCATTCAGTCGTCGTGCGAACGGGGATGGTGTAGCGCAAGATTCGCTCTTCAAAGGGGCAACGCGCGCAGGCGAGCCATGCCCGCCCGTGGAGCGCACCTCAAACGGATATAAGGACCGCTGACTGAATTACCAACTCATGTCCCGTCCGAGCAATTCATAGACATCGACGAAATGCGGCTGAAGATATTCACGAATTCGCGCACGCTCTTCTTCCAAAAGCGGAGCACTGTAATCACCGGCATTCATTTTCACCGCCTCTACATCAACATCTGGCAGATCAAGAAATGAAAACACCTTGCTAGCCGTGCTTCGTGGGTCGGAGAATAGATCTTCTGCATCAATAACAAGAAAACTTTCGCGAGGAAAATGATCAAACCACCGGCGCAAGTGAGGAGCGTAGATACTTTGAGCCACGAAACGTCTTCTAAATCGCGTTTCCTCACCGGAACGCTCTGCCTGGATTACCTGCTCGAAACTCCGGGTCTCGCCAGCGCGACTTCGATACATATTAAAGTCTGAATATGCACGGTCGATAGGATTTCGCAAAGAGATTATGAATTTCGGCTTAGAAACCAAAGCGCTGATTCGATCGGTAGCAATTGAGCAGTAAAAATTAAATGGGTCACAGTCTACGGTAAACGCGTTCCCACACTTAGCCATTCTGCGCGCCATCTCCGTCCAGAGCGGAAAAAATTTCCGATAACCCAACGGCGAAAACTTCGCGTGCCCGCTTGTATATCGCCCCCAAAAAAAAGCCAGGTTAGAGCTATATTCGTAGTTCGATTCGAAATTTGGAAGCTTTTGCAAATACATCAACTCCTTCACGTAAGGCGCAACAAAAGCTGGATGCTGCCGGAGCATGTAAGCTAGAGACGTCGAGCCGCATTTAGTCCCGCCCAACAGAAATACTTTGGGCAATACCCTTAGTGGCGCCGTTATTCTGCGAAATGCAAGAGACGTATACAGTGCTATTTCCGCCGCGTATTTAGTCGCCATCATATTGCTTCACTAGCCGGCAGGGAATTCGCTATTTTTACTCATTCAAACAAGCAACTCAGATCCATCAATCGATTGTGTGATTGGCCGTGCGAAACGTTTCAGGTTCTTGTCGCGGACCTACTGCGAGCGACCCTCGCGCCGAAAGCACACTGTAAACAGTCGCACGCCTGTCGATTCATGATGTAACGTCGTACATTAAAACTAAGACTTACAGGGCTTGGGCCTTGACGATGAACGCCGCGCTCGACAGCGGCACCGACGCAACCTCCGATGTCAACGCCAAATCAAGAGATCGGACTCCGGCTTGCCAGAAGGGTAGTATCACGCAGATAACGAAGCCCTTTCGATTGCCCGCCTTAGCGCTCCAAAAACGATCACGCGGCATTGGCAGCAGACTGGCTGAAAGTCGTCTCCTCCCCCCGCATTTTGACAACAAACAGCCTGCCGATTTCGTTTGTCAGCGGACCAAGATCGCGTGGCTCGGTTTTTGGAGAGAACAGGCCATCTGCTTCCCAGAGATCTGGGGTTAGAGAAATCGCTTCAATATTGATCCAGCCCGACTGCGGAAATAAGTGCAGCTTCTCCGGGAGCACGTCTGCTACCGCCAAGCGGAATATGACCTGAGCCAACTCTTCGATCCGGTCCACGGCCCCCCGCACGTTCTCGAACATCCGACGAAAATTCTCGGTTTTCGGGAATAGATTTCGGACGTGGAGATGCTTCAGGGTTGGTAAGTCTTCGATATAGTCGATGAACTCGAACGTGTAGCCGGTTGTATCGGTGCGCTTCCCCCATACTTCGAACAGCTCAAGAACCCGAGCCTGCGCGACCGTCACTCGGGAAATAAGACCACTCATAACTTTCGATAAGGTCGGATCGAGATAGGTCTCGTGGTAAAATTGAGGGTCGGTCGTTGTCCAGCCAACGAAATAATCCCAGATCGTCTTCAGCGCCATGATGGGACCAATATGATGATTGGGATAGCCGCGATGGATAGTGTCAGTTAGGAAGTCATTCAACGCTAGAAAATAGCGATTGGCAAAGTCCACATATTCGGTAGTAAGCGTTCCTGCCCTATCCATCTCCAGCATTCGCTGCAAGTACCCGTTTGCGAATCCGATCATGTTGGAACCGACCGAATAGTATGGGTCAGCGAATACCCCGGAAACGCCAACGCAGGCCCATCTATCAGCAGAGAAAACTTGCTTCGATGTATAGCTGTAACCGCGCAGCTTCAGAAAGTCGATAACTTCGTGACCTTCGAGCGCGTCCGCGACGACAGGTTCATGCTGCCTAAGCCACTCTATCGACTTCTCGTAGGTGTTGTAGGAATCGAATGGGTGGATCGACTCGTCAGTCACTATCCCGACGCTTGTATTTTCCGGCGCCAATGGGATCAACCATACCCAGTAACCTTTGCCCATCATATGATTCGTTGACTGCCAGCGATCGTCATGGACTCGTTCATGCCAGCGCGTGTTGGACTTGTCGACAAAGTCGGCCACGCTGACTTTCCCGCGAACTCGCCACCACGTGGAGTTGAACTGACCTGGGCTTTTTAGGCCGAGACCAAACTTACGCTGAAGATAGCGCGGACGTCCCATGGCATCCACGATCCAGCGCGCGCGCGCCGTCCTTGTCTCCCCATTCTCTACGTATGTCACTACATGCGGACCATCCGCATTGATGTCGATGTCCTTGACCTGCACGTTTTCGCGTAACTCAGCTCCTGATTGCTCCACGAGTGCGCGAAGATGGTGCTCAAGCTTACCGCGGTCGAGCTGATACGATTTGGCCGGCAGGAACTTGGCCACACCGTATTCCGGTCGAGAGGAGAAATCGCCTTTACTCGAATAGAAGTAGCGAAGGCCTAGCTTCTCAAGATGCTGTTCTTCGAGATAATCTCGAAGCTGAAGGGTATTGTAAAAATAATATGCACCCGTCTCAATTGTCGACTCGCCGATCTTGAATCCCGCTTCCGGAAGAGGGCGAACGAGCAACTCGAGCACCAGAATAGATGCCTTAAACCCATTCAAGTCCAGTTGACGGGCGAGCGATAGGCCAGCCAAACCGCCACCGCAAATTATCAGATCGTATACCGGCTTCTCAGTATCCAAAGTTGGGCTCGCTTTGATTGGACAGATGGCGTGCAAGAGCACGAATGGTACGGCGAGCGTATATATCCATCAGGCTCGCCTCGCAAGTAAGTTCAGCGCGGATTCTGGAGAATATTTCCATTATGCGCAAAGAATGGGCGCCCATTTCGAAGAGATCGTCATCGAGGCCGATGGCATTACGCTTCAAAATATCCGAAGCGATGAATAAGAGCTGCGCTTCAAGTGTGGATATCGGGCCCACTTCTTCTCTTACACTTGGATCACTATCGACGCGCTGGCGTAACTTTACGCGATCAATCTTTCCATTCGCGGTGAGCGGCAATTCGTCGAGACGTTCAATAACTTCTGGCAATGCATAAATGGGTAGCAGCGCCGCCAGATGTTGGCGCAATTTCGAGACATCGCACGGCTCATCAAAGATGACGTAAGCTGCTAGATACAGATTGTTTGCGTCGTTTTCTTTACACACGACGACAGCATTGGAAATCACCGGATGACTCAAAAGAGCCTCTTCTACCTCGGACATCTCGACACGCATGCCGCGTATTTTAACTTGGCCATCTGTGCGCCCGAGAAACTGGAGCTGCCCGTCGGGACGCCAAAATCCTCGATCGCCACTGCGATAGACTACTCGCGGTCGCAGTTCTGCAATTGGGTGCTCGGTGAAAGCTAAGGCCGTAAGGTCGGGACGATTGAAATAGCCTCGAGCTAAGCCAGCGCCGCCGAGATAGATTTCTCCCGGCATCCCCGGCGCGCAGAGTCGATTTTCGTCGTCGACGATGTAAACCTGCACATTGGTGATGGGCGAGCCAATTGTAACGCTGGCGCTCGTTGGATCAAGCAAGCTGGCGGTAGAGCAAACGGCATTCTCAGTTGGCCCGTACTCGTTGTACAGCAACGTGTCTGGAAGGATGAGAGCGTGCATCGTAAGCAGATCCGAGGTAACGATTTCCCCCGCAAGAGTGATCGCGCGCAAGGATGTTGAGACTCCGCCCAACTCGCTGCAAAGCAGCTTGTAGTAGCTTGGAGTGGCGATGAAAGTAGTTACGCTGTGCCTTTTTATGAGATCGCGCAAATGGGCAGCATCCAGCCGCAGTTCGTCGCGAGGAATGACCAGCGTTCCGCCGACTGCTAGAGCACAGAAAATGTCAATGACGGAGCTATCGAACGCGATCGACGGCATTTGCAACGTGACGTCGCTCGCGTCATAACCGTAGTACGCGTTGCGCCACAGGATAGTATTGACAATCGCTCTGTGCTGAACTACCACCCCTTTTGGTTTGCCGGTAGAACCGGACGTATAGATGATATAAGCATCGTTATTGCTAGCGCCCTCACAGTCGCTGTAGTTTTCTGCCAGCTCGAGACTGGCCAACTCAACATCCAGCACGAACATGTCGCCGCCATACGCTGACATGCTCGCGATTGTGTCGGAATCTACGACCACGACTGACATCTCTGCGTTATCCGTCATATAACGGATTGTCTGCCAAGGGTGGTGCGGATTGATCGGCACATATGCAGCGCCGCATTTTAGAATCCCGAGGATACCGGCGAGCATCTTTTCGGAACGATTGACCGCGATCCCGACCCGATCGCCCGGCCGCACGCCCCGCTCACATCGCAGGTGAGCGGCAATGCGTGATCCCTGATCGTTCAACTGTGCGTAACTCAGCGTGCGGTCTTCATAGATGACTGCAATGGCCTCAGGCCGTCGCCGTGCTGTATCTTCGACCAGCCCGTGCAGCGTCAGGTCGTGCGGAAAGTCGGGCGTGCAGGCGGCGTTGAATGTCTCTAGCACTTGACGTCGCTCGTGAGCGCTTAGCGCATCGAGTTGACTAAGCGTTGCGTCCGGGCTGTCGGCAAGCAGCCCGATGAGCCGGCAAGTATGGGCGGCAATCTGCTCAGCCAGGAAAAGTGGATAGATCGAAGCATCGAACGCAAGACGCAGCTCTACATGCTCGGTCGTACCATTTACATGCAAGACCATTGGGAGTGAGGCAGAGGGTTCAGCGGCGCCGACAGCAAAGCCGATACGGCAAAATCTTACGAGCTGCGCCTCCGGGGTAATCAGTAAGTGGTTCGTTTCGGCGCCTGACATCGGCGCGTTGAACCGTGACGCAGCCAATTCCCGTTCGATAGCTTCGACAAAGTGACGTGCTGTAAGTGTTTCGACGACTTCACAGAGTAGAAACCCTTCGGAAATCAATATTGCAACTTGTTGCCCCCCGCCATGTCGGCTGAGAGCGAGGCAGTACGCAGCCAACGCCACAGCGTCTGGCGAACCTACCGGTCGCGCTACGTAGAGAGCAGTTGTCGACGGGCAACTGCCTGAAGATGAAACCGGCAAGCAAGCGGGCAACTGGGTGGTACCGTGCCCGAGCCTACCCAGTTTTTCCAACCAATAGTCGAGCGATCGATTATTATCCACCGAATTCCCTTGGTCGATTTGCAAATAGTCATTCATGCCGTCGCTCGTTTCGATCGGGACATAGCTGGCGCATTCGTCTGCACAGCGTAGCCCGGTTCGATAGGTGAGTTCTCTTCGCTGTTAGGCCGCCTTAGGCATCGGCATCGGTAGCTTGGAGTAGACCTGATTGGGGGTCCTACGATCAAGACCCCTCGTGATGCTCGGCGCAGTAGAACGCCAAGTATGAATCGCCATGGCTTTTTCGGCCTCTCCAACCTTTAGCGAGGATGCAGATGGTGTCGTCAAGCGCACCTTTACGGCGTGCTCAAAGGCTTTGCGCACGGTCGAGCAGACAGCGACGAAGGATTCGAGCATGTTGCACTTCAAGAACTATGCAGGCTCGATGTCGGTCGTATCCGCAACATCGGACGATCCGCTCGCCGCATGCAATCCGATCGGTTCCGGTTGTCGGAGGAATCGATCAATCAGATTCAATAGAGGGTTGGTCATGGCGGTAGTCACAATTGCCATGATGAAGATCATGGAGAACTGCGTGCCGCTGAGCAACCCAGCATCGTAGCCGATCTTGAGGACAACGAGCTCCATCATGCCACGAGTGTTCATTAGCACTCCCACTGACACGGCGGTCTGCCAGCTCCGCCCCGCTAACTTCGCGCCCATGGCCCCACCAGCCAACTTCCCGATGATTGCGACCATCAAGACGAGAATCAGCACCGGACCAACGCCACGGAAACCGTCGCCGGTCGTGTTGAGTCCAGCGACAGCAAAGAAGCAAGGCAGAAGTACTAGCGCCGATATGGGCAGGATCGCGTCCTCCAGCGCAGCGAGCAAACGTTTGTCGCGCGGCAGGCACAAGCCGAATAGCAATGCACCGAACACGCTGTGCAGTCCGAGCCAGTCGGTAATCGCGGCGAACGTTAGCGCGCCGGCTAAGAGCGCGCCAATGGTGCCCATGCCCACCTTACCGGCAGGCGCCCGCGACCACCGAGTAGCGACCAGCGGCCTGACCAGCAGCATCGCTATGGCGACGAGTACCAGCAGGCCCATGATCGTGCCCGTCGCGCCGGCGAGATCGGTCTTCGCCTTGGCTATCCCGAGGACCAGAGGCAGGCTCAGCCAAACGAACACATCGCCCAAAGTTGCCGCTGAGAGGGAGATCATGCCAGCATCCGAGTTTACTTGCCCCCGCTCTTTCAGCATGTGCGCCATGACTGGGACCGCCGTGGTAGCCATCGCTAGGCTGAAGAACAACGCGAAGGGCCAGAAAGCGACCCCGACAGGTGCGTAAGAAAACAGCAGCGGCGCGATCGCCAACGCGAGCAGTGCCGGCACCGCGATCGACAAGGTTCCCACCAACGTCGAAGCCAAGCGAGCGCCGCGGGGGGCGGACGACGGAAGACACAGCTCCGCGCCGACTACAAACATAAACAGTGCCAGCCCAATCTCGCCCAGAGCTTGCAAGCCACCGATGCCGCTCACCGGAAACACCGCGCCTATCCACTGCGGAAACAATTCTCCAAGCGCTGCCGGACCCAGCACAAAGCCCGTCAACATTTCGGCAATCACAACGGGCTGACCGAGCCGACGAATGACTTCGGCCAGAGCCCTGCCGACTGCCAAGATCACTACAATTTGCAACACTAAAGAAATCGAATGCATTACCTTTCTCAGTCCAGTTGATCGCAGCACCCCAATGTTCGAGGGTACCAATTCTCACGAGAAATGGGTTACGCCTAGTCACAGGAAATGCGACTCGATCCGCTCGCCTGGTAGTCGCTCAACTGGGAGACTATCGCCGCTGCCTATGCTTCGTCCGGGCGGGTCGATCTTGCGAACGACGACCTTGATCGCCAACTCGTTGATGGCCTGCGACAGCAAAATTTCCGCCACTGGTAGAGCCCGCGCTCAATCTGCACCGGCGGATTCAACTGCGAAGTGCACCGAGTTTGAAGGACTTGTCGAATTCATGTTGCGGTGTGCGGAAGCCTAACCGCTTTCGTGGTCGCTGGTTGAGCCTGTCTTCGATTGCATGAATCTGTGTGGGCGTGAAGGCACCCAGATCGCATCCCTTGGGGAAGTACTGGCGCAGCAGGCCGTTAAGATTCTCGTTGCAGCCGCACTGCCAGGCCGAGTACGGCTCGGCAAAGAAGCTGATCGCCTCCAGCGCGATGTCGATCAGGGCATGCTCGGCGAACTCACTGTCATTGTCCCAGGTGAGCGTATGCACGCGACCACACATGGGATAGAACGCGTGCACGGTCGCTCGCATCGTGGGATCGGCGGCACCGCTTCGACCCGGCGTAATCGCACCGGGCCGGTCTTGCTCGACCAGAGTGACGATGCGAACTGCTGCACACGATCGCGTCGCCCTCCCAATCCCCCACACGCGGGCGGGTATATCGGTGAAGGAAATGATGGATTCAACCCCAGTCACCGTCGGCGCCGGCCCGCCGTGTTGCTGTCGCGCTATACCAAGGGCAACGGCCGAGCACCCTCACGGCAGTTGCGCGCACAACTACCACTCGCAGAGCTGCTTCAACCAGTTGCAATGTGAGCCGGCCCGGCAGACCGCATCACCTCGTTCCCAGACAGCTGGGATGACCTCGAGGACTGGTGCGAGGAGCACCATGGCGACGCGGTGGTCGTAACATCCAAGGCAACTCGGGCGGCACGAGACTCCGAATACCGCAACATCCCGTTTGCGTACCTAGTGCTGCATTTCGTGGCCAGCGTGTACGCCCCCTGTCGCCGCGGCGAGCTCGTCGAGGACCACCTGGAAGCGGCGAAGTTCGCCTGCACATCGACATCTACCCTGTCGGCGGCCACATGTTCTATAGCTTACGCCGAATCTTCCAGCTCTAGCTGGCATCAAATAGCGCGGGACTCTCTCTACTTGCCACTTGCCAAGAGCGTGAGGACGTTATCGGGAAGCTCGGAAAAGTGAGCGTGAAAGACGTCCCCCTTCGCAACCAACGCCGACAACGTTCTTGCGACGCGCAGTGCCAGCATGCCGCCGGCCCAGTCCAACTCGACAATTTCGACACAGTCAAAATTGAAGTAATACCCCACAACGGGATAGATCGCCTTGAACAAGCTCTCTTTGGCTGAAAAGGCCAGTGTCAGCGCCCGTGCCCGTGGCCAGGCTCCCTGCAACACGCGATCCTCGCTGCTGCATATCAAGGTTGCTGAAATTTCTTCGGCAACTTGGTCACACAGCCAGCGTTCAAGGTCGACTCCAAGAAGCCCGACTTGACCTGCGTCAGCAATACAGGTGATTGCCACGCTATCCGTATGAGTGATCGAGCCCACCCATCCTTCCGGCCACAACGGCTGCCGGTTACCGCCGATAGGTATGGGCGACTGCAAGCAGTGCCTGCGCAACAGCAACTGGCCCAGGTAACGACCGGCAAGATGCTCCGCCTTCCGCTTGCGGACCGCGCGTCGTACACCTTCCGGGCAGTCGATCCCGAGCTTCGTATACAAAACATCACGATACGCGGATGAGTCATACCGGCATTGGAGTAACGAAACTTCCGGTCGACTCGGAATTACCAGCGACTCCAAGCTCTGGATGAACCCTGCAGTCAACTCGTGCAACCGCGACGACAGCTTCTCCTCATCCAGAACTTTGCTTCCGCCCGAACCATCGCAATGACCGTAGGACGACGACTCCCGCCACGTCTCCGAGCGGCTCATTGCTGCCAATTCTCAATCAACGTTCGCTCCCCTTTGCGCTTGCGAATCCCCAGTTGCAGATAGTAGGTGAACATAGTCGTTCCTCCCGCCGTCTCAGGCCATTGCCGCAGTGGTCGCACTATCGTCCAGTGCAGGCTTGCCGGCTCGTCGTCGAAGTCGGTGACCTGGCCGTCGATCACGTGCACGTTGCGGTGCGCGCGCGCGGCAAGCTCCGGATCGTGCGTGACCATGACGATCGTGGTGCCTTGGCGATTGATTTCCTCCAGCAGTTCCAGCACGCCGCGCGCCATCAGCGAATCGAGGTTGCCAGTGGGCTCATCCGCAAGGAGAAGTCGTGGCGAACCGGCCAGCGCACGTGCGATCGCGACGCGCTGCTGCTGACCGCCCGAAAGTTCCGACGGGTAGTGCTTCATGCGCGAGGCGAGATCCACGCGACGTCGACGCCATCGAGCTGGTACTGGCCACCGGTGAACTCCTCGAGCAGGCCGGCAATGTTGAGGAAGGTCGTCTTGCCGGAACCGGACGGACCGGTCACCGCGACGAACTCGCCCTCGCGCACCTGGATCGAAAAGTCGCGCAAGGCGTAGGTTTCGATCAGATGGGTCCGGTAGACCTTCTGCAGGTGGGTCATCTTGAGCATCGGCTTCGCCTCTTTGAAATGGGAATGGGAATGGGGATACGAGAATGGCGGGTGGGGAATGGAGCCTGGCTCTTGCGATTCCCTATTCCCTATTCCCCTAATTAAGCGCCACGCGCTGCGCGCCGTTGAACTGGTCGGTGCCGGAGATCACCACGCGGTCGCCTTCCTTGACGCCGCTGACGATCTCGACCGAGTTGAGGCTGGTGGCGCCGATCTCGATCGGCGTGCGCTCGGCGGTGCCGTTGTGCACGACATAGGCGACGCGACCGGCACCGGTATCGATGAAGGGACCGCGCTCGACGATCAGCACGTTCGGGTGCTCGTCCATCAGGATGCGCGTGGTCAGCTGCTGGCTCTGGCGCAGGCCGGCGGGCTTCTTGTCGCCGAAGCGCACGCGGCCGGTGACCTGGCCGTTGACGACCTCGGGTGAGATCGCACTGACTTCGCCCGCATATTTCTCGCTGCCGTCGATGATTTCCGCAGCCATGCCCGGGCTGAGGTCATGCGCGAACACTTCCGGCACCTGTACTTCGACTTCGAGTGCGCTGAGGTCGACGACACTGAGGATGGCCGAATTCGGCGCCACGTTCGCGCGCTGCTGCACGACCAACTGGCCGACCTGGCCGTCGACCGGTGAGCGCAGTTTCAGCTCGTCGACCTGGCGCGCGAGGTCCTCGACCAGCAGCTTCTGGCGATCCAGCGCGAACCGCTTGGTCTTCAATTCGAAGGCGAGGCTGTCGCGATCGAGCACGGTGTTGTGCTGCGCGTTGATCTCGCTCAGCTTCGCCTTCGCCAATGCATCCTTCGCCCGCAGCACCGTCATTTCCGACTGCGCGCCGAGCGTGAACGCCTTCTGGTTGCGCTCGACTTCGCGCTCGGCGGTCTGGCGATCGATCACGGCCTGCTCGTAGGCCATCTGCGACGCAGCCTGGGCCTTGCGATTGTCGATGGTGGCGCGTTCGACATCGAGGCCGAGGCTGTCCAGGCTTGCCTGCTCCTGCTTCAGCTTGTTGGTCAGTTCCGGCGAGTCGATCTCGGCCAGCACATCGTTCTTCTTGACCTTGTCGCCAGCATGCACGTCGAGCGTCACCGTGCCGGCACTGCGCGTGTAGACGGTGGGACTGACGGCGGCGACGATCTTGCCCTGCACCGAGACGTCGCGCGTCAGCGTGCCGCGCTTGACCTCGGCAATGCGCAGGCGTGCCGTGCTCGCCAATGAGTCCGCCGACAGCAGGCGCGCGACGGTCGGTACGCACAGTGCTACGACTATCGCCACGGCCACGCCGGCGCCGATCCATATCATCTGTTTGCTGCGGTTGCGCTGCGGCGCAATTTGGCGGTCCTGGGCCGAGGTGTCGCGAAGCATTGGGGGTTGGGCTCCGTGCTGGCGGGGGTTGGTTACCTGGTTTAAGGCAATGATGTAGCGCGGCACTTGGTTTGCAAAATTGGCGCGCTTGGTTTGCGAAGTCGTTTGAGAGTCTTCATGGCCCCGAAAGCGGGGCTTTGAAGAGGGATTGAAAAGGCGATCCTAGCCGGGAGTGTCAGAATTTTGTGTGCGAGGCAGTGAAGGATTTTCATTTTACGCATTCGTTGAGATGAACCGGTCCGCGTAGAGGATAGCGAACTGGTTCATGGCCTCTTTCCAGTCTTTCGCGAGTCTGTAATTTGAACTGTGTAACTGCCCCTTGAGACACTGCGGCTTGGCCGCGAGGAGCAGAGAAATGGCATTGACGAAAGCGATGCTCGATGAGTTGGTGGGGGACTGCAAGACAGCCGCTCATCGCGCTGCACACGCCTCGGCGCCTTGGCCGGATCGGACCGCCGCGCTGCATGCACGTAGTACGTCGATGGGGCGATCGGCAGCACCTTGCAGATCGGCTCGACCCCATACACCTCGCGGTGATCGTCGATGAATGCCGTCATGGCTTGAACCGGCGGTCGAGCTCCGCCTGGGCAAAATACGCCGACGCCTTGCGCAGAATCTCGTTGGCCTGGCGCAGTTCCCGGTTCTCCCATTCCAGCGCCTTGATCCGCTCGCGTTCGGACGTGCTCAGTCCTTCGCGCTCGCCGTTATCTCGTTCGGCCTGCCGTACCCACCGACGCAACGTCTCGGCGGTGCAACCCAGCTTCCCGGCAATCGACTCGATCGCCGCCCACTGCGAACCGTGCTCACCCTGATGCTCCTGCACCATCCGCACGGCGCGCTCTCGCACCTCAACGGAATACTTCGCTGATGTCTTCATGGCTCCATCCTCTCAAGAGTGGGAGCCTCCGGGAAAGCCGGGGCGATTCAGACCCCTTCGCCCGTAGCGAAGTAGTTGATGAAGGCGATATGGCAATCTGCAAGTAGTCGGCTGACTGTTGCCAATTGAGCGATAGCGTCCATATCAGTCTTGCAAACAGTGCAACTAAAGACGCGCCAGCGGAATCTAGTTCTACGTCACTACCGAAGCGGTGATACAAGTTCGACCGGTAAATGCGAACGAGCTGACCATAGATCGATGGTCGTGTTTAACACCCAGCGACGCTCCAGAACTTTCTTCGTGACGTCGTCGCGTATCCGCGCGCGCTCGCGAAACCTTATACCGTAGTTGCGCATTAGACGCGCATGGGGAAGCCGGCCCGTCCATTCCCAGATTGCTCTGCCAGCGTTTGCGCTCGGGGCGAGCGAAGCTTTATAGATTTCATCTGCTTTTCCTCGAGCTGGGACCCAGAGATAAGTGCCGCTTCCTGCAGCTTCGTTGTGAACTACAGATATTTCCAACAGCGGACCTGTCTCGGGATCCTCATCAATCATGGGCCCCTCGACCCGGATTACGAAGTTGTGCTGATCGGAGAATTCGATCGACCCATGGCGCCAGGGCATTAGCCAGAGATCCCGACCGACGGCGTGTGATAGCTCGAGCCCCGCGACGCTATGCTTTTGGTACCGAGCTAGACCAAGATGCACGAAGGGCATGTATGGCGCTCCGGACGCTAGGTCGGACGCACGCTGCGCTGCGTTCTGTGGATCGAGCACGATGTCGCAATAGAAGCCTCGCTTCTCATCGAGGACAGGTACATGTGGGCGAATGTTAACGAGGACGCCGGAGTCTCCGGCATCTCCCGGTTCGCCGCTCGGCCTGTCAGCCTTCAGCAGGCCGGTAGCCCACTCGTCACCGCTGCGAAAGCGATCAGGTGGCAGATTTCCTCGCGTTGGAGACTGATGCAGCTGATTGCGTCCCTGCAATGTAAAGCCGTCAGCGTATGGCTCAAGTGCTGGCGTGAAAAGGTCGCATGGATCTGTTCCATCCTTCCTGAAGAGGACCCCCAGAGCCTCGCCCTCACCAGACGCGAAGACGTCCTTGCCCAGTTCAAGCCGGATATTGCTCGTTCGCGTGAACGAGTAGCGCCCACGCCCATCGCACCGACGATCCTCTTTCAACATGAACTTGACGTTCGCGATCGTCGGAGCCGGAGGACGGAATGTGCACGGCTGCCAAATGTCGCGTGGCTGTGATCTGCTTTCGCAATCAGCGCCGTTGCGGAAGAAATTCACGAAGCGTGAGGTCGCGATGAGGGTAGCGGACAACCTTCTCGCACGCCCATCCGGGAACGCGTGCGCGAGCCTCCTCGGATTCAGCGGATCGCGCAGCAGGTCCAGCCGCGTTGCTGTCGTCGCGCTGTCGATGTCCGCGACGTTGAACAGTTGCGCGTGCCCGGACCCGGCGATGTAACGATATCGCCGATCCTGGTCCCTCTTAAGATATTCAGGACCGTGCTCCAACCATCCGGCCTCGCATCGAAGCTTTTCCGTGGCTGCCGGGTCGATGTTCACACAGCCCACGAAGAAGCACGTCGCGCCCCCTTCCTCGCTTTCCCAAGCAGCATAGCCGGCCCCATGTCGCTTCCAGCGATCGGTGACGACATCCGACCATTTCCGGTCAGGACTGTTGGACGAGTCCGCCGCGACGGTGGTTAGCAAAGGTGTTATCGCTCCTGGATCACTAGGATCGACGAAAGCGGGAGCACCGGGCCGCTGCTGGGCATGCACCAGCGTGATCGCCTGCGCGCCGTTTAAGGTCGAGACGACCTGATTCTCGAGCAAGGCCGCCAGCAATATCGCCGCAATTTTGTCCGGATCGCCGCTCGTGCCACTTAGCCTCAGCGCGTGTCTGGTTAGCTCCTCCCCAACAACGTGATTTCGTACGATGACCTCGGGGCTGGGCTCGGCCACCGCGAGGGCGGCCAGGCTGGTGGCAGGCTGCATCGAAATAACGATCTTGCGAACATCGACGCCGCCCACGATCGCGTTTTCGTATCCGATCTCGATGCGCGGCTTCCTTAGGTTCGATTCCGTTCGGCGCACTTCGAGCAGCACAGGCATCGCATCGCGTGGACGCTTGCCCTCCTTCCAGAAGCCCACTGGCAACTTCATCTTCGGCGGCGCGACGTTGGACGGCGTCTGTGCGGCCAGATGAAGTCGAAGATACTGTGAGTGCCCGTCAGGATGATATTCCCGCTTCTGCTTCGTTGCTTCGTCGAACTGAAGGACCTGTCCCCGACTGTTCGCTTCGTTCGCCTTTGGAGAGGTGGAGATTCCACCTTTCATCGCGAGCGGAAAGCTTCCTCCGCCCTTGCGCCAAAGGACGCCGACGTGCGATCGGAACGCGCCAGGCGGCTCATCGTCTTGCACTCCTCGAAACTGATCTTGCTGCTCCGCACGATCGAAATCGACAGCATGGGGATAGAAGAACCTCTGCGATGTCGAGGTCTTCGTATCGCCCGTCCTCACGACGAGCGTCTGGAGGGATTCCCCTAGCAGGTCCGGTTCCGAGCGGACTGTGACCATTCGACTGTCGTGCGGAAGCAGCAGGAGGGGTGCGGGGATTTTGTCGGGGCGCCTGAACGCGAATGGCTTCCCAGCCGGATCGCCGAGTACGTGGCCGTACCTGTCCTCAGCATGGGCGGCGGTCGCCGCCGCAACGCCTAGCGTCCAGCCACCGACATAGGATGCCGTGAGCCCGACCAGATATCCGTAGCCGTCTCGCAACGGTGGAGGCCGGTAGTCGAAGCCGCCGGAGCCCGGCATGTCCGGGAGATGATAGGTCCGCGGAACGGCAAGGTCCTCACGCACCTTAATCGTGACATCCGTCGTCGTGGACTCTGTGGGCAAGGCGAGCGAGAGACTGCCGCCGTGCCAGGAAAAAATTTCCTGCGCAGTGACGGCCGCAGATTGGCTGTTGCCGCTCGCATCAGCCGTAACCTGTTCGACCGGGATGGAATCGACCAGGCCAAATTCCCGCTCGGGTGAGACGCACTCAACCACGAAGTCCTCATCCACCTGCCCACGCGAGCGGAACGACACGCTTCGAGCGACGGCGGTCCGCCACTCGGCCGCGCGGGACTTCAGGCTTGGTGCCTGCTGCTTTGGAATTGCGAACATGACACCATAGCCGCGGAGCAGATCAGCGGCGAAATTCACATGGTGTTGGGGGTCTTCCTGCAGCTTTCGTAGGCGCGCACCGGATTCCTTCATCATCGCATGCATGCCGGTATCGATGAGAGTGAGGCCCCGTCCAACAGGATTCGGCTCGTTGCCCGCGGGCGCCTCGCCCCCCCTTAAGGAGGCGAGAGTCGAGCGCGCGAAATCCATGCGCCGCTTCGTCGAAGAGACGGTGTCGGTGATATCCAGCTTGTAACGCAGCTCGCTACCCTTGTTGGCACGCAGCCTTAGAACACCGCCGACAATGGCGGCGTCTGTCGTGGGACCGCGGGCAAGCGCTTCATGCTCGTCGCAGGGTCCGAAGAAACTCGGCCCACCTTCGCCGCCATGGACGAACGCGGTCCAACCCTGCCCTGTGGGCGGGCTAGCGTCGAACGATACCGCCACCGCGCCGTACGACACGGCCTTTAGGGGACCAACCTTCGCCTCCCAAAGCTTCCTCGGTACGCGGAGTTCGGCGTTCACACCAAGAAAGGTGGCGATCGCGGGCGAGGTAATGATGCTGGATAGCTTGCGGCGCGCCGTATCCTCCGAAGTAGGGGAGCTCTGCGTCCGGAGACCTTGGGCGATGACATTCGTCGCTATCGCCAGTTCCTCGAGCACATCGTCCAGGTCGGTCTGCGACGTGGACGACAGATGGTCAAGCAACTCGGCGCGCCCCTCAACCGCCCTTCCGTCCAGCTCAAGAGCGCGGTTGCGCGCTCTTGCCCGCGCGATCGTGAAGTCGTCGAGGTTTGTGTCCATCTTCGCGACGCTGGCTACATTCGCCGATCCCTTAAATGACTTGAGCGCAGCACGCCACCTTCCGAGCTTCTCCCTGTGTTCCTGCCCCTCGATTGTGGCACCCACCTGATCGCGTGCAGATCCCGGAGGGGACCACTTGCGTAGGCGGGCCTGCTGAACTGCTTGCTGCTTCGCTGCCATCGAACCATGCTCGGCCTCAACTACTATCCTTTCGCGGTAGTCAGCCATAAGCTCCGCCGAGAGGCGGTCTGAATCGATGAGCGGCGCGATGCCCGACTGAGCAGAGAAGGAGTGGCCGCCAACTGCGTCCTGCTCCAGAGCTGTGAGGAGAGCCGTTGCGACACCGTCTTTGAACGTCTCATACCAGAGATCGTCGGCCGCGGCGGCGGCGCGCGCGGTCCAGCGGGTCGCAGTGGAGACAGGACCTAAGCTTCCGGTTGCCGAAACCCCGCCGTCCGGCGTGACGTCGCCAAGGTGAACGATTAGATTGGTGAGCCTGGCCCTGATCTTCTCCGGCCAAGTTGCCAGGTCGAGCGTGCTCGATTTGCTCGCACCGCCGGACCCCACCGGAACCGGCGTGAGCTGGAGGCCGAGCAGCATGTCTCCATTGGACGCCACGCCATGAGGCACCACGAGGATCGAGACATCCACCAAGACCGGAGGCAGCGGAGGCAGTGGCTTTCTAGTTGTCATCGATCAGGTCCAATGCGATGTGCCGACGATACTTCTTCCAGGCGCGGCTCTTCACCGGCGCATCCGTGTTGATCGTGAAGACCGGATCGCTGGCGATGACATCGACCGGTGCCGGCGTGCCCTGCGCTCGGCGACGCTGCTGCTGCGCGTCACCATCGCCAGATCCCGAGATGTGGCGGTGCGCGGTCATCGAATAGTGCACCTTGAAGAATCCGACCTTGAACGAGAATCTGTAGGTCGCGGAGCCGTCAAGATCGCCGTGCGGGGAATGCACCAGCACAATCCGAATAAAGATCGACAAGGAGAAGCAGGCGATGTGACCCTCGCCAACGGCCTCGACGATGGCCTGGATCGTCAGGCCGCCTTTCGTGTCGATCAATGCGAACCCGGCGGATACGCGCCCGTATCCAGCAAGAATTCCGAAATCGAAGGCGACCGCTGCACCGAAGAAAAACGAGACGGCGAGATTCTTCTTCGAGCCGCCAGCTTCCATCTCGAGCTTGACGTAACCCCCGCCGCCATAGGGCGCGCAGGCAATGATGAAGGGCCGCTCTTCGCTCGCGAAGTTAAATCCGAACCTGGCCGCGGTCGGTCCGAACGGCAGATCGGCGAACACGTCGATCGCGATGTTCATGAACTCGATGTTGCCGATCGTGATCAGGTCGCTCGCGAACTGATAGCCTACTTTGATGCTATCGAGCGTCGGCACGACGTAGAGACCGCTTCCGCTGGGCGCCATCCAGGCGCTGAGTTCGTCTAGGAACTTAAGGTAGGGCCCGATTTGCACGTCGCGAACCTTGACGTCGAACGAGGTCTTCTGTGCGGATCCGCCTCTGAAGGTCGCCGGAAAGAAGTGTATCGTCGCCATCTGCGGAAGGATGATCGCGAACGAGTGGAGGCGGCCGTGCATCTCCGCGCTCGATGTCCGGGATATGAAATCGTAGGTGACGCGCGACGAGAGCGTCAGATGCTTGTTATCGACGTCCTCTGACGTTCCTGGATCGATCGCGAAAAACGGGCCCGTGCCAAGTTGCGTGGTCCAGTCGTATCCCGTCTGAATGCGGGTGGGCACGAACTGCTTGATCGCCTCCTCGAGCCGAACCTTGAGATCGTTAGCCAGCTTCCTGACGTTGCCTCCGACAAGCTGGGCGAAGTTCCCCTGAAGGAACACATCGACGATATGGACAAGTTGGTCGAACAGTACGACCAGCGGCACCTTACCAGCCCGCCAGGACTTTAGAACGGGATCGATCGTCGCGATGGCGGCTACAGACGTTGAGGCGTTGTCCACCGATCCGAGAATGCCGGCCTCGCGCCCTAAATCGTCGATCGAATCCTTAAGGTTTGTCGGTGCGGCGACGCTGATCAGGTAAGCAAGGATCTTGTTCGAGATCACTAAGTCGTAGATCTTGCCGGCAGGATCGGCGACCGCCTGCTCGAAGACCCCGAGGGCACCCGCGGCGGCCTTGATGATCGGAAGAACGGCAGAATCGAGCTTGGTCAGTGTTGCGTCGGTGAACATCACTGTCTGCAGCATGACGGCAGCCAGACGCCCATCTTTAACGACGTAATCGGTGGCGATCTGCGAGGCGATCGCGACCAGCGCAGCTGGATCGGCGTTGGCCAGTCGCGACCGGAGGTCGCCGGCCTCGTCCTCCACCTTTTTGAGCTGCCTGCCCAGCGTGTCCGTATAGTCCGCGAACTGCCTGAGGTCGCGCTGCAGGTCCGCTGCCGCCGTCGAGACCTTGGTCCAGTCTCCCGTCACGCCCACCTTGGCGACGGTGGTCAGATCGCCGATCAGCTTCCCGATCAGAGCGCCCACCCCGTTCACCGTCAGGCGGTGAGCGCCGCTCATGGTAAGCGGTGCGGCCGTCATTTTCTCGTAAGCACGCGCGATCGCGAGCAACGCCGGCAGCGCCGCGACCCGCGAGCGGATCGCCAGGTCGACGGATCTGACGAGCGACGCCGACGCAGCGCAGGCATCCATCGAGCCAAGGCCCCTCAATGTCGACCGGGCCGACTCGAGGTCGGCAACCGCCGTCACCAGGTCACTGGCGGCGGACAGCAGTTCCTTGCGGGCGTCGGTGAACGCCTTCACGGCGGCAGCCGATGCGGGCGGCGAAGGGGGTGTCGGTAGGCTCGTGACAGCGTTTATGAGTTCGCTGATGCTGGTCGTGATTGTCAGCGAATCGCCGAGGAGATCGTCCCCGAAGGCTAGCGCCACCGCGATCGCGCCGTTGGCGTCCTGGCACCAGTTGGAAAGCACGACGGCAGCCCGGGACACGCCGATCGATGAGGCGAGATCCACGACGCCGGCCAGGGTGTTGACCATCGTCTGGACGAGAAGTTGGACCTGGCGATTCGCGTCCACCGCATACTGGTCAACCAACACCTGGGCCGCGTCGCAGGCATCTGCCACCGCCTGCGCCGCCGCGCCGACCACCTTGGCCTCGGCCGCGGCGACGAAGGAAGACAGCACGGCGGCATCCGTGTCAGGGGCTATCGCCACGAACCATGCTGGATGGCTTGAGAGTTTCGCCTTGACCGCGGCCCTCACAGTGGCGGCAAATCCTTTACGCAGGCTCGTCAGATAGGCTTTCACCACACTAGGGTTCGTCGAACTGGGCGGCGGGACCGATGCGAGCGTCGCTTCGACGACCGACAGCAACTCCTTCCCCAATGCGCGCTGCTGGGTTGGGTCGGCGATCCCGCCTGTCGAGAGCGGATCGAGCCTGTCATGGATGCTCAATTCTGCCTCGCTCACCAGGGCAACGAAGCGTTGCTCCAGCGACAACCGGGCGAGCATCACTCGACCACGAAACGCCTGCAGCAGATCGCTGAGCACTGACGCGATCTCGATCAGAGGGACGGCGATCTGCTCGTACGCGAAAGCCTTCGCCAACTCGGCGCGGGCGGAAGGGTCAAACAGGAGGCTGGTCAGTTCGTTCGGCGAGATCGAGATCCCGAACCAAAGTAGAAGTTCGTCGCTCGTCGCCAACGCGAGAGCCGGAACGATCCGGTCAGTCAACACCTTCTGGGCTACCGAATCCAGGAAAGTCACGAGCCCTGTCCTAAGCCCGCCCTGCAACATCGCCCACATGGACTTGAACGTGTCGATGACACCTTCGAACGCCTCCGGAATCGGGTTCTCGATCAGTGTCTCGACGGAAGACGCGAACGGCTTGATGGCGACGAGCGCCTTGCTCGCCTCGTTCGCCAGCGCCTCAAGGCCGGACGCCGTCGCGACTGCGCGGAGCGAAGGCGGCACCGTTCTCTTGGCCTCCTGATACGCCTTGTAGAAATCGGGATACAGAGCCTCGAACGTTAGGTCCCACTTCGCAAGAGATCCATCGAGGTCGGTGATTGCCTGATCGAGGCCGCCCTTGTCCTTGAACGCTGCATCAGCGGCATCTGCCGCAACCTTGGCGACAGCCTTGACCGCGTCCAGCGCGGAGGAGGTCGTCTGATCTACGCCATAGAAGAACCGCTCCACCAGCTTGGGTGCATTTTCGAGCGTGTCCTCCGCACCGCTCAGGATAAGGCCGATGAGATTGATACCCAGGATCGAGAACGATCCGTTGAACGCCTCGTTTGCATCGAACTTGTTCGCCCGCGCATTGCCGAAGTCGAAGGCAAGTT
The DNA here is from genome assembly GCF_039523175.1 of Dokdonella soli. Taxonomy (NCBI): domain Bacteria; kingdom Pseudomonadati; phylum Pseudomonadota; class Gammaproteobacteria; order Lysobacterales; family Rhodanobacteraceae; genus Dokdonella; species Dokdonella soli. The sequence continues at coordinate 21,660 of NZ_BAAAEU010000032.1, forward strand.
CGGTGGAACCGCTATCGATCGAGCGGCTCATGCCCGCCGGCGAGCCGCTCTCCTTTCCCCCCACGACGCCGCTGCGTCGGCTCAAAGCGGCGACGAAGGACTTTGGCTGCGCGACACCCACCGTCATCTCACCCGCGCCGACGAGACTGAACGCTATCTTGGGGCTAATGACGTCGAGGAATATCTCTGGGTCCTGCTTCAGCCCAGTAAAGCCGTCCTGCACGAACACGCTGTCGGGCATGCATTCGATTAAGCCCTGCGGTGCACCGGAAAGACGGTCGACGCTCTGAACCGAAATCCTTGTCCGGCGCACGCTCGGATAGAACGGCGGCTGGTCCGCGCCGTTCATGCGCGCATCCATGATGAAAGACTGTTCGCCACCAAGCGAACGTCCACGAGCGGTAAGGAGCCACCTGTCGGTGTCGAAGCTAGTGTCCGCGTCGGGGCTCGGATCAGCGTAGCGGCGCCGAGCTCCGTATAACCGTGCGGTATTAGCGATTGGCCAGTCCGGCTTCGCAACACTGACTGTAAGCGCATCACGGTTATAGATTTCAGCTGTCGCCCGCACGATGTCGTCGATGCCGACCACGCTGTTGTCGAGGAAGATCATCTTCGCCGTCATCGGTGTCGAGTCATCTTCGATCTGCACCTTCCACTCGACGTCCCTTACCTCCTTCGCGTTGATCTTCATGCGCGGCCAGAAGATCGTTGAGGCAGCAAGCTTGTACTTCTTCGTCAGTTTCAGCAGGTCGTCGGAAAAGTCCTCCGGCGCGATCAAGATCGGGGTGGCATCGGTCAGCAGTGTCGCGCTCGACGCGGGCCAATCGCGCCCCGCGTCGGGCTGATTGAGGGCGGGAAAGGCCTTGACCGGCCGACGAGTGATGATTCGCCGAGTCAGCACGTTCGCAGCGACCAGATAGCCGGGCCGATTCGGATCTGGCAGGTATCCGCGCTTCTGCGTCGTGAGTAGGGTCGCGCGGAATCCTATCGGCAGAAGGAACCCCTTGTCCGCGGCGATGATCGTCTCGTCCTGTCCGAGGAACTCCGAGAAGAATAGGCGCTCCAGCGATGTCCCTGCGACCGAGGCAGTCCCGCCGAGGCGGGGCGGCTTGAACTGCAAGGCGGAGGTCGGCTCGTAGATGGGGGGGCTGCCCTTCCACTCCATCCGTGCGGTGGCGCCGAAGGCGGTCAGCTCGATGTCCGCGTAGTCGAAGGTGGTCGTGAGGGCGATGCCGGATTCCGGCGGCGCAGGTGTCGACGGGTTGGGCTTGTGGCTCTCCAGAAGTCGGTCGACCTCCAGTAGATACGGATAGACCACAGCCGGCCTTACGATTGAGCCACGCGGGACCTTGGCGAATTCGTCATCGATGTCGGTGGACTGATCGGTAGGAATTCCGCGGCGTAGTGCGGGAAGCCCCCCAACGGACGTCTGGGCGACTATTCCCCAGTGTCGCTTGATGCCCTCGTCAGGCGTTTCGGCCGGTATTGCTCCAGGCGTCAGCAGTTTCGACCAGATGGCCCGAAGGCGGGGATCGCTTTCGCGTCCGATCCTGATGCTGAAGAGTTGGGCCAATCCAGACTGTGCGCTGTCGGGAAACTCGAATTCGGTATCTGGCCCAGGCGACAGGAAAAGATCAGCAAGCTGGAGCGACGTCTCATCGTCACGCGGAGGATAAAGCGCTTTGCCAATCTGATCCAGGACGGTCCCTAGGTCTGCGGAGGGCACAATGGAATCCAGCTCCATCTTCTCAAGCTGTGAAGCCAGGTCGTCGCCGGCGGTCGCGCGCTTGGCTACCGAAAGACTGCCCTTCAGGGCGGACCAATCGGTCAACGCCTCAATCGTGAGAGGCACCTCCCGCCATATCGCATTCCGCGCACGTTCCTGCGGAAGCTTGAACACGATGCGGGACGATTCCGCGACCTTCGTCTTCTCCTCGACGGGAACGGGGCAGGTGCCGCCGTCGAACGGCGTCACGGATTCCGTGATGTGCTGGGGCGGCAGAAGTAGCGAGATTGTCGCCGGCTCGCAAAACTTCCCGTTTCGAATGCGTCGCAGATAGAAATAACCTTTCTGGTCCTTCTTGAGCTCGAATCCCTTGAACTGGAAGGTCAGGTCGAGCAGGTCGCGACCTCGACTGAGCTCGATGCGCGTGTCGTCCAGTCGAACGGCGGATGTATCCATTCCTTCGATCAGAAGGTTGGTGTTCGGACGTCCCGACTTCTGATCGACTGAAAGCGTGGCCTCCTTTCTGTCGGCATGCAGGATGACCTCGTCGCCGTCGAGGAGCGGAAGATGCACACTCTCCACCTTGAGCGTCGCTTGGAATGCATTCGCCCCGCCGGAGCGGAACACCGCCCGGAACTGCGGAGTGTCGGCGCTGCCGCGCACCTGGGCGACGCAACCTAGCAATGCGACGCGGAACGGGCTCTCAGTGACATTTCCGCTGACCGCGACCGAATCTCGCTCGATCAGGCAGGCCGCGCGGTCGAGTCGCAACTTGGTATCGACGTCGCCCTCGTGGATGACGTCGACGTCCGTTGGGCCCACAAGGAGCGAACGCTGCGATCTTCCGCCTCTATCCCCAGCGAAATCCCCCTCAACGGACTCGCTCCGCAGAGGTCGTACGGCGACGGTCGCGCCCAGGCCCGCGCAGGCATATACCCTCGAACGCATTGCGGGCTCGAGGATTCGAAAGTCCGTAGCGTATGCACTCGACATCAAGGCAGACAACCCAGCCGTCTCAGGAGGTCTAACGGCCAGCGCAATTCCGGATCCTCCAGCCTTGATCTGGCCGTCCATCAAGACTCGGGACCGGAACTCGAGAGACAAGCCCGACTCGGGTTTGATCGCCAGCCAACCAGGCCCGGACTGGAGGAAGCCTGTTCCAACGGCGCAGCGAAACGCTCGGGACGCGCCAGTCAGCGGCGTACCAGTGAACCAATCATCCAGCGATTGCTGCGCCGAAAACTCGAGCCACGGCACCTCGATCCGACACGTCCACTGACCGCGTCGGAGACCGATCGTCATCAGGAAGTCGACTCTTAGATCGGTACCGGGCAACGTCGCGAGCGACAATCTCACCGAGGTCTCCGTTCGGCGCTGCCGCAGTCGGACGTGGGCGCGAGGACCGAAGAGAGCGGTTTCAAACTGCCACATAAATCGACGGTACTGTAGGCGAAACACTCCTCCTGACAGCCATGCTCTTGGCACGCTCGATCCCACGAAGTCGAGAACCCGTATCGCGACCGCGGCGGTCGGCAGAGCGGCGGCAGTGGTGCCGAGTCCCCAAACGAACGCGCGGCGCGTAATCCCAACGGGAATCCGAATGGGCTTTGCGAGCCGGAGGCGCTCGGAAAGGAAATCCAGTTTTTCGCTGTCTCCGCCCAAGAATCTCCCCTTGAGAGTCATGCAACGCCCTCTCGATGATCATTAGCCCAGAGAATTCGAGATCTCTTCATGTCAGGTGCCCGCCGAGGACTCGGAAAAAGCCACCCCTAATCCAGTCTTAAGTTCACGCGAACTGCGCGTGCCAGACTATGTCTCCGCCTTCCTTGGTTAGGAACTTGTAAAAGTTAGGCAGCCCGCTCAGAAACTTCCTCATCGTGGATTCGCTCGGATCCGCGACCGGCGCCATATCGAACGCATCCCCGGTGATGTGCCAAGACAAATGACGTTGCTTCGTAGCATCCCAGCCGGCGATGATCGCCTCGAGCCCCGCTGCAATCTCCGCCGCCGTCTGCGCCTCCGGATGCGCATCAACCCAGTCCTGTAGCTCGGTCCGTGTAGGCACATCTGTGTACGTCTTGGCGATCCACTGCCGGTCTTTCACGACGTGAGGTGCCATCGCCGCGGCCTGACGCGTCACCGTCCGACGTCCGCTGGTAAAGGTGACTTTGATCCCGTATTCATTAGCTATAGCGTCTACTGCCGCTTGCGCATGCGGTTGCAAATCGAGATCCACGGCGGCCTCTGCTAGCGCGCTATCTTCAGTGAAGGCCCTGGCGCCCCGGATTTCTGCACAGACATGGCAGAACGCCGGGTTCTTCAGGCGACGGGGCTTCAGATTGGCTTTGCGTTGGACTTCGCCAACGTCGTTCCCGAGGGGCCGAGACGTAGTTTTGGCGCGAAGGCCCTCGCTCCTCTTCCTCGCAGACTCTTTTGAACTGGGCTTGCTGGAATGCGCACTTTTGCTCTTGCGTCCAACTGACTTCTGCCTCTCCATGTGCCCCCCGTCGATTGATGGTTAGTTCAACTCACTCAGCAACACGGCCAAAATATCAACCCCTGACCCGATGGCGACGCCCATCCCCATCTGGACATACAAAGCAACGTACCTTCAGTGCTAAATTGACTTAGCGGCGTAGTGCACATTGTCGAGATCAACCGCTTTCCATGCACAGTTAAGGGTCTGAGCACGACCTGGCGATCCGCCTAACGAGCCCCAGTAAGCTGTAGGATATTTCGCTTGAGAAAGCGATCCGGCGACGACTACAGCAACGTGGCCATGCTCTGCAGGCGGTGTGTGCTTGGATGCCCTGAGGCCTACAAAAACTAGCATGCCTGCGTCGGCCAACATTTTTGCCTTGACACCGTCAGCGACCATCCGATACCTGTAATTTGGTCAACGATTGCGTCAGCGTTCCCCGTCAGAGGCACGGAGAATTGTGCGGCCACGGCCTTAGCAAACTTGTTGCAATCGTCCTTATTGAATTCGTAAACGCTCTCGCACGCATTAGTTACATCTCGCGGGGTTGTTCTTGCATCGGCAAAGGCGATCAAACCACGCCGCATCGGGCTAGGAGATATCCTCATATCGACCGTTTTGATTCCACCGCGTAGCATCTCTGCTACCTCGTGAAACAAAACGGATCCGCCAGCCATTAGGCCTCGTGCGTCCGCGAATAGGTCATACCGAAAACGTAGCCCGAGAAGCCAGCCTATGCGAATCCCGGCGGCGTGGCTGGATGATCCGAAGAATCCGAGCTCTGCGGGGCGCCACAAGGCGCCTACGTGGAGCAACATTGCGCGGTAACCGCCGCCGGATAGGCAGATCGCAATGCCCTCAACAGGACTCTCCCTCGCCTCCACAGGGCCCACCGGAGAAGGAAGCGTCGGCGCTACGCGCGGCACGACAAGCACTCCGTCGTCGCTCCAAGTCTCCTGAGATCGTTTTCTGACGATCGTTGCGCATCGTTCGCTTCCATACGTCTCCCCAAGACGTCGATGAAATGCTGTCTAGAGCATAGGCGCTCCTACGAGGCGGATCGTCTCACGGCAAATCGTACGAACAGCACGAACGAGCGCACCTCGCCCCCTGAGTAGCACTGCTTTCTTGGGCGACGCTGGCGTCCCCACTGAATCTCTAGACGCATTGCAGTGATACTGAGTAAGTTCTAACTTAGTTGCTAAGCAGACCAGCCCCACTGAGGACGCGAATCATGGTCAAGCAAAAAAGGCGCGCGAGCGACCGTACGTTTTTGGGGCCGTTGTCCACCCGCATTCGACACGCACGCCGGCTCGCTGAGCTGACGCAATCCGGACTCGCTAAGGCCGTGCATGTCGGCCCAAGCGCCGTTGCTCAGTGGGAATTGCCTAACGGAACGTCGCCGACGATCGATCATTTGAAAGAGATCGCCGTCCTTTCAGGTGTGGCCTTTGAGTGGCTGGCAACTGGGCGTGGTCCGGTTGCCCTCACTAACCACGAAGCACCGGCCGTCGATTCGACGTCTTTTGCGACGGATCAGGTCGAGGATCGCCTACTAGTGGCGTTTCGCAGAGTGCCGAGCCGTCGGCGAGTAACGTTCGTGCGCTGGATGGAAGACTTTTTTTAGCGGCATAGGACCTGCAAAGGCAAGGCTCAGGAAGCGGCTGAGAAAGAACTGGCTCCGTTTGTCTGTACAGCGAGCCCGGTTGGATAAGTGGATTCTCTGCGTGACCAGCCACCTTGGGCAGCGGCCGCGGTTGGTTGAAGTAGACCTGATCAGGCGTCTTGCGATCAAGGCCCGAATGCGGCCGACGGGTTAGAACGTGATGTATCGCCCGAGGGATGCCTTGGCGTGGGCGACAGAGTCGTAGGCACGCAGATAGACTTCTTCGTATTTGATGATTTCCACAGCCGCTCGACGAACACGTTGTCACGTCAGCAGCTTTTGCCATCCATGCTGATCGCGATGCCGTTGGCCTTGAGCAGACCGGTAAATGCTTCGCTGGTGAACTGGCGGTCTTGATCGGTGTTGAAGATGTCCGGTGGGCCGTAGCGCTGCAGGGCTTCCTCGACGGCAGAGCCGCGCACAAGCTATTGTTTTGCAGGCCCACGCCGTTTGGCAGCCTGATACTCGGTCTTTTCCTTCTCGTACGCCGCTCGCGCGTCCGGATTCGCCAAGACCGCTCGCTTCAGCGTCTTGTAGGAGCCGTCATCGCTGGATGGCAGCGCTTTTCTCGGCGCTACCTTCGTGCTTTTGGTTACTTTCGTTGCCATCATTCGCCTCCCATAGCGCAGGAGCAGCCCACCCGACAGTATTTCACTGCGCGCGAGCCGTTTCCGAGTCGCACGACGGCAGCGTCGCTGATGTTCATGTCAGATTGAAATGCAGTTCGCTGTAGTATTCGGTGGTGCCGATCGGGTTCCGCTGCAGTAGGTCACGCATTCGTTGCGGGATCATTTCGGCCACGCGTTTGGCTCGGTCATTTGCGGCATCGTTCAGCCTTGCCACTTCAACTCCACCCCGGAAATATTCGGGGGCGTGTCGATTGAACACGTTTTTGGCGTGCTCCGAGCTACCTCCGGCCGCGATCAGAATCGTGACCCCTTCGCCCGTAGCGAAGTAGTTGATGAACGCGATATGGCAATCGATGTTCGTTGACATTGCTCCTCTTCGCGAGTTTGAGCAGTAACAGTTCATCGTACGTCGCGATAGTCTCAACTGGCGAGACAAGTACGGACCAACCTCTTCGCTGGGTCATCAGGGCGGTCCGCGGAAGGGGTACTGGACTCGGTGGCCGAACAATGATTCCTTCGCTCGACTTGCTCATATTGGAAGTCCCGTGAAATCCCATGTACTCATGGCAACCTGCCCTTTGTGATTTGTAGCGGGGAACGAGACCATCTCGCAACTGTACTGAGGTGCGTCGCATGGAGCGAGACCGCCTATTTTCCGCCTGCCATCCCACATGCGTGGTCGAAGCGGCCGGACCCCACGGAGACCCCGGCGACCAGAATCCGGTTGCCGTCGAGCCGCGCCAAACGACGATGCTGACGCCCATGCGCTACCGTTTATGCGCGCGTCGGTCAGCCTGCCCAGCACCTCCGCGACGATGCATCCGGCACGCCTCGCGGGAACATTGAATTCGATGCGAGCAGCGGTGTCCCGCGATGTAGTACTCGGCCAAAATCTGGCAGCGCTGTCAAACGTACGGTCGTGCTTTGGGCGCCAACGTCGGCATCAAGGAATGCGTGCGCATCTACCGGGATTCCAGCATGGGCGAGCCTCAAGGTCGCAGCGGCAGCGGATGCCACTTCTTGATCGCTGCATCGTCGAACGGAAGCATGCCAGCGCCGAAAAATTCGTGGTCTTCGATGGCCGGACGACTGGACTTCAATGGAACGCATCCCGTCGAATCGCATCGCGACGTGCTATTGACAGGCCACTGGGCGAACTACAAGATTGGCCCGCGCGTTGCTGACGCCGGGCTGGGACCCCGTCAAGTCCCCTTCCCTAACCGGCAATACGCCGGGTCGCCGAGATCGGCGATATCCAAATCGGGTGTCGTCATGCCCGGACGCAACGACCTTTTTTGCGTCTTCCCGGTTTTCTAAAATCCTGGCCGACCGGCGACCGATGCGTCCCACGCGACTGCGTTGCGTGCCGGACTGCCCCTCTGCCTCTCGGGCACAACTACTTCTTTCTTTGGCTCCGCCCATCATCCGATGGCGGCAGCCCATTCCCCACTGCACGCGCGACTGTCAGGGCGGATCGCGACTCGAGTGCCCGATCACGCGCGCGATTCGCGTGCACTGCAAGAGCATCCGCCCTTCAATGCTTATGTTGGAGGTTCGCCATGTCCACTCAAAAACAGACGATCGTATTCACGTTTGCGGAAAGAAAAATCGACGGAGATACAGGCTCATTGAATCGCAATGAGCTGCAGCGATTGGGTCATGCTGCAAAGGTAGCAAGCACCCTCCTGGATTCGTTCGAGAGCTTCGATCTTGCACCGCAACTGTCTCACCAGGCCATCGTTGTGGAGTTGCCGGATTCATCATGTATCGACCTTCAGGCGATTCTGGAGACGACAAAGATCGAGCTGATTTCCAATGCCAACTGCCATTCGCCGCGGAAACTGGCGCGGGCGGTTTCATCTGTTCAGACCATCCCATTCCTTCACGCAGCGGCTACCGCTCATGCGACTGGCGGCCTCAAGATGGAGCTCGCATCGGACGCCGGCTCGTCACCATTCTTCCCGCCACCACTTCCAGCATTTACAGAGCCAAAGGACCGGTCTTCCGATAGACTCAAGGCGACATTCGAGATTGTGGGAGTGTGCCGCGACGAAGACGCTACTCATCTTGTCGTCATTGCGGGGAGGCGCTTCCTGTCGCTGCCGGCAGAATACGACGTTCAAATGACGCAGTTGCAGGACGCAGTTTTTGGCCGACAAGCGTGGTATGAGGGGGTCATCGAGCGCAAAAGCTCCAATGGCTGGACCGCAATGCCCGGTGGTCGGTTGGTCATACAAGAAGCTGATCCGCGCACGAACCAATCCTAGGCTCTCGATCAAATCAGGCAGCACCTGCCTGAGAACATTCGATAGCTTTCGAGTAGATCCAGATGATGGCCAATACCCACCGAAACGCTGCGCCATGCCCCTTGCCCGACTGGCGCTGCTCGCGAATCCGAAGCACAGAAACATCTTCCGCATCGACGACCTCGAGGCCAACACGCGTCGTGTCGACCAGATGCTCTGCTGCAGAGCGCTCTCGCGGGCTGCAAAGGCGCATCAACACACCTGACTCATGAAGCCGTCGCAATTGTCCTTGGCGCGCCCAAGTCTCGGCGACGAGGGACAAGTCTTCGCCGGGCTGGCTCTTCAGCAGATCAAACAAGGCTTCCGTTCCCGCCATGGCACGCGGCGGCGCCATCACCGCCCTTGGATGACGCAGACCATCGAGCAGCCACGGCGATTGGCCGGATAGAAGTAGCAATTCGCTCGCGGCTCTGTCGAGCGCCCTCGCCTGTGCATCCGTCAAGCCGGAGCACGCAGATGCTTCCTGTCGGTTGCGCTTCCGGCTCATCCCGCGCGCATAGCTGGCGATATGGTGCGGCATCAAACGCTCTCGCGAACGCAACGCTGGCGCTACCGTGAGGGCTTCTTGATGTGACGGCGCGAAAGGCACGCGCATCCGCTCGAGCACGACAGGAACTTTCCCGTCACGCAGGTCGGGCGCCCTCGACCATGCCATATCCAGCGGGGGCGGCGACAACCCCGTCACAGCCAGGATCTCCGATCTCGGGGTTTCCCGTACGTCTGCGAGATGCGCGTGGAGGACAGCGGCAGGGTCATTGATGTAGTGCAGCAGCGGAATCGCTATGTCCGCGTGGCCGCAAGCGCACAACACGTCGCGCACGTCGCGCGCGAAGGGCCGTGGCATCTGCATTAGCGCGCGATGCCGCTTGGTGACGCGATTCTTGCGGAGCCAGTAGGTCGACGCATCCGACTGCCCGCTGGCCCATTTGAGCAACTCGTCGATTCGACGAGTCAGCATATCGAGGGCAAGACGACGGCGATGACCGGGCGCTCGCGCAAACAAGGGTGTTCCGAGCCCTTGCGCGTCCTCTCGCTCCCGCTCGACGCATTGCCTGACCCACTCTCGATGCTTGCGCCACAGAGCACCTGTCAACGGAACATAGCCTACCGCGGTGACCGTCTTTGCTTCGCCATAGTCCCCAGTTGTCCGCACATGGACGAAATCCCGCCCCTCCGCCAATAGATGTACATCGGCGTGCACGAGGCCGTAGGCGGAACCTGGGCGGATGCCGCTGGATTCCAGCACCAGGAAGAGGAGCAACCGACGTTCGCAGATGCGCCTGGCTTCCGGACTCGCTTCCGAGTCGTGGACTTCCGAGTCGAGGTCGTCACGCAACTGGCGGACAACCAGTGCAATCTCGGCCTCGGTCAGCAGGCCCGATCGAGCCGAGGTCGTGCGCGCACCCGCCAGTGCTTCGTGATCTGCCAGCTCGACGTCAGGAATGCCGTACGCGCGAATCAGGTAGTGGTGGAAACGCCGAAGCTCCTCGAACGTGTGCGGGCGCGCCTGCGGCGGCTTGCCCGCGATGACTGTCAGGTAGATGCGCGATATCGCTTCGGCATCGAGTTCGAGCAACAGCTGGCCGTCCAGGGTATCGAGCAACGCGCCCGAAAAGCGCGTGATCTCGCGATGCAATGACGCGTGTGCAAGCTTGCCGCCCGCTTCGCTTCCACGGAGCAAGTGATCCAGCGAGTAGTTGACGAGTACGCCGAGATTCGATCGCGTCCCGACTTTCTCCCGCAATTGGCGGAGTTCATGCGCAAGCGCCTTGCGCCAGTTCCGCTTCCCATCCGAAGCTTCCGCATCTTGGGCAGCGGCCTTCTCTGCCCGCATCTTGCGAAACACATGCGGATTGAGGAGCGCGGTCAAGCGCCGGTAGTCTTCACGCGCGCATCGCGCTGACTGGACGTTCCCGTCGCCCGATGGGCTTTCTTCAATGCGTGGAACGGCAGACTGCACTGCGCCCTTTACGTCGCCGATGCCGGTGCGAGCAGGCCATCGATCCTCGAACGCGACGCAGCGCTCGCGACTTGCGGTGGCGGTGAGTCCACCCCGTCGCAGGATTGAGCGTTCGATACCGGAAAGTTCGACGGCTGCGGCAGCCCAGAACACGTCTGCCAGGGCGTCCGCCGCCAGAACCCCTTGTGACCATTGGAATCCGCACGGCAGATTGAATCCGATCCATTCGCCCAGTTGCTGGGGACCCGGTGCCCGCGCGGTCGTCGTGCCAATAGAGCGCTTCGACAGCAGGAGTGCGGGTATTCCGCCCACGGCGATGGATGCGCCACCGTGTTCGGTGTTCCCGGGTAGCCGTATGAGGCCATGGCCGCCGTGACCTCGCAAAAGATTGGAGACGTCGCCGACCGCCTCCGTCGCACCAGAAATCGTCCGATATGGCGAGTACGCCAGCATGGCCACGATCGCGAGGTAAGCCTGGTCGCGTACCTTCTGCTGTCGGGCACGCGCCAGAAAGACCTCTCGCATAGCGTCTGCCTGTCGCACCGCCAGTCCCAGTCCCACGGGAAACGGCGATGGCTCCGCCTTGAGACGAAGATAGGGTCTCGAAGGAATCGGACCCTCCACGATGCCGCGATCCCTGGCCGAGCGGATCAATCTGTAAAGAAGCAGGCGTGTCACGGCCGATTCGATCACACGGGTGGCGGCATCACCCTGCTGTGCTATCCGGTCACAGATCAGCGCATGGTGATTCTGCGTGAACTGGACCACCACCCTGCGAGAGGGCGGGCTGGACGTGGCCAGTTCCAGACGCCTTCTGTCTGCGTCGATCCGCAGCGCGGGGATGAGTTCCTCGATGGCGGCGGCGACTCGTGGAAGAACGACTTTCTCGACCTCGCGGCCGAGCTCGCGAAGCCGCTCCGCTAGCTCGCGCACGTCCTCGTCATGCTGTTTCCGCGCTTGCGCAAAGACGGCCTTCCAGTCCTTCAGCGGCGGCATCGGCACCCGCTCCCAGCCCCAGCCAAGCCGTTGCGATGAACCGTACCAACCCTGCTCCTTCACGAGGTCGTCCAGAATCGGGCCGAGCAGAGCGCCCAGTGTCTTGGGTGACAACGGCGAGAGGTCCGCCGTCGCGTGTGCATTGGACACCACCCATCCCAACTGTGCATGACGCAGTTCGGGATCGACCTCGCGTTGCTGAAGGTACTGATTCAAATAGTGTCGATAGAAATTGGGGACCGGCTGGAGCGTTTCCGGCATGGATGCTCGAAGCTGCGCAGCATCCATGATCGATATTTCGCCGCCGGGCAATGGCGCGCTGAACAAGGTGGCCTGTCCGCGAAGTACGTCATAAGCCAGACGACCCGCCGCACTTTCCGGAGCGCATTCGGCGATCCCCGCGAGTCGATCCAGGTAGCTGCGCAGGTCCGCCAACCATCGACGCCCTGTCGCAGCAATGCGCGTGGACCGTCGCACATCGACCTGCTTGTCCTGCAGGATGATGAGCCCACAGGAGGGAATCACGTCGTAGAGGCGAATTTTCCCCAACCCGTCCTCGGGACGGTGACCGGTCACTGAACACAAGGCCGCAGCAAGGCGAATCCGGTGCGCGCGCCACTGCGCTTCCCGGCCCTCATGCGCGACGGCCCGCTTGGCCTTGTTTTGGCAGGCCGCCCACATCTGTGCCGCGGAATCAGTCAAGACGAGCCTCGAACCGACGAGACACTCCCGACCCGACAAGAGCGTCGGCACTTCACCAAACCAGCGTCGCTGAATCGTCGCCACATGCTCGGCCAGCTCCGACTCCGGCACCGCCGTGTAGTAGGCCGGCGCAGCCGTCATTGTGAAGGTGTCTCCAAGCGCCAACTGCGCCACTTCCGGTCCGAACCGGCGCGCGATATCCGCTGCCATCGCGAACCGGATGGGGAGGTAACCACTCATCACCGCCGGCTGGAGTTCAGCAATCAGGTCCCTCAGTCGATACGGCATTCCGCACGGATCCGCGAGGCCCGCGAACACCGGAACCCCGGACACGGCTCCCGATGGCATTGCCAATTCCACCAGTTTCCGATGGACGGAGTCCGGGAGCGGCCACGCGATGTATTCGGTGACGGGCTTGAGACATTCACGAAGTTCAGTGGGTGGATCAACGGCATTGGGCGGACGTCGCAGTGGGCGATACAGGACAGGGAGGTCTATGGCCACCACATAGTACGAAGCGTCTGGCTCCGCTCCCCAGCGGAGGAATGGAAGATCGATCTCGCGCAGTCCACCGGCAATCGCAACGGCCAGCGCCAGAAAACGCTCGGCCTGATCGGACGCTGCTTCCTCCAGATGACGTGTCGCCCGCCCCAATGACCGCTCGCACAACGCTGCTATCAACTCTGTCGGCATCCAGGCATCCGGCGAGGAAAGGACGTCGCCGTCGCTTTGCCGGATCAGCTGGGTTGCGAGAGCACGCGCGGCACGGACGGGCGAAGGCCGATCCCACGTCCCGTCATCAAGGGAGCACACCAGCTCAACGGTGAGATCGACTTCAAGGTCTGGCGCGGCGCTTATGGGCAAACGCGGCGCCTGGATGTCCTGAACCAGATCAGGCGACTCGTGCCCCTCCGCTACGGCCTGTCCACGCAATGTCCACCGAATGAGCGTGTCCCTGAGCCAACCAGTCCAACTTTGAACCAGTTGGACGGACATTCCCGATTCCGTGGAAACTTTCCGCATGACGCCTACGAAATCAGACACCGAGGTCACACCAGAAAGCAGCAGCGGCCATCCCGCTGAGGCCTCCATCCCACCACGGATCGCCGAGCAGAGCCTGGAAATCTGACTGCGGCTTGCTCCGCCTCGCTCGAGAGCCGCACTTACCGCCACGGCGAGCAGCAACCACAATCCGTCTCGGCGGTGTTCACCAAACGACAGAATTGTCGCCGCAACGGGGTGCTTGATGTGACTTCCTGATGGCCGTCGAACGGACGATGCGATCGCTGCGTATTCGCGCAGGATTCGGGCATTCCTTGCCAGGTACTCGAACAACGGGGCCAGGACGTGTCGATCCTGCGGCAGGATGCACCGCTCCAGCTCCAGCAACGCACGGCTCAGATCAGGAGCCCAGGACGCAGGCACCGGCGCGCCATCAAGGTAAAAGAAACAATCGGACCGAGAGGTGGCGCCATCCATTGGCCGCGAGCTTAGTGCTGGGGTCACGGACAGCGCAAGTCATGTGACAGCAACCTAACGACCTCAATTGACTTTGTTAGCTATTCGACCGCTGGCAGCACTAGATTGGGCGCTACGACTGTTAGTTAATTTATATGTGATCTATCTTATTGATTTGATGTATAAATTCTACTATATTCTGAATGCCATTAACGAATTATCTTCACCGTAAGTAGGTACTTCTGTGTTTATTGATGTAGTTCAGCCGCTACGCCCTCATAATGGGTCGGTGGTTCGAGTCCACCCATAGCCACCATCTCATTCTTGCAACGAACTTCCTCGTTTCAAGCAATTGCGCGCCGCGAGCCATTTCAATCGTGTGCGCTGTCGGTCGCCCGTCCGATGCCCGTGCCCGATTTGTACCCGTTCGTGCCCAAATCCGGTGCGCGAATTGCCCCGATGCGCGATAAATCTAACCCAGCGTAGAAGCGCGCGGCACGGTGAGTGCCGCGCGCTTCTCCATCAATCGATGCGCGGCCGCGAACGCCAGGTCAACCCGAGCATACCGAGGCTGAGCAGAAGCAGAGCCCACAGAGAATTGACCGGCGTCGGCTCCGGCGGCGTCCCGGGAACGGTCACGGTGACGACCACGGTCGACACGCAGGGCGGAGGTGTATTGCCCGGTGCGCACAAGCCACGACCCGAGGGTGTCACGCCTGCCGTGTTCGTGATCGTCGGCGGCGGGTTGGCACTCATTGTCGCCGTCACGGTGTAGGTGACCCTGCCACCTACGGGAAACGTCGCGATCGTTTCGCTGATCGCCCCGCTGCCCGATGCATTCGGACACACCGCTCCGCCCGCCGCCGCGCAGGTCCAGGTGTAGCCTGTGATGCCCATCGGGATAGGATCACTGACCACCGTGTTTGGCGCGGCCACGGTGCCCGTGTTGCTCGCGGTCACCGTGTAGACGATTGTGCCGCCCGGCGTCGGCGTCGTCGTGTTCGCGGTCTTGGCGATACTCACCTGCGGGATCGGTGGCACCGTTACGGTGCTCGTACACGGAGGACTCGTGTTGCCCGGTGCACACACGCCGCCGGGCGGCGTTGCGCTTGCCGTGTTCGTCACCGTCGCCGGCGGGTTCGCACTCACGGTTGCGGTGACGGTATAGGTCACTGTGCTGCTGGCCGGGAACGTGGCGATGGTTTCGTTCAGCGCACCGCCGCCGCTCGCGTTCGGACATGCCGCTCCGCCGGTCGCCGCGCAGGTCCAGGTATAGCCCGTGATGCCGGTCGGGATCGGATCGTTCACCACCGTATTCGGAGCGGCGACGCTGCCCGTGTTGCGCGCGGTGACCGTGTAGACGATCGTGCCACCCGGCGCCAGCGTCGTGGTGTTGGACGTCTTCGTGACACTCACTTGAGGAGTCGGCGGCACGATCACCGTGCTCGAGCATGGCGGCGGCGTGTTGCTCGGCTCGCATAGGCCCGTCGGGGGAGTGATGCTCGCGGTGTTGCTCACCGTCGCGGGCGGGTTCGCACTCACCGTGGCTGTCACGGTATAGGTCACCGTACTGCCGGCCGGGAAGGTTGCGATCGTTTCATTCAACGCGCCACTGCCCGAAGCGTTGGGACACATCGCTCCGCCCGTCGCTGCGCAGGTCCAGGCGTAACCCGTAATGCCCGTCGGAATCGGGTCGCTCACCGTGGTGTTCGGAGCGGCCACGCTGCCTGTGTTGCGTGCCGTCACCGTGTAGACGATGGTGCCACCCGGCGTCAGCGTCGTTGTGTTCGCCGTTTTCGTCACGCTCACCTGCGGGACCGGCGGGATGATCACGATGCTCGTGCATGGCGGACTCGTATTCCCGGGTGTGCACACACCACCCGACGGCGGCGTCATCGTCGCTGTGTTCGTCACCTGTGCCGGCGGATTCGCGCTCACCGTCGCGGTCAATGTATAGGTGACCGTGCTGCCCGCGGGGAACGTCGCGATCGTTTCGTTGAGCGCGCCACTACCCGAGGCGTTCGGACACACTGCTCCGCCCGTCGCCGCGCAGGTCCAGGTGTAGCCCGTGATGCCAGCCGGAATCGGGTCGCTCACCGTGGTGTTCGGATCAGCCACACTGCCTGTGTTGTGCGCGACGATGGTGTAGGTGATCGTCCCACCCGGCGTCAGCGTCGTGGTATTCGCGGTCTTGACCACGCTCACCTGCGGGACCGGCGGAATGACCACGATGCTCGTGCACGGCGGACTGGTGTTGCCCGGCGTGCACAGGCCACCCGACGGCGGTGTCATCGTCGCCGTGTTCGTCACCTGCGCGGGTGGGTTCGCGCTGACGGTCGCAGTCAGCGTATAGGTCACCGTACTACCCGCGGGGAACGTCGCGATGGTTTCATTCAGCGCACCGCTGCCCGAGACGTTCGGACACACGGCGCCGCCGCTCGCCGCGCAGGTCCAGGCGTAACCCGTGATGCCAGCCGGAATCGGGTCGCTCACCACCGTGTTCGGAGCGGCCACGCTGCCCGTGTTGCGCGCGGTGACCGTGTAGACAATCGTGCCGCCCGGTGTCAGCGTCGTCGTGTTCGCCGTCTTCGTCACGCTCACCTGCGGGACCGGCGGAATGGTCACGATGCTGGTGCACGGCGGACTCGTGTTTCCGGGGGTGCACACGCCGCCCGACGGCGGGGTCATCGTCGCCGTGTTCGTCACCTGTGCGGGCGGGTTCGTGCTCACCGTCGCCGTGATGGTGTAGGTCGCCGTGCTGCCCGCCGGGAACGTCGCGATGGTTTCATTCAGCGCGCCACTGCCCGAGGCATTGGGACACACCGCTCCGCCCGTTGCAGAACAGGTCCAGGCGTAACCGGTGATGCCCGTCGGAATCGGGTCGCTCACCGTGGTGTTCGGAGCGGCCACACTGCCTGTGTTGCGCGCCGTTACCGTGTAGACGATCGTCCCACCCGGCGTCAGCGTGGTCGTGTTCGCCGTTTTCGTCACGCTCACCTGCGGGACCGGCGGAATGACCACGATGCTCGTGCACGGCGGACTCGTATTGCCCGGCGTGCACACGCCGCCCGACGGCGGGGTCATCGTCGCCGTGTTCGTCACCTGTGCGGGCGGGTTCGTGCTCACCGTCGCCGTGATGGTGTAGGTCACCGTGCTGCCCGCCGGGAACGTCGCGATGGTTTCATTCAGCGCGCCACTGCCCGAGGCATTGGGACACACCGCTCCGCCCGTTGCAGAACAGGTCCAGGCGTAACCGGTGATGCCCGTCGGAATCGGGTCGCTCACCGTGGTGTTCGGAGCGGCCACACTGCCTGTGTTGCGCGCCGTTACCGTGTAGACGATCGTCCCACCCGGCGTCAGCGTCGTGGTATTCGCCGTCTTCGTCACGCTCACCTGCGGGACCGGCGGAATGACCACGATGCTCGTGCACGGCGGGCTCGTGTTCCCCGGCGTGCACACACCACCCGACGGTGGCGTCATCGTCGCCGTATTCGTCACCTGTGCCGGCGGGTTCGCGCTGACCGTCGCGGTCAACGTGTACGTGACCGAACTGCCTGCCGGGAACGTAACGACCGTCTCGTTGAGCGCGCCGCTGCCCGACGCGTTCGGACATACCGCTCCACCACTCGCGGTACAGGTCCACGCCATCCCTGTGATGCCTGTCGGAATCGGATCGCTCACCGTGGTGTTCGGCGCGTTCACCGAACCGGTATTACTCGCGACGATGGTGTAGATGATCGTCCCGCTCGGCGTCAGCGTCGTGGTATTCGCCGTCTTCGTCACGCTCACCTGCGGGACCGGCGGAATGACCACGATGCTCGTGCACGGCGGACTGGTGTTCCCGGGTGTGCACACACCCGACGGCGGCGTCATCGTCGCCGTGTTGGTCACGTGCGCCGGTGGGTTCGCGCTGACCGTCGCGGTCAACGTATAGGTGACCGAGCTGCCGGCAGGGAACGTAACGACCGACTCGTTGAGCGCGCCGCTGCCGCTCGCGTTTGGACACACGGCACCGCCATTCGCGGCACAGGTCCATGTCATGCCGGTGATGCCAGCCGGGATCGGGTCGGACACGGTCGTGTTCGGCGCGCTGACCGAACCGGTGTTGCTCGCGACGATGGTGTAGATGATCGTCCCACTCGGCGTCAGCGTCGTGGTGTTCGCGGTCTTGACCACGCTCACCTGCGGGACCGGCGGAATGACCACGATGCTCGTGCACGGCGGACTGGTGTTCCCGGGTGTGCACACACCACCCGACGGCGGCGTCATCGTCGCCGTGTTGGTCACGTGCGCCGGTGGGTTCGCGCTGACCGTCGCGGTCAACGTATACGTGACCGAACTGCCGGTCGGGAACGTAACGACCGTCTCGTTGAGTGCGCCGCTGCCGCTCGCGTTGGGACACACGGCACCGCCATTCGCGGCACAGGTCCATGTCATGCCGGTGATGCCAGCCGGGATCGGGTCGGACACGGTCGTGTTCGGCGCGCTGACCGAACCGGTGTTGCTCGCGACGATGGTGTAGATGATCGTCCCACTCGGCGTCAGCGTCGTGGTGTTCGCGGTCTTGACCACGCTCACCTGCGGGACCGGAGGAATGACCATGATGCTCGTGCACGGTGGACTCGTGTTGCTCGGCGCGCACACACCGCCCGGTGGTGTCGCGCTTGCCGTATTGGTCACGTGAGCAGGCGGGCTCGCGCTGACCGTGGCGGTGATCGTATAGGTCGCTACGCCCCCAGCCGGGAACGTCGCGATCGTGTCATTGATCGCACCGGTACCGCTGGCCGCACACGTTGCCCCGCCGCTGCCGACGCATGTCCACGTTGCACTGGCTATGCCGGTCGGCAATGGGTCGGATACCGGCGTGTTGTTCGCCGGAACCAAACCGGTGTTACTCACCGTTACCGTGTAGTGAATCGTGCCGCCGGGCGACAGGATCGTCGTGTCCGCCGTCTTGGCGATGCTGACTTTGGGCTGCGGACAGAGCGCGCTGGGCCTGACCTGTGCATCGAATCCCTCAGCCGGCAGGCCGCTCTTGATCTGCACGATGATCGTATTGAGGCCGCTCTGCCAATTGTGATTGAGCGTCGTCGCTGCAGCATTGGCTGCCTGGAATCCCGCGTAGAAGTACGGATTCTGCGATGGAGGCGCCTGTGGAAGACCTGTTGTCTGCGAACTCTGCGCGATGCCGTTGACGTAGACCTCGGCGACGCTGTTGTCCGCCAGAAAGTTGACGCTCAGCGCAACGTTCGCCGGATCCACGGCCGGATCCAGCGTGAACTGGTAGCGGTAGTACCAATCCCCGGTCGGGCTGGTCGGATTCGCGATCGTCTGCTGCGAAATCCACTGCGCGTTGCCATACGGGCTCGGTACCCATGCACCCGGCGCCAGGTTACCCACATTGGCGGGCGCGAAGCTGGCGTTCGCCGGAGGCAACGAGACAACTGTCACCGGCGTGGTCGGACCAAATGGCCCGGCAACTTGCCAATGCGCATCCTTCGAGTTGTCCGGCAACACGCCCCCCGTTGCGGCGTTGTACCCGGTATTGAAGATGTTCGAACTGGAAGTGCAGGTAACCGGCGGCCCCGGAGAATTCGTGACCTTGCAGGTGTAGGCGTCGGTGGACGAGACCGTCATGGTCCACGCCCCGACGCCACCGCCTACCGTGACCGGCGTACCCGTCGTCGTGTCGGTACATGCGATCGTCGGAACATAGTCGCTGATGGTGCTCGTAGAACCTGCCGCCATCGCGTCGGTAATCGTGTACGTCGAGCCCTGCGTCACCGGCCAACTGGTCGTTGTCGCGCTGGTCCCGGTGCCGCTGGTCGACGCCGACGTCAGCAGCGTCCCGCCGCTGTCTTTCAGACCGACGGTGAACTGATCAGGTGTCGCTATCCGGCCCGCTACCAGTTTTTGGACGGTGATCGTCGGCTGCGCCACGACCACGCCGGCGATATCGCTCGGGGTCAACGTGGGCCCGGTCGGAGGCGACACCGACGCAGTTGCCGTGTTCACTGTCGTCCCGACGGCTGCCGCCGTCATCGAGCACTGCTGAGTTTGCGACGCGGCGGCGGCAAGCGTTGCGATGGTGACATTGCACGACGGCACCAAGGCGTCGGTGACGACCGTGTTCGTCAGCGTTCCGGGACCCAGGTTGGTGACGACGATCTTGTACGGAATCGTGTCACCGACCGCGTAGCGCTGATAGTCCGACGGCGTGTTCGCGTCGTGCCAATCGGCCGGATTGGCTGGGTTGCCTCCCTTCGCCAGCACGTACTTCGTGATGCCCAAGGCGTAACACGTACCGATCGTGGTCGTCGCCGAAGACAGCATCGGCAGCGCCGTGTGGCCGGTGATGGTGTCGGCGGAATTGACCAGCTTCTGGCCGGGCTTGTTGTCCGTCGCGGACGGCATCGTGCAGCTCGTCCCGGCGGGGGTGGTGAACGCGATTCGGATCGTCTGTGCCGCACCTGGCGCCAACGCCGGGCCGATCACGCGGATCGCCGTCGGATGCGCCACGGCCGTCGTGGACCAGCCCACCGTGTTGCCGGCGATCGAACCGGGAGTCCCGCCGTTCGACGCGGCACGCGGATCATTGCTCAGACTCGCGATCGGAGCGCTCGAGTAGTAGACCGTCGAACCAGCAGGCGCCGTCACGCCGGTGATCGTATAAGCGCCGCTGATGTTCGTGCCGCGTCCGTCTGCAACGTTGGGCAGGATGTCGATCGTGTCGGTGTATGGATTGGAGATCGGATCGAATGAATTGATCGTCAGATCCCACGCGGACGAGTCGCCGTAGAAGGACAACAGATTCGACTCCACCGACTTCGTCAAGGTAGTCGCAGACGAGCCGGGAACGGTCACCGTCGCGGATGCCTGCCTTCCGGCTGTCGTAGCGGGACGTTGATCGCCGGTTACGTTGATTTGAACCGTATTGGTCAAGCTCGAACCGGGCGCCACTGTGCTATTGGCCGGCGTCTGCGCCTGGTAGGTGATGGTCTGAAACACGTTCGCCGGGACATTCGTGAACGTCCAGGTGATCGTCTGGCCGACGACCGACGATGGGACAGGCGATGCCGAACCGGGAACGTACGTCATTCCCGCAGGTAGCGTGTCGACCACTGAAAAAGCGGCGGGCGGCGGATTGGTGGCGCTGTTTTGTGCTTCAGCCTGAATCGTGTACGTCACGGGAACACCCGGCCGCGCCGTGGTGTCCGACGCCGCCTTGGTCACCAAGCCCTGCGGGCCTTGCAACCGGAATGCGTCACGAATGCCGTTCATGTTCGGGCCGTATGTGCTGCCCGGAAGATTGGTACCGCCCGGAGCGGTGCTGATGTTTACGTAGCCGTTGAGGTTCGGATAAGCAGGCCAGGGATTCGCTCCGGGGAAATTGAACGTTCCCGCCGTCCAACCCTCCCCTGAGGTCGGCGAGGTCGGCGATATGTAGCCGAATGCGCGAAGGAAGGTCTCTCCTGATCCGGCGGGAGCACGGTCGACGGCCGGATTCCATGTCATCTTGACGGCCGTCACGCCTGGCGGCAGCGCAATCAGGCTGTCACCCGCAATTCGCGGGTCTTTCAGAGTAGTCCCCGCCGGCGGCGTAACCTCCGTCCACATGGGCCCGGGTGAAGGCTCGCCGCAGGTCTCGGTCTTCGTGTTGAGGGCAGCGGTCGTATAGAAGTATCGCGCGGTCGAATAGTTCACATATCCGGTGCTGTCGAAACCGCCACCATCCATCGACGTAACGATGAAGTTCGCGTTTTGGCTCATCGTGCAGACACCGGCCATCTGCGCACCACCCGGTCCGCCGTACATCTGCCAGGCCAGGCTGTTGGCCTGCATGTACAGCGGCAGGATCAGCGGTGGCGTTCCGGCCGCAATGGCAGCGTAGTAGTCGGCGATCGTGTTGATGCCCGGAGTCGGAAGCGGCACGCCTTGACTGGTTCCGGGACTCACCCAGAGATTCGCATCCCAGGGCGAACGTGAATACGTGGGTGTACCCAGCCACACGTCAGAGAAAACACCTGGCGGAGTAAGGGTCGCGGTCGATGTATTGTCGCCGGGCACATCGGCGACGACTGTGCCGTCCGCGAACGTGAACGGGCCGGCACCGGTCGCGTCGAACGTGAAAGTCGTGAGCGCTGCAACGGTTGACGGGATACTGAACTCGATCGTGCCCGACGCGATGTATGCGCCGGTGCCCGGCAACGCGCCACCCAGGCTATCCTTCGTTGGCGTGTTCACCAGCGTGTAGTTCAGGTTGGACACGGTTACGGTGTAGTTCGCACCTGCTCCTGCAATCGCGCATGTAGGGAAGTTCGTTCTGTCCGTCTGCGCAGGATCCGAGAATGGCTGCTCACTGGACGCAGACGCCGTAGAAACAGGCACGCACCCTTCCCATTGCAAGCCCGCCATCTCGGCCGGCACCGACGCGCTGACATTCACCGGAAAGCTGTAGGTGGAAGGGCCCGGACGCGAGCCTGCAGACAAGATGAGCGAAAAGTTCATCAATAGGAATGTGCGGACACCGCCTGTACGACTTGTCGCAGGTCCTCCTTGATACCCTGCCCCCGGTGCAAAACTGAGCGACAGATCCATGCCGTGCGTGTAGGTGATCGGCAACGAAGGGCCCGGGCTCGCCGGGCCTGCGGGAGCCGTCGCGGAGTCCGAGGTCACCGTACCGGACACCGACAAGTTGCCGCCGTTCTGGCCCGACACGCGGACCGGCGCCTGCACGACCGTCGCCGTACCTTCGTTGATCGTGCCGAGATTGCAGACAAGGGTCGAACCATTCGGCGAGATCGACGAAACGGGAGTGACACCCGTCGTCTTGCACACGGCGGGAATGCTCGCGAATACTGCGTTGGTTGCCGTCAACGTGAGGCGCACATTGTTGACGGGATCGTTGGCCTCGGGGTCGTTGGCGTCATTGGTGTTGATATGCCATTCACTGATGACCGCGCTGCCGAACGGAGCGGCAGCGGGGTTGCCCACCCAGTTCGCAGAGATTTCGTGCTTCGCCGTCGTCACCGCCGATGCGCTCAACGGGCTCACGAGCGCCGCAACGAGTGCCATCGCCATCATGGCCCGAATGGATCGCACACCCCAGGACCGGCGCTCCTTGGAAGCACGCGGAAGCGAAGCTTGCCCGTCCGGGTTACGAATGTCCGACATAAGCTCTGACATGACGACGATTCCCTGTGATGTGCGGAATTCGCGACTTGAGTTGGCGCGAACGGAGTTGAAGAGCGGGTGCTGACGTCGCGCTTTCCGCAGGAAAAGCATGGCGAGCCGATGCCGAGTGCGCTCGAAGACGAGGTTTTTTTCGGAGGGAGCCCTTTGAATCGGAAACGCTTGCGTGCCGCAGGCCGGGAGAAAAGCTGCGCAGCGAAAGCGATCGAACCGCATATCCACGGCAGCGCGAACGACATGCGGTGGATTGGAAAGAGAATGCGATGTCCCAGGCTCGGGGCGAGCGGGAAGTCCGCGCACGGAAGCAGGCATCCGCGCGTCTACGCTGCGTGACCCGCGATGCGATCCTGCAAGGTTCGCAACGCTCACCGTTGCCGCTGCCGGAAGCGACTCCTCGCCCGAAGCGACTCCCTTCAGTTTGCTCACCGCGCAGCCCCTATGCTGATGCGAATGTTTGAGCGAACAAGCTCCGTTCGTGGCTTCGCGATGATTGCGCCCCAACAATCACCTCTACTCCTCCCGAGCTGGCAAGCGCCACAGCCCGGTGCCGTCCGACGTCCCTATTCCTTCGGTCGATTGCCGAGGCGAGATCGCAACGACGCCGCCGCAGCGCTTCCTCCGACTCGATGGATCACCGAGCTCCGCGTACGAAGTCTTCCAGCCGTCCAAGAATCCCAAATCATTTATGGCACACCTGGCGCGGGACATGTATGAAATTTCACATGAAAACATGTTTAATTTTGTATCATGTTCATCATGTAACAATTTGTATAGTTGTTGCATCGCAAGCCGATGACCCGCTGCCTACCCTCGACCAGGGGTTGGCGGCTACGGCACGTTCCTGGCAAGGATTGTTTGAACTGGAGTGGCCGTCTTCGCTTCCGTGGCCTGTTCGTCAAGCGTGTGCCGACCTTCTTTCTGGTCTGCCTGACGACGCTTGCCGCATCGTTTCGCTGGACGTGTACTTCTCCGGCGTGTGTTTCGAGCACGACACGCGCAGGTTGCTCGGAATGCTCGATCCGCGGTCATTGGGCGAGCTCTCGAGCGCCGATGGCATCGACGGTCCCAATCGTTGCCGAGTGCTTGCCGATCGGCTGTTCCGACACGTCATCGAACTGGGAACATCCCGAGTCGCCGATTTCGGCGCGATGGTGTCCTGCTTCTATATGGGCCGGCTGCTGGTCGAGATCGCCGACGGCGAGCGCATCGTGTGCACGAACGCCTTTCTACCGACGCCTCTCCTCGGGAAAGCTCTTGCAGACGCGGCCCGATCGGCTGTTCCGGAGACCTTCGTGCGGCAAGACGCGAGTGGGCGCTCGTCACCCGGGTGGACCTGCAATCGCAGCGCGGCGCGCACGCGCTGATCGGGCTTCATATCCAGCCCGATTGGGGCACCGGCAGCGTCGTCGGTTAGACCTCTTCCGCACACTGGCCTTCGTCGGGGCGCCGGGCATCAGCGTCACCGTCGCCATCGTCCGGTTGCGACGGGAATGCCGGACGGATTTTCACGGGTTCAATGCGATTCGATACCGCCGCCATCAGCCGACAGCGTGCGGGCAGCCGGCTATTCGCGCACCGCGTCCGCAGCGTCGTAGTAGCGCCAATGCCTCTCGCCGAGTTGCACGTCCTTGCCGACCACGCGCGCGGCATAGGTCGGGCGCGCCGTATCACGCTCATGGCAATCGGGGTCGGTCGGATAGCACACGATCAGGCCGGTCGCGCGCTGCTTCGCGTCGATCCGGAAGTCGCGCACCTGGTAGCGTGCCGCGTCGACGCCGCCATCGATCGTCAACGCCTCCAGCAACGGACGGCCATCGGCCTGCGGGAGCGGAATGTCGAGGATCGCGGCGACGGTCGGCGCCAGATCGACGTTGCCGCTCGGCAGCGGATCGCGGAAGCCGCGCCTGAAATGCGGGCCGGCGGCGATGAAGGTGTTGTGCACGTCGCGCGGTCCCAGCGTGCCGTGCGAGCCACGGTTCGATGACATGCTGGCATATTCGATGCCGGCCACGCCGTGGATGCGCGCGTCAGCGTCGTAGCGATAGCTGAAGATCAGATCCGGCGCGCGCGAGTCACCGCTGTCGATGCGCACCGTCGACATCGGCAGGGTGCCGGCGATGTCGCCGTAGCGCTGCGCGACGAAGATCGCGCCGACTTCGGATCGTCCTTGCAGGAAACGCACGAGCTTGGCCAGCGTGGCCTGGTCGTGCGCCGGCAAATACACCAGTTCGTTGCCGCCATTGGTCGCGACGATCACGCTGTTGCGCGTCAGCGTCGTACTGGTCTTCAACGGCGGCACCGCCGTCGTGTAGCTGGCGCCGGTCTTGCCGCAGACGAGGCCGCTGTCATCGACCTGGGTCGGATACACGCGGGTGCCGTCGATGCGGATGCCGGACAGCGACGGCGACAGCATGCAGCCCTTGTCGTCGTAGGCGTCGAGGCCGATGTCCGCGCGCCGGATCAGGTCGGCAAGACGCACCTCGCCGGACACCGAGTAGCCGCCTTCGCGATCGATGTGGCCGGGCGCGCCGCCGCTGATCGCGCGCGGCGGGAACAGCGCGAGCGGACCACTGACGCTGCTGTGGCCATGATCGGAAACGACGATCAGGTCGGTGCTGGCCGCGAGGCCGAGCGTGCGCAGCCGATCGCGCAATTCGCCGAGCCGCGCGTCCTGCGCGCGCAGCGCGTCACGATAGTTGGCCGAACCGGGCCCGTACTGGTGCTCGGTACTGTCGGGATCGCGGAACCAGATCACGCTGAGCGCCGGTTTCTGTTCCGGCAGCACATGATCGAGATACGCGCGCAGCATGTAGCGGTTGGCATCCTTGTTGGTCGACCCGGCGCGGTCGGTCGGATCGGATGCCGCATCTTCCTTCAATCGCGTCACCGCGCCGGCGCCGGTCGGATCGCCGTTATCGTCTTCGAGCACGAGTGGCGGCTGGCCGTACGCAAGCGTGGTGTGCAGCGGCAACGGCTGCTTCGCATCACGCAGGCGCTCGGCCAGCGCGCGTGGCCAGACGAGATTCTCGTCGAGGATGGCGCCGCCGCGATGATGATCCTGCAGATAAGCCGGCCCGGATTTGCCGATCGTCGCCGTGACGAGGTGCCGACGATGCGCCGCCTCGAACAGCGTCTCGACCTTGAACAGGCGTCCCTCATGACGGCGGTCGACCGCATCGAGCACGCCGTAGTCCTCGACGAACACCGGCCGCTCGAAGGGAATCGGCTCGCCGTCGGCGTCGTCGCCGCGTGCATCCGGCAGGTAGATCGAATTGCCATAGAAGCCCGTCGTTCCCGGATAGGCGCCGGTCGCGAAGCTGGCTGCGTTGATCATCGTGACGGTCGGGAACGTCGAGTGGTTCGCGGCGAAATCGACGCCCTCCGCGCGCAGCCGATCGAGGTTCGGCGTGTCGGTCGGATTGATCGATGATGGCCGCAGCCCGTCCCATACCATCACGATCACGTGCCGGGCGGATGCCGGCGCCGGATGCGCCGCTTCTGCCGCGATCGCCGCGTTGCCACGGGCAGCCAGCAGCTGCGCCGCCAGCGCGGCGGTCAGCAGGAACGCAGCGCCGGCGCGGCGCAGGCGCGAAGTGGCGGGAACGGATGTCGATTGCATCGTCATGGCTCGGTCGGACGGGGTGTCTGCCACAGTGTGGGCAGCCGAATATTGCAGCAGAACGAAAGGCGCTGGATGGGTGGCTCGTGAAGACACCACGGACACCCCGGGCGGCCGGGGTGTCCGCGGCGCTCCTCAGAAGCGCGCGTCGACGGTGAAGAACACCTGGCGCGGCGCACCGGTCAGCAGGGTGTAGTTCTGGCCCTGCGGATCGGAGACGACGAAGCCGTTGCTGCCGACGGTGGCGAAGTAGCGCTTGTCGGTGAGGTTGCTCAGATTGAGCTGCAGGCGAACGTCCTCGAGCATGCCCAGCTTGCCGAGATCGTAGCCGGCCGAAGCGTTGAACAGGAGGAAGCCGGGCACCGACGAATCGTTGACATAGGTGATGTAGCGCTTGCCGGTGTACTTGCCGCCGAGACGAAGGTCCCACGGCCCTTCCTGCCAGGCGATCTCGCTGGACACCAGCGCGTGCGGCGCGTCGACCACGGTCTTGCCGCGGGTCGGCACAATATTCTGACCGTCGACGTAGTCCGAGTCGTATCGCGAGCGGTTGTACGAGACCGTGTTGAACCAGCGCAGGTGATCCATCGGCTTCCAGACGAAGGTCGCTTCCACGCCGCGGCTGCTGGCCGAGCCGACATTGGCGAATGCGGTCGGGCAGCCGACGATGCCGGCGCATTGCGAAATCGCCAGCAGCCGGTTGTCGAACTTCACCGTGTACAGCGCCAGCGACGCCTCGTAGCCGTCCCCGAAACTGCGCACGCCACCCTCGAAGGTCTTCGAACGCTCCGGCTTGAGCGTCTTTCCGAACACGTCGAACGCAGCCTGCGACGCTGAGAACGGACCGCTGACGCCGGCCTGGAACGCGGCCATATTCTCGGCATACGAGGCGAACAGCTCCTGGTGTTCGGTCAGCTTGTAGCCGACGCCGACCTGCGGCAGGACGTTCTTCTCGGCCGTCAGGCTGCCGCTGGCCCGGGAGCCGATCCGCGAAGTCGCGTCGAGATCGGTGTGCGGGCTCTTGAAACCGACGTCGACGGTGAGGGCGCCGTCCAGAAAATGCATCGTGTCCTGCGCATAGAACTGACGCGTGACCGTGTTGAATTGCTGGTAGAACGCGCGCTTGGTCGGTGCATGCAGGAAATGGCTGTCATCGACGGGGCCGGTGATGCCGTAGTAGTTGCGCTGCAGG
This sequence comes from Dokdonella soli, assembly GCF_039523175.1. NCBI lineage: Bacteria > Pseudomonadati > Pseudomonadota > Gammaproteobacteria > Lysobacterales > Rhodanobacteraceae > Dokdonella > Dokdonella soli. The sequence continues at coordinate 49,585 of NZ_BAAAEU010000032.1, forward strand.
GTGTGATCGCTGTTCTCGTACCAGACGCCGCCTTCGAAGTGGTGGATGCCGGTCTCGTAGGTCAACGAAGCGATCGCGCCGGTGCGGTTGATGCCGTATTCGGTGGTGCGGATCGAGATCGGCACCGTCGGCGAGGACGGTGCATACGGCGTGAACCAGTGGCCCTGGCCGCGATTCTCGTGGTGGTAAGCGGTCGCATGCAGGACCAGCCCTTCGGCAAGGTTGAAATCTCCGTTGAGGGAGAACAGCTTGTCGTCGCGCAGACCGCGGCCGAGGTAGTAGGCCGCATCGAGCGGATCGCTGACGCCGGCGACGCCGCCGCTGAACTGGCCATTGGCCGCCGCGACCGAACGGTTCCAGTCCGGCGCGTAGTTGTCCCAGTCCCAGCCGAGCTTGCGCTGCGACTCCAGCGACAGATCCGCGTAGTCCACTTCGTCGCGATGCGACGTGGTGACCAGCGCGCTGATGTGGTTGCCGCCGAAGTCGTACACCGCCTTGCCGTTGAACTGGCTCTGCTTCTGGTCGCCGTAGCCCTTCCACTTGTCGGTGTCCGCATCGACGGCCGAAAGATACATGGCGAAGCCGTTGTGATCGCCCGTGTCGAGGCGCGCAAAGGTGCGGCGCGCGGAATCGCTGCCGATCGTCTGCGCGACGCGCACGCCGTACTGCCGCAGCGGATCGGCCGAGATGAACTGCACGGCGCCGCCGAGGTTGCTGGTCGATGCCGTGCCGAGCGCGCCGATGCCCTCGGCGAGTTCGGTGCCACCGAGGTTCTCGGCGATCAGCGCGCGGCTGATGTGCAGGCCGTTGTTGTTGCCGTAGCTCATGTCGCCGAGCGGAATGCCATCGAGTGTGAAACCGAGGCGGTACTGGTTGAAGCCGCGCAGGCTGATCCGCGTCGACCACTCGTAGTTGCCGAACGGATCGGCCGATTCGAAATGCACGCCCGGCAGCTTGTCGAGCACCTTCAGCGGGCTGGCGCCGGGTGGCAGCACCGTGCTGTCGCCTTGACTGACGCGCTGCACCTGGCGCGTCTCGCCCTGGCCGACGACCGAAATCGTGTCCAGCGTTTCATTCGGTGCAGCAGATGCTGCCGCATCCGCGGGGTCGGCGGGGGCGACCTCGGCAGCATGCAGGTTCGCCAGCGCGGCCAGCAGGGCCAGCGTCAACATCGATTTGCGCGTCGTCATTGTTTTGATCCGTGCTTGTCGGGCGCCGTGCCGTTCCCGGGGCCGGCGCCGCATTGCTGTTGCGCGCGTCCATGCGCGCCGCGCCAGGAAGTCCGGCGAGGCGCGCGATGCTGCATGGATTCGATGTGACGGCGGTGACTGTGGTGTTACGCAGCCGTTAAGGAAAACTGACGTCGGGCTGACGCGTTGCAGGGATTACAGCAATGGCTTGCCCTCGGCCGCCGGCAGTTTCACGTCGATCAGATGCGCCAGCGTCGGCGCGATATCGCGCATGTCGATGTCGCCGAGCGCACGTGCGTGCGGCACGCCATGGCCGCTGATCAGGAAGGTCGCGCGCATCTCCGGCAGATCGGCCCGATAGCCGTGCATGCCGCGATAGGTGCTGGCCGATACCGGCGCGCTCTTCGGATCCGGCGCCATCTGGTAGCCGGGTTTGAAGTCGACGTAGAAGTCGGCCGCCGGATTGCCGCCGAGCGGCGCCAGCTGCTCGCGCGTCAATAGACGGTCGATGCCATTGCCGGCATCGTCGCGCAGGCGGTCGAGCAGCGCGGCGACGCGCGTGCGCAGCGCCGCGTCCTTGCCGTCACGCAGCACGATCGCCGCCGAACCGCCGCCGTACCACGGTACCGCGTCCCAGCCGGTCACCTGCCCCTTCGCATCGAAGCGGATCAGGCCCGCATCGGCGAACGCGCCGACCAGGTTGACGTCGTGCTGCAGCGGCGCGAAGCCGTGATCGGACACGATGCAGATGATCGCCTGCGGATCGCGTGCGCGTGCCGTCGCGACGAGGCGGCCGACGATCGCGTCGATCCGTTCGAGCACCGCGTGCGCCTGCGGCGTATCCGGTCCGGACAGGTGCTGCTGGTGATCGAGCGCGGTGAAATAGGCGGTCATGAAACCGGGACGGCGCAGGGTCAGCAGGCGCTCGGCGAAGCGCGCGCGGTTCTCGTCGGCCTCGATGCTCTCGTCGATGCCATCGGCGTAGCGGCCGAGTTCGTGTTCGAGCGCAGGCAGCAGACCGGGCGTGGCGAGCGCGGCGACCAGCTTGCGATCGTCATCGGTGCCGGTGCGCCAGATCTGGGGCAGGTTGGCGTCCACGTGCGCGCCCACGCTGACCGGCCAGTGCACATTGGCGGTACCGAGGCCGGCCGCGTGCACGGCGTCCCACAGGGTCGGCACGCGGATGTCCGTCGCGTACCAGTACCAGCCGACCGCATTCTTGAACATCGGATCGAAGGTGAGGTTGCTGACGATGCCGTGGCGCGCGGGAGCGACACCGGTCAGCAGGGTCGTGTGGCTCGGATAGGTCAGCGTCGGCGTGACGCCGCGCACGCCGCTCGCATACGCGCCGTCGGCGATGAAGCGGCGCAGATTCGGAACCTCGAGCCCTCGAGCCCCCGCTTCGAGCACGTCGCCGGGACGCAGCCCGTCGATCGAGATCAGCAGCAGCGGCGCCGGCTTCCCTGCATGCACCGCGGGCGGCAGCAGGCACAGCGTCAAGGCAAGGACAAAACGTTCAATCCAGGGGCGCATCGCGGTTTCCTTGCAGACATGCGAGGCCGGCATGGCACTCGTCATCGGTGGACGCGCATCGATACCAGCAACCGGTGACTCGCGCATGACATCCGGCGCGGACGACTCGCACGCCCGCGAACGACATGCGCTTGGACGAGCGGGCTGCCCCTCGCCGCCACGCCCGGAAGAGATCACCCGATATCGATGTCAGCGCGCCTCGCGAGCCGAGGCGCCTGCGATCATCGGCGCATCAGCCGGAGCGCTCATCGAGCGCAGCCGCCGCCTCGTCCGCCGACGCGACGACCAGCGGCGCGCGCAGCTTCACGTCGAACGGCGACGACATCGCGATGCGTTCCGCGCGCAGGCGCGCGAGGATGTCGAACAGCAGGTCGCTGCGCACTGTCGCGGACTGGCGCGGATTGGCGATGTAAGCGATCACGACGAAGACCAGCGAGGTGCCTTCGATGCCGTCGAGCAGCACGCTCGGCGCCGGCGTCTGCAACACGCCGGCGTGCGTCGCGAGTGCGGTGCGCACCTGTTCGCGCACGCGGTCGGCATCGCTGTCCATCGGCATCGGCAGGCGGATGCGCACGCGCCCTTCGGCGTTCGCCAAGGTCACGTTGCGCACGCTCTTGGTGATCAGTTCGGAGTTCGGCACGATCATCGTCGAACGGTCGGCCAACTGAATCTCGGTCGCGCGCACGTTGATGCGGCGGATGTCACCCTCGGTATCGCCGAGCACGACCCAGTCGCCGACCTTGACCGGCCGCTCGGCGAGCAGGATCAGGCCGGACACGAAGTTCTGCACGACCGCCTGCAGGCCGAAGCCGATGCCGACCGAGAGCGCGCTGGCGACCCAGGCGATGCGCTCGACCGACAGCCCAAGTTCGGACAGCGCGAACGCGAACACGACAACGCCGCCGGCATAGCCGAGCAGGGTCGTGACCGAACTGCGCATGCCCGGATCCAGGCGCGTGGTCGGCAGGTAGCGCTCGCCGAGCCAGCGCTGCAGTGCGCGGATCGAGGCGAGACCGAACACGAACACGAGGATCGCGCCGATCACTGCCGACGGCGTGATCTCGATCTGGCCGAGCCTGAGTCCGGCGCCGAGGCGGCCGCCGCGCTCGATCAGGTCGGACGGCTCGGTGCCGAACGGCGCGAACGCGACGACCAGCGCGAACAGGAACACGACGATGCGGAACGCGCCGGAGAACAGCACGGAGAACTGGTCGAGCGTGCGCGGTGCGAGGCCGAGCGTGCGCTGCGCCCAGGTCGCGCGCGAGGACAATGCGGTCGCGCACACGTCCTCGACCAGATGCACGAGCAGGTAGAGCGCCGCCGCGACGATGCCGAGCCACATCATCTGCCGCGCCAGCAGGTGCGCGAATGCGACATAGCCGGACAACGCCGACAGCAGGGTCGCGAACACGCCGAGCCATAGCGTCGCGATCGCGAAACCGGGCCAGGCCGCACGCGGGGCCGTGTCGGCAGCGTCGGCGTCGCCGCTTTCGACAGGCGCACCCGAGCGCGCCAGCACCCAGGCGATCAGCACGCTGTACAGGACCGCGATGACGAAGCTCGCCGCGATCGTCGCCGAGAGGCTCGCGCCGACGAGACTGCTGATCCGGTTCACCAGGATGCTGCCCGTGGTCGCGATGCCGAACAGCAGCGGTGCGAGGCGCAGGCGTCGCGCGACCGGGTCCGGGATCGGCGGCAGCCGCCACGACGGCCGCGCCGAGGACAGCAGCGCATAGCCGAGTCCGGCGACGAAGCTGCCGAAGAACACCGCGCTGACCAGTGCGGTCGCGATGGCCTTTTCCGCATCGGAGAACGCGCCGTGCCAGTCGAGCCCGAGCACGGCCGCCTGCACGCCGAAGCCGGTGAACACGGTTGCGATCACGACCATTGCGAACGCGAACGCGGACCGGCGCAGGCGACCTTGCGGCACACGGTCGGCCGTCAGGCGCATCAGCGCACGCACCGCCCACCAGCGCCCGACCAAGATCAGGAACAGGCCGATGCTGATGCCGCCGAACGCGAATGCGCGGTTGTCCGGTGCGAACCCATCGTGGAGCGCCGCGAGCACGCCATCGCGCAGGGTGGCGAGGCGCGCATTGTCGCGGTCGGCGTTGCCGGCGACGTCGTTCCAGAACGTGGGGGTCAGCGGCGACGCGGTGCGCTGCGAGAGTCGCGCCTGGAAGTTCGCGCGGCGCGCCTCTGCGATCTCGCTGGCGAGCTGCTGGCTGTCGACGATGAGCAGCTTGGCGCGTTTGATCTCGGCATCGAGTGCGGCGCTCTGCTTGCCGAGGTCCGTCCGCTGCGCGGCGATGTCGGGCGCTTCGCTGGTGCCTTTCACCGGCGCCGGCCCGAGTTCGGCCAGACGCGCCTGGATCGCGGCGAGCTTCGGCACGCGATCCGCCGCCAGCGCATCGGCCTGTGCACCGAGTGCGGAAGCCGCGTCGCGGAATTCGTTGAGCTTGGCGTCGTCGACCTCGGCGCCGCCGAGCTGCTTGCGGACGTCGGCGGTCTGCTGGCGCGCGTCGTCGAAGAATTTCGTGGAGTCGGGCGCCTGCGCGAAGCATGGCAACGCGGCGAGGGCGATAAGCAGCAGAAGGGCACGGAAGATCAATGGCATCCGTGCATGATAAACGTGCGGGGTGCAGGCCCGGCCTTTCACTCCACTCCGGTTTGGGTCCGCTTCAGGAGGCGGTGGGCCGAGGTCCAGCTTACGGTTTCGCGAACACGTCGCTGCCGAACGTGGCGAGGCCGGGGGCGGCCGCATAGCCGAGATGGGTCAGATGGAAATCATCCTCGACCCAGCGCAGCAGCGAATAATGGTTGTAGGGCACGTCGGACAGCGTGCCGGGTCGGATCGATGGCGCGATCAGTACCGCACCGATGCGGCCGCCGCCGGGGCCGTTCAGACCCGGGGGTGGACCGCCGGCGAGAGCGTGCTCGCCGCAACAGGCGGTGCTGTCGAGGATGCCCTCGTCGAACGTGATCACCAGCAGCCCGTCCTGCTTGAACGCGGCCGAATCGAGGATGCGCGGCACCCAGCTGCGTAGGAACGCGTCGGCGGATTCGAGGCCGCCCGGTTCGCCGTTCTTGCACGGCAGGTCGTGCCCGTCGTGGCAGAGGCTGGGCGTGATGAAGACGTAGTTCGGCGTGGCCGCGGCGTCTTGCAGATCGTGCGGCAGCGCGTCGAGATTCACGACATGGCGTTCGCAGCGCGGTCGGTCGTCGATGATCGAATGGAAATAGATGAACGGATTGTGCTTGTCCGCATACTGGTCATTCGGCGCGGCGTGATTGGTCACGTCCTTCGCGCCGATCGCGACATGGCCGCACGCGGCCGCCTCGCGCGCGGGGTCCTTGCCCATGTCCTCCATGTAGCCGCGCCAGTCGAAATGCGCGGCCTCGAGCTGGTCGGCGACGGTCTTCACGGAGCCGGGATACACGCAGCCCTCGCCATGCAGCTGGCCGTCTGTGTCGAGTCCGGGAGCGGATGCGCTGAACTCTCTCATGACCGGGCAGTCGGCCTGCGTCGCCGCGTTCGGCGCCTGGCCGCTGATCATCGCGACGTAGTTGTCGAGGCTGTTGTGGCCGATGCCGAAGTACTGGCGCAGCAACGCACCCTTCGCAGTCAGCTCGTGCGCGAGGTACGGCGCCGGCGAGTCCTTGCCGAACGTGCGCTCGAACGGCTCGTTCTCGAGCACGATCACGAAGACGTGACCGACGCGCGGACCGACGGCGGTCTTCGGCGTCGACGTCGACGCACAACCGCCAAGCGCCAGCGCGCCGGCGCTGCACGTGAACACCAGCCTCGCCAGCATGTTCATCGTCACACCGTCGTCGGGTCCGGCTTCTCGGGGTCGAGTTTCCACTGCTTGATCGCGCGCGCGACGTCCTCGGGATTCATCTTGCCCTCGGCGGCGAGCGCGGCGATCGCGGCGTGCGCGATCCAGTAGCGGTCGACTTCGAAGAAGCCGCGCAGGTGCGCGCGCGTGTCGCTGCGGCCGAAGCCGTCGGTGCCGAGCACGACGTAACGCATGCCGTCCGGCATGAACGCGCGGATCTGGTCGGCGTATTCGCGCACGTAGTCGGTCGCGGCGATCGCCGACCCGCCACGGCCTTCGAGGCAGGCGGTCACGTGCGCCTTGCGCGGTTTCTTGTCGAGCGGATGCAGGCGGTTCCAGCGCTCGACCGCGAAGCCATCGCGGCGCAGTTCGCTGAAACTCGGGCATGACCAGATGTCGCTGGTGACGCCGAAGTCCTTCTCCAGCAGTTCCGCCGCCGCAATCACTTCGCGCAGGATCGTGCCGGAACCGAGCAGCTGCACGCGCGGCTCGTTCTTCTTCGGCTTGCCGGCATCCTTGAACAGGTACATGCCCTTGACGATGTCGGCCTCGGCCCCCTTCGGCATGTCCGGGTGCGCGTAGTTCTCGTTCATCACGGTGACGTAGTAGTAGACGTCTTCCTGTTCCTGCAGCATGCGGCGCGAGCCGTCCTGCAGGATCACCGCGATCTCGTACGAGAAGGTCGGGTCATAGGCGCGACAGTTCGGAATCGCGCCGGCGAGCAGGTGCGAATGGCCGTCCTCGTGCTGCAGGCCCTCGCCGTTCAACGTGGTGCGGCCGGCGGTTCCGCCGACCAGGAAGCCACGCGTGCGCATGTCGCCGGCCGCCCAGGCGAGGTCGCCGACGCGCTGGAAGCCGAACATCGAGTAGTAGATGTAGAACGGCAGCATCGGCACGTCGCTGACCGAGTAGCTGCTTCCCGCAGCCATCCACGCCGACATCGCGCCGGGCTCGCTGATGCCTTCCTGCAGCACCTGGCCCTTCTGGTCCTCGCGGTAGTACATGAGCTGGTCGGCGTCGACCGGCTTGTACTTCTGGCCGAACGGCGCGTAGATGCCGATCTGGCGGAACATGCCTTCCATACCGAACGTGCGTGCCTCGTCGGCGACGATAGGCACCACATGCGGCGCGAGCTGCTTGTCGCGCAGCAGCAGGTTGATGCCGCGCACGAACGCCATCGTCGTCGAGACCTCGCGCTCGCCGCTGCCCTTGGTGATCGCCTCGAAGGCCGACAGATCCGGCACCGCGATCGACGTGCTCTTGCGACGCCGCTGCGGCAGGAAGCCGCCGAGCGCCTTGCGACGCTCCAGCATGTACTGCACTTCCGGCGATTCCTTGCCCGGATGGTAGTACGGCACGTCCTTGAGCTTGTCGTCGGCGATCGGGATCTGGAAACGGTCGCGGAAATGCCGTACCGCGTCGTCGTCGAGCTTCTTCTGCTGGTGCGTCGGGTTCTGCGACTCGCCGGCCGCGCCCATGCCATAGCCCTTGACCGTCTTGGCCAGGATCACGGTCGGCATGCCTTGCGTGTTCACCGCCTGGTGATACGCCGCATAGACCTTGTGCGGATCGTGGCCGCCGCGGTTCAGGCGCCAGATGTCGTCGTCGGACAGGTTCGCGACCAGTTCGCGCGTCTCCGGATACTTGCCGAAGAAATGCTCGCGCGTGTAGGCGCCGCCGAACGCCTTGCAGTTCTGGTATTCGCCGTCGACGGTTTCCATCATCAGCTTGCGCAGCTTGCCGCTGGTGTCGCGCGCAAGCAGCGGATCCCAGTAGCTGCCCCAGACCAGCTTCAGCACGTTCCAACCAGCGCCGCGGAAGTTGCCTTCGAGTTCCTGGATGATCTTGCCGTTGCCGCGCACCGGACCATCGAGGCGCTGCAGGTTGCAGTTGATCACGAAGATCAGGTTGTCCAGACCCTCGCGCCCGGCCAGCGAGATCGCGCCGAGCGATTCGGGCTCGTCGGTTTCCCCGTCGCCGAGGAAACACCAGACCTTGCGATCGCTCTTCGGGATCAGGCCGCGATGTTCCAGGTACTTCATGAAGTGCGCCTGGTAGATCGCCTGCAACGGACCGAGGCCCATCGACACGGTCGGCACCTGCCAGTAGTCCGGCATCAACCATGGATGCGGATACGAGGACAAGCCCTTGCCGTGGCCGGCGACTTCCATGCGAAACAGATCGAGGCGGTCCTCGCCAATGCGGCCTTCGAGGAACGAGCGCGCGTAGATGCCTGGGCTCGAATGGCCCTGGTGGAACACGAGATCGCCCGGGTGCTCGGACGAAGGCGCGCGCCAGAAATGGTTGAAACCGACGTCGTACAGGGTCGCGCTCGAGGCGAAGCTCGCGATATGCCCGCCGAGTTCGCCCGGCTTGCGGTTCGCGCGCACGACCATCGCCATCGCGTTCCAGCGGATCAGGCAGCGGATGCGCCATTCCATGTTCGCATCGCCCGGCATGTGCGCTTCGCGCTGCGGCGGAATCGTGTTGACGTATTCGGTGGTCGGATCGAACGGCAGGTAGCCGCCGGCGCGGCGCGTCTCGCCGACCATGCGCTCGAGCAGGTAGTGCGCGCGATCCGTGCCATCGGCAGCGATCACGCCCTTGAGTGCATCGGTCCATTCCTGCGTCTCGACCGGGTCGAGGTCCTGGTCGAGGATGTCGTTGAGCTGGTTCATGCGATTCTCTCGATGGCGCCGCAGCTTGCCGCGACGCATTTTTGCGGCGACGTGCGGAGACGCCGTCGCGCGGAAGGGAGAGTTTAGTCGGCCCGCGCAATATCTGCATGTTGCACAGCCATGCCGGCACGGGATCCGCCCATTCCGGCATCGCCTCCGCGGGTCGCGCGATTGGGCATCGCTGGGCAAATCCGGCACGAATTCCCGTGTAGAGTCCGCGCCTCCGGGAGAAACGCCATGCGTGATTCGGTCATCGCCCTGCTCTGCGGAGCATCGCTGTCGGGTATCGCTTATGCGGCCGTCGCCGATAGCATTTTCGCGGATGGTTTCGAAGCGCGGCGCTGGGTTGCAGGCTACTACGTGGGTTACGAGCGCCAGCAGTACCCGATCGGCGAGGTGGATTTCTCCACGATCACGCATCTGATGGTCGGTCGCGCGCGACCGCTCGCGGACGGCAGCCTGACCACGGACTTCGACATCGATGCGGTCAACGGCCCGGCCTGGGCGCATACCAGCGTCGATGCCGCGCACGCGGCTGGCCGCAAAGCCGTGCTGATGATTGGGGGCGCTGGCGAGATCGCCGGCTGGCGGGGTGCTGCCAGCGCGGCGAACCGCGCGTCGTTCGTGACGAACCTGCTCGCCGCGGTCGACCAGTTCGGTTTTGATGGGCTGGATCTCGATTGGGAACCGCTCGAAACAAGTGATCGCGGGAATTTCCAGGCGCTGGCCACCGCTTTGCGCGCGGCCCGACCGGAGCTGATCCTCACCGTGCCGATCATCTGGATGAATTCAAATTTCGCCAATCCGCCCGATCCGTTCTGGGGCCAGATCGCGCCGCTGTTCGACCGCATCGACGTAATGACCTACGACATGGCCGGCCCGTGGAGCGGCTGGCAGAGCTGGCACAATTCCGCCCTGTACGGCGAAACCCCGACCACGCCATCCTCGGTCGCGAGCAGCGTCGCGTTCTATCTCGCCTCAGGCGTACCCGCGGCGAAGCTCGGCGTGGGGACCGCGTTCTATGGTTACTGCTGGCGGGGTGTCACCGGCCCGCATCAGATCGGCGGCACCCCCGCCGCCGGCGATGGCACGATGAGCTACGCGAACATCATCCAGAACTACTACACGCCGCCGGCGCACATCTGGGACGCCACCGCGCGCGTGCCGTACCTGTCGTCGGCGACGCCGCTCGGCAGTGCCGGCTGCACCTTCATCAGCTATGACGATGCGCAATCGATCACCGAGAAAGGTGCGTACGCGCGCGCGCAGGAACTCGGTGCGCTGATCATCTGGACGATCAGCCAGGGACACCTGGCAAGCGAGCCGGTCGGCCACCGCGATCCTCTGCTCGATGCGGTGCGCACGACATTTCTGGAGTAGCGCGCCGCTCACTGCCTGCGCGCAACGAACCGTTCCTATGAGAGCAATTTCGGCAATACGCCACCGCTTGCCGACCGCTACGCTGCGCCTTAAGATTTATATTTAATATTGTATACTTGTAAAAGTATTTTAAATATAAGTTTTCGCTCAATGACTCGTGTTCGACATCTGGCGGTCACCCTGATCGCTGATGGTATGTACCGAAACGCACTCGCGCCACGCTCCATGGAATGACTTGGGCGTCAATACATTCGGTCTCAAGGAGGATAGAACATGCAGACACCCAGATCCGCCGCGCCTGCCGCCGGAATCCGCTCCACGCTCCGTGGAATCATCCCAGTACTGTTCTTGCTTGCCACCTGCGCCGCCAACGCGGCATCCGTCGGGCAGGCGACCAGCGTCGGCGGCAACAACGAACAGGTCGTGGTCGTGAAGGGAGCCGTGATCAACACCGCCACGACCGGCGGCACCGCGCGGATCAATGTCGGATCAGTCGTGAACAGCCGCGTCGGTGGCAGCAACAAGCAGCACGTCGTCGTCGGCGGAGCGATCGTGAACAGCGCGAGCGGACCCGGCTCGAAATCCGAGATCAACATCGGTTCGGTGAGCACGGGCAAGGAGTAACACCACTCGTCAGCCTGAAACGACGGGTGTCCCCGGGGTGGACGCGCCGCGTCCGCCCTCAACGCAAGACGTGGTTCCACCAACAAGGAGTTGCACAAATGGTCAAGAGTGCGTTTGCCATCCTTGCAATCGGCGCCTTCGTGTTCTGCGGCTCGGCCATGGCCGAAGTCAAGATCAAGGGCAAGAACGATCAGAGCACGACCGTGCAGGGTGCGGTGCTCAACGCCGCGATCGGTCCGGGCGCTTCGGCGAAGCAGAACCTGTCCTCGAACAAGGGCAAGGTCAACATCGGCGGCGACAACAAGCAGTCGACGAAGGTGCAAGGCGCGGTGCTCAACGCCGCGATCGGCCCGGGCGCCAAGGCCGAGCAGAACCTGTCGTCGAACGACGGTAAGTGATCCGCGCTGTAGTCTCGTGTCGCGACCCGAAAGGGTCGCACACGCTGCGGGGGAGCTATCGGCTCCCCTGCTGTTTCATTCCCTGGAGAACAGTCATGAGCAAGCCGACGAACCGAGTTCTCGCCCTCGCCCTCGTCCCGCTGTTTTGTGGTTGTGCAGTGCCCGCATTCGCAGGCGGCGAGCTGGCTCAACGTCGCGACATGAGTCCGCTCGATCGCGCCAAGGTCTTGAACGTGGAGTCAAAGCGCTGGCTCGGCTACGGTTCGACGGGCCAGACAACGAGCACGACCATGGTGCCCTCGACCGTGGGTGCGCGCGTATGCACGACCAATGTCGGCGTTCCCGCGAATACCGCACCGGTCGGCCAGTACGGACCACAACAGAATGCTTACGGACCGCAGAGTCGCAAGGACAACATCGTCGTGGTGAGCGGCGACATCATCAGCCTTTGCAAGTAAGCACAGGCAAGCTGGCATCGCCGACACCGCAGCGCCCCGTACCCGCACGCGCTGCGATGCCGCGCCGCCGGACCGCGTGATTCCTGCGCGGCGCGGTCGCTCGCGCGACCGGCGCTCGTGACCAATCCAAAGGTTCGCAGCCACCCGGCAACTGCATTCATCCACGTGCAGGTACCGGACATCCCCCCACCCAGCCCCGACTGCTCATGACCAAATTTCTTTCGCTGCCGCCAATTCTGATCGTTGCCGGACTCACCCTGCTGGCGGGATGCACGCCGAATATCCGCCGCGACCGGCCCTACATCGAATCGTCGACCATCGAAAGCCGGCCGATCTCGGAACCGGTGCGCGCGATCAGCAGCTTCAGCGACGGCCTGTCCTGCATGGACGAGATGCTGAAGCAGAACCATGTGCCGACCACGCTGATCACCAGCAAGCTGATCGGCGATCCTTCCGGCAAGGCGTCGGTCGCGACCAAGGAAATAATCATCACCGCGCTGTCACAGATGTCGCGCACCAGCAACGCGTTCCGTGTCGTCGACTTCGAAATCGATCCGCTGCGTCAGGACACGGTGCAGACCCTGACCAGCCTGATGCTGCCGTCCGGGCAGATGGCGATTCCGAAGCCGGCCATCTATGTGTCCGGCGCGATTTCCTACGTCGACCAGAACGTGTTGATCCACAACGCCGGAATCGGCGCTTCGGCCAAGAACTGGGAGTTCGGCTATTCCGATGACCTCATCACGACCGTGCTCGGGCTCGAACTGCATCTCGGCGATTTCGGCACGCGCACGCTGCTCACCGGGGTCGACTCCGCCAACGAATTGGTCGCCGGCAACAAGGGCACCGGCCTCGATGCCGGCGCGCGCATCAAGAAGGCTGGCGTGCAGTTCACGTTGGGATCGACGTTGTCGCAGGGGGTGGGACCGGCGATCCGCACGCTCGTCGATCTGGGCATGATCGAACTCGCGGGGAAGTGGGCGCGCGTGCCGTACTGGCAATGCCTCGCGCTCGACCAGACGCATCCGGAATTCCAGCGCCAGCTGCGTGCGTGGTACGACGACATGGACGAGACCGAGCGCGTGCGCGTGTTCGAGACCGGCCTGCGCAGTCTCGGCTACTACAAGGGCGAGGTCGACGGACGCCCCTCTCCGGCATTGCACGATGCGCTGAGCCTGTATCAGGCCGATCACCTGGCCACCGCCTCCGGCAACCTCAATTTCGAAACCTACGAACGCCTGATGAAAAACTATGTTGCCAGCGACGGCAACAACCATTTCCTGCGCATCGGCTGGGGTGGTCCCGCGACGGCCGGCGCGCTTACAACGCAGCCGCGCAACGGCCAGGCAGAGTTCGCGACCGCCCAGGCCAAGCCGATCCGCGTCGACATCACGCTTGGCCGCAGGGAACCGAAGTTCACGCTCGGCGAAGCGCTCCTGCTCAACGTCAGCACGGATCAGTCCGCCTTTCTCTATTGCTACTACAGGGACGCCAAGGGTGCGCTGAGTCAGATCTATCCGAATCCGTTCCAGCACGCCGCAATAGTGCAGGCGCACCGCTCCGTGCTGATCCCGGACATCTCCAATCCGCAGAGCTTCACGATCGAGATGACCGCCGCTGGCAAGGAGAGCGCCTCCTGCTTCGCCGCAAGCAACGACATCACCAGCGAGTTGACCAAGGCATTGGGCGCGGGTCCATTGGAACGGATCAAGGGTGTCGCCGACATGGAAGCGCTGAAGCAACGCGTCCTCGCTGTCGCGCAGGATGCACACACCGGCACGCAGGCGCTGCAATGGGAAGTGATGCGATGACGCGGGGTCGCGCGCTCCCGATCGCTGTGCTCGACGCGGAACGCAGGACTGTCAGCCGCCCCGGCGCCGCCGTCCTTCAGCGCGCCGTGCTGCTTGCTCTGCTCGCCTGCGGCGCGTTGGCCCACGCCGAAGTGGTGCTGAAGCCGGCACCACCTCCCGCTGCGACGTCCACCGAGCCGGGAGCCGCAGCGACCGCACCGCTCGGGGATGCGCCCGTTGCGAAGAAACTCAGCGCGCGCATGCGTCAGCAGCTGGCCGCGCTGAGCCGCCAGGCAGACGCAGGGGACGTCGCAGCGATGCTGCGCCTGGGCTGGATCTACCATAACGGCGAAGACGTCGCGCGCAGTGACGGCGAGGCATATCGCCGCTTCCGCCAGGCCGCCGACCTCGGCGACCTGCGCGCGATGATGGCTGCGGGTTTCCTGCTAGCCAAGGGCTGGGGCGTTGCGCGCGATCCGAATCGCGCGCGCAGCTACTTCGACATCGCCCAGCAAGTCGGCTATGCGCGCGCGTTCTATCTGCAGAGCCTGCTCGAGGACGACATTGGCGGCGCGCGCGCGACGCAGGCCGCACGCGACCTGCTCGAACGAGCCGCCAGCGCGGGCGACCCGATCGCGGCGAATGCGCTCGGTGTCACCTACGAGCGCAACGGCCAGGCCGCCACAGCGCGGCTCTGGTACCAGCAGGCCGCAGCGCGCGGCAGCCGCGCCAGTACCCGTAATCTCGCGCACCTTGACGAGTCCGCGCAGGCGGCGCTGCAACGCGGCGATTCATTGCAGCGCCAGCGCGCCGATTCGGCGGCCGGCGACGCCGGCGCAACGTATGCGCTGGCCGGCCACTATCACCGCGGCGACGGCGTGCAGGTGGACTACGGCGAAGCCGTGCGGCTGTACCGGCTCGCCGCGCACCAGGGCAGCGCGCCGGCTCAACGCATGCTGTCGCTGATCCTGTCGCGCTCGACGCCGGCCGAGCCGATCAGCTCGGCGTGGATGCTCGAGTTGTCGCACATGGCATTGCCGCAGAACGACGGCGCGCTGCCCGATGCGGCAGGTTACGACGAAGCGCTGGACGGCTTGCTCGATCTCAAGCCACAGATTCCTGCCGGCGGCACCGCTGCGCCCGCACCACCCCAGCAACATGCCAGCGCACTCGCCGACCCACAGCTGACGATCGGGGCCGGTGCCTCCGTTGCGCCCTCTGCCGGAACGACCCCCGCCGCCCAGCCACCGGCCAATGCCGACGCGCTGCAACGAGCGCGCGGCCTGCGCGACCGCGGCAGCCACCTGCCTGATTGACCCATTGTTCCTGCTCGCAAACCCTAAAGGAGTGCTCGTCATGAAACTCAATACGATCCTCTTCGCGCTGATCGGCGCGGCACCGACCGTGATCAGTGCGCAATCCATCGAGGTGAACGGTGGCGACGTCAGCATCCAGGCCGGCGACACCGAGATCTCCAGCAAGGCTGGCGCGGCCAAGGTGATTACCGGCGATACGAATCACCAACCCGTGCGGCATCCCGCGCAGAAGCCGCATCGCGCGCCTTCGGGCAATACCCAAACGACCGTGGTGGACGGTACCGTGATCAACCATGCCGAGGGCGCGGGCGCGGTTTCCGAGCAGACGCTCGGCGCCGACACCACGGTTGTGCGTGACGAAACCGTGGTCACGCACAACGGCAAGACCACCGTGTACACGCACCCGAATGTCGCGTCGGGCACGAACACCTACGTCAATGCCGACCTGCAGGACACCGATTTCTCAGGCAAGCGCCTTCGCGGCATCGCCTTCACCAACGCGAATCTGGCCGGTGCGAATTTCAGCGCGACGGACTTGCGCAATGCCGACTTCACGAATGCAGACCTGAGCCGCGCACGCCTGCAGAGCGCGAACCTCGCCGGCGCCGACATCACCAACGCGCAATTCGACGACGCAGTGCTCGACGATGCGACCTGGGTCGACGGACGCATCTGCGCGAAGGGCTCGCGCGGCAACTGCCGCTGAGAACGGCACCCGCTCAGGCCGCCGAGCCGGCGGCCTGAGTGACGCGTGATCAGATCGCGATCGCGCCCAGCGCGGGCCGCATCACACCCCAGCGTGCGCGCGGATCTGCGCCTCGACGCATGCCAGCGCGGTCATGTTGAACACGCGGCGCACGGTCGCGGCCGGCGTCAGCACGTGCGCGGGTTTGGACAGGCCCATCAGGATCGGACCGATCACGACACCGTCGGTCATCACTCGCGTCATATTGAACGCGATGTTCGCGGCATCGAGGTTCGGGCAGACGAACACGTTCGCCGAACCGGTCAGGCGCGAGTTCGGGAACAGCTGGTCGCGCACGTCCGGGTTCATGGCGGTATCGGCGTGCATCTCGCCCTCGATCTCGACCCGCGGCAGATGCTCGCGCAGCAGTTCGACGACCTTGCGCATCTTCATGGCGCTCGGGTCCTCGTGGCTGCCGAAGTTCGAGTGCGAGAGGATCGCGACCTTCGGCGTGATGCCAAACAGCTTCAGGCGCAGGGTTGCCTGCGCGGTCGCCGCGGCGATGCGTTCGGCGTCCGGATCGAGCGCGACATGCGTGTCGAGGAAGAAGAACGCGCCGCGGTCGTTGAACACCACGCTCATCGCGGACGGCGCATCGACGCCTGGATCAAGAGGGATGATCCCGCGCAGATAGTTGAGCTTCTTGTGGTAGCGCCCGACCAGGCCGCAGATCAGCGCGTCGGCCTCGCCGCGGCGGACCATCAGCGCGGCGATCACGGTCGCACGCGAACGCACGATCGCCTTCGCGCTGTCCGGCGTGACGCCGCGGCGCTGCATCAGCTCGTGGTAGAGCGTCCAGTAGTCCTTGAAGCGCGGGTCGCTCTCGATGTTGCACAACTCGAAGTCGATGTCAGGCCGGAGGCGCAGGCTGAGGCGCTGGATGCGCGACTCGATGACCGCGGGGCGGCCGATCAGGATCGGTCTGGCGATGCCCTCGTCGACGACATGCTGCACCGCGCGCAGCACGGTTTCCTCCTCGCCTTCCGCGTAGACGACGCGTCTCGGATCGGCCTTCGCGCGCGCGAATACCGGCTTCATCAGCAAGGTGGTGCGGAATACGAATGCGCTGAGCTTTTCCGAGTACGCGCGCAGATCCGCAATCGGCCGCGTGGCGACGCCGGATTCCATCGCGGCCCTGGCGACCGCCGGCGCGAGCTGCACGATCAGGCGCGGATCGAACGGCTGCGGGATGATCGAATCGGGGCCGAACGATGTCGTCTTGCCGCCATACGCGCGCGCGGCGACGTCGCTGGCCTCGCGCCGCGCGAGTTCGGCGATCGCATGCACGCAGGCGACCTTCATCGCCTCGTTGATCACGGTAGCGCCGACATCGAGCGCGCCACGGAAGATGTATGGGAAACACAACGCGTTGTTGACCTGGTTCGGGTAGTCCGAACGGCCGGTCGCGATGATCGCATCGGGGCGCACCGCCTTGGCCTCTTCCGGCAGGATTTCCGGGGTCGGATTCGCCAGCGCGAGAATGATCGGCCGGTCGGCCATGCGCGCGACCATCGCCGGCTCCAATACGCCCGGCGCAGACAAGCCGAGGAAGATGTCCGCGCCGTCGATGATTTCGTCGAGCACGCGCGCGTTCGTGTCGCGCGCGTAGCGGCACTTGTTCGGATCCATCTCCTCCTTGCGGCCCTTCCAGACCACGCCGAGGCGGTCCGCGACCCAGATGTTCTCCGGTTTTACGCCGAGGCTGACCAGCATGTCCAGGCAGGCGATGCCCGCCGCGCCAGCGCCGGTCGAGACCAGCTTGATCTCACCGATGTCCTTGCCGGCCACGCGCAGCGCGTTGACGACCGCGGCGCCGACGATGATCGCAGTGCCGTGCTGGTCGTCGTGGAAGACCGGGATCTTCATGCGCTCGCGCAACTTGCGCTCGACTTCGAAGCACTCGGGCGCCTTGATGTCCTCGAGGTTGATGCCACCGAAGCTCGGCTCGAGGCTGGCGATGATCTCGACCAGCTTGTCCGGGTCGTTCTCGGCGATCTCGATGTCGAACACGTCGATGCCGGCGAACTTCTGGAACAGCACGCCCTTGCCTTCCATCACCGGCTTGGCCGCAAGCGGGCCGATGTTGCCGAGGCCGAGCACCGCAGTGCCGTTGGTGATCACCGCGACCAGGTTGCCACGCGCGGTCAGGTTGGCGACCTCCGCCGGATCGCGCACGATCTCCTCGCACGCGGCGGCGACACCGGGCGAATACGCGAGCGAGAGTTCGCGCTGGGTTACAACGGACTTGGTCGGGGTGACCTTGATCTTTCCGGCCGGCGCCCGACGGTGGTATTCGAGCGCGGCTATCTTGAGTTCTTCGATGGTCGACATGTTCGCTGCGACAGGGAAAAACGCCGCAGGCGACCGCATGCGGCAACGCGGGCGACTATAGCATCGCGCTTGCGCCGACCGGATGTTCCCTCGCCCTCGAAGGAGACGCGCTGACACGTGACCCGTGCGCGACGGTGTTGAGCGTTTCCCGCTTGCTATATTCCGCTCGCGGAGTCGTTCGACCCAACTGTTCCAATGGGGCCGCGAAGGGTCATTGCGACTCCCCTCAGCCTCGTGCGGCGTGTCAACCCAAGCCTCAGGCCCACTCAAGATGTTTCACGCAGAACTGACTTACACGCCATCACTGGTTGTCGGCGCGTGGTTCCTGTTTCCAGAAAATAGAGTCGGCGCCGTCTCGATTGCCGTGGTTATCGCTTATTCGGTTTCTGTCTGGCGATTGAGCCAAATGCATAGAAAGCATCAGCCCGGCAATTCGTCGAAGGCGACCGTCCTTGTCGGCCCATTGCCTTAGTTCAGGCGCTAGTCATCAGAAAATCTGTTTGCGAGGAGTAGTGTTATGAAAATCGGTGTGATCGGATCGGGCGACGTGGCCAAGGCACTGGCCAGTGGCTTTCTCAAACATGGCCATGACGTCGTGATCGGAACCCGCGATCCCGCGAAGCTGAAGGATTGGGCTGCGCAGAACTCAAAAGCTCGCGTCGGAAGCTTTGGCGATGCCGCAGACTATGGAGAAGTCGTCGTCTTGGCCGTCAAAGGCACGATCGCCGCAGATGCTCTGCGTATCGCTGGCGCGGCCAATCTGGCCGGCAAGCCCATCATTGATGCAACCAATCCCATGGCCGAAGCGCCTCCACACAATGGCGTGTTGAAGTTTTTCACCAACCTCGACGAATCCCTGATGGAACGGTTGCAGCGTGAGTTTCCAGATGCACACTTCGTGAAAGCTTTCAATTCCGTTGGCAACACGCGCATGGTGAATCCGACGTTCCAGGGCGGCAAACCCACGATGTTCATTTGCGGCGCCAATGAGACGGCGAAGAAAACCGTTGAAGGCATTCTGGATCAGTTTGGGTGGGAAACGGCGGACATGGGCAAGGTTGAGGCGGCCCGTGCAATCGAACCGCTGTGCATGCTGTGGTGCATCCCCGGCTTTCTACGCAACGAGTGGACGCATGCTTTCAAGTTGCTCAAGTAAAGCGGGTACCCGGCAAGTCGCTGCAGCCAGCAGTCCGGGAACCGCCTTGCATTGGCCGGGCCGTCAGCAAAGCGAGGTCGGCAGGCGCAGGACATGAAACGTCATGTCGCATTGCTACGCGGCATCAATGTTGGCCGAGCCAAGCGCGTGGCCATGGCTGATCTGCGCACGCTGCTCGGCTCGCTCGGTTACGCGAATGTGCGCACGCTACTGAACAGCGGCAACGCGGTGTTCGACTCGGCCTCGGGTTCGCCCAAGTCGCATGCGAATCGAATACACGAGGCTCTCGCCACGGAGTTGGACGTCAACGCGCAGGTCGTCGTCAAGTCGGCTACCGAGTTCGCCTCGGTAGCCTCCGGTAATCCACACGTGGACCTTGCTACGGATCCCTCTCGCCTTCTCGTCGTCTTCACTCAACAGAGTTCGGCGCTCTCCGCCCTGGCGGATTTCGCCAAGACGAGCTGGTTGCCTGAGGCGCTCGCCGTCGGGCAACACGCGGTCTACATGTGGTGCCCCAACGGCGTCATCGAAAGCAAGCTTGCCCAAGCAGTGCGTCGAAACTTGGGCGAACTCGGAACGGCACGCAACTGGTCCACTGTCGAAAAACTGAGCTTGCTGCTGCAGGACGACAGCGCCTGACGACACACCAAGGAAAGGACCTCAATCCGTTTTTGAGTGTACGTTTCCGTCCGGCTGCACATTCCGCGTCGATAGCACCTTCCGGCCGACCCGGCCGGAAGGTTGCGACAGGTCGGCACGAATCGCCCGAGCCGGCGGGTGTCCTCAGCCTGCGTAACCGAGGTAGTCGAGCGCCGCCTGCAACATCGACTCACTGCCGACTGCCAGAGCGCCCTCGTCCAGGAAGAACTTCGGCGAATGGTTGGTCGGTGCGATTGCCGGGTCCGTTCCGGGCAGTGTCGCGCCGACGAAGAAGTACACGCTCGGTGCCGGCACGCTCATGGCCAGCTGCGGGAAATCCTCCGACGCGGTCCAGCGCTGCGCCTCCTCGACATGTTCCTTGCCGAGCACCTTCTCGAGGCTGGCACGCACGCGCGCGGTCAGCGCCGGATCGTTGGTATTGACCGGATTGCTGCCCGGAGTCGGGATCTCGGTGTCGACCGTCGCGCCGTTCGCTGCAGCGACGTGCTCGGCGATGTTCTTCAGGCTCGCCAGGGTCTGCTTGCGCATGTCCTCGTCGAACGTGCGAACGGTACCCTCCAGGTGCACGGTATCGGGCACGATGTTGAAGCGCTGGCCGCCGTTGAAGATGCCGAAGGTGACGACCGCCGGGTCCTTGTTGATGTCGAGCTGCCGACTGACGATGGTTTGCGCGCTGGTCACGATCTCGGCGGCGACCACGATCGAGTCGACGCCCTTCCACGGCACCGCGCCGTGACTCTGCCTGCCGTGCACGGTGATGCGGAACGTGTCCGAACTCGCCATCGCACCGCCGGGCCGCAAAGCCACTACGCCCACCGGGAATGCGCTGACCACGTGCATGCCGAACACCGCATCCGGCTTGAAGTTCTTGAACACGCCGTCCTTGACCATCAGCGGCGCACCGCCCTCCTCGCCCGCGGGAGCCCCTTCCTCGGCCGGCTGGAAGATGAACATCACTTCGCCCGGCAAGTCCTTGCGGATCTTCGCCATCGCCGCGGCGATGCCGAGCGTCATCGCCGTGTGCGCGTCATGGCCACAGGCATGCATCACACCGACCTGCTTGCCGAGATACTCGCCCTTCGCCTTCGACGCGAACGGAAGGTCGACTTCCTCGGTCACCGGCAACGCGTCCATGTCGGCACGGATCGCGAGCTTCGGTCCCGGCTTGCCGCCCTTGAGGATGCCGACCACACCGGTGTGCGCGATGCCGGTATGCACCTCGAGGCCGAGCTTCTTCAACTCGTCGGCGACGACCTTCGAGGTGCGTACTTCGCGATTGCTGAGTTCGGGATGCTGGTGCAGATCGCGCCGCCAGGCGGTAATCCCGGGCAGCAGCGGCTGGATCATCTGCGGCGCGGTTTCAGCGGCATCGGCGCTCGCACCGGCGAGCGAGAGCAACATCGCGGCGGCGATCACATTCTTGCGCACGGGCAATTTCCTGTCGGAAGCGAAGGATGCATGGAAGCGCATCGCCGGCCACAGCGCAAGCGCTTAAACAACACTTCATGCGAAGCGTGCAAGGCGTCACAGGCCGAGCACGAGATCCTCCGCCTCGACGCGATCCAGCCGGATCCGGTTCGCGAACAGCGAGAATGCGAGGATGCCGGCGAGACCGTGCGCATGCTGCACCCACGGCGGCAGGTAGCGCGGCTGCGCGATGTAGCCATTGTCGAAATACGGTTCCAGCGCGATCACATCATGCAGCGCCAGCTTGCCGGCGAACAGATTGCGGCACAGCGCCATGCGCTGATTCTTGAGCGCCCAGCGGAAGAACGTGTGCACCGAGAGCAGGCCGTGCAGGTACACCGCATCCTTGGTGAATGCGGCGCCGCCGGTCACCGGCGCGCCACGGAACACGCGCTGCGCGGATGCGAAGCTGTCGGCCTCGTTCTGGCCCGAGTCCATGAAGAATCGGAACACGTCGATGAAGTCGGCGCCCCTGATCGCCATGTCGATGCCGAGGATGCGCAGGGAAATGCGCTTCATGCGCGAGATGTCGATGGAGCCGGACATCAGCTCGGCGAACACCGCGAGCCCTTCCTGCGTCGCAGTGATGCGTGGCGACGAGCGCGCCAGCGACTTCAGGTGCGGCTGCGCGCGCCCGTTCAACGCGGTCAGCGAATGCACGAAGGCCTCGTGTGCGAGCAGCTGGTCGCGGTCGTAGTCGGAGAAGTTCGTCGCCGAGCGCAGGCGGATCCGTGTCGCCCCGGCCGCGGCCTTCGCGATCAGGTCCGGATCGGTCTCGACCTTGACCACCGCCGCGCCGAAGAACGCGTCGAGCTTCTGCTGCAGTTCGCCCTGCAGCGATTCGGCCGGGATCTCCGCCTCGATCTCGTCAAGCGGCGCGCCGCTGTTGTACTCGTCGGCGATCGCGATGAAGTGGTGCGCGGCATCGAGATTGGTCAGCGTCGCGCCCGGCACGCGGTCATCGGGCCGACCGTACAGCTTCGCCGAGTGCTCGGTGATCCCCGACGTGCCCATCGCCTCGAGCAGTTCGGTCGCGATACGCCAGGATTCGGCGGTGCGCCGGATGTAGTCACCGAGCGGATGTGCGGGATCAGCGGCACCCGCAATCCCGTCGAGCGCCTCGCGCGTCGCCGCGTAGTCGCAGGCCGGATAGGTGATCTGCGGCAGGCTCGCGTTGCCCGCCTTCCACGCCGCGATGAACTCGAGCTCGGCCGATGCGGGCCAGCTCACCGACGCGAGCAGGCCGATGCCGCGCGTCGCCGCGACGAGGCGCTGGTCCAGCTCGGCATTGTGATCGGCGGATTCAGCGACGGGCATGCGCAAGTACGTTCGTGGCTGGGCACGACAATAGCAGAGCGATCGCGGCGATGGAGGATGTCGGCCCGCGCCCGCGCCCGTGTCGATCGCGGCGTTTGCATGTCACCAGCGATGCCGCGCACCACCACTGCTGGCCGGCGCATTCCGGGGAATTCGCCCAGATCCCATCACCGGAATCACCTGCATGTCGGCTTTCATCTGCTCTTCCCGTATGGGAAGGAACGACGGCCTGGTTCAAGAGCAACGCAGATCTCAGGCCGTTGTCTCTGTTTTCAGGCAAAGGAGAGGGCAATGCGATCTTCACGTGCAGCGATCTGGTTCGCCGCTGCGGCAGTCGGCCTCGGCAGCGCAGCGCCCGCGTTCGCGCAGGACGGCGGTTACGACGGAGGTTTCGGCGTCGGCGGACGTCTGCTGATCGATGTTTCGCCGGAAAGCAACGACAGGGCGGCCGTCATGCGGGTACTTCCGAACGGCTCCCTATTGATGGCCGGGACCTGCACGAAAGCCGAGCCCGACCCCAACGGAGGTACCTATTACGCACCGACGTTCTGCGCGACACAGCTCACACCCGATGGGAGTTACGACGGAAATTTCGGTCCGGGCGGAGTCGGCTATCTGCGCTTTGATCGCTTCAACGCGTGGCCCAACAACTCCAGGGTTGCGGACGTGCTGCGCCTCAACGATGGCCGCCTCCTTTTCATGGGCTCGGGAACCGATGGTCTCAAGGCATTTTTTGCATTGCTCACGGCGGACGGCAGTGCGCTGGACCCGTCGGTGGGCAGCGGTTATGGCTTCTTTGAATTCCAGTACAACGGCACCCGCAGTTCAGTCGTCAAAGGGTTGCAGCAGGCGGACGGGAAGATTCTGGTGGCGGGCAGCGCGATCGGCCCGAATGGCAATACGGATATGGCCGTGGCACGTTTTCTTGCCGATTTCAGCGCGCTCGATCCGGCGTTTGGAAACGGCGGTTACCAGACGGTCGCGTTCGATTTGGGCGGCCCTACCGGTGACAACAGCGACGCGGCTCTTTCGATGACGCTGCAGCGCGACGGCGCAATCGTTCTCGCCGGATACGCCGCAACCGGGACAACGGCCGCTCCCGCCGTCAATCTGGCAATCACCCGCCTGCGCCCCGATGGTCAACGCGACATCACATTCGGACCCGCGCACGATGGCCGCGTGCATTTGGCGCTCGCCCCCCAAAGCGCCGTCTATGACATCGTGGAGGACCGCCACGGCCGCCTCGTGATCGCAGGCGTCGCAACCGATCCGACCAACACAAAAGCGCTCTGGATGATGGACCGGCTATTGTCCGATGGCAGCCAGGATGCTGCTTTCAACAGCGGTGTCGCGCAGAAATTCTTGATTCTCGACGCGATTACGGGTGGTTCACAGGCCGCTACCCGGCTCGCCTTGCAATCGGACGGGCGCATCCTCGCCGGAGGCACGGTGGCAAGGGACAACAGCAACGGACCCAACCAGTTTTTCGGCGTCGCCCGACTCAACCAGGACGGCAGTTTCGATACCGGCTTCGGTGCCGGCAATGGCCGTTCGTACGGGTTGTTCGGATTCTCCAGCTACACCGACAACATGGTTGACATTGCGATCGCCAATGGCGGCCTGATGCTCGGCGGATGGGCCGGACAAACCCTTGGGAGCGGTGACGACAAGCGTTTCGGCCTGGTCAGGCTAAAGCTTGATCTCATTTTTCACGACGACTTCGAGTGACAACGCATCGCAGTGCTCGCCGATGACGTGTCTGCGGGGAGGACACGCCGCGGCGATGATGGGTCCGTCCCGGCAAATCCGTGACCCGTTCAGCGCTTGCCGTACTTCTCGCCGAGCCGCTTGCCCAGCGCCTTGGTCAGCACGCGCGATTCGCTCTTGCGCCGCATCTGCGCCTCCAGCGTGTCCGCGGCGGCGGCGAGTTCGTCGCGCAATTTCAGGTAGTTGCGCCAGCGCGCCGGGTCGAGGCGACCGTCGGCGAGCGCGGCCTGTACCGCGCAGCCCGGTTCGCTGACGTGGCCGCAGTCGCCGAAGCGGCAGGACTGCGCGAGTTCGTCGATGTCGGCGAACTGGCTCTGGTCGAGCTCCTCCTCGCCGGTAAGCTTGAGTTCGCGCATCCCGGGCGTGTCGATCAGGCAGCCGCCGGACGGCAGCGGGATCAGCGCGCGATGCGTGGTCGTGTGACGGCCACGGCTGTCGTGCTCGCGCACCGCCTTGGTGGCCTGGCGCTCCTGTCCAAGCAGGGTGTTGGTCAGGGTCGACTTGCCGACGCCGGATGAGCCGACCAGCACCGCGGTGTGGCCCGGTCCGAGCCACGCCAGCAGCGGCGCGACGCTGTCCGCGGATTTCGCGTTGATCGCGAACATTGCAACGCCAGGGATGCGCCGATGCAGCTCGGCCAGCGCGGTCTTCGCATCGGTCGCCTTGTCGGCCTTCGTCAGCACCAGCACCGGCGTCGCGCCGCTGCCCTGGATCAGCAGCAGGTAGCGCTCGATGCGCGCCGGATTGAAGTCGCCATCGAGGCCATTCAGCACGAGCACGGCG
Organism: Dokdonella soli; assembly: GCF_039523175.1. NCBI lineage: Bacteria > Pseudomonadati > Pseudomonadota > Gammaproteobacteria > Lysobacterales > Rhodanobacteraceae > Dokdonella > Dokdonella soli. Next base: position 75,017 of record NZ_BAAAEU010000032.1, read on the forward strand.
TCGATGTTCGCGGCGATGATCTGGCGCTGATGGCTCTCGCCAGCCGCACCTCGGCGCAGTTCCGTGCGGCGCGGCAGGATGCGCTCGATCGTCGGCGGCGTGCCGGGCGCGACCAGCACGAAATCGCCGACCGCAGGGCGTTCGGTCGGGTCGAGGTCGCGTTTCAGGAAGCGCGCGGCCGGCTGCGCATTGAACATCGCCGCGCCGTCGTGCAGCTGGTAGCCGGCGCGGTGCTGCGCGACCACGCGCGCGATCGCGAGATCCGCCTCGATATCGGAGGGCAACGGCTGCGCGCGCCAGCCGATGCGGGCAAGACGCGGTTCGAGGTCGGCGACGGGCGGCATCGGACGGATTCTAGCCGGCCCCGACGACCCGATGGGGGTGTGCGGATTCCGTGGCCGGGTCGCGTGCAGCGTCGCACGCGCGCTGCTAGCATCGCGCGAAATTTTGCGAGAAGCGTTTCATGCAGAACCAGGCCATCGCGGTCGGCCGCCGCCTCGATCAAGTGCGCTATGACATCCGGGGCCCGTTGAGCCGGCGCGCGCACGAGCTCGAGGCCGAAGGCCATTCGGTCCTGCGCCTCAACATCGGCAACCCCGGCCTGTTCGGCTTCCGTGTGCCGCAGCACCTGCGCGATGCGATCGCGAACGCATTGCCGAAGAGTGAGGCGTATTGCCACCAGCAAGGCCTCGTCGAGGCGCGCGAAGCAGTCGCTGCGCAGCATCGGCGCAACGGCGCCGCGGCCGTGGCCGAGCGCGTGTTCATCGGCAACGGCGTCAGCGAGCTGATCGACCTCAGCCTGCGCGCGCTGCTCGATCCCGGCGACGAGGTGCTGATCCCGGCGCCGGACTATCCGCTGTGGACCGCGGCGACGCGCCTCAATGGCGGCCAGCCGGTTCATTACCCGTGTCCGCCGGAGCGCGCGCATCTGCCCGATCCGGACGAAATCGCCGCGCTGGTCACGCCGCGCACCAAGGCGTTGGTGATCATCAATCCGAACAATCCGACCGGCGCGGTGTATCCGCGCGAGATCCTCGAAGCGCTGGTTGCGGTCGCGGCACGCCACGGACTGGTCCTGCTCTGCGACGAGATCTACGACAGCGTGCTCTACGACGGCGCGCACTTCGAACCGCTCGCACCGCTTGCGGGCGAGGTGCCCTGCATCAGCTACGGCGGCCTCTCGAAAGTGCACCTCGCCTGCGGCTACCGTGTCGGCTGGCTCTCGGTCACCGGCGCCGCGCGTCGCCTCGGCGATCTGCTGCATGCGCTCGACCTGCTCGCTTCCTTGCGCCTGTGCAGCAACGTCACCGCGCAGTGGGCGATCAAGCCTGCACTGGAAGGGCCGAACGAGATCGGCGCGCTGACCCAACCCGGCGGACGCCTGCACGCGGCGCGCGAGGCGATCTGCAACGGCGTCGCGCGCAGCGCGTTCCTCCAGCTGGTGCAGCCGCAAGGCGCGCTGTATGCGTTCCCGAGTGTCGATCCGGAGCGCTTCCCGGACTTCGACGACGAGGCGTTCGCGCTGGCGCTGCTCGAACACGAGCACATGATCCTGGTGCCTGGATCGAGCTTCAACATCGCCGCGCGCAATCATTTCCGCGTGACCCTGCTGCCGGAACCGGTGGTGCTCGACGACGCATTTGCACGCATCGAGCGCGAACTGGTGCTCACCGCGGAGCGCGCGGCTTCGAAGCGGCGCGTGGCCTGATCCACCGATGACGGATTGCCGCTTCCTCGCACTTGGTGATTCCTACACGATCGGCGAAGGTGTCGCGCCGCAAGAGCGCTGGCCGGTGCAACTCGCGCACCGGCTGCGCGCGGACGACATCGCGATCGGCGAGCCCGAGATCATCGCGAAAACCGGCTGGACCACTGACGAGCTGTCTGCCGCGATGGATGCCGCGGCGTTTTCGCCGCCGTACGCCTTGGTCACCTTGCTGATCGGCGTGAACAACCAGTACCGCGGCCGCGACCTCGACAACTACCGCGCGGAATTCGGTGCCTTGCTCGCTCGCGCGATCATGCTCGCGGGCGGTCGCGCCGATCGCATCCTCGTCGTCTCGATTCCGGACTGGGGCGTGACGCGGTTTGCGCGCGAGCCCGGGCGCGATCCGGAGCGGATCGCCGCACAGATCGACGCGTTCAACGCGGCCGCGCGCGCGATCGCCGCGGAACGCGAAGTTGCCTTCGTCGACGTGACCGGAATCTCGCGCGAAGCCGGCGACGCGGACGACCTGCTGGTCGGCGACGGCCTGCATCCGTCGGCGCTGCAGTACACACGCTGGACCGCGGCGATCCACGACGCGGCGAAGCGCTCGCTCGCCCCAGGCTGAGCGAGCCGCGCAGGATCCGCACCGCGCAACCCAAACCGGTAACTGGTTGAACTACAACGGCTTCAGGATACCGGCTGCCCGCCGCCAGCATAGCCGCGCGCGCGATTCCGTAACACGGTGCGCAGGCAGGACCGGTACCGAATCACAAATTCTCCCGAAATCAGCGCCGGCTTAACGCAAGCCAAACAACTCCCCAAAAATCCTTTGCTAAGTTCGCCGCTCCTCGAGGTCGGCCAGACAGCCGGCGGCCTCTTCGCGGTCCCAAAAGGGGAGCACCACCGATGCCATTCAAACGAATGACAGCCTTGTTTTTGCTCGCTTTTTTGGCGACTTGCAGTACATATTCGTTGGCCGTGCCCGCGTCAGGCGTCGATATTGGCGCTTGGGGAATGGATGCTTCGTCCGCGATCGCCTCGACCGCGATGCCGGCGTCCGGCGCATTCCTGCCTTCCGAGGAATCCGCGCAACCGGCGCAGGCCGCCACGGCGTCGACCGAGCCGGCTCCTGCCGGTACGCGCCTGCGCAAGCTGCTGACCGACTTCGCCGTGACGCTGCGCGACATCCGCTACCGCCGCGGCGGCCGCGAACCCTCGACCGGCTTCGATTGCAGCGGTTTCGTCCATTACGTGTTCCGGCACAGCGTCGGCCAGGACCTGCCGTCCGACTCGGCCAGCCAGTTCGCCGCCGGCGCCAAGGTCGACCGCGCCGACATGAAGACCGGCGACCTGGTGTTCTTCCATACGCGCGGCAAGCGCGTCTCGCACGTCGGCATCTATCTCGGTGACGGCCGTTTCATCCATTCGCCGTCGACCGGCAAGCGGGTCAGCATCGACCGCCTCGACGAGTCGTACTGGTCCCGGCGTTTCATCGGCGCGAAGCGGCCGAACGGGCTCTCTTAGAACCGGCGCTTCGGTTTCCATCCCCCCGGACGCGTTGCACGTCCGGGTGCGCGGGCGCTTTTGAGTTCATCGCACTGCCCGCATATTGAAGCGACCCCTCATGGGAGCATCGCGCGATGGGCAAGCATCACCTCGGCCGATCCGGCATTCCCGTGCAGCCACTTGCACTCGGCGGCAACGTGTTCGGCTGGAGTGCCGACGAGCCGACTTCGTTCGCGGTGCTCGATGCGTTCGTCGACACCGGCCTGAACCTGATCGACACCGCCGACGTCTACTCGGCCTGGATACCCGGCAACCACGGTGGCGAGTCCGAAACGATCCTCGGTAAATGGCTCGCAAGGAGCGGCAAGCGCGACCAGGTCGTGATCGCGACCAAGGTCGGCAAATGGCCGAAACATCGCGGTCTCTCGCCCGCGAACATCCAGGCAGCCGTCGACGAATCGCTGCAACGCCTGCGCACCGACATGATCGATCTCTACTTCGCGCATGAGGATGATCCCTCGGTGCCGCTCGCGGACACGCTCGGCGCGTTCGCGCGACTGATCGAACAGGGCAAGGTGCGCGCGATTGGTGCGTCGAACTACAGCGCCGCGCGGCTCTCCGAAGCGTTCGCGACCAGCGCAAAACACGGACTGCCGCGCTACGAAGTATTGCAGCCCGAATACAACCTGGTCGCTCGCAAGGACTACGAAAGCGAGCTGGAACCGCTGATCCGCAAGGAGCAGATCGGCGTGACCTGCTACTACGCGCTCGCGAGCGGCTTCCTGACCGGCAAATACCGCAGCGAGGCCGACCTCGGCAAGAGCGCTGCGCGCGCGAAGTCGGTCGGCAAGTATCTCAATGGCCACGGACTGCGCGTACTCGCCGCGCTCGACGATGTCGCGCGACGCCACGCGGCGACGCCAGCGCAGGTCGCGCTGGCCTGGCTGATCGCACGCCCCGGCATCAGTGCGCCGATCGCGAGCGCGACCAGCGTCGCCCAGGTCAAGGAACTCGCCGGTGCGACGAAACTGAAACTGGCGCCCGACGACATCGCACACCTCGACCAGGCGAGCGCCTGATCCGCAACGGCGCACCGCGCGCTCAACTCAACGGCTTGCGCCCGACGAAGCGGTAGTACGGCACGCGTGCAAGTGGCAGGTACGGCACCGGCGAACGCGCCTCAACGACTTCGCTTTGCGGCAGCATCGTCCGCAATGCCGGAAGATGCCCGGCGTCCAGGCGCACGCCGTCGTGCGCGAACCAGGCCGGCCAGAAGCGGCGCGTCAACGCACCGTGACGCACGCCATCACCGGCCTCGCGCGACGCCGGCGACACGTAGAAGTCGACGACGCCGAGTACGCCGCCGGGCTTGAGCATCGCAATGGCATTTGCGATCGCGCGGCGCCAGTCCGGGATCATCGTCAGCGCGTACGAGAGGATGACCGCATCGACCGGCTGCGCGGGTTGCCAGGTCGTGGCGTCGGCCTCGATCGCACACAGCTGCGGAATGTGGCGTGCACGCTCGCGCGCTCGGGCAAGCAGCGGCGCGCACAGGTCGACGATCGTGATCGATTCGATCTGCGCAAGCCGTTCGCCGAAGAACTCCGCGTTGCGGCCGGTGCCACCGCCGAGTTCGACGACGCGCGCGCGTTCCGGCAACGGCAGGCCGGCGATCAGTTCCGCGCGGCCTGCGAGCAGGCGTTCGCGAAAGCGGTCGTACTGGTCGGACTGCGGGCCGTAGAACGCGGACAGCGCCTGCGCATGCGAATCCCCGCGCGGCATCCCGCGCAGCAGGCGCGCCAGCACCGCGGCATCGCCGCGCAGAGCTTCAAGCCGGAACATCGGCGATCACGAACCCTGCGTAGGTATGCACACGATCGCGTGGCTGCAGCGAGTCGGCTTCGGCGTCCATGAAGCGGAACGCATCGCGCAGTCGCACGTGATCCAGACCGATGCGTATCTCATCGAGATACGTCGGCCGCGCCTGCGCACTGCGCAGCAGGATGCGTGCACCGGGCGCCGCGCGCGTGCGGATTGCTTCCCATTCCTCGACCAGTGCGGCCGGATGGTAGGAGCTCATCCAGTCCATGTGGTCGAGCAGCACGAAACGCGAGACCGGTTCGTCGTGCTCATGCAGGAATTCCGTCACCGTCGTCGTGTGCACCTCGATGCGATCGACCAGCCCTTCCTTCAACCGCGCAAAGTTCGCCTCCTTGAGATATTCGGGACAGCAATCGCGACGGTAACGGCCGGTCATGTAGACGTGCCAGAAATAGTTGTCGGCGAGCGGCAGCTGTCGGAATACGTATTGCACCGCGCTGCGGATGAAGCCGGAAACGCCATCGTCGTGCTGTGCTTCGACCAGCTTGCGCTGCGGATACGGCACGCCGAGCAGACTCATCACGAACTGTCGCGAGATCACCCAATTGACCGGCTTGCTCCAGAGCTGCGGCGCGATGCGCTCGTCATAGATCGCCTGCTGCTCGGCGACATCGCGCGCGCGAAACAGGTCCGCCATCGCGGTACGCAGGCGCGGACGCGTCGCGAAGTAGGCACGCACGCCGCGCGCGACCAATCCGGAGAGGCCATGAAAATAGAAACTGCCGCGCTTGCTGGTGAACCAGTTGCCGTGGCGGTCCCACCAGGTCTGCGCGAACTCCGACAGCTCGCTGCGCAGGTGCCCGCGATACAGCTCCGCGAAGCGCGCGTGATAGCCCTCGCCGAAGATCGCGAAATAGTCGTCGAACGCGAGCTTGCGGATGCCGGCGATCTTGAGTTCGAGCAGCGCGTTCTGGCGCGGGTTCGCGTCGACCGCATAAATGCGCCGCGGCGCTTCCAGTGCGTAGTCGAGCGCATTGCAGCCGGCACTGGTGATGACCAGCACGGTGTCGTCCGCACCGAGTGCGAGCGCGCGGCGATCGACCGCGGGATCTTCCCAGCAGGTGTTGTAGACCAGACTGCGCGAGTAGATCGCGTCGAAGATCTTCTGGTCGAGCTTGTCGCGCAGATTCGGAGTGGACATCGGTTGAGATTCGCGGCGATCCGAGGCGATCGTTCCCGTGCGGACGCTAGCCTTTGGATATGACAGCCATGTGTTCGACATACGCGCTTTCCCGAAGCGCCTGACTCGCGGCGACGTTGTCACCGTGATGCAACGCCAGCGCAACCGGGGCGAGATCGAAGTGACCTACGCTTAGGCAGGCTCCCAGCGAGGATGCGTGATGACGCGACTCTCGTTTCGCAGCGTGTTCGTTTCCGATGTACATCTCGGCCTCGCCGATTGCCAGGCCGTCTATCTGCTCGACTTCCTGCGCTCGATGCAGTGCGAACGCCTGTACCTGGTCGGCGACATCGTCGATCTCGAGAACATGGCGAAGCGGCCGTTCTGGCACGCCAGCCACAGTGCAGTCGTCGCCGAGATTCTCGCGATCGCCGCACGCGGTACCAAGGTCACCTATATCCCCGGCAATCACGACGCCGAACTGCGCCGTCTCGCCGGACAGCGCATCGCCGGCATCGAATTCGCGCTCGATGCGGTGCATGTCGGCGCAGACGGACGCCGCTACCGGGTCAGCCATGGCGATGAATACGACAGCAGCACCGCGACACCGGCGTGGCTGCTCAGGCTTGGCGACGTGCTGCAGGGCTTCATCTGCGCGACGAACCGGCGTTGCAACGCGCTGCTGCGCCGCTTCGGGCTGCGCTACCGGCCGCTGTCGATCATGATCAAGCGTCGCATCGCGACCGCGTGGCGCTTCATCCAGGGCTTCGAGACGAGGGTCGCCGAACACGCGCGCGCGAACGGCTTCGACGGCCATATCTGCGGGCACATCCACTACGCGCACATGCACGACCATGACGGCGTGCTCTACCTCAACGACGGCGACTGGGTCGAGCACTGCACGACCCTGGTCGAGCATCGCGATGGCGCGCTCGAACTGCTGCACTGGACGGAGCAGCGGCTGACGCTGGCGCACCGTGCGGCGGACATCCCGGCATCGATTGCGTTGCCGGTGGCGGCCTGAACGCGCTGAAGACGTGCGATCATGCGGGCCATGGAGGGCTCGCTCCCCAAGCAACCATGATCTGCGCGACTCCGCCGGACCCTCCCCCTCGTTCGACAGGCTCAGGACAGGCCAAGCCCTCTCCCCGAGGGAGAGGGGCTTTCAGGCATACGGCCTAAAACGGCGGCGGCAGTTCGTACACGTAGACCGAGACGGTTGCGGTCGCTGTGCCACCGCGACCGTCGGACACCGTGTACTCGAAGTAGTCCTGGCCGAACCAGCCGTGGATCGACTGGTAGTGCACGGTGCCGTCCGGATTGATGCTGACCGTGTTCACCGGGATCTGGCCGGTGTGCTTGACCGAGACCACCGTCAGCGGATCGCCGTCCGGATCGGACGCGGCCTGCAGCACCGGGATGTCGATCGACGAACCCTTGAGCACGCGTACCGACAGCGGACCGGCAACCGGTACCAGGTTCGGCGTGACCACCGTGATGTGGACCGTCGCGGTCGCGGTGCCGCCACGTCCGTCGCTGATCGTGTAGGTGAAGCTGTCCGCACCGAGATAGCCGGTGGCCGGCGTGTAGGTGACGCCGTTCGCGGCGACGGCTGCGCTGCCGTGCGCGGGCGTCGATACCGCGGTCACGGTCAGCGTATCGCCATCCGGATCGCTGTCGTTCGCAAGCACATTGATCGGGTTGTCGACCGAGTTCTGGTTGACCGTCGCGCTGTCGTCGCGCGCGACCGGCGGTTTGTTGAGGTACTGCTTCGGGCCGAGCGTGGTCGTGCGGGTGGTCTTCTCGAAGCGGTACACGTCGACCGTGCGCTTGTGCTCGGCCGGATTGCGCAGCGCACGCTCGATCCATGCCGGCGGCGCCTTGACCGGTTCCTTGACCCACTCCATGACCGATTTCGGCGGCGGCGCCGGTGGCGGCGTGGTCGTGGTTTCCTCGATGGTCAGGAACTCGATATCGACGCGGCGGTTCTTCTGCCGGTTCGCCGCGGTATCGTTCGGATAGGCGGGATGCAGCTTGCCCTCGCCACGCGCATCGATCTGGTCGGCTGCGATGCCATGCGCAACGAGATAACGCTTCGCACTGTCCGCGCGACGCTCGGACAGCTTCTGGTTGTACGCGACCGAACCGACCGAATCGGTGTGGCCGACCACGCCGACGCGGCTCACGCGGCTCGGCGATTTCAGCTTCGCGATCAATTCATCGAGTGCCGCGATCGCATCCGGCCTCAGGTTGGAGCGGTCGAAGTTGAAGAACGCGTCGCCGTCGAGTTTGACCTCGTTGCGCATGACCTGCGGTTCGGCCGGCACCGGCGCCGCGTCCGGCGCACGCCGTTCGACCTCGACCATCTTGTAGGGCTCACGCGGCCGGGCATTCTGGCCGATGTCATAGCGCAGCAGCAGCCAGCCGCGGGTGTCGTTCTTGTCGATCTCGAAATCGCCGCTCTTGTGCAGGCTCTCGCCGAGCAGCGACACGCTGAAGCCGCTGTTCGCGAAATACTTGTCGAGGCCGAGCGACAGCGTCCACTGGTCCGAGCTGTACTTGCCGCGCTCGTAGTCGAGGCCACCGCGCAGACGCAGCAGCGGTTCGTCGAAGTACTTGCCGAAGCGCGCGCCGATGCCGTTCTCGTACGGATGCTCGAACGCGCGGGTCAGCGTGTCGATGGTCTGCGTCTGCGTGTAGTCACCCTGCGCGTCGCTGCCGGTGAGCTGCGTGATGTCGGTGGTCAACCGCGTGTTGACCAGTCGCGTGCCCGACGTCGCATGCATCAGGTAGCCATCGACCGAGAAATCGTTCTTCTCCCAGCCCAAGCCTAGCGAAACCTTGCGGTCCTTCCAGGCGTTCTGGTCGAACGCGCCGAACACCTTCAGCACGCTGGGACGGTCGGGATGCTCGATCGCATCGTCGATGCTGCCGCGCAGCCAGTGATAGTCGACCTGCGCACCGCCGGCACCGCCCTGGCCGAGCCAGAGCTCACCCAGCCAGGCGTGCTCATCGGTCTTGCCGAAGATGCCGAGGACTTCACCGAGCACGTCGCCGTGCTGGTCGACGCCGAGCGAGACGCGCGCATTCGATCCGACATACGTGAGCGGAATCGTCGTATCGACGGGCGGTGGCGGTGCGCTCGATTGCGCGAATCCGGTGGACGACAACGCGAAGCCGATCGCGATCGGCAGCATTTTACGACGAGCCATGACACCCTCCCGAGCCAGTGCGGTCTTCCCTTCGCAAGCTTCCGGACAGGATCTGCGCCTTCGCCCAGCGGCAGCTCGGAATCGAGTGCCCCGGAATGCGTCCGCAGCGCTGGATTCCGGCATTCGCCGGATGACGGTCAGTTCGGAATTCCCCTTGCGCCGCGGATTATTGCCCATAACTCCTTGGCGACCAAATCCCGCCGCCGCCACTGCGGCGTATCATTCGCAATCCACCCCACGGAATCCGCCATGTCGCTTGCCCCCGCCACGCGCGCCCGCATCGAGGCGCTGCTCGCCAGCCACCGCGTCGTCCTGTTCATGAAAGGCTCGCGCGACGCGCCGCAATGCGGCTTCTCGGCGGCTGCAACGGACCGCTTGAACGCGCTGCTCGACGACTATGCGACGGTCGACGTGCTCGCCGACGAGGAAATTCGCGCCGGTATCAAGGAGTTCGGCAACTGGCCGACGATCCCGCAGCTCTATGTCGACGGCGAACTCGTCGGCGGCGCCGACATCGTGCAGTCGATGTTCGATTCCGGCGAGCTGCATCGCGTGCTCGGCGTCACCGAACCGGACCGCACGCCGCCGGCGATCACGATCTCGGACACTGCGGTCGCCAAGGTTCGCGCCGCGCTGGCCGACGCGGGCAAGCTGAAGCTGTTCCTCGTCGTCGACGGCCGCTTCCAGCCGCAGTTCCAGCTGCGCGAGCCGGGCGATCACGACATCATCGTCGTCGCGAACGGCCTCGAGATCCATTTCGACGTCGCCAGCGCGCAGCGTGCGCGCGGCGCCAGCATCGACTGGGCGAACACCCCGCACGGCGAGGGCCTTGCGATCCACCTGCCGGCCGCGCCGCAGGCGGTGAAGTCGCTCGACGTGCACGCGCTGAAGCGTCGCCTCGACTCCGGCGACGTCACTGTGATCGACGTGCGCCCGGATGCCGACCGCGCGCGCGCGCCGTTCGCGCAGGCGGAGGTGCTGACGCCGGACACGCACGCACGCCTGACCGCACTACCCAAGGACACCCCGCTCGCGTTCCTGTGCCACCACGGCAATTCCAGCCGCAGCGCGGCCGAGCACTTCCGCGAGCACGGCTTCACCGACCTGTACAACGTCGAGGGCGGTATCGAGGCGTGGGCGGTCGAGATCGATCCGTCGGTGCCGCGGTATTGATGCAGTAGCCCCATGCTTTCGCGCGCACGCTTTCGTAGGAGCGGCTTCAGCCGCGATGCTCTTCAAGCCCTCCCCTTCAAGGGGAGGGTTGGGTGGGGATGGTGTTCACCACGCTGCGTGAAGCATCGCGGCTGAAGCCGCTCCTACAGTTCCTTGCAAGCGCGCCCGGCGCTACTCGATGTCTTCCTCGAAGCGCAGATGCTTCACGCTGCGCCCGTTGCGGCGCACGAGTTTCAGCGCCTCGATGCCGACCTTGATGTGCGCCTCGACGAAGTTCGCGGTGATCGCACGGTCGCTGGCCTCGGTCTTCACGCCCTCCGGGATCATCGGCTGGTCGGACACCAGCAGCAGTGCGCCCGTCGGAATGTGGTTTGCGAAGCCGGCCGCGAAGATCGTCGCGGTTTCCATGTCGATCGCCATGCTGCGCGTCTTGCGCAAATACTCCTTGAATGCGCTGTCGTGCTCCCAGACGCGGCGGTTGGTCGTGTAGACCGTACCGGTCCAGTAGTCGTGGCCGAGGTCGCGGATCATCGTCGATATGACGCGCTGCAGCTGGAACGCGGGCAGCGCCGGTACCTCGGGCAGCAGGTAGTCGTTCGAGGTGCCCTCGCCGCGGATCGCCCCGATCGGCAGGATCAGGTCGCCGAGCTGGTTCTTCCTCTTGAGTCCGCCGCACTTGCCGAGGAACACGACCGCCTGCGGCGCGATCGCCGAAAGCAGGTCCATCGTGGTCGCCGCATTCGGGCTGCCCATGCCGAAGTTGATCATCGTGATGCCGTCGGCGGTCGCGTTCGGCATCGGCCGGTCGCGGCCCTGCACCGGCACACCGTGCCATTCGGCGAACAGATCCACGTAGTGGCCGAAGTTGGTCAACAGAATGTGCTGGCCGAATGCGTCGACGGGCGTGCCGGTATAGCGCGGCAACCAGTTCTGGACGATCTCGCTCTTGCCTTTCATGACGTCGATTTTCGCAGTTCGCCGGGCCAGCGCGCAATGCGAACCCGATCAGTGCGCGAACAAGGTCCACAGCGCCCACAGCACGAACGCGCCATAAACCACGGCACCGATCGAACCGAGCGTTCCCGCCGCCACCGACCAGCGCTCGTAGATGACGTCCGGCCGCGGTCGCAAACGCATCGCACGCCAGTCCGACAACGGCGCGCGCAGCGACCACGCGAGCGCAGCGAGGCCGAAGCAGGCAGCCAGCCACAGCAGCGAGCGCCACAACGGGAACGGTTGCACGTCGCCGCCAGCCGCGACGAGCACGCGCGCGCCGGCATTCAACGTACTGAGCAGCGCGAGCAGCACCGCGATCGCGAAGGAACGGCCGAGGCTGCCCGCGGTCACGCATACGCCTAGCGCGGCAAGCGCCCATGCGAACGTCGCACGCCAAAGGCCGGTGCGATCGAACATCTCGCGCGTGCAGGTGCCACGTTCGAAGCAGCTGCGCTCGCCTGCGCGATGACGCGCGAGTTCGGCGCCATGGTCGAGCTCCGGCGTGCGGTATTCGTTGCCGCCACGGCGTACGGCGAGGTCGAGCGCGGGGATCGCCAGCGAAGATTCCGCCGCGACGAGCTCGAGGCGATGGTCGTCGTTGCCGCGACCGCTGCGGATCCAATCGATCGGTTCCGCATCGGTCTTCCAGCCGAGATCGGCCATGCTCACGCACCATAGCGTCACCTCAATGCCCGGCTCGAAGCGGGAGCCGCCTCGGGACTCGCAACGCAAGCTCTTGTCGCGCTCGCCGTCCCAGGACATCACCAGTCGCACCGGCGCCAGTGCGGTCGAGGTGATCGTCGCGGAAGTGAGGTTGCGCACCTTCACCGCAGCCCTCAGGTCGTGGTAGCGGTCGATGTCGATGCTCCACAGGCCCGAGGCGACCGCGTTGAGCTTTCGCCCGCGCGACATGTCCTCGCCCGCGACGAACAGCTCGAGCATTGCCGGCGCCAACGCAGTGTCGATGCGCACGGCGACGGTTTTCGCGAGGACATCCGCACGCAGCGCGGCCAGCTCCGCCGCGTTGCCGCGGCCGGCTTCGATCGCCTCGCCAACGGTTGCGAGCGCCACGGGTTCGTCACGACCGAGGAAGCGGCGCCATGCACGCGCCTGCATCCAGCGTGCATAGGCGGCGGAGTCTTCCATCTGCTGCAACGCATAGAGCTCGGCGAACACATCCGCGTCGCCCGTATCGTCGCCGGGCAGCGGGCGCGCGCGCAGCGCACGCATGGCCGGGCTGTCGGCCGCGGCCGGCGGCACGTAACGCGGCCCTTCGTAACGCGCCGGCCAGAGCAGGCCCGCGCCGAAGTAGAGCGCCAAGCCCAGCAGCAGAACGGTGACGATGCGCATGCGATTCCCCTATCGACCAGCGCATTCTATCCGCGCGCTCATCCTCAGTGAGGGCGCGTAGCGGGCATAATCGGACACTCGACCGGAGGTGGCGACATGCCGTGGATCGTCCTGCTCCTTGCACTGGCGGTGTTTGCCGTGCTCGCGTTCCGCGGCCTCGGCTTCCTCGCCTGGGTCGCCGCCGCTGGCACGCTGCTGCTTGGCTGGCGGCTCGCCGGTGTCGCGCACCCGTACCTGTTCGGCGCGTGCGTAGTCGCCGCGATCGCGCTGGCGCTGCTGTCCGGCCTGCCGCCGCTGCGCAGACAACTGGTCTCGCGCTTCGTGATGCCAATGTTCGCGAAAGTGCTGCCGCGGCTCGGCGACACCGAGCGCATCGCGCTCGAGGCCGGCACCGTCTGGTGGGATGGCGACTTGTTCGGCGGCATGCCGGACTGGCAGAAGCTGCTCGATTTCCAGCCGCCGCCGCTCAGCGCCGAGGAGCAGGCGTTTCTCGACGGCCCGACCGAGGAACTGTGCCGGCGCATCAGCGACTGGGACATCTACCAGCAGCGCGATCTGCCAGCGCCGATCTGGGACTTCATCAAGGAACAGCGCTTCCTCGGCATGATCCTGCCGAAGGAACACGGCGGCCTCGGTTTCTCCGCGCTCGCGCATTCGCGAGTGGTCACGCGTATCGCGAGTCGCTCGGTCACCGCCGCAGTCACCGTAATGGTGCCGAACTCGCTCGGCCCCGGCGAACTGCTGCTGCATTACGGTACCGCTGCACAGAAACAGAAATATCTCTCGCGGCTCGCGCGCGGCGAGGAGATTCCGTGCTTCGCGCTGACCGGTCCCGAAGCCGGTTCCGACGCGGCCGCGACGCAGTCCGATGGCATCGTCGAGAAACGCACGATCGACGGCCAGGAAGTGCTGGGCCTGCGCCTGAACTGGAAGAAGCGCTACATCACGCTGGCGCCGGTCGCGACCTTGATCGGACTCGCGTTCCGCCTCAAGGACCCGAACAAGCTGATCGGCGACCGTGAGGACCGCGGCATCACCTGTGCACTGATCCCGCGCGCGACGCCGGGCGTCGAGATCGGCCTGCGCCACGATCCGATGGGCGTGCCGTTCCAGAACGGCCCAATCGTCGGCAAGGATGTGTTCGTGCCGCTCGACGAGGCGGTGATCGGCGGCCGCGAGCAGATCGGTCATGGCTGGCGCATGCTGATGGAATCGCTCGCCGCCGGGCGCTCGATCTCGCTGCCAGCGCTGTCGATCGGCGCCGCGCAGCTCGCGACGCGCATCTGCGGCGCCTACGCCACGGTACGTGAGCAGTTCGACACGCCGATCGGCCGCTTCGAGGGTATCGAGGAGCCGCTCGCGCGCATCGCCGGACTCACCTACGTGATGACCGCGACGCGAAATCTCACCTGCGGCGCGCTCGATGCCGGCGAGAAGCCTGCGGTAATCGGCAACATCGCGAAGGCGTACCTGACCGACGCGATGCGCCAAGTCATCAGCGATGCGATGGACATCCGTGCCGGCTCGGCGATCCAGCGCGGCCCGCGCAACACGCTCGCACGCGCCTGGGACGCGGTGCCGATCGGCATCACGGTCGAAGGCGCGAACATCCTCACGCGCTCGATGATCGTCTATGGCCAGGGCGCGATCCGCTGCCATCCGTTCGTGCAGAAGGAGATCGATGCGATCGCGAAGAACGATCTCGCCGCGTTCGACCGCGCGATCTTCGGCCACGTCAACCTGTTCGCGACGCGCGCGATCCGCGCCAAACTGCTCGCGTTGACCGGCTCGCGCCTGGCCGACGTGCCGCGAACCGAGGACACGCACCGCTACTATCAGCACCTGTCGCGCTTCTCGGCCGCATTCACCATCGTGTCGGACACCGCGATGGGCACGCTCGGCGGCTCGCTGAAGCGCCGCGAGAAATTGTCGGGCCGCCTCGCCGACGCGCTCGCGTACCTGTATCTGGCGAGCTGCGCGCTGAAGCGCTACCACGACGAACCGAAGACGCGTCCGAACCATGCGCTCGCGTGCTGGTCAGCGGAGCTGTGCTTGTACCGCATCCAGGAAGCACTGCTCGGGGTACTCGACAACCTGCCGGTGCGCTGGGCCGCGGTGCTGCTCAAGCTCGCGATCTTTCCGCTCGGTGCGCGCTTCCGGCCGCCCTCGGACCGGCTTGGCACGGAAGTCGCGCGCGATATCCTCGAGGACCGCGAGGCACGCCGCACGCTGACCGCCGACGTATTCGTGCCGCCGCCGGATGAACCGGGCCTCGGCGCTCTCGAGGCCGCACTCGACAAGGCGGTGCGCGCGATCCCGATCGAGACCAAGCTGCGCGACGCGGTGCGCGCCGGCCGACTCGACCGCGCGCCGGGCTACATGCTCGACGACCTCGGCGTCGCCGCGGGCGTGATCTCCGGTGTCGAATACGACCTGCTCAACGAGGCGCGCGACGCGCGTGACGAGGTGATCGCGGTCGACGCGTTCGATCCGGAGGTCTACAAGACATTGCATTGACCGGTGTGCAGGCGCGGACCCCGCAAGTACCGGCCAGGCATGCCGGCACAGCATGGCCGCCTCCATGTTCTTTCCGGCACCGAAATGCACGACGGTCGCGCCCCTGTGTCATGGCGCCGTACACAGGTGGAGTGAGCCGCCGCCACGATGCCCGATGAATCCCGGGTCGCACTATGCTGGTGCGCCCCTGACCTGCAGCCTTACGCCATGACCGCCACCTGGTATTTCGATTTCATCTCGCCGTTCGCGTACCTGCAGCTGCCGAAAGTGCTCGCGTTGCGTGCGCGTCTCGACATCACGCCGAAGCCGATCGTGTTCGGCGCGGTGCTGTCCCATCACGGTCAACTCGGCCCTGCCGAAATTCCCGGCAAACGCGAATTCACCTACCGCTTCGTGCAGTGGCAGGCGGACCACGACGGCGTGCCGCTGCGCTTTCCGCCTGCGCATCCATTCAATTCGCTGGCCGCGCTGCGGCTGTGCATCGCAGCCGGCGCGAGCTGGGACGCGGTCAGCGCGATCTTCGATCACCTCTGGCGCGACGGACACGGCGGCACGAACGCCGTTGAGCTCGCCAATGTCGGCCGCATGCTCGGCATCGGCGATGTCGCCGCGGCGATCGCCGACGAAGCGGTCAAATCCAGCCTGCGCGCGAATACCGACGCGGCGCTTGCCGCTGGCGTGTTCGGCGTACCGACCCTGCGCGTGGGCGGCGAGCTGTTCTGGGGCAACGATGCGAGCCCGATGATCGATGCGTTTCTCGACGACCCCGACCTGTTCCGGTCGGCAGCGTATCAACGTATCAACAGCCTGCCGACCGCTGTCAGCCGCACACGCTGACCGCAGCGCCTAATGCTCGGGAATCAGTGCTCCAGTAATTCCCGGATGCGTGCTGACCAAGTTGCGGCCACCCGATTTCGCGCGATACAGCGCGGCATCGGCGCATTCGATCAGGTCCTCGGGCGTCTGCATCCGGGCGTCGAGCGCGGCGACGCCGATGCTCGCGGTCAGCGCGATGTGCGTGTCGGAAACTTGCATGCGCATCTCCTGCAGGCGTTGACGGATGCGTTCGGCGACGACTTCCGCGTTCGCCGCGGCCGCGCCCGGCAGCACGACCAGGAACTCCTCGCCACCGTAGCGGCCGAGCGCGTCACCCTGGCGCAGCTCGCTCGCGATCGGAGCTATCACCGCGCGCAGGCACTGGTCGCCGGCCCGATGGCCGTGGCTGTCGTTGACGCACTTGAAATGGTCGAGGTCGAGGAACAGCAGCGACAGCGGCTCGTCGCTGTCGCGGGCGTGCAGGAACGTGGCACGCAGCCGTGCGAGGATCGCGCGCCGGTTCAGCGCGCCGGTCAGCGCATCGCGCTCGGCGAGCCGGTGCGCGAAATCGCGCTCGTGTCGCATCGCCAGCGTGTGATCGGCCAGGCCGAACGAGAGCACGATGCTCGCGAACGTGAACGCCGCGGGCAATCCGAACTCGAGCCACACCGGCAATGGCCAGTGCAGCAGCAACTGCAGCACGCGCACGATCACGAACGTCAACCCCGGAATCCAGGCGCACAGATAGAAGCCGCCGCGGCGGCTGCCATGCTGCCAGGCGAGCACACCGGCAACGGCCAGGAGCGGTGCCGCGACCAGCAGGATCAGCGCCAGCGCGTCCTCGACCCACCATCCTGGCGAGAACTTCGGAATTGCCGCGCAGATCGCCAATGCACCGAGCGGCCAGCACAGCGCGCCGAGGAACCGATTGAGCCGCGGCGCGAATTGCGCGAGATCCAGGAACACGCTCGAGAACAGGAACAACAGAATCGCCGCGAGCGATGCGGCCAGCCATGCCGGGCGCGCCTGCAGTGGCGCGAGCAGGTCGAACAGCGGCAGCTCGTAGCCGATGCCGAACGCATAGAGCTCGTAGAGCACAAGGAACAGGACGTGGCCGACGAAATACCCGTACATGCGTTCGCGCATGACGAGGAAGAAGCAGAGCATGACCAGCAGGGTCGCGAGCTGGATCGCCGGAAACAGCACGTCGAGCCGGCCATGCGCGAGGTCGACGATGCGCGCTTCGGTGATGTGATTGAGCTCGACGCGACGCGGAATCGCGCGTTCGGGTCCGACATGCAGATAGATCGGCGTGTTCGACTTCAGCTTCCGCGACAGCACGAACGCGAGTGCGTGCCGTGTGAAGCCGTTGTTTGCCTGCGTGTCGTAGATGCCGTACGTCACCGCCGCGTACCCCGGCGGTGCGTAGACGGTGACCTCGAGGCCCTGCGGATCGGCGATGCTGAGCAGGGCCGGACGATCGTCGTTCCAGTCCTCGGCCAGATTCAGGCGATACCAGATGTCACGGTCCCGCAAAGGCGTGATCACCGCATAAGGCTGGGGCACGAAGGTGTTCGCATAGGCACCCGCGATGATCTCCGCCGGGGCGATGGCAGGGCCGTCCGGAACGAAACGCCCGACCGCGAGCGGCACCCCTGGCGCGCGGGCGCACCCGCCCACCCATGCCAGCAACAGCAGGATTGTCACTCTCAACCAGGCGCGTTTTGCTGAATTCAGCCGCTTCACCGTGGTGATCCGGGACCTTCCCGCATGCAAAGCAAGTTGCGCGCCATGGCCGTTGCACTCGTCAAGACATGTTAAGCACGCGCTCCACGACCTCCGCCCAGGATCCGCAACGCGCGATCGATCGCCTGCGCATCGGCATCCAGATGCGTGACTGCACGCACGCGCGTCGCACCCATCTCGGTCATGCGCACGCCGCGCGTGGCGAGGTCGCGGACGAAGGTCGCTGCGTTCCGGCCCGTGCCGGCCACATCGAAATACACGAGGTTGGTCTCGACCTCGGCGACATCGATCGCGATGCCCGGCAATGCCGCGAGCCCTTGCGCCAGCCGGCGCGCATTCGCATGGTCATCGGCGAGCCTGGCGATGTGGTGGTCGAGCGCGTACTCGCAGGCCGCGGCGATGATGCCGCCCTGGCGCATCGCACCGCCCCAGCGCAACTTCAGCCGGAACGCTTCTTCGCAGAACGCGCGGGTACCGGCGAGCACCGCGCCGCCCGGTGCGCCGAGGCCCTTGCTGAAATCGATCCAGACCGAATCGAAACCGTGCGCGTAGTCGGCCGCGGAGAAGCCGCTGGCGACGCAGGCATTGAGCAGGCGCGCGCCATCCATATGCGTCGAGAGAGCGACCTCGCGCGCGACCGAAGCGACTTCATTCAGGACCGGCAATGGCCAAACCGCGCCGCCGCCGAGGTTCGAGGTCTGCTCGACGACGACCAGACGCTGACGCGGCGCGTAGGGCCGGTCCGTGCGGATCGCCGCGCGCAGCTGCACCGCGTCGAAGATGCCGCGGCGGCCGGCCAGCGGCTGGATCATCACGCCGGCGAGCGCGGCAGGGCCGCCGCCCTCGAAACCGATAATGTGCGAGGTCGCATCGCAGATCACTTCCTCGCCGGGCCGGCAGTGCACGGCGAGCGCGATCTCGTTCGCCATTGTGCCGGACGGCAGGAACACCGCGGCCTCCTTGCCGAGCAGCTCGGCACAGCGAACGAGCAGCCGATTGACGGTGGGGTCTTCGTGCGCGCGCTCGTCGCCAACTTCGGCGGCGGCCATGGTCGCGCGCATCGCTGCAGTGGGCCGTGTCTTGGTGTCGCTGGCGAGATCGATCAGCTCGGCCGGCATGCGCGGCGCCCCTGGAGTCTGTTGACCAGAGCGCATCGTAGCCCGCGCGGGGCGCGACGGGTGAAAGCCCGGCGGGCAGGTACGCCGAACGGCACGGCGCTTTGAACCTGCTTCAGTTCAAATGGGCATCGACCAGCACGCGTGCGGCTTTCGCGATCGCCGCGACCGGCCCCGTGTTGTTCGGAAAGGTCAATCGCGTCTGATAGCCGCCTTCCATCAGCAGCATCAGCGCGTCGCCGAGCGCTTCGGGCTCGCGCGCGCCGGCCTCGCGCGCCAGCTTGCGCAGACGCTTGCGGATCTCGGACTTGTAGCTGTGCACGATTTCACCGAGCGTCTGGTTGTCTTCAGGTATCTCGACCGCCGCATTGCCGAGCGGACAGCCGCGGCTTACCTTGCAGCCGCAATCGGATGACGCCCTGATTCGCGCGAGATCGAGGAACGCATCGAACAATGCCTCGATCTGCCGGCGCGGATGGCCCGCGTCGGCCACGACCGCTCCGTCCCACCAGGCCCAGTATTCCTTTTCCTGATCGCGCAGGTATTCGGCAACGAGGTCGTCCTTGGACGGGAAGCTCCGGTAGAAGCTCATCTTGTTCGTGCCCGCCTCGCTTGCGATCGCGTCGACGCCGACCGCACGGATGCCGTGGCGATAGAAAAGCTCGCAGGCCGTATCGAAGATGCGGTCGCGAACACGCGGTCTGCCCGGCACCGCGCCTTTCGCGGCGGGACCGGCGGAAACCCTGACGTTCATCGAAACCTCCTCTTGACACGTTACTTACCGGTAACTATTCTAATGTTACTGACCGGTAACGCACGCATTGTGCGGCAACCGCCATCAATGTCAAGCCGCAGTGCCGCACCGGATTCGCTGATGTCCAGCAACCGGAGCCGCTGCTCCACATCAAGAAGTCCAGGGACGCCATCATGCGCATCGAACGATATTCGGCCCTTCTCATCGTACTTATCGCCCTGCTTTCCGGCTGCGCGCGCTCCACGGCCACGCCGAACGCGGCCGCGGCGCCCGCTCCGGAGGTGTCGGTGGCGACCGTCATCTCGAAGCCGCTGCGCGACTGGGAGGAATTCAGCGGCCGGCTGCAGGCGGTGGACACCGTCGAGATCCGGCCGCGCGTCAGCGGCTTCATCGACTCGGTGAGCTTCACCGAGGGAGCGCGCGTCAAGAAAGGACAGTTGCTGTTCCGCATCGACCCACGCCCGTTCCGCGCCGAAGTGAATCGCCTCGCGGCCGCACTCAAGAGCGCGCGCGCGCAGCAGCAGCTCGCCGCCTCGAACCATGAGCGCGGCAAGCGCCTGCTCACCCAGCACTGGATCTCGCAGCAGGCGTTCGACCAGCTTGCGACGAGCGAGTCCACCAACTCCGATGACGTGGGCGCCGCCGCCGCCGCGCTCGAGGCGGCGCAGCTCAACCTCGAATTCACCGAGGTGCGCTCGCCGATCGAAGGCCGCGCATCGCGCGCGCTGATCACGCCCGGCAACCTCGTTTCCAACGCCAGTCTGCTGACGACCGTGGTCTCCGACGATCCGGTCTACGCCTACTTCGATGCCGACGAGCAGACCTACCTGAAGTTCGCGCGCGGCGCAGCGCGCGACGGCGATGCGCACCGCGCGCAGAGCCCGGTGTTCCTGGGCCTCGTCGACGAGCAAGGCTATCCGCATGAGGGTCGCCTCGATTTCCTCGACAACCAGGTCGATGCGCAAAGCGGCACGATCCGTGGCCGTGCGGTGTTCGACAATCGCGATGGGCGTTTCACGCCCGGCCTGTTCGCGCGGATCAAGCTGGTCGGCGGAGAAAGCCGCAACACCATCCTGATCGACGATCGCGCGGTCGGAACCGATCTCGGCAAGAAGTACGTGCTCGCGCTGAAAGCCGACAACACGCTCGAATACCGGCTCGTGCAACTGGGCGCGGCGATCGACGGCCTGCGCGTGGTCAAGGCCGGTCTCGCCGCGGGCGATGTGATCGTCGTGAACGGCCTGCAGCACGTGAAGCCCGGCATCGCGGTGACGCCGACCAAGGTCGAGATGGCAACGAACAACGTCGGCCTTGCGCAGATCGCCTCGCCGCAAGCGCCGGCCGCAGGCGCGCAGACCGCGTTGACGAACACCCACGCGCAGCGCTGATCACCCACAACAAGAAGAACGCCCCGAACGGAGGCACTCCATGAACCTCTCGCAATTCTTCATCACGCGCCCGGTATTCGCCGGCGTGCTATCGGCTCTGATCCTAATCCTGGGCCTGATCTCGATTCCGGCGCTGCCGATTTCCGAATACCCGGAAGTCGTGCCGCCGACCGTCGTCGTGCGCACGACGTATCCGGGTGCGAATCCGAAAGTCATTGCCGACACCGTCGCCGGCCCGCTCGAACAATCGATCACCGGCGTCGAGGACATGCTCTACCAGTTCTCGCAGGCGACCGCCGACGGCGTGATGACGCTGACCGTCACCTTCAAGCTGGGCACTGACGTCGACAAGGCGCAGGTGCTGGTGCAGAACCGTGTTGCGCAGGCGACACCAAAGCTGCCGCAGGACGTGCAGCGCATCGGCGTGACGGTGAACAAGTCCACGCCCGATATCACGATGGCCGTGTTCATCACCTCGCCGGACGGACGCTACGACCTGAACTACCTGTCCAATTTCATGGTGCTGCACATCAAGGACGAGCTCGCCAAGATCGACGGCGTCGGCGACGTGCAGCAGTTCGGCGGCGGCAACTATTCGATGCGCGTCTGGCTCGATCCGGACAAGGTCGCCGCGCGCGGCTTGACCGCCACCGACATCGCCAACGCGATCCGCGAACAGAACGTGCAGGTCGCCGCGGGCCAGCTCGGCTCGCCGTCGACGCCGACCACGACCGACGGATCGAACAAGCCGAACTTCCAGATCGCGGTGAACACCAAGGGTCGCCTGGTCGATGAGGAGGATTTCGCGAACATCATCATCAAGACCGGCAACGCGGGGCAGATCACGCGCCTGCGTGATGTCGCGCGGGTCGAACTGGGTTCGGACAACTATGCGCTGCGCGCGATGCTCAACAACAAGACCGCGGTCGGCGTCGGCATTTTCCAGCGCCCGGGCAGCAACGCGATCGCGATCTCCGATGCGGTACGCGCGAAGATGGCAGAGCTGAAGAAGTCCTTCCCCGACGGCATCGACTACGACCCCGCCTATGACCCGACCGTGTTCGTGCGAGGCTCGATCGAGGCCGTGTCGCACACACTGCTCGAAGCGATCCTGCTCGTCGTCATCGTCGTCATCGTGTTCCTGCAGACCTGGCGTGCCTCGATCATTCCGCTGCTCGCGGTGCCGGTTTCGCTGATCGGTACGCTGGGCTTCATGCACTTGTTCGGCTTCGGCCTGAACACCTTGTCGCTGTTCGGTCTCGTGCTCGCGATCGGCATCGTGGTCGACGATGCGATCGTTGTGGTCGAGAATGTCGAACGCAATATCAGCGAAGGCCTCGCGCCGGTCGCGGCGACGATGCAGGCGATGAAGGAAGTCACCGGCCCGATCGTCGCGACCGCCTTGGTGTTGTGCGCGGTGTTCCTGCCGACCGCGTTCATCAGTGGTCTCTCCGGCGAGTTCTACAAGCAGTTCGCGCTGACCATCGCGATCAGCACGGTGATCTCCGCGTTCAATTCGCTGACCTTGTCGCCGGCCTTGTCGGCCCTGCTGCTGAAAGCGCATGACACGCCGCCGGATCGGGCGACGCGCGTGCTGAACGCCTCGCTCGGCTGGTTCTTCCGCCCGTTCAACCGCTTCTTCACACGCGCCTCGAACGGCTACGTGCGCGGTGTCGGGCGCGTCCTGCGCGCGAGCTCGATCGCGTTGTTCATCTACGTCGGCCTGATCGGGCTGACCGCGTTCGGTTTCGCGCACACGCCGACCGGCTTCGTGCCGCCGCAGGACAAGCAATACCTGGTCGGCTTCGCGCAGTTGCCGGATGCGGCGACGCTCGACCGCACGACGGACGTGATCAAGCGCATGGGCGATATCGCGCTGAAGACACCGGGCGTCGAATCGGTGCCGGCGTTCCCTGGCCTGTCGATCAACGGTTTCACGAATGCTCCGAACATGGGCATCGCGTTCACGCCGCTGAAGCCGTTCGCCGAACGCCGCGATCCGTCGAAGTCGGCCGGCGGCATCGCGATGGCGATGAACGCACAGTTCGCGAAGATCCAGGATGCGTTCATCGCGATCTTCCCGCCACCGCCGGTACAGGGCCTGGGCACGATCGGCGGCTTCAAGCTGCAGATCGAGGATCGCGCCAACTTCGGCGCCGACGAGCTCTACAAGCAATTGCAGAACGTGATCGCGAAGGCGGGCAAGCGGCCAGAACTCGCCGCGGTGTTCTCGGGGTTCCAGGTCAACGTGCCGCAGATCGAAGTGGATGTCGATCGCGAGAAGGCGAAGTCGGCCGGCGTGCCGCTGCAGAACATCTACGACACGATGCAGATGTATCTGGGCGCGTTGTACGTGAACGACTTCAACCGCTTCGGCCGCACCTACCAGGTCAATGCGCAGGCCGAGCCGGGCTTCCGCCTGCATGCCGACGACATTGGCCGTCTGAAAACGCGCAATGCACGCGGCGACATGATCCCGCTGGCGAGCTTCGTGACCACGCGCGAGACCTCGGGTCCGGATCGCGTGCCGCACTACAACGGCTACCTCGCCGCCGAGATCAATGGCGCCGCCGCACCCGGCTACAGCAGCGGCCAGGCGCAGAAGGCGATCGAGGAAGTGCTCGCGCAGGAATTGCCGAACGGCATGGCCTACGAATGGACCGACCTGACCTACCAGGAATTCCTCGCCGGCAACACGATGGCCTGGATCTTCCCGCTGGTCGTGCTGCTGGTGTTCCTCGTGCTCGCCGCGCAGTACGAGAGCCTGTCGCTGCCGCTCGCGGTGATCCTGATCGTGCCGATGTGCCTGCTCTGTGCGCTCCTCGGTGTGACCGTTTCCGGCGGCGACAACAACATCTTCACGCAGATCGGCCTGATCGTGCTGGTCGGCCTCGCCTGCAAGAACGCGATCCTGATCGTCGAATTCGCACGTGATCGCGAAGCACTGGGCGAATCCGTCTGGCAAGCCGTGCTCGATGCCTGTCGCCTGCGCCTGCGCCCGATCCTGATGACCTCGCTCGCGTTCGTGATGGGCGTGATCCCGCTGGTCACCTCGAGCGGCGCCGGCTCCGAGATGCGTCGCGCGATGGGCGTGGCGGTGTTCTCCGGCATGCTCGGCGTGACCTTCTTCGGCCTGCTGCTGACGCCGGTGTTCTATCTGCTGCTGCGCGGACGCCGCCGCAAGGATGTACCAGCGCAGGACACGGAACGTCTTGCTATTCCCGCAACCCACCACTGATCCCTCGTTCCGGCCGATGCCGGAACGATCCCCCTTACAGGAGAACGCAAACATGACAAGCAAGATCGCTCTCGTCACCGGCGCCACGCGCGGCATCGGTCTCGAAACCGTACGCCAGCTCGCGCAGAACAACGTCCACGTCATCCTCGCCGCGCGCGATCACGGCAAGGGCGTCGCCGCCGCACAGGCGCTGCAAGGCGAAGGCTTGAAGGTCGAAGCGCTCGCGCTGGACGCAAGCGATGAGAAGAGCATCGCCGCAGCCGCGCAAGAAGTCGAAAAGAAGCACGGTCGCCTCGACATCCTCGTCAACAACGCCGGCGTCCTCTTCGACGACCTCGCGAAGAAGCCTTCCGAACAGACGCTCGATGTCTGGCGCAAGACGTTCGACACCAACGTGTTCGGCCTCGTTGCCGTCACCCAGGCGTTTCTGCCGTTGCTCAGGAAGGCGCCAGCCGCGCGCATCGTCAATGTGTCGAGCATCCTCGGCTCGGTCGCACTCAACGCCGACCCGACGTCGCCGATCTATGACTTCAAGGTGCCGGCGTACAACGTGTCCAAGAGCGCCGTGAACGCCTGGACCGTGCAGCTCGCCCACGAGTTGCGCGACAGCACGATCAAGGTCAACGCGATCCATCCGGGCTCGGTGAAGACCGACATGAACAGCCACGGCGATATCGACGTTGTCGAGGGCGCGAAGACCAGCGTCGAACTCGCCCTGATCGGCGCGGACGGCCCGAACGGCAGCTTCTCGCATCTCGGCCAGACCCTGCCCTGGTAAGCGCCGGAGGTCAATCGCAGCTTGCCGGCACGCGGCGTAGACTGCCGCAATGAGTCGAGCGGCGGTTTGCCTGGTTCTGTCGCTCGCCGCCGTCGGCGTTGCCGACGCGGCGAGCGCGTACAGGTGCGTCGGAGCCGACGGTGCGCTGAGTTTCCAGGATCGGCCCTGTCACGCCGGGCAGTCGCAACAACGCATGTACCTGCCCGACACACTGCCGGTCAACGCGACGATTCCGAAGCAGAATGCGGATGCGTCGCCCGCCGAGGAGCCCGTCGTATCTTCCGCACCGCAGGCTCCGCTCGTGTCGCCACCGAGCTTCTTCCTCTGCACGCGCTACGACGGCAGCCGCTATCTCAGCGACGACGGCATCGGCAGTCGCAGCGCGGTGCCGTACGGCATGCTCGGCGGATCGGGCCAGAGCCTGGCGCAGGCCTATGGCGGCCCCAATGGCATCGGCGTTTCCGCACCGGGGTTGCGAACGATTCCGGATATCCCTGCCGCGCAGGCTCCGCTCGCCGGTGCGTATGTCTGGGTCGACGATGAATGCCATCACGCCGATCCCCAGGAAGCGTGTGCCTACCTGCGCAGCCGGATCGACGACGTCGAACACAAGTTGAAGCGCGCATTCAGCGATACCGAAGCGCAACTCAAGGATGAGCGAACTGCGTTGCGCGAACGCATGCGCGGCTGTTGACAAACGCATCGCCACGCGCACGCGGACGCGTTGGCGAATTTCGCGCCAGGGTGCACGAAAGCCAGGCGTGGCGCGGTCTGCGCGACTTGCTCCACATACTTATCCCGAACTCTGTCCACAGCGACTGTGGATAACACGCATACCGCGCGCGTTGACAACCGACGCGCTCATGTTGCACGACGTGATGCGCGCAAATCGCGAGCGCAAAGTCGCAATCCGGGGTTGACGACTCTTCACGCGCATGATCCGCCACCGTGTTGGCAATCCTTGCAACAAAGCGTGCGAAAGCAAGGCGTGGCGCGGTCTGCACGGCTCGCTCCACAGACTTATCCCGCGAGATGTCCACAGGCGCTGTGGATAACGACGCGCGAAACGTGCACAAAACTTACGACAGTGCAAACGCGGGTCGCGGTGCATGTCGCCGCTCGTGCTCGAGCAGCCACTGCTTGGTCGGCAGGCCGCCACCGAAACCGGTCAGCTTGCCGTTTGCGCCGATCACGCGATGGCAGGGCACGATGATCGGCAACGGGTTCGCGCCGTTCGCGGCGCCGACCGCGCGGCTCGCGGAAGGATCACCGATGCGGCGCGCAAGTTCGCCGTAACTGATCGTCTCGCCATACGGAATCCGTGCGAGTTCGTTCCATACGCATCTGCGGAATTCGGTGCCACGCGCGGCCAGTGCGAGATCGAACGTGTGCAAGCGCCCGTCGAAGTACGCTTCGAGCTGCTCGATCGCCGCGCCGAGGTTGCGGCGATCGCGACGCCAATCACGCTTGATGCGCTCGCCCTGGTCTGCGCGAGGGAAATCGATATGGCGCAGGCCGTGTTCGTCCGCGACCAGCAGCAACGGACCGATCGGCGTGTCGAGGTAGTCGTAGTCCATCGCCCCGGAGTCGGTTTCATCAGCGGCAACGAAATCGAACGGCATCAGGGTGTCATGGGCACTCATGAACTTCTCCACAGCAGCATCACTGCGTACGCACGCCAGGGCCGCCATTCTTCGCTCAAGCCCTCGAGTTCGCGCGTGCCCAAGGTCCGTCCCTGCCCGGCCGCGCGGCGCAGGATCAGGTCCGCGGCAGGAAATGCGTCGGGTTGCGCGAGCGCGCGCATCGCGATGTAGTGCGCGGTCCACGGTCCGATGCCGGGCAGCGCGACCAGATCGCGTTCGAATGCAGCCAGTGGCTGCTCGGCGCGGAACTGCACACGGCCTTCCAGCACCGCTTGTGCAAGGCCGCGGATCGTCGCCGCGCGCGCGCGCGTGATGCCCTGTTGTTCAAGCGGCGCGTTCGCGAGCGCCTCCGGCGCCGGGAACAGCGCTGTCAATCCGACCGGCGTGCCTTCCGCGAATGGCGTTCCGTAAGTCGCGGCCACGCGCGCGGCCAGCGTGCGTGCGGCCGCGACGCTGACCTGCTGGCCGAGCACCGCGCGCACCGCGAGTTCGAAACCGTCCCAGGCGCCCGGCAGACGTTGACCGGGCCAGCGCCGGATCAGCGGCTTCATCAGCGCGCTGCGTTGGAACGCGGCCGTGAGGGCGCGCGGGTCCGCGTCGACATCGAACATGCGCTTCACGCGTGCTGCGATCGTGCCGAGCACGCTGCTTTTTGGATGATGCACACGCAACGCGAGCGCGGAGTCGCCCGCGAGCGGCGCGACCGCGAACCAGCCCGGCACGCCATCGATCACGACGCTGCGCCGATAGCCGTCCGCATCAACGACCTCGACGCCAGGAATCGTGCGCCGAGCATAGAATTCCAGTAGATGCACGAAATCGTAGGGCGCGCGATACGGCAGACGCAGCACGAGTTCGTCAGCGGAAGAAGCGGCCAAGGCGCGCCCGCGCCGGATCTCACGCGGCGGCTTGCCGTAGGCCTCGCTGAACGCCGCGTTGAAGCGACGCAGGCTCGCATAGCCGGACGCCTGCGCGATCGCGGTCATCGGCAGCGCGGTTTCGCCGAGCAACTGCTTCGCGAACAGCAGTCGACGCGTCGCCGCGACATCGAGCGGACTCGCGCCGAGTTCCTCGGCGAACACGCGACGCAGATGGCGCTCACCAACGCCCACGCGTGCGGCGAGCTCAGGCAATGACCCATTGTCCAGCGCACCCTGCTCGATCAGGCGCAACGCACCAGCGACCAGCTCGCTCTTCGCCCGATGCAGCGGCGAACCCGGCGCGGCCTCGGGCCGGCAGCGCAGGCACGGCCGGAAGCCTGCCGCGGACGCTGCCGCCGCGCTGTCGTAGTAGCGGATGTTCTGCTGCTTCGGTGACGGCGCGGGACACACTGGCCGGCAATAGATCCCGGTCGAGGTGACCGCGATGAAGAACAGTCCGTCGAAACGCGGATCGCGGGTCAGGCGCGCGCGGTCGCAGGCGCGGTGGTCGAGGTTGCTGGTGTGGGCGGATGGTTGCATGCGCACATGCTAACGCCGATCGAGGGCGCGGACTCGCCGTTTTCGGCTGTCGATGCATCGCCATCCCTGCGCAGGTGTTGGGAGTCGCCCCCGACGCGTGCTTCAAAACCCGTAACGCAAAAATCCGCCATCCACCGCAATGCACTCTCCCGTGATGTAGCTCGCCGCCGGCAGGCACAGGAACGCGACTGCTGACGCGACTTCCTCCGGCTCGCCGATGCGGCCGATCGGCGTGCGCTCCAGCACTTCCTCGAGATAGTCGGTGTCGGCGAGCGGGCCTTCGGTGCGCTGCGTGCGGATGTACCATGGCGCGACCGCGTTGACGCGGATGCCGTCGTCGGCCCATTCGCAGGCGAGATTGCGCGTGAGCTGGTGCAACGCGGCCTTGGCGAGGCCGTACGGCGCGCCGGTGCGCACGTGCGTGAGGCCCGACACCGAGCCGACGTTCACGATCGCCGCGTTGCCGTGTTCGGCGAGGGAGGCATGCGCGAGCCGACACATCTCGAACGCGCTGAGAACGTTCGTCTCGACCAGCGCGCGCACCTCATCAAGCGTGTAGTCGAGCGCCGGCTTCGAGATGTTGGCGCCGACGTTGTTGACCAGCAGCGAGAGTTCGACGTCGAGGTCGGCGATCCAATCGAATATTTCGAGGCGTTGCTCCTGCACGGCAAGGTCGGCATCACAGACGAAGATCTCGCGCTCGGGAAATTCCTCGACCAGTTCGACGCGCGCCTGTTCGAGATGGATTTCGTCGCGCGCTACCAGCAGCAGGTTCGCGCCGAGCGCGGCCAACTCACGCGCGCAGGCAAGGCCGATCCCTTTGCTCGCGCCGGTGACCAGCGCGGTCTTGCCATCGAGCCGCCAGCGTGACGGGTTCGTCATCAGCGCATCCTCCCGCTTGTTCCGATCGACTGTGCGGCGCAGACTTTAGCGGATACCGACGCGCCTGGAGCACGCCATGTTCCGTTCCACTCTGATCAAAGCGGGCTCGATCAAGGCCGGCCTCATTCTCGCCAGCCTGCTTGCGCTCGCCGCCTGCGGAAGCCACAAGGCGGCGGACACCGACGCGGCGAACCCCGCCCCTGCCGAACAGCCCGCACAGGCGAAGCAGAAGACCGTGTTCGATGACCAGCTGAAGGCGCTGGAAAAGGCGAAAGCGGTCGAGAAGCAGCTGCAGGAAGACAAGGAAAAGCGGGACAAGGCGATGCAGGAGCAAGGCGGTTAGCCATCTGCGCCGTCCCCACCCAGCCGTTCCTGGCAGGGGAGGACTTCAAGACAACGGCTGGTCGTAGGAGCGGCTTCAGCCGCGATGCCTTTGCATGACCTGCGCACGGTGTTGGCCGTAGAGAAAGAGCATCGCGGCTGAAGTCGCTCCTGCGGTTTCTCTTTTGGTGCAGTGCCCCTTTGCGTCGCGACGACGCAAGGACTAGGCTGGCAGGCAGCAGTTCCTTCGGTCTCAGCCAGGAGCCTGTAGTGCAGCCGACTGATATTCGCGATCCCGCGTATTTCCACAAAGTCGTCGATTGCCAGTGGGCCTGCCCGGCCCATACTCCGGTCCCCGAATACATCCGCCTGATAGCGGCCGGCCGCTATTCCGACGCGTACATGGTCAACTGGAAGTCGAACGTGTTCCCGGGAATCCTCGGGCGCACCTGCGATCGTCCCTGCGAGCCGGCCTGTCGGCGCGGTCGCGTCGAGGAAAGCGGCGGCAAACCCGAGCCGGTTGCGATCTGCCGACTGAAGCGCGTCGCGGCCGATCTCAAGGACGACATCCGCGATCGCCTGCCGAAACCGGCGACAACGAAGAACGGCAAGCGCGTTGCCTGCATCGGTGCCGGACCGGCTTCGCTGACCGTCGCGCGCGATCTCGCGCCGCTCGGCTACCAGGTCACCGTGTTCGAGGCCGATGCGAAGGCCGGCGGCTTCATGCGCACGCAGGTGCCGCGCTTCCGCCTGCCCGAGGAAGTCATCGACGAGGAAACCGGCTACATCCTCGATCTCGGCGTCGAGTTCGTCGGCGGACGCCGCATCGATTCGATGCGCGCGCTGCTCGCGGAGAACTACGACGCGGTGTTTGTCGGCTGCGGCGCACCGCGCGGGCGCGATCTCGATCTGCCAGGGCGCCAGGAAGCGGCCGAGCAGATCCATATCGGTCTCGACTGGCTCGCCTCGGTGTATTTCGAGCACGTCAAGAAAGTCGGCAAGCGCGTGATCGTGCTCGGCGGCGGCAATACCGCGATGGACTGTTGTCGTTCGGCGCGCCGGCTCGGTGGCGAGGACGTCAAGGTCATCGTGCGCTCGGGCTTTGAGGAAATGAAGGCCTCGCCGTGGGAGAAGGAGGATGCGATGCACGAAGGCATCCCGATCCTCAACTACATGGTGCCGAAGACTTACGTACACGAGAACGGCCGGTTGACCGGCATGACCTTCGAGCACGTGCGCGCCGAGCACGATGCGAACGGGCGGCGCTCGCTGGTGCCGACCGGCGAACCCGACACGCTGGTCGAATGCGACGAGGTGCTGATCGCGGTCGGCCAGGCGAATGCGTTTCCGTGGATCGAACGCGACCTCGGTATCGCGTTCGACGCGAAGTGGGACATGCCGGTGGTCGACAAGACCACGATGCAGTCGAGCCTGTCGAAGGTGTTCTTCGGTGGCGACGCCGCGTTCGGCCCTAAGAACATCATCTGGGCCGTCGCACACGGCCACGAAGCCGCGGTGTCGATCGACAAGCTGCTCAATGGCGAGGACGTGCACGACCGACCGCCGCCGATGACCAATCTGATTTCGCAGAAGATGGGCATCCACGAGTGGAGCTACGACAACGACATCGCGCCGGACCAGCGCTACAAGGTGCCGTGGGCCGACGCCGGCAAGACGCTGAAGAGCATCAAGCTCGAAGTCGAACTCGGCTTCGATGCGGAGACGGCGTGGAAGGAAGCGCAGCGCTGCCTGAACTGCGACGTGCAGACCGTGTTCACCGACAAGCTGTGCATCGAATGCGATGCCTGCGTCGACATCTGCCCGATGGACTGCATCACGTTCACGCAAAACGGCGACGAGGCGGACCTGCGCCAGCGCCTCTCCGCACAGGCGCTGAACGCGGAGCAGGATCTCTACGTGTCCGGCACGCTCAAGACCGGACGCATCATGGCCAAGGACGAGGACGTCTGCCTGCACTGCGGCCTGTGCGCCGAGCGCTGCCCGACCGGTGCCTGGGACATGCAGAAGTTCCTGCTCGAGATGACGGATGCAGGTCCGGCCTGTCACAAGGCCGTGGCGAGGACGAAGGCCGCATGAAGACGATCGCCGCCACCAACGACTTCGTCATCAAGTTCGCGAACGTCAACGGCTCGGGTTCGGCCTCGGCGAACGAGCTGTTCGCGAAGGCGATCCTGCGCATGGGCGTGCCGGTCAGTCCGCGCAACATCTTTCCGTCGAACATCCAGGGCCTGCCGACCTGGTACGAGGTGCGCGTCAACGAAAACGGCTGGCTCGGCCGGCGCGGCGGTGTCGACCTGATGGTCGCGATGAATCCGCAGACCTGGGACGCGGACCTCAAGGAAATCGAGCCAGGCGGCTACCTCTTCTACGATTCCACGCGGCCGCTGCCGAAATCGAAGTTCCGTGACGATGTGCAGGTCATCGGTGTGCCACTGACCGAAATCTGCAACCACACCTGGAGCGACCCTCGCCAGCGCCAGCTGTTCAAGAACATCATGTATGTCGGCGCCCTGTCGCTGCTGCTCGACATCGACATCGCGGTCATCGAGCAATTGATCGGCGAGCAGTACAAGGGCAAGGAGAAATTGCTCGACGCGAACAAGCAGGCGCTGCATCTCGGCCGCGACTATGTGCAGTCGCGGCTCGCGCATCCACTCGGGTTGCGCGTTCGCAGGGCGGACGCGGTCGGCGACCGCATCTTCGTCGACGGCAACAGCGCTGCCGCGCTCGGCTGCGTGTACGGCGGTGCGACCGTGTGCGCCTGGTATCCGATCACACCGTCCTCGTCGCTGGCCGAAGCGTTCCAGAAGTACTGCATGAAGTATCGCGTCGAGCCCGGGACGGGTCCGAACGAGCACGCCGCGAACAAATTCGCGGTCGTGCAGGCCGAAGACGAGATCGCCTCGATCGGCATGGTTGTCGGCGCCGGTTGGAATGGCGCGCGCGCGTTCACCACGACCGCGGGGCCGGGCATCTCGTTGATGACCGAATTCATCGGCCTCGCCTATTTCGCCGAGATCCCAGCCACGATCATCAATGTGCAGCGCGGCGGTCCGTCGACCGGCATGCCGACGCGCACCCAGCAGTCGGATCTGATCGCCTGCGCCTACGCCTCGCACGGCGACACCAAGCATGTGCTGCTGTTCCCCGAAGATCCGCACGAGTGCTTCGAGTTCGCCGCGCAGGCGCTCGATCTCGCCGACCGGCTGCAGACGCCGATCTTCGTGATGAGCGATCTCGATATCGGCATGAACCAGCGCCTGTGCGCGCCATTCACGTGGGACGACACGCGCCAGTACGATCGCGGCAAGGTGATGAGCGCCATTGAGCTTGAGGCCGGCAAGGACTTCGGCCGCTACAAGGACGTCGACGGCGACGGTATCCCGTACCGCACCTACCCGGGCGCGCACCCGAGCCGCGGCGCGTATTTCACGCGCGGCACCTCGCGCGATCCGTACGCGCGCTATTCCGAGCGCGGTTCGGACTACGTCTACAACATGCAGCGCCTGCTGACGAAGTTCGACAGCGCGAAGGCAATGGTTCCGCAGCCGCTGCTGCGCGAAGCGAAGCACAAGACCCGCTACGGCGCGATCCATTTCGGCTCGACCGGGCCGGCAATGGACGAGGCGATCACCGTGCTGGAAGCCAGCGGCATGCATTTGGACACGCTGCGCATCCGCGCATTTCCGTTCGCCGATTCCGTCGCGGGCTTTGTTGCCGCACATGAGCGCGTATTCGTCGTCGAGCAGAACCGCGACAGCCAGTTGCGCTCGATGCTGGTCAACGAGTTCGGCATCGATCCTGCGCGACTGGTGCCGATCCTGCACTACGACGGCACGCCGATCACCGCGCGCTTCATCGCGGGCGCAATCGGCGCGCACATGCGCGCGCCTCACGTCGAATCGATCCAGCCAGGCAAGGTGGCGCACGCATGACCTACATTGCCAAACCCAAGCTGCACCATCCGAACCTCGGCTGCAACGCAATCGGTTTCACGCGCCGCGACTACGAGGGCAAGATCTCGACGCTGTGCGCCGGCTGCGGCCACGACTCGATCTCGGCCGCGATCATCCACGCCTGCTGGGAGCTTTCGATCGAGCCGCATCGCATTGCCAAACTGTCCGGCATCGGCTGCAGCTCGAAGACGCCGGATTACTTCCTCGGCCAGTCGCACGGTTTCAACACCGTGCACGGGCGCATGCCTTCGGTCTTGACCGGCGCGAGCCTCGCGAACCGCGATCTGGTCTACCTCGGCGTGTCCGGTGACGGCGATTCTGCGTCGATCGGCATCGGCCAGTTCGTGCACGCGATCCGGCGCGGCGTGAACATGGTCTACATCGTCGAGAACAACGGCGTGTACGGGCTGACCAAGGGCCAGTTCTCCGCGACCGCTGACCAGGGTTCGATGTCGAAGAAAGGCGTCGCCAACACCGATGCGCCGATCGACCTGGTCGGCCTGGCGATGCAGCTCGGCGCAAGCTTCGTCGCGCGCGGCTTCTCGGGCGACAAGCAGCAGCTGGTGCCGCTGATCAAGGCCGCGATCGCGCACCAAGGCGCCGCGTTCCTCGACGTGATCAGCCCCTGCGTCGCGTTCAACAACCACGCCGGCAGCACCAAGAGCTACGAATACGTGCGCGAGCACAACGACGCGGTCAACCAGCTCGACTACATCGCGCCGCGCGCGGAAATCAGCATCGACTACGCGCCGGGCGAGGTCGTCGAGGTCGAACAGCACGATGGCAGCGTGCTGCGCCTGCGCAAGCTTGACGCCGCCTACGACCCTGGCGACCGCATCGCCGCGATGAACTACGTGCATGCGCACCAGGCGCGCGGCGAGGTCGTCACCGGCCTGCTCTACGTCGACAAGGACCCGCACGACCTGCACCAGCACCTCAACACGGTCGCGACGCCGTTCAATGCGCTGTCGGCGAAGGAGCTCTGTCCGGGCAAGGCAACGCTGGACAAGATCAACTCGGCTCTGCGCTGACAAAAAATTTATTTATCGATGTCCTTCTTCCCTCCGCCAATCGAACCATTGCCGGCTGGATTTCTGCTTCCTGCGTTCGATGCTGTCGGCAATCCAGTTCGAGCCGGTCAGTTGGTGCGCATTCCCATGATCCCTGAGTCGTTGATACGCGATCTGCCAGCGCAAGATGTCTCTCGGCTCAAAGTCGTCGAGGGCAAGGCGATGCCTATACTGGAACTGGATGACTACGGCTACGTCTGGTTCGGCGAGGATGGGCCTTGGTTCTGCGTTCGCCCATGCGAGGTGGTCGCGGTCCAAACTGACCAGCAGACGCTTGATGCTTAGTCCGCCGTCCCGGCGAAAGCCGGGACCCAGCGTCTCGGCGTTTTTGTTGGAGCCACTGAACCCCTTTCGCCGGGATGACGACCCATCTTGTTTGGCGCGCGCCGATGTACTCAGCGCAACTCGCAGAAACAATGCGCAAACGCGCCATAGCGCTTGCCATGCAATGACTCGACGACGCCGGCGACCTGCTTCACATCCGCGCTGTCGAACACGCCGGCCGGCAGCGTGAAACCGGCCCAGCGCGCGACGCGCACCATCGCGTCGCTGTTGCTGAAGCTCAGCGCGAGGCGTTCCCAGGTGCTGAGTTCGCGTTCGACGTAGCGCACCTGGTAGTCCTTGCCGAGCTTCGCGCGAGCGGCGGCGGCGGCGATCGCGTCGTTGAGGCCACCGAGCTTGTCGACGAGTCCGCGTTCCTTGGCCTGGCTGCCGTCCCAGACGCGCCCTTGCGCGATCGTGTCGATCTGTTCCGGTGTCTTGCCGCGTGCCTTCGCGACCTTGCCGATGAATTCGCTGTAGCCGCGCCGGATCACGCTGGTCAGGATCGCCTCCAGCTGCGGCGACAGCGGGCGGCGGATATCGAGCGTGCCGGCCAGCGGCGTGGTGCCGACGCCGTCAGTGTGGATGCCGAGTTTCGCCAGCGTATCCGGCACGGTCACGAACAGGCCGAAGATGCCGATCGAACCGGTAATCGTGGTCGGCTGCGCCCAGATCTCGTCGCTGTCCATCGAGATCCAGTAGCCGCCGCTCGCGGCGACATCGCCCATCGAGACGATGACCGGCTTGTTCGCCTCGCGCGCCTGCGCGAGTTCGCGTCGAATCAGTTCCGACGAGTACGCATCACCACCGGGCGAGTTCACGCGCAGCACGATCGCCTTGACCTTGTTGTCCTCGCGCGCGGCGCGCACCAGCTGCGCGGTCGACTTGCCACCGATCAGACCGGGCGGCTGCTCGCCGGGCACGATCTCGCCCTGCGCGACGACGACCGCGACCTGCGAACCGTGCAGCGGCAGGCCGTCGATGCCGAGCGTCGCGAGATATTTCTTGTAGTCGACCTGGCGGAAACTGTCGCTGCCCTCGGCGACGCCCTGGGCGCGCAGCAGCGCGCGCGCCTCGGCGCGCGTCGCGAGCTGGTCGACCAGCTTCTGATCGAGCGCCAGCTGGGCCAGATCGCCCTGATGCGTGGCGACGCGCTCGTCGTAGTGTGCAATGTCGTCGCTGATCGTCGCCGCGTCGATCTTGCGCAAGGAGGCGATCTCGGCGAGGTATTCCTGCCACAGCCCGCCCATCCAGTAGCTGTCGGCTTCCTTCGCGGCGTCCGAGGCCTGGTTGAGGATGTACGGTTCGGCCGCGGACTTGAACGTGCCGACCTTGATCAGGTGCACCTGCACGCCGAGCTTGTCAAGCGCGTCCTTGAAGTAGCTGCGGTAGTTCGCGAAACCTTCGAGCAGCACCGCGCCGTCCGGATCGAGCAGGATGCGGTTTGCATGCGCGGCGAGGAAATACTGGTTCTGTCCCATGCCGCCGGAGACCGCGACGATCTCCTTGCCGGTCGCACGGAAGCGATCCAGCGCGGCGCCAAGGTCACGCAAGGTCGACAGACCCGCGCCATCGATCTCGTCCGGCACCAGCACGATGCGCTCGATGCGTGCGTCCTTCGCGGCGGCGTCGATCACGCGCAGCAGGTCGCGCAGCTGCACTTCCTTGACCTCGTTGCCGGCCAGGTTCGTCAACGCACGCTGCGCCGGATCGCTGCTGTACTGCTCGACGATCAAACCGATCGGATCGAGCACCAGTGCGGTGCGCGGCGCCAGTGTCGGGCGTCCGGCGAAGAATGCGCCGATAAACCCGATCAGCAGGAGCAGGAAGATCAGGTTGAAGACGAGCCGGCGTGTGAAGTTCAGCGCATTCCACAAGCCGTGGAAGAAGCGGCGGATCACGCCAGGTTGTTCGGTGGACATCATGGGTTCCTCGGCGCTGGTGCGCCGCGATTCATTGCGGATCAGCGTACTCGAAATTGCCGGTATGCGGCATCCGGCTTTGGTCATGCCCGCGCGGGCGTGGACGGCAGTCGTGCGAGTTTCCAGAACCGTCGCGACAGCAGCACAGCGGCCATGCTGAGACCGGCGATCAGCCCCATCCACATACCGCGTGCGCCGAGCCCGTGCGGGAACGCGAGCCACCAGCCGACCGGCATGCCGACGCCCCAGTACGCGAACGTGGTGATGACCATCGGGATGCGCGTGTCCTTGAGACCGCGCAGCGCGCCGTTCGCGGCGACCTGGATGCCGTCGGAGAACTGGAACAAACCGGCCAGTACGAGCAACTGCGCGGCCAGCGCGGCGACGTCTGCGTCGGTGGTGTACAGCGCGGCGATCCGGTGCGGCACCAGCAGCATCAGGCCAGCGGACACGCTTTGCGCGACCAAGGTCAGACCGATGCCGACGAGCCCGGCATCGCGCACGCCCTGTGCGTCGCCGCGGCCGACCGCGTGGCCGACACGAACGGTGGTCGCCATCGCGACTCCGAGCGGCACCATGAACGCGACCGAGGCGACGTTCAATGCGACCTGGTGGCCGGCGACGACATCGGTGCCGAGCGTGCCGATGATCAGTGCGACCGCGACGAACAGGCCGGCTTCCATGAGCAGGGTCACGCCCATCGGCACGCCGATGTGCAGCAGGCCAGCGAGCGCGCGCAGGTCCGGTTTCTCGAAATGCGCGAACAGGTGCAGGTCGCGATAGTGGCGGCGCCGGGCGACATAGCCGAGGAACGCGAGCATCTGCAGCCACAGCACCAGCGCGGTCGCGCTGCCGCTGCCGAACGCGCCGAGCCGCGGCACGCCAAGCCGGCCGTACATCAGCGCGTAACCGATCGGTCCGAGCAGGGCCAGACCGAACACGCTGAAGTACATCGTCGGCCGGGTCAGGCCGATGCCCTCGCCGAGTCCGCGCAGGGCAAAGAACATGGTCAGTGCCGGCGCTCCGAACGCAACCGCGTGCAGGAAGCGGATCACATCCGGCACCAGTTGCGGGTCGATGCCGATCTCCGCGACCAGCAGCGCGCCGCCGAAGCGCACCACGAGACCGAGCACGAGGCCGAGGCCCAGCGCGAGCCACAACGCCTGGCGGAACAACGGACCGATCGCGTCGCGCCGGCCGGCGCCGTTGAGCTGCGCGACCGACGGCGGCAACGCCATCATCACGCCAATGATGGTGACGATCGCCAGCGACCACACGCTGGTGCCGATCGCGACCGCGCCGAGCGTGTGCGCATCGAGGTGGCCGGCGAGCAGCGCGTCGATCACGTTCATGCCGACCGCGGACAGCTGGCCGAGCACGAGCGGCACCGCGAGGCGCAGCGTTTCTTGCAGCTCGCGCGCGAGACGCGGCTGTCGGCTATGTAGAATGAGGGACATTCGGGGGGACCTGTGTGCGGAATCTTATCCGAGCACCGCGACCTCGCGCACGATGGAGCCGCACTCATCGCATGACCAGCGAATCTGCCCAGCCTGCCACCGCAACCGAAGCGCCCACTGCTCCACCCGCCACCGCCCGCGCCACGAAAGCCTGCGCGAACTGCGGCGCGCCGATGCACGGCCCGTTCTGCTATGCCTGCGGTCAGCCCGAGAAGGGCATGATCCGCCACCTGGCGAGCGTGCTGGCCGATGCCGCGGACACGATCTTCAACGTCGATTCGCGCATCTTCCGCAGCATCTTTCCGCTGTATTTCCAGCCCGGCTACTTGACCACCGAGTACTTCGTCGGGCGGCGCACGCGCTACGTGACGCCGTTCCGGTTGTTCTTTTTCCTCTGCGTGATCTCGTTCTTCGCGATCCAAGCCAGCCTCAACGTCGGCGACTTCCATTTCAATCTTGGTGACGACGAAGGCAGCATCGACCACGCTCAGAACGAAGCCGACCTGCAGAAACGCACGCAAAAGGCGTTGGAGGGCATCGAAAGCGCGAAGAGCGCGCCGAACATGCCGGCCTCCGCGCAGGCCGGGCTGCAGAAGGCCATCGACGCGGTGCGCAGGAAATCCGACAAGCGCCTCGCCTACCTGAAGGCGAGCGACGAGGCCAAGGCCAAGGGTCTGACGCCGCCACCGGACCCGAACGACGACGAAACGCTCTCGTTCGACGGCAAGCCTTGGGATCCCGTCGCGCACCCGGTCCGCGTCGCCTGGTTGCCGGTGTTCGCGAACACCAAGCTCAACGAGGCCATCGGCCACGCCAAGGACAACATCATCGCGGCCAAGCGCGACCCGCGCCATCTGGTCGCCGGCGTGTTCTCGGTGCTGCCGCAAACGTTGTTCGCGCTGATGCCGCTGTTCGCGGTGCTGTTGAAGATCGCCTACCTCTTCAAGCGACGGCTCTACATGGAACACCTGATGGTGGCGCTGCACAGCCATGCGTTCATCTGCCTGTCGCTGCTACTGGTCGCGATCGCGCAGCTGCTGCTCGGCTGGGCCGCGACCGACGCGCAATGGCTGCTGTCCCCGCTGCGGCTCGCGCGTGGCCTGATATGGACCTGGATTCCGATCTATCTGTTGCTGATGCAGAAGCGCGTCTACAAGCAGGGCTGGTTCATGACTACGCTGAAATACGGCTTCGTCGGCTTCTGCTATGTGATGATGCTCGCTTGGGGACTCGCAGCCGCGCTCGTCGTCAGCCTCGCGATCACCTGAGCCTCGGGCTGGAGAGCGAAACCTTGCTCACCGCGCGGGATCAGGGACACGGCAATCAGCAAGGTCGCCGCGCAGCCTGTCACTTCGACCGCGCAGGCTTGCCGGTCGCGGCACCGCTGCGCGGCGGCGTTGAACGCGGATGCGGCCGCTGTGCCGGTGGCACCCGCTCGTAGCGCTGGCGCAGGGCCTGACGCTGCGCCGGTGGCAAGGATTGGAAACGCTGCGCCGCGCGGCGCAATTCCTGCTGGCGGTCCGGCGGCAGGGCACGGAATTCATCGGAGCGCGCACTGAATGCGGCGCGCTGTTCCGGGGTCATCGAAGCCAGGCGTCCCAACCGTTCCTGGATCGCCTGACGCTGCGGTGGCGGCGCGGACTGCCAGCGCGCCGCCACCTGGCGGAAGCGCTGCTGCTGCGACGGCGGCCATTGCGCCCATTGCTCGCGCAATGGCGCCAACGCCTGTTGCTCCTGCGGCGAAAGCTGCGACCAGGCGATGTGCGGCGGCTGTGCCGTAGCAGCGGGTGGCGTCGAATTCTGTGCAAACGACGGCACCGCGTACGCCAGCACGCAAACGAACAGCGCGACGCATGGCCTCGACAGCAGCCGTGCCTGGCGCGTCGTCACGCGGTTAGTCATTACCGTTCGGTTGTTCGGCATCGAGCCAGACATAGAAATCGAGATTCTCATACAGATCGAGATTGTCATCGGTCGCGAGCGCGTCTGCATCGGCGCCCTGTTCGACCGCCGCAGGGTTCAACATATGCTGTGGCGCGACGCGATGGCCGATCCCGAGCGCGATCAGCAGCGCCAGCGCGGCGCCGGCGAAACCGCTGCCGATGACCCAGCCGCGCCAAGCGACATGGCGCTGCGCCAGCGCGGCCTGGCGCGCGCGGTTCAGACGTGACAGCGTGGCCGCGTCGAGCGATTCGGTGGACTTGTCGAGCAGCGTGACCGCACGCTCGATCCACGGTTCTTTCTGTGAAGTGTTCATCGATGCGCCTCCAGATGACTGCGCAGGTTCGTCAAAGCGCGCGACAGATGGGTCTTTACGCTGCCCTCACTGCAGCGCATTGCCGCGGCGGTCGCGGCGACGTCGAGGCCTTCCCACATACGCAGCAGGAAGGCCTGGCGCTGGCGCAGCGGCAGTGCGCGCAGCGCGACGTCGAGCGCCGCGGTCGCCTCGCCGTCGGCCAGACGTGCCAGCGGGCCGGGTTCGCCGGGGTCCGCGACGGCCGCGATCGGATCCTCGTCATCCGCGCTGTCACCACGCTCGAACCAGCCCAGCCAGCGGCCGCGCACGTTGCGGCGACGATGCCAGTCGTTGATGCGGCTGTCGAGCACGCGCCAGAACAGCGGCGACCATTCGCCCGGCGTGCGCGCGCCATAGTGGCGCACGAAACCGAACATCGCGTCCTGAACCAGGTCCAGCGCCTCGTCGCGGTTGGCGGTCGCGAATTCCGCCATGCGCAACGCGCGCCGCTCGACTTCGCGCAGGAAACGCTCGATCGCGTGCGTGCTGTCGCTGGACGTCGCTATCGCCGCGGACATGCGCTCGGGGCTGCTCATGGAACAGGAATCGGCAAGCATTCGGTATCCGCCTTTCGAGGGTCTTTCGCTGCGGGATAACGCGCTGGAACGGTGCCGGTTGACGCGTTGGCCGCGCCAGCACTGGAGGAACGAGCCGGCATGCTCCTGTCAAGCGGTTGTGCACAGACAGGCGACGCCTCGTACAGCGGGCCGTGATGACGGTCGAAACAGCGCCCCAGGCGCCGCCGTCGCATCGCAACTATCTGAAATATAAAGTCATTACAGATTGATTAAACATTCGCCAACACAAGCGAAGCGGCCCAACGATGCGCCCCGCGGGCGCCCCGACAGGCAGTGATCCACAGAGTTATCCACAACTACTGTGGATAAGCGGAAATTCCCCAGCAGATTGGGCAGTTAACCCACCTTCCTGATGGTTTCCTGAGAAACCGTCGGCAAGCCCCGCCAGCGGGCCGGCGATGCGCCGGCTACACTCGGCAACGCGCGGGTTTGCGCGAACCATCCGCCATGACGTCGATCCTGCGCCTCGCCCTTCCGGTCCCCCTGAACACGCTGTTCGACTACCGCGCGCCGGAAGCTGTCGTGGCGGCGCCGGGCTGTCGTGTGCTGGTGCCATTCGGTCGCCGCCAGGTCGTCGGCGTCGTCGTCGAGCGCGCTACCGATTCGGAACTCGACGACAACAAGCTCAAGCCGATCGAACGCGTGCTGGATGCCGCGCCCCTGCTCACCCCGGAGCTGCTGGCGACGCTGCGCTGGGCCGCACGCTACTACCAGCACCCGCTCGGCGAGGTCGTACAGGCGGCGCTGCCGGTCGCGTTGCGCTCGGCGCGTGGGTTGCCGGAGAGCGGGGTTCCAGCATTGCGGCTGACCGCGGCAGGCCATGCGGCGCGGGGCGATCCGCAGCGTCGTCGCGGCACGCGCCTCGATGCGCTGCTCGACGCGCTCGCGATCGGGCCGTTGTCGGGCGCCGACCTCGAGACACGCGTCGCCGGTTTTGCCAGCGCCGTCCGCACCGCGCTGGCACGGGGCTGGATCGAACGCGTACGCGTCGCCTCCGCCACGCGTCCGCACGCGGCGAATGCCGGACCGCCACTCAACGAGGAGCAGCGCCAGGCCGCCGATGCGGTGATCGCGGCCAGCGAAGGTTTCGCGCCGTTCCTGCTCGACGGCGTGACCGGCAGCGGCAAGACCGAGGTCTACCTGGAGATCATCCGCGACTGTCTCGCGCGTGGTCGCCAGGCGCTGGTGCTGGTGCCGGAGATCGCGCTGACGCCGCAGGCGCTGCGCCGCTTCCGCGAGCGACTCGGCGTCGACATCGCCGCGCTGCACTCCGGTCTCGGCGAGAGCGAACGCGCACGTGCCTGGCTCGCCGCCGCGCGCGGCGAGGCGCCGGTGATCCTCGGCACGCGCTCGGCGCTGTTCGTGCCATTGCCGAATCCAGGCGTCATCGTCATCGACGAGGAGCACGACACCTCGTACAAGCAGCAGGAAGGTTTCCGCTACCACGCGCGCGACCTCGCGGTGATGCGCGCGAAGGCGCTCG
This sequence comes from Dokdonella soli, assembly GCF_039523175.1. Lineage (NCBI taxonomy): Bacteria > Pseudomonadati > Pseudomonadota > Gammaproteobacteria > Lysobacterales > Rhodanobacteraceae > Dokdonella > Dokdonella soli. The sequence continues at coordinate 117,725 of NZ_BAAAEU010000032.1, forward strand.
GCATTCCAGTCCTGCTGGGCTCGGCGACGCCATCGCTGGAAAGCCTCGCGAACGTCGGAGCCGGGCGTTATCGATCGTTACCCCTGAGGCACCGCGCCGGTCTCGCCACACCACCGGCGTTGCATGTCGTCGACCTGCGCCGGCAGCGCCTGCAGCATGGGCTCGCAGCATCCACCCTGGATGCGATCGCGGCCTGCCTCGCGAAAGGCGAACAGGTGCTGGTGTTCAAGAACCGGCGCGGCTACGCGCCGGTGCTGCTCTGCCACGACTGCGGCTGGAGCGCGCAATGCCCCGAGTGCGAGCGCGCGCTGACGCTGCACCGCCATGCCGGCCGCCTGCGCTGCCACCACTGCGGTTTCGAGCAGGCGATCCCGCGCGCGTGTCCGTCCTGCGGCGGCCTCGCGCTGCATCCGCTCGGCGAGGGCACCGAACGGCTCGAAGAAGCGCTCAGCGCGCGCTTTCCGGACGTGCCGATCGTGCGCGTCGACCGCGACACCACGCGCGGCCGACGCATGCGCGATGCCTTGTTCGACAGCCTGCCGGACGCCGGCGCGCGCATCCTGATCGGCACGCAGATGCTGGCCAAGGGCCATGACCTGCCGCACCTGACCCTGGTCGTGGTGGTCGGCGTCGACGAGGGCCTGTACAGCATCGACTTCCGCGCCAGTGAACGGCTCGGCCAGTTGGTCGTGCAGGTCGCCGGCCGCGCCAGCCGCGCCGAGCGACCGGGCGCGGTGATCCTGCAGACGCATGATCCTGCGCATCCGCTGCTGGGTGTGCTGCTCAACGGCGGCTATCGAGCGCTCGCGGCGCAGCTGCTGGAGGATCGCCACAACGCGGGACTGCCACCGTTCGCGCACTTCGCGCTGCTGCGTGCCGAGGTCAAGCAGAGGGACGTCCTCGATGCGTTCCTCGCTGTCGCTGCAACCGCCGCGAACGATCCTGCGATCATCACGCATGGCCCGCTCGCCGCACCGATGCCGCGCCGTGCCGGCGTGTTTCGCGGCCAGGTGCTGATCGAGGCAGCCGACCGCGCGGCCTTGCAGGGGTTCCTGCCGACGTGGCTGGATGCGGTGCGCGCGCTGCCCGGCGAGCGCAAGCTACGCTGGTCGGTCGATGTCGATCCGGTGGACCTGTACTAGCGGCGAATCTTGCTGTGCGGGAGGACGCAAAGCACGACGGCCCCGCATGGGGGCCGTCGGAAACTCGATGCGACAGCGATCGTCAGGCGACGAACAGCGCGCGCATCTTCTTCATCGCGTTCGCTTCGATCTGGCGGATGCGCTCGGCGGACACGCCGTATTCGTCGGCGAGTTCCTGCAAGGTCGCCTTCTCGCTATCCTTGAGCCAGCGGCGCTGGATGATGTCGCGCGAGCGCTCGTCGAGCTTGACCAGACCGCGATGCAGTGTATCGAGACTGGATTCCTCCTCGGATTCCGCCTCGACCGTCGCGTACGGATCGGCCGCATGGTCGATCAGGAACGCAGCGGGTGACGGACGCTCGTCCTCGTCGGCATCGACCGGCGTGTCGAACGCGACGTCGCGGCCGTTGAGGCGCGCTTCCATCTCCATCACGGTCGCAGCCGGCACGCCAAGTTCGCGCGCGATGGTGTTGACCTCTTCCGCGTTCATCCAGCCAAGACGCTTCTTCGACTTGCGCAGGTTGAAGAACAGCTTGCGCTGCGCCTTGGTCGTCGCGACCTTGACGATGCGCCAGTTGCGCAGGATGAACTCGTGCATCTCGGCGCGGATCCAATGCACCGCGAACGACACCAGGCGCACGCCGTGTTCCGGATCGAAGCGCTTGACTGCCTTCATCAGGCCGATGTTGCCTTCCTGGATCAGGTCACCGATCTGCAGGCCGTAACCCGAATAACCGCGCGCGACATGCACCACGAAACGCAGGTGCGACAGCACCATCTGCTTGGCAGCGTCGAGATCGCTCTCGTCGATGAAGCGCCGCGCCAGATCCTGCTCCTCGGCCTGGGTCAACATCGGAATCTGGTGGACCGCGTTCACATACGCGTCGAGGCTGCCGACCGCGCTCGGAACCGGGAAATTGCTGGCGACCAAGGCATTGCTCATTCGTCTGGACCCCTCATCTTGTGAAGCACTTTAGCACTCGGCTCCTTTGAGTGCTAAACCTGTCGAGAGTTCCCGCTGCCTGTCCCTGCGGGATCAATAACTGAACTTGCCAGTATTGTACTCCCAAGTTCGATAAATTGGCAGGCTCCGACACGTGGCGCAAACGGGCGAGGAAGAAAGCTCCAAAGGATTGTCTGAAAAGGATTTTTGCAGCACGGGGCCACGAGCCGGAGGACAAGTTGCTCCAAGTATTCTACGGACACGAGCTTAATCAGGGCTCAATTCCGCCCGCGGCGGCAGCCGCCAGTCGATCGGTGCGGCACCGCGCTCGCGCAGGTACTCGTTCGCACGCGAGAAGTGCCCGCAGCCGATAAAGCCACGATGCGCGGACAGGGGCGAGGGATGCGGCGCCTTCAGCACGCGATGGCGGCGCGTGTCGATCAGCTTGCCCTTGGCCTGCGCATAGCTGCCCCAGAGCAGGAACACGAGCCCCTCGCGCTCGCGGTTCAGCGCATCGACGCAGGCATCGGTGAACCCCTCCCAGCCCTTGCCCTGATGCGAACCGGCGAGTCCGCGCTCGACCGTCAGCACCGCGTTCAGCAGCAATACGCCCTGTCGTGCCCACGGGATCAGGCAGCCGTGGTCCGGACGCGGGATCGAGAGGTCGCGTTCGATCTCCTTGAAGATGTTCTCCAGCGACGGCGGTGACGGCATGCCGGGCAGCACCGAGAAGCACAGTCCGTGCGCCTGGTTCGGACCGTGGTACGGATCCTGGCCGAGGATCACGACTTTGACCGCCTCGAACGGCGTGGTGTCGAGCGCCGCGAAGATCCTCGGCCCCGCCGGATAGATCACCTTACCGGCGCGCTTCTCCGCGCGCAGGAACTCGGCGAGCGCCTGCATCTGCGGCCGTTCGAATTCGCCGCCGACGCGCGCCTTCCAGGACGGCTCAAGCTTGACTCGGTCTTCGGTCACGCGCTCACCCGCGCCCGCTCGCGCAGGTGGCGCGCGACGCGTAGCTGAAACTGCAGCTTGGTGATCAGCAGGCGCTCCTCGATCGGCTTGTGCACCAGATCGTTCGCGCCAGCGCGCAGCAGCGCGGCCTGGTTGCTCGCGTTGTCGTCGCCGGTCATCACCAGCACCGGCAGCTCACCTTTTGCATAACCGAAGTGGCGACGGATGCGTTCGAGCAGGTCACCGCCGCTGAGATCGCCCTTGAGATTGACGTCGGTCAGCACGAGCTCGGTGCCCGGCGCGCGGCCCTCGTTGCGCGCGGCCTCGAGAATGTCGAGTGCGGCTTCGACGCTGACCACATGGGTCACCTTGAAGCCGAACTTCTGCATCATGCGCGTCGTCGCCAGCGCGACCACGCGGCTGTCCTCGACATACAGCACGTCGCCGCTGATCGATTCGGTCGGATGCACATAGCCGCGGATGAACGCGGCCAGTGCCTCGAAGCCGAGCGACTTGTCGAAGTAGTCGGTGACATGGCTCGACAAGGTGCGCGCGACCAGGCGCTCCTGCACGTCGCCGGAAACGACCACGATCGGGATGTACGCCTGCGCGCTTTCGCGGAGCTGCCGCGCGAGTTCGAGTCCGTCCATGTCCGGCAGACGCAGCGCGGTCGTGACCAGGTCGATCACGCCCCCGTCCAGATGCGCGCGCGCTTCAGCGCCGCTGCCACAGCCAATGACCACCGAGTTCGGCAACTCGGCCTTGAGCACGCGCTCGATCAGCTGGCGTACCACGCGCGAACCGTCGACGACGAGCACACGCGGCTGGTCGCTGGAGATGTGCCGCGTCAGCGAGATGTCGCTCATTGCGGCTGCCCCGCGGCGAGGTGACGCGCGGTCGCGAAGAATGCGCCGAGCCAACCGAGCAGCGCGCTGAAGGCGACCACGCTCGACGCGGCGAACACGCCGATGCCGTGCAACGAAAACCGATGCGCGTAGCTGTCGAGCAGGCGCCCGACCGGCTCGGCCAGCGCGATTTCCACCGCGGCGACGATAGCGAGCGCGAGCACACTGCCGAGCAGGCCGTACCACAGACCCGAATAGAGGAACGGACGACGCACGAAGCCATCGCTTGCGCCGATCAACTGCATCACGGAAATCTCCTCGGAACGGGCCTGGACATCCATGCGCACGGTATTGCCGATCACCAGCAGCGTGGCCAGCGCGAGCAGCGCCGCGATCACCGCGACCACACGCTCGCCGAAGTGGAGAATGTCGGAAAGCCTGCGCCGCCACGCTGCGTCGTACTGTACGAGATCGACGCGCGCATCCGCCTTGAGCTCGCCGATCAGCGCCGGATTGTCCATATCGGCGACGGCCCGCGGCGTGACCACGAGCACGCTCGGCAGCGGATTGCCCTGCAGCGCATCCAGCGCCTCGGCGAAACCGGACAACTGGCGGAACTCCGCGAGCCCCTGTTCCGGCGTGCGCACCAGTACCGCGGCGACATCGGCGCGCTGGCGCAGCTCGCCGGCGAGCGCATCCGCGCTGTTCGCATCGAGCGCCGGCTTCAGGAACACGGTGACTTCGCGGGCTTCGCGCAGGCCACCGGACAGCTCGCGCGCGTTGTCGTAGACGAGGAAGAACAGCAGCGGCAGTGCCAGCGCGAACCCGAGCACGAGCACGGTCAGCGCGGTCGCCCACGGCCGTGCGGCGAGACGGCCGAGACTGGAGAACAGGCCGTGGAAATGCTGATCGCGCCACGCTGCGATGCGCAGACGCCACGGCACGCGCGGCCGGCGTGGCCGCGCGCTCTTCGCCGACGCAGGCGCGGGTGTGGGCTTGCGCACATTGCGCTCGGCCTGACGGCTCATGGCGCCTTCCCCTGCGGACGGAAATCATCGACCAGACGGCCATGGTCGAGCACCAGCGCGCGCTTGCCGAGTCGCTTGATCAGCAGGAGGTCGTGGCTCGCGACCAGCACGGTGGTGCCGACTGCACCGAACTCCGCGAACAGGCCCATGATCTCGAGCGACAACTGCGGATCGAGGTTGCCGGTCGGTTCGTCGGCGATGATCATCGGCGGCTTGGCGACGATTGCGCGCGCGATGCCAACGCGCTGCTGCTCACCGGTCGACAAGGTCAGCGGATGGGCCTTCTCCCGCGCCAGCAGGCCGACCTTGTCGAGCGCCGCGCGCACGCGCTTGCCGATCTCGTCGCGCGCGGCGCCGGCGATCAGCAGCGGCAGCGCGACGTTGTCGAACACGCTGCGGTCCATCAGCAGGCGATGATCCTGGAACACCATGCCGATGCCACGCCGCAGGTGGGCGATGCCACGGCGGCGCACGCGACCAAGCTCGGCGTGGTTGACCACGATCTGCCCACGCGTCGGCCGCTCGACCAGACTGATCAGCTTCAGCAAGGTGCTCTTGCCAGCACCCGAGTGGCCGGTCACGAACACCATCTCGCCTGCTTCGATCTCGAAGCTGACTTCGGCCAGGGCGTCGAGTCCCGTGAGGTAGCGCTTGCTGACGTTGTCGAAACGGATCATTCGAGCCGGGTGTCGGAATACGGGAATGGTAGAAGACCACAAACGGGCCGGTGCGTGCTGTTTCGATTCTCTATTCCCTATTCTCCATTCCCTCTACTTGACCATCTGGTTCAAATTGAAGATCGGCAGCAGGATCGCGAGCACGATGAACAGCACCATCGCGCCGACGCCGAGGATCACGGCCGGCCCCAGCACCGCAGTCAACGCGGTCAGCCAGCGATCGAGTTCGCGCTGCTGCTGTGCGGCCGCCTCACCGAGCATGCGCGGCAGTTCGCCGGAACGCTCGCCGCTCGCGATCAGGCGCAGCGCAACCGGCGGGAACTGGCCGCTCTCGCCGAGCGCACGCGAGAACGCGCTGCCCTCACGCACCTTGAACGCCGCGCGCCGGAGTGCCTCACGCATCGGCAGGCTCGGTACCACCTGCGCGGCGATGCCGAGCGCATCGAGCAAGGGCACCGCGCTCCCGGCAAGCAGCGCCAGCGTACGCGTCGCGCGTGCGGTGTTCGCCGCGCGCGCGAGCCGGCCGGCCAGCGGCAAACGCAGCACGAACGCGTGCCAGCGATAACGCATCGCCTCGTCGCGCAGGGCGATGCGCACCCCGATCGCAGCGGCGATCAGCACGAGCAGGATCAGCCAGCCCCAGCCGCGCAGGAATGACGACAACGCGATCAGCGCGCGCGTCGCCAGCGGCAGAGTCTGATGCAGGTTCTGGAACACACCGACGATCTGCGGCACGACCCAGGTCAAGAGGCCCGCGACGACCGCGACCGCAACCACGGTCAGCAACAGCGGATACGCGAGCGCGGCGAGGATCTTCTGCTTCAGCGCGTCGCGCGCCTCGGCGTAGTCGGCGAGCTTTTCGAGCACGTTCTCGAGCCGGCCGGACTGCTCGCCGGCCGCGACCGTCGCGCGGAAGATTTCCGGAAAGCTGTCCGGAAACTCCGCCATCGCCTGCGCCAGGCTCGCGCCCTCCATGACGCGCGCGCGCAAGCTGACGGTCAGCGCGCGCTGACGCTCGTTCTCGGCCTGCTCGGACAACGCACCGAGCGCCTCGTCGATCGGCAGCCCGGCACCGATCAGCGTCGCGAGCTGACGCGTCAGCAGCGCGAGCTGCGCGCCGCCGAGGCCGCGGCGGGCGAACGGGTTCGCATCCTTCGCGACGCCCTCGCGCACCTCGTCGACCGCGAGCGGATTCAGTCCGCGCTCGCGCAGCGCGCCGCGCACCGCGCGGGCGGTGTCGCCTTGCAGGATGCCGCGCAGGGTCTTGCCGGCGGCGTCGAGCGCTTGGTACGCGAAGGCGGGCATCTAGTCGGTTATCAGAAGATTCGTGAACGGCTGCGTATTCTTCCAGCGATAGCCTTGGAAGTCGCGCAGATCGGTGGAGAGGATACGTCCTTCGCCAAGGTCCTCGGCGAGAACCACCAGCGAGGCGTCGGCCAGATCCATCGGCAGGTCGCGATAGCGGCTCATCAGCGCATGCGCGCGTAGCAGTGCATCGTCTGGGGGAGCGGGAATCTCGCAGGCGCCGCGCGCGATGCTCTCGATGAAGGCGACAGCCTGCGCCACGCCGACGCGCGCCGCGAGCAGGTGCGTGACCTCGGTCAACACCGGCCAAGTGCTGGCGAAGCCCTCCTTCGCCCAGTGCTCCAGCGCCGCGCGCGCCGACGCGTGATGGCGGTCACGACGATTGCCGAGCGCGATCCAGAAACCGCTGTCAGCGAGGATCACTTGCGATCGCCGTCCTGCACGCGCAGCGGCAGTTTCCGTTCGAGCGCATCGCCGAGGTAATCCTTGTAGCGCGTCGACAGGTCGGCAGGCCCCTCGCCGCCGCCGATGAAGCCGGACGCGGTCAACAGCTTCAACGCGTTCACGCGCGGCTTGCTACGCGCCGCGTGGTATTCGCGTAGCGCCTCGCGCAGCAGATCGGACGCCGACAGGCCTTCGCGGCGCTGCAGCTCCTGGAAGTGCCTAGCGTCCTCGCCGACGAGGCGGGCGTTGATGCGGATTTCGGCGGTCACGGCTTAGGCTCTCAACGATTGTCATAACTGTATGACGTCATCTCCCGGATTGCAAGGTGCAGTCGCTTTGGACCCATTCAGGTCGCGCCACCACGCATCGATCGCTCGCCAGCACTCGGCTGGCGCCGCCTGCAGGAGAAAATGCGGGCCGTCGATCGTGCGCCGTTCCACCGTCGTGCAATCACGGAACGCATCGCCGCATTCGATCACAAGGCGATCCTGCGCGGCTGCCAGCCAAAGTGCCGGCACCCTCATCGCACGCAGGTCTCCACGCACATCCAAACCGCGCAGGATTCCCAGACGCGCTCGCAGCACATCGACTGGAAGTCCGCGGACGATGTCCAGGAGTATGTCAACGCGATCACGAGGCGAACGCCAGCCGAGGCAAGCGAGGCGCAACAGCACTCTCGATGAACCGATGCCTCGCATTGCCCGGGCCCATTTCATCGGAATCATCCGCAGCAGCGGATGCGGACATGCGACGAAACTGGCAACGAGGACGATGGCGACAACCGACGCGATCTGTCGCGACAGTCGCAATGCAATTGGTCCGGAGAACGATTCCGCGATCAGCACGCAGCGGCGGTCGCGCGGCAGCAACGAACGCACGTGGGCCGCATAGTCATCAATCTGCCAATCTGCCGATTTCGGGTAGCGGACGACGACCACATGCTCACCCGGAATCTCGGTGCGGAACCAACAAAACAATTCGCCGGAACCGTCGAGCCCGGGCAAGAGTACCCAGCAGATGTCGTTCAGCACTGGCGACATGCGCGCCGGGTATCAGTAATCGGCCGGACCCGCATCACTCCTCGCGCGTCACGCGCAGCACTTCCTCGGTCGAGGTGATGCCCGCGACACACTTGCGCCAGCCATCTTCGAGGATGGAGCCCGAGCGCGTGCGTGCGTGGCGCTCGAGGTCGGCTTCGGAAGCGCCTTCGTGGATCAGGCGGCGCATCGTCTCGTCGATCGCGATCAGTTCGTAGATGCCGGTGCGGCCTTTGTAGCCGGCATGGCGGCCGGCGCTCTGCGCCGCATTCGTTGCCGCGTTCGGGCGGTACAGCGTGACCTCGAGATCAGCCGGCTTGCCGAATGCGGCGAGTTCGGACGGTGTCGCCTTGTATGCCTCGCGCGTCGCCGGGTCGAGCACGCGCACCAGGCGCTGCGCGAGCACGCCGATCAATGACGACGACAGCAGGAATGGTTCGACGCCCATGTCGCGCAGGCGCGTGACCACGCCGACCGCGGAATTCGTGTGCAGGGTGGACAGCACCAGATGACCGGTCAGCGAGGCCTGCACCGCGATTTCGGCCGTTTCGAGATCACGGATCTCGCCGACCATGACGACATCGGGGTCTTGTCGAAGAATCGCGCGCAGACCGCGTGCGAACGTCATGTCGACACGCGTGTTGACCTGGGTCTGGCCGACGCCATCGATGTAGTACTCGATCGGGTCCTCGACGGTCATGATGTTGCGCGAGGCGTCGTTGAGCTTGAGCAGCGCGCCGTACAAGGTTGTCGTCTTACCCGAACCGGTCGGGCCGGTGACCAGCAGGATCCCGTGCGGCCGCGAAATCAGGTCTTCCAGCCGCGCACGAGCGCCGTCGTCCATGCCGAGATGCACGAGATCGAGCTTGCCGGCCTGCTTGTCGAGCAGGCGCAGCACGACTCTCTCGCCGCGCCCGGCCGGGATCGTCGAGACGCGCACGTCGACCGGGCGACCGGCGATGCGCAGGCCGATGCGGCCGTCCTGCGGCAGGCGGCGCTCGGCGATGTCGAGCTTGGCCATGACCTTGATGCGGCTGACCACCGCGTTCGCAATCGCCTTCTGCGGCGCCAGCACCTCGCGCAACACGCCGTCGATGCGGAAGCGCACGACCAGACGGTTCTCGTAGGGCTCGATATGGATGTCCGAAGCACCTTCCTTCACCGCTTCGGTCAGCAGCGCGTTGATCAGCCGGATGATCGGCGCATCGTCGTCGCTTTCGAGCAGATCCTCAGGCTCGGGCAGTTCGTCGGCAAGCGTCTTCAAGTCGAGACGTTCGTCGAAATCCGAGACCATCGCACGCGCGTCGTCACCCTGCTCGTAGAGATCGCGCAGCAGGCGCTCGAACTCGTTCGGCGCGAACGTCGTGAAATGCAGCGGTGCGCCGAGATGGCGACGCAGTTCGGCGAGCACGTCCGCACGTACGCCGGCGCGGCAGGCGATCTCGGCCACTTCGCCCTGCCAGCCGGTCAGCGCGACACCGTGGCGCTTCGCATAGCCGAAGCCGGGCCGGGCCGGGCGCGACTCGGTCACGACGCGCCTCCGAGCCGTTTGCGCACCGTCGTCACGAAGCGCTCGCGCTGCGCCGGCGAAACCACGACGCAGCCGCTGTCACCGCGCATCACGACGAGGCAGTCCAGGTCCGTGACCCAAAGCCGGCACGAGCCGTACTTGCGCAGCCGGAACCAGCCATTGAACGAGAACAGCCCGCCGTTGCCGAAGGTGCGGATCGCGCCTTCCAGCGCTGAATCGTCGGCAGCGATGTCGGTGATGCGCGCGGCGATCCGCTTGGGTCCGATCGGCCGCGCGACGTACACGCCGCTGGCAGCGACCTCGTAGCCGCGCACGGCGAACAGGAATGTCGTGACCAGGATCGCGAGCGGCAGACCGACCATGCCGGCCAGCGCGAAAGGTTCGTGGCGGCCGGTCACAAGTCCGATGCCGGGTACCACGAGCAGGATCAAACCCGCGACTGTCGTCATGATCTTCAGCAGTCGACCGTAGCGCACGCCAAAAAACACCGGCGCGTCGTCCTCGATGCTCATTGCCGCGGCTCCGCGGACTTCGACGGCTGCCGCATGCCTGGATCGCCGTCGAGCGTCGGGCTGGCGAGGAAGTCGTGCACTTCCGGCAGCATCGGCCGCTGCGAGCGCGGCGTGATCGGCCAGTCCTCCTGGCGCATCTGCAGCTGCTCGGTGCGCATGTAGTTGTACTTCTCGCTCGAAACCGCCGCCTCGGTCGCCGCATCGCGCAGGATCTTCGGATGCAGGAACACCATCAGATCGCTCTTGGTGTGGCTGTTCGTGCGGTAGCGGAACAGGTTGCCGAGCAACGGAATGTCGCCGAGCGCCGGCACCTTCTGCACATTGTCCTTGGCCTGGTTGTCGATCAGGCCACCGAGCACGAGCAGCGAGTCGTCCTTGACCAGCACGCTGGTGGTCAGCTCGCGCTTGTTGGTGACCAGGTCCACCGCGCCGCTCACGGTCGGCGCGATCGACGAGACTTCCTGGTGGATGTCGAGGCGCACCGATTCGCCCTCGTTGATCTGCGGCTTCACCTTCAGCACGAGGCCGACGTCCTTGCGCTCGATGGTCTGGAACGGGTTGGTGATGCCGTTCGTGGGCGTGGTGCTGCCGCTCGCCGTCGCCGATGCATTCGTCGTGTACTGGCCGGTCAGGAACGGCACTTCCTGCGCGACCTTGATCTGCGCTTCCTGGTTGTCCAGGGTCAGCACCGACGGTGTGGACAGGATGTTCGATTTGCCGTCGCCACGCAGCGCGCTGACCAGCGCGCCGAGTTGCGCGATCGGCTTGCCGTCCGGCCCGGTGATCGTGCCGGCCAAGTAGCCGAGATTGAAGCCGTTGCCGACGCCGAACGGCTTCTGTGATGCGCTGAGGATATTGTTGCCGGGCGAATTGCTGCTGCTGAAGTTGGTGCCGCCGATGACGTGGCGGTTGCCGGATACCTGCCACTGCACGCCGAGTTCGCTCGCGGTCTGGTCCGAGACCTCGGCGATCACCGCCTCGATCAGCACCTGGTTGCGGCGGATGTCGAGCTGGCGCACCACCGCGGCCAGCGAGCGGAAGATCGCCGGCGGGGCACTGATGACCAGCGCATTCGTCTCCGCGTGCGCCTGGATCGTCGCCGGCGACACGCTGCCGCCACCGGCACCCTCGCCGGCCTTCGTCGCGGTCGGCGGTGCGACGCCGGACAGGGTCGAGGCGACGCCTTGCAGGATCGGCACCAGATCCTTCGCATTCGCGTAGTGCAGATAGATGACCTGGGTGTCGCCACCGCTTTCGATCGGCGTGTCGAGGTGCGCGATCAGCGCGCGCATCCGGAGCCGGCCGTTCTTCGCGCCCGCCAGCAGGATCGAATTGGTGCGCGTGTCCGCGAACACGCGCGCGGCCTCGCCGTTCGCCTGTGCAGTCTTGTCGTCGGCGAGCATCGTCAGCGTGCGCGCCATCTCGGCCGCGCTGGCGTGCACCAGCGGGATCACCTCGACTTGCGCATCCGAGACGGTGTCGATGCGCTGGATGATGCCGACCAGGCGCTCGACATTGCCGGCACGGTCCGACACAACCAGCGAATTCGACGACGCGTGCGCGATCAACTGGCCGCCCTGTGGCATCAGCGGACGCAGGATCGGCACCAGTTCGGCGGCCGAGACGTGCTTGACCGGCACGATCTGCGTGACGAGTTCATCGGCCGCGCTGGCACGCGTGGTGCCGACGCCGGTGCCGCCATCCTGCTGCGCCATCGCCTCGGGCACGATCTTGACCATGCTGCCGGACGGCACGGCGGCGAAGCCGTGCACACGCAGCACCGACAGGAACACGTCGTAGATCTCGTCCGGTCGCATCGGCCGCGCCGAGATCACGGTGACCTTGCCCGCCACGTTCGGGCCGACGATGAAGTTCTTGCCGGTGATCTCGCTGACCGTCGCGATCAGCGCCTGGATGTCGGCATCCTTCATGTTCAGCGTGTGGCGACCGTCCGCAGTCGTGGCATGGCCAGGCGGCTGCGCGTCCGGCGCGGTTGCGGTCTGCGCGGAAGCGGTTGCGCAGCAAGCCACACACAGAGCACCGAAGATGATCGGCTGGAAGCTACGGCGCATCGCGGAAAGTCCCCTGTTGTGAAGATGGCTCATTGCAGGCCGACCGTGAGCTCGGTCGGTTTTCCGTCGCGCAGCACGGTCACGCGGACCGAACTCGCGCTGCCGAGACTCGACAGGATCTGCTGGCCCCGAGCGAACGAATCGACCGGCATGCCATTGACCGCGGTCACCACGTCGCCGGGCCGCAGGCCGATCTGGCTGATCAGCGCGGCGTCGGCGCCGGCCGAGAGCCGCACGCCAGTCAGCTTGCCGCCATCGAGCACCGGAACCACCTGCACGCGCTTCATGAGTTCGTCGGGATTCTGCCGCAAGCGCGCGACGGTCTGCTGCCAATCACTCGGCGCTTTGACGGCCTGTGGCGCGCCGGCCGGCACGGCCGATCCGGTTTGCACCGGCGCGTCGGCGCGCGGGTTGGGCGCGCTCCGGCTGGTCGCGGACGCCGGGGTCGGCCGCACGATGTCGGCTGGCGCGAGGTTCTGGTCGCGCGGAAGCTTCAGCGTTTCCTCGGCACCATCGTGGATCAGCACGATGTGGTCGGGATAGACGCCGCCGAGACGCACGCCCGGCGCAACCTCCTCGCCGACGCGCCAGGCGCGCTCACCGTTGCCGGCATCGGCGATGACCGCGACGCCGAGCTTCGGATCGCCGTCGGCGACCGTACCGCGCAGGATCAGCGACAGTGTCGTCGCCGGCGCGCTGCCACCCGCGCCGGGCCGCAGCGGCGTATTGCCGAACAGATGCCAGCTCGCGATCGATTGCGCCGGCGCCGCACCGGCTGTGTCGCTGCCGATCCGCACCGGCGCGCTATCGAAGGCTGCATCGCCGCGCGGCACCAGCGTCCAGATCATGCGCACGAGCAGCCACAGCGCGAGCGCGGCGAGCACCGCGCAGCACAGCAGCGCGGCCGTTTCGGCACGGCGACCGCGATCGATTCCGGACAGGCGCCCCAGCATGCGCGAGCAATCCCATGAGCATCAAGACGCGCAAGCGTAGCAAAGCCGGGCTGCGGAATGGCGGCACACGCCGATACGGGCTTCCGGCAGCGGTGCGTCGGGGCTCGGTCTGGCGTGCGCCGAGCCACGGGAAGCGGATTCGCTGGAAAGCGTGCTCAGTGCAGGCCGAACAGCTGCCCGATGCGACGGAAGAAGCCGGGCTTGGGCACGTGCGCCTTCGGGTCGACCGACTGCGCATGGCCGGGTGCGGGCGGACGTTCGGTCGGGATCGAATGCGCGTGATCGCGGCGCGGCTTGCGCTCCGCGCCGCGCGGCGTGGCGGCGCTGCCGTTCGCCGGTTGCATGGTCGTCTGGCTCGTCGCCTCGCCGCCCTCGCGGCGATTGCGTCCGCGACCGCCGCGACGACGCCGCTTGCGCGGCGCATCGGCCGACGCCGGCGTGGCGGCGGGGCTCGCCGCGCCACTGGCGACGGCTGGGGAGGCGGTGGTCGACGCCGTGGCCTGTGCAGGCGCACGGGACGCACCACCGGTATCGCGTCGGCCACGACCGCGCTCACCACCGCGTTCGCCGCGCCCGTGCGGCGCGTGCGCGCGTGGCGGTCCGCTCTTCGGCGCCCCGGCGGTGTTGCGGGCATCATCGGCCGCATCGTCGAGCGACGCCGCGCCGGCCGTCGTCGCGCGAGCGCGCGGCGGCGGTGCGGTCAGCATATCGGGCGTGATCGGCGCGGTCGGGATCTTCTGCTCGATATAGGCCTCGATGTCCGGCAGGCCCATCGCGTAGAGGTCGCAGGCGAAGCTGATCGCGTCACCTTCGGCGCCGAGCCGAGCGGTGCGGCCGATGCGGTGCACGTAGTCCTCGGCGTCGTGCGGAATGTCGTAGTTGAAGACGTGGCTGACGTCCGGGATATGCAGGCCGCGCGCCGCGACGTCGGTCGCAACCAGCACTTCGATCTCGCCTTTCTGGAACTTGCCGAGCAGGCGCTCGCGCTTGGCCTGCGGCACGTCGCCGGACAAGGTGGCGACGGTGAAACCCTGGCGCTCCAGCGTGCGGGTGACCTTCTCGGCGGCCATCTTGGTGTTGACGAAGACGATGCTGCGGTGTGCGTCCACCCGCGACAACAGGTTGATCAGCAGCGGCTGCTTCTCCTCCTTGGCCGGGAAGTAGACGATCTGGCGCACGCGGTCGGCGGTGACGTTGTCCGTCTCCACGGTCAGTTTTTCCGGACTGTTCATGTGCTCGTAGGCGAGCTCGAGCACGCGATGGCTCAAGGTCGCCGAGAACAGCATGCTCTGGCGCTGCTCGCGCGGCGGCATGCGCCGGAACAGGAAGCGGATGTCCTTGATGAAGCCGAGGTCGAACATGCGGTCGGCTTCGTCGAGCACGACGGCCTCGATCGCATTGAACGAGAACACGTGCTGCTTGAGGTAGTCGATCAGGCGGCCCGGCGTGGCGATGATCAGGTCACAGCCGGCCTTCAGGGAATCGCGCTGCTTCTCGTAGTCGACGCCGCCGTAGATCAGCGCCGAGGTCAGGCCGGTGTCGCGGCCGATGTTGCGGAAGTCCTTGTCGATCTGGATCGCCAGCTCACGGGTCGGCGCGATGATGATCGCGCGCGGGTCGGTGAGCTTGCGGTCGGCGACTGCGGGTTTCGTCAGCAGGCGATTCAGCACCGCGACGAGGAACGCGCCGGTCTTGCCGGTGCCGGTCTGCGCCTGGCCGGCGACGTCGCGGCCGATGAGCGCGATCGGCAGGGTCAGCGCCTGGATCGGCGTGCAGCGCGTGAACCCCGCGGCGTGCAGGCCCGACAGGATGCGCGGATGGAGATCGAAACTCTCGAAGGTGATATCGGTAAGCGGATGCTGGGACATTGCGGTTCTGCGTGATTTCCATGAGGGCGTCGCGGTCGATGCCGGAAGCCGGTTTGCGGAGCGTCACCGGCCGGAGCTGCCCGGGATGTGCGCCAGATGGCGGCGCGACGCGGCTCTTGCAATGCGGGGCAGTGCCCCCAGCTTGCGCCTGTCGACCGTTTGGGCTGAAATGGGATGTGCTTTTCGCACCCCTTTTCTGCGCCGCCTGCACCGTCGAAACCGCATGAGTGTAGCGGAAGCCCGCCAGCGGCGCGCGGTCGCCCGCCATCCAAGTCATCAGCCATACCGGAGAAAACCCCGTGAGCGAACATATTTCGCACGTCAGCGACGACCAGTTCGAAGAGCACGTGCTCAAGTCATCCGACCCGGTGCTGGTCGATTTCTGGGCCGAATGGTGCGGCCCGTGCAAGATGATCGCCCCGCTACTCGACGACCTCGCCGCCACCTACCAGGGCAAGCTGAAGGTCGCCAAGATCAACATCGATCACAACCAGAAGACCCCGCGCAACTACAACGTGCGCGGCATCCCGACCCTGATGATCTTCAAGGACGGCAAGGTCGAGGCGACCCAGATCGGCGCGGTCAGCAAGACCCAGCTGGCGCAGATGATCGACAAGGCGATTGCCTGAAGACCCGGAATTCGGGAATGGGGAATCGGGAATCGAAAGAGCCCGGTTTCCACCATTCCCGGTGCCCCATGGGGCGTCACTGCTGGACGCCCGCAACTGGCGGTGCTAACGTAGCTCAAGCGCCCGGCGCCATGCCGCTCCGCCCGCCTCTCCCAGATCCTTCCCTCCTTTAGTTCCATCAACGGCGCCCAGCGAGGATTGCCCGTGTCCGAAAACGAAACGAACGATAGCGGCCAAGGCGCCGCTGCCGAAGGCCGTCCCGAGCCCCGGCAAAGAACCCCGCGTGGCCAGCAGGCGCAGGCGCCGCAGGACAGCGCGCCCGTGGCCGCGGAAGCGCGCCATGAAAGCACCGAATCCCCGGCCGGCGACAATGTCGACGGCAACGCCGCGCCCGCGCAGCCCGGCGGCCAGCAACAGGGCCAAGGCCAGAACCAGGGTCAAGGCCAGGCGCGTCGCGGCCGACGCGACCGCCGTGGCGGCCGCCATGGCGGCGGCGGCAACCCGCAGGGCAACCGCGGCAACTTCGACGACGAGGAATACGACGAGTCGAAGAACGGCGGCGGCAACGGCCCGCTGATCGACCTCAACGACCTCAAGCGCAAGAACGCGGCTGAGCTGCTCGCGCTCGCCGAAACCCTCGGCGTGCAGGAAGGCGTCGCACGTGCGCGCAAGCAGGACATCGTCTTCTACATCCTGAAGGCGCATGCGCGCGCCGGCGGCGGCATCTACGGCGAGGGCGTGCTGGAGATCCTGCAGGACGGCTTCGGCTTCCTGCGCGGCTTCGACGAGTCCTATCTCGCCGGCCCGGACGACATCTACGTCTCGCCGTCGCAGATCCGCCGCTTCAACCTGCGCACCGGCGACTACATCACCGGCCGCATCCGGCCGCCGAAGGAAGGCGAGCGCTACTTTGCGCTGCTCAAGGTCGACCACATCAACGGCGAACCGCCGGAAGCGTCCAAGAACAAGGTCCTGTTCGAGAACCTGACCCCGCTGTTCCCGCGCAAGGCGTTCCACCTCGAACGCGGCAACGGCTCCAGCGAGGACATCACCGGCCGCATCCTCGATCTGGTCGCGCCGATCGGCCGCGGCCAGCGCGGCCTGATCGTCAGCCAGCCGAAGGCCGGCAAGACGATGATGCTGCAGAATGTCGCCCAGGCGATCGTGTACAACCATCCGGATGCGCACCTGATCATCCTGCTGATCGACGAGCGCCCCGAGGAAGTCACCGAGATGCGCCGCGGCGTGCGCGCCGAGGTGATCTCCTCGACGTTCGATGAACCGGCCGTGCGCCACGTGCAGGTCGCCGAGATGGTGATCGAGCGCGCCAAGCGCCTGGTCGAGCACAAGAAGGACGTGGTGATCCTGCTCGACTCGATCACCCGCCTCGCACGTGCCTACAACACCGTGGTGCCGAGCTCCGGCAAGGTGCTGACCGGCGGCGTCGACGCGAACGCGCTGCAGCGCCCGAAGCGCTTCTTCGGCGCCGCGCGCAACGTCGAGGAAGGCGGCTCGCTGACCATCATCGCGACCGCGCTGATCGATACCGGCTCGAAGATGGACGAGGTGATCTACGAGGAGTTCAAGGGCACCGGCAACATGGAAGTGCACCTGAACCGGCGCATCTCCGAGAAGCGCGTGTACCCGTCGATCGACATCAACCGCTCCGGCACGCGCCGCGAGGAACTGCTGATCGACCCGGACCAGTTGCAGAAGATCTGGATCCTGCGCAAGCTGCTGCATCCGATGGACGAGCTCGCTGCGATGGAGTTCATGCTCGACAAGATGAAGAACACGAAGACCAACGACGAGTTCTTCGGGTCGATGAAACGCGGCTGATCCTCGCTCCGCTTGACACGTTCAAAACGAAGGCCGGCATATGCCGGCCTTCGTCATTGCGACCATCGGATGCGGTTACTGCGTGGCGATGCAATCGTCGTTCTGGGCAGCCGCACTACTGTACTTGCCGCTCTGGGTATTGACTGCGGCGCGTGACGGCGCGCTCGCCGGGTGTAGTTACGCTCGCACGCGAGCGTGAACGCATGCCTCGCCGCTTTCGCTACGAGTGAGGGGACAAGCAACGGCTTGTATCGTCGATGCGACGCTCATGCCTCAACCGGAAAAATGAACCTGACCCGTTTCCCCAACCGCATGACGCGATGCGGTTGAGCCGATCACGCCGGAGTCACGGCGGACAATGCAAATCGGGCCGGCTCAAAGTCGCAAGGCGCTCAAGCGTGGAATGACCGCAACCGCGATGGCATCAAGACCCGAGATAGTGCCCAACCGCGGCAGAACCTCAAAACCATCGGCGAAAATCACGTCGCGTATGACCTCGATCACGAGCAAGCGCTCGGAAACCGCGCTGCCCGAGGCTCCCCGCACCGTCAGCCGCACCGTGTACAGGCCGGATTGCGAATAGGCGTGGCTCGGCTCGCGCTCGCTGCTGACATTGCCGTCACCGAAATCCCAGGACCAGCTCGACACGTCACCCGCACTCAGGTCGATGAAGTTGACCGGCTCGCCGAGTTTGGCGCGCAAGCGATCTGCGGTGTAGTGCGCGGAAAGGGCGCGCGCCTCGATGCGCGGCGTGGACCCTGTCACGACTCTCACCCGACCGGGGTCAGACAACGGCAAACCATCCAGCAGCAGCGTTCCCTGATTGACCGCGGTGAGATTAGTGACAGGCGTCTGCAGATCGGTGTTGGCGAAGCGTAGCGTACCGCGGCCCAGATCCTGGCGGCCTTTCGGCGAGCTGGTCGCGGACGGACGCCCCGCATCCGCAACCATGGCCGCACTGACCACGTCGAGCCGCGCCCGGTCGTAGACCTGGCAGAGATTGCAGACGAGCTGCGTCTGCGTGGTGACGCCAGGGCGTCCCACCGGACGTCCCACGATCAGTTCGCTGCCCTCTTCTGCATTAGCCTCGTTGACCTTGCTGTTCTGAACCAGCACGCGGTCGGTACCTCGGGTGTAGATATTGAGCATCGAGACCTGCGTATTCTCGATGCTGATGGACGAACCGAAGTCGTTGAGAAGTGCGCTGTAGGGGCCGATTCCGGTGATGCGATCGAGGATGCGCAAGCGACCGTCCAAGGTGCCGGGGGTGTGGATGCTGAGTACGGCGTCACTGCAATTGCGCAAGATGACGCTGGCGTTGGGCAGCACATCGACTTGATAGCCGACGACGTTGGCGTTGGTCAGCTGGAGGCGCCAGCCGCCGGAGGACGTGAATGGGCGCGTTACCGTACCGCTGGCAAGTCCATCGAGGGTGGTCGTGGTGTTCTGCTCGAAGAAGAACACCGGATAAAGCGACGCGTTCGTCACGCTCGCTTGAGCGCGGCCGTGCATTTGGAGTTCTTCGATGTCGCCGCCAGTGACGTCGATACGCGCATCATCGAAGAGGCCGATGCCCGTGTGGTTGGTGATCTTGCTGGTGCCGGAAACCAACATGCGTGGCGCTGCGGCGCCGACGTTGGCGAGGTTGATCGAGTATTGGCCGCCGACACTCTCGATGAGGCTCGACCGCACATCCAGCGTGGAGTTGCCGCTGATCTCGATGTGCCTGTGCTCGTCGTAATCGAGGTTCAGGCGCAAGGTGGCGTTGTCGAGGATCAGCTTGCCGCCGTTGATCACATACACGCCGTCGACGTCGCGCAAGCCGCTGATCGTCTCCGTTGTGCCGTCCACCACCAGATCGGCCGCCGCCGCCGGCAGAGCCGCGGCCGTGAACACCGCGCCGAGCGCAAGCAGCGCGCACAGACGGGGCGTGGAAGTGGCCCGAATATCCGGGCGCTGGTGAATACGCATGCATCTTCCTTACTGGTTGCGCGGACAGGGACCGCGGGGAAGATCCTAGGCTGCACGCCCTTATGCGAAGCTTACGGTGACGGCCGTAGCCAAGGTGAATTCAGGCCCTGGGATCGGATGAACCCATCCGAGCGTCCGCGATCCAGTGGACCGCTCGCCAGGGCAACTGTGTCGACGAGTCTGAAGAAGTTGAAGGTGGACTTATCCAGACTGTTCCTGGATTATCCGGGCCGATCGCACGTTGGCACTTTTGCCCGCGATGAACGTTGAGAATGCGCTTACTCGTCATCGAAGACTCCAAGATCTTGCGCGAAAGCCTCGTAGTCGGCCTGCGCGACGCCGGCTATGCGGTCGATAGCGCGGCGGACGGCGAAGAAGGGTTGTGGGCGGCACGCGAGATCGACTACGACGTGCTCATCGTCGATGCCATGCTGCCCAAGCGCCATGGTTTCGAGGTCGTTCGCGAGGTGCGCGCCAGCGGGCGGCCCGGTGCGATCCTCATGCTCACCGCGCTGCAAGCGATCCACGACCGCATCGACGCGCTCGACCTTGGCGCCGACGACTATCTGACCAAGCCGTTCGACTTCGGCGAGCTGCTGGCGCGCGTGCGCGCTCTGTTGCGCCGGTGCTACGGGCAAAGCAGCGAGAAGATCGCGATCGGCCCGTTCGTCCTCGACACCGCGCGCAAACGCGTCACGCGCGACGGCGCGAATATCCCGCTGCGACCGCGTGAATACGCCGTGTTCGAGTATCTCGCGCGCCGTCGCGGCGACGTGGTGAGCGCGAGTGATCTCGAAACGCATCTGTACGATGAAAGCACCGAGCTTTCCAGCAATACCATCGAAGCCGCCATATCGATGCTGCGCAAGAATCTCGATCGACCTGGCGAATCTTCTTTGATTCGCACGCGACGCGGCATGGGCTACGAGCTGATCTGCGAATGAGCACGCTGCGTGCCGGCGTGGCCCGCCGCGTCGCCCTTTCGGTGGGTGCCAGCGCCGCGCTCGTTTTGTTGCTGCTCTACCTGCTGCTGCGTCAGCAGTTGATCATGCAGTTCGACGACGAGTTGCGCGCCGACCTGCGCATGATCGCCAATATCACCAACGTCTACCGCAATGGCGACCTCTACGTGAACCTCGATGCCGACGTACAGGTCGACTACGGCGAGCACGGTGACAAGCTGTACGAAGTGCTGGACAGCGATTCCACCGAAGTGGTCGATTCGTCGCCTCTGCTGGAAGAGAAGGGCTGGCGCGTCACCTTCCCGCACCCTCGCGATCAGGTTGCGATTCTGGAGCACACGCTGACGGATGGCCGTGTGTTTCGTCTGGCCGGGCGACGCATGGAGGCGCAATGGGGCGGGGACGAAAACACCTCGCCCCCGAAGGATTTGAAGGAAGTTGAAGTCATCGTCATTGCCGGCCGCGACCGTGCACCGCTGGATACAGCGCTGTGGCGCCTCGCGTCGACGTTCATTGCGGCAGAGCTCGTATTTGCGCTGGCGGCGGGATTCGGCGCTTTCCACGCCGCAAGCAAGGGCTTGACCCCGTTGTCGACGCTGACCGCCGAATTGGACAAGAGTCCGATCGAAGTGCGAGCGCGGCCTTTCGCGGAGGCGGGTCCCGCCGAGATAGGTTCGGTCGCGCGCGCGCTCAACCGGCTGCTCGGTCGAATCAACATGACAATGGCGCGCGAGCGACGCTTCCTTGCCGATGCCGCGCACGAACTCAATACCCCGCTCGCCGAGTTGCGCACGGTCAACGATGTCGCCTTGCTGCGCTCCGATAGCATCGAGCGTTTGCATCACGCGGCAACGGTCAGCCGCGATGTCGCCGCGAAACTCGGCGAAACGCTGAAAACCCTGTTCGCGCTGTCGCGTGGCGAAGCGGGAATCGAGCCGTCACGCGCCATCGCGATAGGCAATCTGCTGCGCGAGCTTTGGGCCAATGCGCAGGCGCGATTGCCACAACGCAGGCTGGTATTGGAAGCCTCAGCTTCCTGCGATGTCGAATGGTATCTGCCGCCCACCGCGATGCGCGGGCTCATCAAGAACCTGATCGACAACGCCGTGGCGCATGCGCCGAGTGGCAGCACCGTGCGAGCGAGCGCACTCGAAAAGCGCGACGCGAAAATCCTGATTCTGGAAAACGCAGCACCTGATCTCGATGCGGAAGACATTTCGCGCTTGTTCGAGCCGTTCTGGCGCAAGGAAGCAGCGCATACGGATCGTGGCCACGCAGGTCTGGGGCTCACCCTCGCGCAGGACTATGCCGAAGCGATGCGCGCCTCGATCGTCGCCGTGCTCACACCCGAGCATATCCTGCGGTTCACTTTGCGCTGGCCGCTGTACGTCGTCGATTAGCAGGCCGTTGAGGCGAGTCGAGCGATGCGCGGAGCGGATGTGCAGCAGCTGGGGATGTATGCTTTAGCAGCCTGGCCTGAGCAGAAACCGCTGGGTCATTACATACAGGCCATCCGTGCGCACGTCCAGCAGCAACGCGTGCTCGGCACGTCGCGTTTCCAGGCCTCGATCCAGGAGATGAGCGGGCGCTGTGCCTCTGTCCGCCCACGCGGGCGGCCGACGCGCAACCCTGAAAAATGAACCTGAAAACTCATGCCGCCGCCGCCTGTGCGTGGCGGTAAGTTCGCGACCGCGACGTCCGAACACCCGCAACGCGACAG
>NZ_BAAAEU010000033.1:0-682 GCF_039523175.1 Dokdonella soli
CGATGAAGTCCGACGGGTGCATCGGGACAGCCGGGAGACCTACGGCAGTCCGCGCGTGCATGCGGCGCTGCGAAAAGAGGGCGAGTCGGTCGGGCGACGGCGGATCGAACGGTTGATGCGGAATAACGCGGTGAGGGCGTGTTCGGCCGATCTCTATCGAAGGCTTCCCGGCTTGGGACGGTTCTTCTCGAGCGTCGACCACCGCATCCACGAACGGACGATCGAGCGACCTGATCAGGTCTGGGTCGGTGACGTGACCTACCTGAAGGTGTCAGGGACGTGGCGCTATCTGGCCACGGTCATGGATCGCTACTCGCGCCGGCTGCTCGGATGGGCGCTGGGGTCGGAGAAGACCGCGCGCCTCACCCACCGCGCGCTCACGTCGGCCCTTCGCCATCGTACGCCGGCACCTGGAACCCTTTTCCACAGCGATCGCGGGGTCGAGTTCCTGGCCAACGACTTCAAGCAGGCCTTGGCGAAATCCGGGTTGGTGCAGAGCGTGAATCGTCCTCGCCGGATGACCGACAACGCCCACATGGAATCGTGGAATAAGTCCATGAAGTCCGACATGTACCACCGCCGTCGCTTCACCAGCGAGCACACACTCAGAGCGGCTGTCCGCAGCTATATCGATTTCTACAACACGCACCGACTACACTCAGCGCTCGGTTATCTTTCTCCG
>NZ_BAAAEU010000034.1:0-942 GCF_039523175.1 Dokdonella soli
ACGTACCAGGTGCGCGGCATCGAGAAGAACCCGAGCTACGAGCAGCTGAAAGTCTGGATCAAGGCGCAGCGCGGGACGTTCCTGCACATCGATACGGTGGAGCTGTACACGGCGCGGCAACGGCAGGCGTGGTGCAAGCAGGCGAGCATCGAGCTGGCCTTGAGCGAAGAGGCGATGAAGGCGGACCTGGCGAAACTGCTGCGTGCGGTCGAGCTGCGCCAGGACGAGCTGATCCGGGCGCGTCAGGGTGCCAGCGCACCGGCGTCGTCCGCACCGACGCTGACGCCGGAACAAGAGAGCGCGGCGATGGCCTTGCTGCGCGATCCGCGCCTGATGATGCGCATCGTCGAGGACGTGGCGACGCTCGGTGTCGTCGGCGAAGACAGCAATGCGCTGGTCGGGTATCTGGCGTGCGTCAGCCGCCAACTCGACAAGCCGCTCGCGATCCTGATCCAGTCGACCAGCGCGGCCGGCAAGTCGACGTTGATGGATGCGTTGCTGTCGTTGATGCCGGACGAGCAGCGCGTGCACTACTCGGCGATGACCGGGCAGAGCCTGTTCTATCTCGGCGAAGGCGACCTCAAGCACAAGATCCTCGCGATCGCCGAAGAGGAAGGCGTTCGGCAGGCGGCATATGCGTTGAAGCTGTTGCAGAGCCAGGGCGAGCTGACCATCGCGAGCACGGGCAAGGACCCGACCACCGGCAAACTGGTGACCGAGGAATACCGGGTCGAGGGGCCGGTGATGCTGTTCCTGACCACGACCGCGATCGAGATCGACGAAGAACTGTTGAACCGCTGCCTGGTGCTGACGATCAACGAATCCCGCGAGCAGACCGAAGCGATCCACCGCCGGCAGCGCCAGGCGCGGACCTTGGCCGGGTTGTTGTCGGCGCAGGACGCGGCGGCGATCCGCTCGCTGCACCAGGCCGCGCAGCGCCTG
>NZ_BAAAEU010000035.1:0-696 GCF_039523175.1 Dokdonella soli
GAGGCCGCGCTGTGGTGGAACCCGAAGGTGCCTGGCCAAGACACGCTGTGGCAGTCCTACGTCGTCCTTAGCAAGCGGTTCTTCGATGCGATCACCGACAGCCCGGTGCCCTTGGACATGCGTGCCCTGCGAGTGCTCAAGAATTCGCCCTTGGCTCTGGATCTGTACGCATGGACGACCTATCGGATGAGTTATCTCCGGCGCCGTACTGACATTCCTTGGAAAGCCCTGCAGCTGCAATTCGGCGCGGACTACGCCGATACGGCGCAGGGCAGGCAGGGCTTCAAACGGAAGCTACTCCAGGCGCTAACAAAGGTTCACACGGTTTATCCAGCGCTCCGCCTCGAAGTCGAGCAGGACGGAATACAGCTAATTCCCTCGTCGACACATGTGAAGCAACTGCAGAAATGATGCGCTGATCTGGTCTACATAGTTACATAGTTATCTATGTAACTATCAAGCTATTCAGCGCTGAATTGGTCTATGGCTAAGGATTCGATTGATCCTAGGCCGACTCCAAGCGGTCCCGCCCGCTAAGCGCTGTGGAAAAGCCTGTTGAAACAGCAAGTTATCCGCGCTGATTTGGTCTATCTTGTGCGCTGATTTGGTCTACCTTGCGGCGGTGCTATGCGCTGATTTGGTCTATCTTGTGCGCTGATTTGGTCTATCTTGTGTCATCTAACATAGCGTGCACTA
>NZ_BAAAEU010000036.1:0-1067 GCF_039523175.1 Dokdonella soli
CCGGTACAGGGCGCTATGGCGAATCTGATCCTATTGGCTTGGGTGGTGGAATAAACACCTACGTGTACTCATTCAATAGACCTGCAACTTTCTTTGATCGGCGGGGCGACATCCCAGAGCCGGGATTCCAGATACCGCCCAATTATCCTGATGCCACGATCGTGTGTGATGGAAATGGTGGAATTGAACCATACCTAGATCCGCTTTCTCCCTTCGATATGGAGTGTTTTGGCGACTGCGTTCGTCAGCATGAATTGATACACATTAGGGATTTTTCAAGAGCGAATCCAAATGTTTGTCGTAGGCAAGTCCGTGGGACGGCGATCAATGAGTTCGATAATTTATCGCTCTGGCAGACGGAGGCAAACGCGTGGAAAGTCGAACTAGAGTGCCTAAAGAAGCGGCTTGAAGAAGAGAAGAATAAGAGTTGCCCTGCATGCAAACTTCGCCTTGAGACTGAAATAGTTCACGCTCAAGACATGGTTAACCGATACACACATGCGATCAGGTAGGATTGCCCACATGTTTGAACGTGCCGTATTGCTGATTGCGCTACTTTTATCAATGCCTTCGAGCGCGGCCGGCCTTGGTGTGGCGGCCTGTATTTCTATGGATAGTGAAGGCCCAGCATTGCGTTTTGCAATTGCAAATGACACAGGGGGCAGCATTTCAATTCCGAAGAGCAACTTGCCTTGGCGCGAGGATGGGGCAATCGTTATTGCGTACCGAGGCGATGCGCTTATCGGTAAAGTCATGAAGCGCGCCTATCCTGTGCAGGATAGCGTTGCAGACAATGTTATCTTGCGCAATGGTGAGAAAAAAACTGGCGAATTAGTTTTGAAGTACCTATATCCTGAATTTGCGAAGCTCGATGATAGTTCGTCGGTCATTATTCTTTGGGCTTACGTGCCGCACGGGAACTCGGCAGAAGATGTAACTTTTGGTGGCGCGCTGACTCTGCGCGATAAGGATCGATGTGCGAAATAGGGATAGGTCTTGCGCTTCCCCGGCCAGTATTACGATGCCGAAACCGGGCTCAACTACAGTTACCAGAGAGACTACGAGTC
>NZ_BAAAEU010000037.1:0-2018 GCF_039523175.1 Dokdonella soli
TCGATGCGGGCCACACACGCACGTGGCGAGTGAAGGAGCACGCGCACATCGAGCATGGTTATGCGCTCACGGTGCACAAGGCTCAGGGCGTCAGCGTGGAGCGCGCCTACGTGCTCGCGCACGAGAGCATGTCGGCGCGGGAGTGGTCGTACGTAGCCGGTTCGCGGGCTCGCGAGGCGGTGCACGTGTACGCCGATCGCACGACGATGAGCGACCTGCAACAGATCATGGAGCGGAGTCAGAAGAAGGACCTGGCGCTCGATCATCTGCCGGCAGTGACGAAAACCGCCGACCTGGCGTTGGAACGGTAGTTGCGCCGTTCTTCTTAGCGAGCGGCCTGTGCCAGCACGGAATCGAGCACCTGCATAACGGCCTGCTGCTTGGCCTTAGGCAACTGACTTAGCTGCTCAAGCTGTCGCTGGATGCGCGGTGCGGGACCGCGCTTGCCCGGGAGCTTCTTCGGCTCTTCGCCGATCAATCCTTCGATCGACATATCCAACGCCTTCGCCAGTGGGGGAAGCAAGGCGATCGCCACGCGCACCGTGCCGCCTTCGTAATGCGCCATCGTCTGCTGCGCCACGCCAAGGCGTTCGGCGAGCTCGACCTGGGTGATCTCCAGCGCCTTGCGCCGATCGGCGATGCGTCGGCCGAGCGCCTTGTAGAAAGCCTTGTCCGTAACTGCCATGACGAGATCGGGAGATGGAAGCGTTGACGTGAGCATAGGTGTGATCCTCGGATGTCGGGTTGACAATACCCGAAATACGGGTACTCTGCGATCGGGTTTTTATTGCCGAAACCCCCTTGACAGGTTTTTACGAGGAACGCCGATGGCCCGCTTCACCGACGCCGAGATCGAGCGATTAAAGGAGCACGTGTCGATCGTGCGGCTGGTCGAGGCAGCCGGGATCGAACTGCGCCCGCACGGCAAGGACCGGGTGGGCCGCTGCCCGTTCCACGCGGACAAGACGCCCTCGCTGGTGGTGTCGTCGAAAACGAACCTGTGGCATTGCCTGGGGGCGTGCCAGGCCGGCGGCTCGGTGATCGACTGGGTGATGCGCATCGAGGGCGTGAGCTTCCGCCACGCGGTTGAGTTGTTGCGCAACGACACTCTTCCCTTAGCGGCCGGCTCTCCGGTCAAGCAATCGACGGTGCGCAAGCTCGCGGCGCCGGTCGCGTTCGATGCCGACGATCGCGCGTTGCTCGGCCAGGTGATCGACTATTACCACACGACGTTGCAGACGGCGCCCGAGGCGCTGGCGTACTTGAAAGCTCGCGGGATCGACGCTGCGGAAGCGATCGCAGCGTTCAAGCTTGGCTACGCGAACCGCACACTCGGTCTGCGCCTGCCCGAGAAGAACCGCGTGGCCGGCGCCGATATCCGTACGCGCCTGCAACGCATCGGCGTGTATCGGGCCAGCGGGCACGAACACTTGGCTGGCTCGCTGGTGATCCCGGTGATCGCACCCGATGGCGAAATCACCGAGGTCTACGGGCGTAAGCTGCGCGACGACTTGCGCGAAGGCACGCCCAAGCACTTGTACCTGCCGGGTCCGCATCGCGGCGTGTGGAACGAGGCCGCGCTCGCCGCCTCGAAAGAAATCATCCTGTGCGAATCCCTGATCGATGCGCTGACGTTCTGGTGCGCGGGCTATCGCCACGTGACCGCGAGCTACGGCGTCGAGGGCTTCACGGCCGATCACCTGGCCGCGTTCAAACACCATCGCATCGAGCGCGTGCTGATCGCGTACGATCGCGATGCGGCCGGCGACGCCGCAGCCGAGAAGTTGGCGGCGGCGCTGATCGCGGCCGGCATCGCCTGTTACCGCGTGAAGTTCCCGCACGGGATGGACGCGAACGCGTACGCGCTCAAGGTGACGCCGACGAGCCAGAGCCTCGGTGTCGCGATCCGTTCGGCCGAATGGATCGGCAACGGAGCGCCGCCACCGATCACGACGACAGCCGAGCGTGCGGTGCCTGCCGCCGATCCGCCACTGGAAAAAACTCCTTCCGTCGTTGTC
>NZ_BAAAEU010000038.1:0-643 GCF_039523175.1 Dokdonella soli
GCGTGCAACACCCGCGCCTCCGATGTACAACTCCCCCGCCACCCCGACCGGTACCGGCTGGCCATGCGGATCCAATACGTAGATCTGAGTATTGGCGATCGGTCGACCGATGTGTGGGCCCCTGCCATTCGCGCTAATCGGCGTCAATGTCGCATTTACCGTACATTCGGTCGGTCCGTAGACGTTATAGAACTGCGTGGTAGTAGAGGCGGCTAGAGCATCCCATTTGTCAGAGCTGATCGCCTCGCCGCCGACCAGCACATGTCGGAGCAAGAGCTGCTTTTCTAGCAGAATATCTAGCTGCACGGGTGTGCAGTCCATTACATCAATACGTTGTTCGTGCAGGAATGCCCCCATCGCCAACGCGTTGATCCGAATCTCGCTTGGGACTACCACCACGGTGTGTCCCGACAAGAGTTGCACTATGACCTGCACCGACGCATCGAAAGACAGTGCAGCATTGAGAGCGACCCTCGAAGACGATGGGCAGCTATGAAGGGCCGTGGTGGCCAATGCACCCCAAAGATTGAGTACGTTTCGGTGTTCGACCATGACGCCCTTGGGCAGTCCAGTCGAACCGGACGTGTAGATCACGTACGCCAGGTGGGTCGGCAGCAGGTCCACTTCGCTGCGCGTCGGGTTG
>NZ_BAAAEU010000039.1:0-522 GCF_039523175.1 Dokdonella soli
GGTCTCCTGTGGGGAACAAATTATAACATAAAAGGCATTATGTTATAGAAAATAAGGCTAGGAAAGGCCCTCTCGCCTCCTCCATTCAGTGCATGCCGCCAATAGTGGAAACGTTATACAGCAGGGTATAAAACGCGTCTGCGAAACTTGGCACTAGCAGCAAGAGCCAGGCCCATCGTTTGCCTTGTATCGCGAGCCAAACACTTCCGATGCAACCCGTCACGAACCCGATCACGCCTATGGATTCCATCACCTGCAGTCCCACAAGATGATCCATGGTCCTGACGAAAGAACTTTGAAATAAGAGAAACCCCGCCAAGAAAAGTAGAAAAGGGAAAAGTGTGGCCGCTAAAAACGACCATAGCGACCACCCGCTCTTTGAGCGATGCTGACGGAGGGGTGGCTTTCTGGAATTTCAATCTGCCGAAGCCTTAGTGCAATGTCACAGACGGCATTTGAGAAATCAGCAGCCACAACCCGACAACTCCTAGAATGGGCAGCAAGGCCAGAAGCCACCATGGA
>NZ_BAAAEU010000040.1:0-1638 GCF_039523175.1 Dokdonella soli
CAGCACCAGCGCACCGTGAAACGCGCCGGCGCGATCGACTACATCGAGGTCACGCTCGACGACATCGCTCTGGCGAACCGGCTCTCGGGTGAGGTGCTCGGGCGTTCGCTGGACGACTTGCCGCCACAAACCCGCCGCGTGCTTGGCGAGATCGTCGTGTTCGTCGAACAGCGCCGGCAGGCGCAGGGGCTGGCACGTTCGCAGCTGCGGTTCACCCGGCGCGACCTGCGCGAGGCGACGCGGTGCGGCGACACGCAGTTGAAGCTGCACCTGGCCCGCTTGGAAGATCACGAATACTTGATCGTGCATCGGCATGGGCCCCGCCATCACTATGAACTGGTGTTCGACGGCGACCTCGACGCCACGCAGCGCCAGCTGATCGGCCTGATCGACGTGGCCGCGTTGGCTGCGGCTACGACGGCGAACCGGTCGGGAGAAACGGTGCGCCGGTCGGCCCCCGGTCGGGGTGCGGTCGGTGGGGTGTCGGGCAGCGGTCGGGTCGATGAAGCCCCTCGCATCGCGAGCGGTGATGCGGGTCTTCTTCCTTTAACCGCTGCTTTAACCGAAACCTCCCGTCTCGGGAAGACACCGCCGCTGCCCCGTCGTAACGGTGCGGCGAGTGTGCCGGTGCGAGGCTGAGCCGTGCCCCGCATCGGTCACTACGGCGAACGGCGCCGCCTGCTCGAAGCGTCGAGTGCGCCGGACAGCATGGCGGCGTGGATGCGCCGCTATCTGGACGCGCTGGCCGTGCAGGGCTACAGCGAGGACCTGCTGCGGGCGCGCCGGCAGACGTTGGCGGTGTTCCTGGAATGGTGCGGCGATCGGGGCCTGGCGCGGCCGGCAGAGATCACGTTGCCGATCCTGGAACGTTATCAGCGTCATCTGTTCCAGTGGCGCAAAGCCGATGGCGAACCCTTGAGTCTGCGCGGCCAGGCGCTGGCGATCACGCACCTGCGCCACTGGTTCCGCTGGCAGGTGCGCCATCACCACCTGCCGACGAATCCGGCCGCCGACCTCGACCTGCCGCGAGCGCCGCGGGTCGTGTTGCCCGAAGGCTTGCAGGCCGAGGAGGTCGATGCGGTGCTTGCGCAGCCGGACGTGGACGACGTGCAGGGCCTGCGCGATCGGGCGTTGCTCGAACTGTTGTACTCGACCGGCGTGCGGCGGCAGGAAGCGCGCAACCTGTCGATCTTCGACCTCGACTTCGTGCACGGCGTGCTGCGGGTGCGGCAAGGCAAGGGCCGCAAGGATCGGGTGGTCCCGATCGGCGAGCGGGCGTTGGCGTGGGTGCGCCGCTACCTCGATACGGCGCGGCCGCCGCTGGTCGTCGAGGCGCACGAAACCGCGTTGTTCCTGAATCGGTTCGGGCGGCGTCTCGGCAACAACGGGATCGCCGCGATCGTGCGCCGTGCGTTCGATGCGGCCGGCGTGACGAAGCGCGGCGCCTGCCACCTGTTCCGCCACACGATGGCGACGCAGATGCTGGAGAACGGCGCCGATATCCGCTACATCCAGGAGCTGCTCGGTCACGAACGTCTGGACACGACGCAGATCTACACGCACGTGTCGATCGGCAAGCTCAAGGAGATCCACACGGCCACGCACCCGGCCGCGAAGTTGGCGCGCACACCGGATACC
>NZ_BAAAEU010000041.1:0-1681 GCF_039523175.1 Dokdonella soli
TACGAATTTTTCGGCAACCAGCGGGTATCGTTCCAGAAATAGTCGGTGTTGTTCCAGAACCCGACGAAGGTCGGTTCGCGCACATCGAGGGTACCGACCGCGATCGCATCGGGCTCTTGGCCCAGCACCGGATCGCCCATCGGACCGCGATAGACCACCTGGAAGAACAAGTCGGTCGCGTTGACCGGAATCGGGTCCGCCGAGAAGTCGAATTTCACCTCGGTCGGCGACGCGCCGTTGAGCGCAGCCGCAGAGACCGCGACGGATTTGGACACCGCGATTTCCTGGTACGCCGTGCGCGTCGTTTGACTTCCGCTGCACGTCGGCTGCGTGATGCCGGTCGATGGAGGTGTGTAGATATAGACTTGGTAGGGTTCGCCAGTGAGATCCGGTTTGTAGCAAGTGTTGCGGTGATACCGTGCTATGGCAACCAGGTACGGGCCGTGAAAGTTCGGGTCGGTCACGCTTCCCGTTGCGGTGTTAGACAGATTCTGCGGCACTTGGGTGCCAGTTCCGCTCTCAGTGATTTTCGGCGTCGTGTTCTGTACGCTGAGGCGGATCGACTGGAATCCGAAGATTGGACAGCCGTCGTTGTTCGCGGTGCCCACGCAGGGGTAGCCCTGCGCATTCATCGTGTGCGTCGCGCCCTGATTCAGCACGCCGACGATCTTGTCCGGGGGTGAGGTCACGGCAAGCTTGCCGCGGAAGAAATAATTGATGAGGCCGGCGCTATAAGCGATTGCACGCGGCACCGTCAGGTTACCGGTGGCTTGGTAGATCTGCGGGGTCAGTGTGTATTGGTTGTTGGTCGAACCGAAGAATCCCTTCCACATGCCATCGGCCAACAACGGTTGCGGTGTGGTGGCGTCCGATCGCGAGGGTTGCACCGGATCTGGAACCGTGTGGGAGTACGTCGTGCAATTCACCGGCTGATTGCGCAACTTCGGGAGAAAAGCACAATTCGTGGTTTGCGTCGTGAACCCTGTCAACGTGGGATCCGGCCTCGGAAACGCATAAACAGCCGGCAACAAGGTATTGGCGTCGGGAGTCGTGCCACGCGTGAAAAACCCCTTGTTGCTGTAGTCCGCAATGCCCAATCGGTTGTCCGGAGCGACACCGGGACCGTCGCTGGCGCCGCGCGTCGTGAAGTAGCGTAGCGGCGAAACGAACGTCGGCACCGGATACCCATTGATGTCGGGCAGCGGCGTGAGGAACTGTTTAAAGAGGTTGTTGTTGATCAGGCTGAGAACGTAGATCTCGCCGCCCGATGGGTCCGCACTGGAAGTCGCCTGTCGTCCAATGAGACGCTCATTGGTAAACGGCTCAAATCCTTGCTGGTCAGCGGGGTCGACGTGGCTGTCGTGGCGGTCGTTGCGTGTATGCTGGGGTTGCGCCGCATCCTGCAGCAAATGCACGACGTCTCCGATGGAACGAAAGGTGGAGGCCCACCGAAACATGCGTTCTTCGGCGTCGGCTTCGCGTTCGGACGCTTCCCTCATACCGTTGCCGTTTGCATCACGTTCGGCGGTCAGCGCCAAGAAATAGTTGTTGCGGGCATCTTCCCAACTGAAATGCTGCCGTCTGTTGGGATCGGGCGCCAGCGACGCAAACGCGTTGACGGTACCCAGCGCCCAGTCGACCGATTTCAAGCACGGCCCCAGCGCCGCGCACCCACCCGGCA
>NZ_BAAAEU010000042.1:0-524 GCF_039523175.1 Dokdonella soli
GGCCGTAACGGTCCAGAAGATAGATCTGCGTGTTCCATATCGGACGGCCGATCGGGACTGCTTGGGTTAGGTTGAACTCTTCCGAAAGGAGCTCGTGGAAAGTAGCATTTACCGTCGTCTCTGTAGGGCCATACGCATTGAAAAGCCTCGGTTTATAACCATCCCGATTAAACCAGTCGGCGGCAGCGGCCTGGTCTACGCTCTCGCCGCCCGTCACCAACAGCCTAACGCCAGCTGGAATCTTTGCTGTCTTATCGTTTGCCAGCAACTTCCAGAACCTGACTGGAATGTCTAGAACATTTACTCGTTGAGCTTCGCACAAGCTCCAGAACAGATGCGCATTGGCTAGCCACGCATCACTGCGCAAAATTAACGCAGCACCCGAAAATAATGCACTGAAAAATTCTCCGATAGATACGTCGAAGGTAAACGAGGCAAATTGCAATACTCGATCACCCGGCTCAACTCCAAAGCTTTCGATCTGTGCCGTCGCCATATTGCACAGCCCGCGATGCTCCACCATG
>NZ_BAAAEU010000043.1:0-2073 GCF_039523175.1 Dokdonella soli
GGTCATCCTCGCGGATTGCTCCACGCATGAGCCAGTTCGCTATCGGGAGCGGTTGGATTGCAGTGGGGCCTACGACGGAGCCGCCGTCCGGCCCCAAGAAGCCGGCGTTCGACAGCTGCTGCATTTGCAACCATTCGTAAGCGGTAACCGGGCGCTTGTATTGCAGGGGTGTCGCGCCGGACGGCACGTTGTCAAAATAGTAGCTTTCCAGGACAGGCAGCGTGAGCCAATAGGGGGAGAACGGCTGCGGAGCATCGAAGCGATCCAACCCGAGCTGTTGGAGCAATGCAGTCGCATTCGCGTTCCCCAGGTTGGAATTGAGGAACGCCTGATCCGTGAGGTATGCGTGGGTCTGAGTGTCAAAAGCCAGCGTCGACGACGATTCCAGCACCAACGAAGCCAGACTGAGTAGCCACATCCACCGTTTCATAGCAGCACCTCATTGGCTTGCTTCAAGATTGCACAGATGTGTGCGTCGTCCTCCGCCGACGGCGGATCGTTGAATCGATAGTGCTTTCGTATGTCATCGAGTTGCGTGGACAAGTCGCCGGGCAACGGGCGCATCACGCCAACGGCATGCTCGCGCAATTCCGCCACCTGCCTAGGCAACACCACGCCCCCGTGCTCGCACGCGAGCGAATAGCCTTCCTTGTAGATTTGATCGATGAACGGGACAGCATTGCTGTCTGCCCCCGGGCACTCGAATTCGTTGAACGAAAATTCACCGCTGCCGAGCGGCCGACGGGTCAGTTCGATGGGGTCCAACGCCTGGGACCCGATGCCATGCGCCGCCGGGTGTTTTCCACCTGATTGGTACATGTTCTGCGGCCACCCCCAAAAATAGCCTGGCGCGTAGGTGCCGAGATCCCAAAAATAGCGATTGTCGAACTGAAGACTCAACTCGCGTCGGATGTCGAACTTTCCATCGGTCGACAAAAAGGTGTAGCGCCCGTCAGCATCGGTCTTTGCAACCATGCGATAGATACACTCTGCGCCTCCCCGGCCGCCGTGTCCGAAGAACCACCGGTCCACGTGGTAGCGATACCATCGGACGACGACGTAAGCGCCTTGGATGGGTTGCTTCGTGGCGCTATCCAAGACCGTCCCGGTCTTCGCGTCCTGCAAGCCTGATTCAATGGACGTAGCGGTCGCACTCACAGCGGCGATGGCGCCAGTGACAGCGACGCCAAGCATTAGTTTCCACCAGAGCCCTCGGATCTTCATGGCGCTCATGAGCGATCCTCACATGCCCGAAATCCGCCACGTGCCGTCAGCGCCCTGGGAGAACTCCATCTGATAACCGGACAGCGTCAAATCGGTGTTCTGACGCACCACGATGAAGTTGGCATTGCGGTCGCTCACGT
This sequence comes from Dokdonella soli, assembly GCF_039523175.1. Lineage (NCBI taxonomy): Bacteria > Pseudomonadati > Pseudomonadota > Gammaproteobacteria > Lysobacterales > Rhodanobacteraceae > Dokdonella > Dokdonella soli. The sequence goes on from NZ_BAAAEU010000043.1 coordinate 1,365, forward strand.
AGCCGTCGACGATGTTGCCTAGGTTCGCGACGTAAGCGGGCAGCGTGCTGGTGTTGTTTGAGAAGAGCGGCTGAAACTCGTCTTGCGCATGGGGATCGATAGCGTTCAACGCGCCCGCCGTGTCTTGGGCGGTCAATCGTTGTTTCAGGTAGCCATAGACGTCGCAGAGCATCCCGTTTTGCCGTTTGAAATCCGCGGCGATGTAGTGGGCGTAGGCGGTGTAGGAGACATGGTTGCTGTCCACCACGGTTAACCTGGCGGCGTAAAGATTCGGCTGCGTTGCCAAGTACGTCAGTGGCGTGCCCGGCGCTGGGTTGATCACATCATCGACACCATCGCCGTTGTAATCGATGGATAGCGTGGCCACGGTTGCACCGCCGGGCAGCGCGCCAACCACGGGAGTGAAACGCACGAGGAATGGCGCATAGCTATTGGGCCGTGCGACGCTCAACATCACCGCCGATGGGGAAACCGAACCTTGTGTGATGGTCAAGGAGGTGCTGGCTGTCGTGCCGGTGATCGTCGTCGCTGCCACGGTGATCGTGTTCGAACCGGGCTGGAGCGGCACCGACGAGGCGAGAAACTTGCCGCCATCGGTTGTTGCAACGACACCGTTGACCGTGATGCCCGTATCCGTTGGTCCCGTGAAGGTTCCGGCGATTTCTGTCGTGGGGCCGTTCACGGTGGCGCCACTGGCAGGATACGACGT
>NZ_BAAAEU010000044.1:0-1069 GCF_039523175.1 Dokdonella soli
AACGCAGACCTTCGTCCATCGCGATCGGCGCAATCAGCGTCACCACCATCTTCACGTTGTCGCCCGGCATCACCATCTCGACGCCTTCCGGCAGCTCGCACGCACCCGTCACGTCCGTCGTGCGGAAGTAGAACTGCGGACGGTAGCCCTTGAAGAACGGCGTATGACGACCGCCTTCTTCCTTGGAGAGGACATAGACCTCCGCCTCGAACTTCGTGTGCGGCGTGATGCTGCCCGGCTTGGCCAGCACCTGGCCGCGCTCCACGTCGTCACGCTTCGTGCCGCGCAGCAGCAGACCCGCGTTGTCGCCCGCCTGGCCCTGGTCCAGCAGCTTGCGGAACATCTCCACGCCGGTCACCGTCGTCTTCACCGTCGGGCGGATGCCCACGATCTCGATTTCGTCGCCAACCTTGACGATGCCGCGCTCGATACGACCGGTCACCACCGTGCCGCGACCCGAGATCGAGAACACGTCCTCCACCGGCATCAGGAACGGCTTGTCGATGTCACGCTGCGGCTCCGGAATCCACGTGTCCAGCGCGTCCACCAGCTTGATGATCGACGGCACGCCGATCTCCGACTGGTCGCCCTCCAGCGCCTTCAGCGCCGAGCCCTTGATGATCGGCGTGTCGTCGCCCGGGAACTGGTACTTGCTCAGCAGCTCGCGCACTTCCATCTCGACGAGCTCCAGCAGCTCCGCGTCGTCGACCATGTCCGCCTTGTTCATGTACACCACGATGTACGGCACGCCGACCTGGCGCGCCAGCAGGATGTGCTCGCGCGTCTGCGGCATCGGGCCGTCCGCCGCCGAGCACACCAGGATCGCGCCGTCCATCTGCGCTGCACCCGTGATCATGTTCTTCACGTAGTCGGCATGGCCCGGGCAATCCACATGGGCGTAGTGGCGCTTCGGCGATTCGTATTCCACGTGCGCCGTCGAGATCGTGATGCCGCGCGCCTTCTCTTCCGGCGCCGCGTCGATCTGGTCGTACGCCTTGAATTCGCCGCCAAACCGCTCCGCACCGATCTTCGTCAGCGCCGCCGTCAGCGTCGTCTTGCCGTGGTCAAC
>NZ_BAAAEU010000045.1:0-789 GCF_039523175.1 Dokdonella soli
CCCGCTGCTGTATCGGAGAGGTTCTGTGGGATCTGGTTCCCCGTTCCGCTCTCGGTGATTTTTAGCGTGGTGTTCTGCACGTTGAGGCGCACCGACTGGAAACCGAAGACGGCGCACCCGTCGGTGTTCGCGGTGCCCACGCAAGGGTAGCCCTGCGCGTTCATCGTGTGGGTCGCGCCCTGATTGAGGGTTGCTACGACCTGGTTGCTCGGCTCCGTCACCGTCAACTGGCCGCGGAAGAAGTAGTTGATCAATCCCGCCGAATAACCGATCGCGCGCGGAACGGCGAGATTCGCCATGTTGTCAAGCTCTGCCAACCCGACGGTGTACTGCGGAACTGTCGTGAGACCGCCGAAGGCGGTTTGTGTGAAGCGAAACGCACTCTCGGCAGCCAGCGGTGGTATGGAGAACGGGCTGGGCTGTCCCGCGTCATGGGGAAGCTCATCGACGTATCCAGACGAAACCGAATCGGAAACTGAATGCGTCCAGTGCGTGCAGGCGAGGTTGTGCAAGTTGACGTTCTTGATAGCAGCGCTAAGAGTGCATGGCACCTGGCTCTGCGTATAGCCATTCGCAGCATTGATGGGCGCTACCGGCCGCAGGAACGTATTGCCAGGATTTTTGTCCGGCAACGTCCCTGCCGTGAAGAAACCGCGGTTCGCATAGTCCATCATGCCGTAGCGTGCATCCGGCAGAACGGTTGCCGTATCAGCTTGTAGGCGCGTGGTATAGAAACGCAGCGGCGTCGCGAACACCGGCACGGGGTAGTTGCCCAGCACGATGTCAGGG
>NZ_BAAAEU010000046.1:0-2867 GCF_039523175.1 Dokdonella soli
GGCGGACATCCAAGCCTTGGTGCAGGGCTTGCCCGCGCAGTCGTTGTTCCACCCTGGCAATGAGCGGATGTTGAGCAATGTGCGCGGCATTGTGGGCACGTATCTGGCGCCGTATAACTATCTGCCTGGCGACGCGGGTCCCAAGAGCTGGTCGATCCGCCGGCACGTCCAAGAAGGCCAAGGGTGGCTGTGGTTGCCGTATCGCGAAGACCAGCGGGCGGCGCTGCGGCCGCTGCTGGCAACGTGGCTCGGCGAAGCAATCAACGCGATGTTGTCGATGTCGTCAGACTTGGATCGGCGGCGCTGGCTGCTGCTCGACGAAGTGGCGAGCCTGGGTTGCGTGCAGGGCCTGAGCGATGCGCTGACACGCGGGCGCAAATATGGTCTGTGCGCGATCTTGGGGTTGCAATCGGTGGCGCAGTTGCGCGGGGCGTATGGCGATGATGGAGCGCAGACATTGCTGTCGTGCCTGTCGTCGCAGCTGATCTTGCGCGCCAATGATCCGGAGACGGCCGACTACGCGAGCCGGCACTTGGGCAAGTGCACGGTCGTGCGCACGTCGGCCACGTATGGCGGCAAAAACGGTCCGACACGCACGCGTGTGGAGCACACCGAGGAGTTGGTGCTGGCGTCGGAAATCCAGAGCTTGCCCGATCGCCGGGGCTATCTACGCTTGGCGGGTCAGAACCGTGTGCGCTGCGTGAAAATCCCGATCATCAAACGTGCACCTTACGCAGAGCCGTTCGAGCCGCGTCCGCTCGAACGATCAGCGCCGTCGAGTCCTCCTTCGCCACCGGCGATCACTCCCTCGCCGAATCTGCCGCCGCGTCCGGTGCTGGATGCGGATGCGATCCTGGGTGCGGGCCGCGAGTAGTCCACCATGCTCTCAATCAGTGCACGTCATGCATCGGCCGGCGGCATCCGCGCCTACCTGGAGGGCGAGCGCGATGGCGCGAATCACGCCGTCGAGGACTACTACACGCAAGAGGGTCGCGCATCGGGCCGTTGGCTCGGCAGCGGCGCGATCGCGTTGGGCTTAGCCGACGAGGTTGGCGAGCACGCGTTCGATCGCTTGGCGGCCGGCTTCCATCCGCAGACTGGCGAAGCGCTGGTGCAACGTGCCGGCGAGAATCATCGGTCGGGCTGGGACTTGACGTTCTCGGCGCCGAAGTCGGTCTCGATCGTGTGGGGCCTGGCCGATCGCGAGCAACGCGACGCGATCGAGCAGGCGCACACGCAGGCGGTGGAGCGAGCGCTGGGGTTGGCCGAGCGGGAGCGCTTGTTCGTCACGCGGCGCGGCAAGGATGGCATCGAGCGTGAAACCGCCGCGCCGGTGATCGCGACGTATGTGCACGGGACGAGTCGCGAGGCCGATCCGCAGTTGCACACGCATGCGTTCGTGATGAACGTGGCGGCGCGCCACGATGGCAGCCACGGCACGCTTGAGACGAAACCCTTGTACACGTGGAAGATGGCGCTGGGCGCGGCGTATCGCGCCGAACTCGCACACGGGTTGCGCGAGCGGGGCTATGCGGTCGAGGCGGACAGCAAGGCCAGCTTCCGCTTGAGCGAGATGCCGCGAGAGGTGGACCGGCACTTCTCGAAACGGCGCGTGCAGATCGAAGCGGCCATGGCCGAGCGCGGCACGAGCGGTGCGCGGGCAGCGGAGATCGCGGCGCTGGAGACGCGCAGGCCCAAGGAAGCGGCGACGGCCGCGACCTTGCGCGAGCACTGGCGAGAGGAAGCCCTGGCCTACGGCGTGACGGTCGAGCGCCTGGCGGACCTCACGCGCCACGCCACGCCCGAGCTGGAGGCAGTGGCGACGCGAACCGTGATCGATCGCTTGAGTCACCAGCAGAGCACGTTCACCCAGGCGGACCTGACACGTGCAGCGGCCGAGCACGTGCAGCTGGCCGGCGGTGGCCTGGCGCGCACGGAGGCGTTCGTGCGGGAAGCAATGAAGGATGCCGAGATCGTGGCGCTCGCCGGCGAGCGCTACACGACCCGCGAAATGCTCCAGATCGAAGGCGATGCACTGGCGCGGGCGCAGCAGATGGCGAAACAGGCGGCGTACCCAGTCGAGGCGACGTTGCGCGATCACACGCTCTCCGACGAGCAGCGCGCCGCGTTGAACCACATCACGGCGCCGTCGCGCTTGAGTGTCCTGGAAGGCTTGGCGGGCACCGGCAAGAGTCACTTGCTCGGCGTGGCTCGCGAGGCATGGGAAGCGAGCGGCTACGAGGTGCGCGCGGCGGCGCTCGCCGGCAAGGCGGCGAGCGGTCTGCAATCGGGCAGCGGCATCCGTGCGCAGACCTTGCACTCGCTGTTGAACGACCTGGGGCGTGGCCGCGATCACCTGACCGATCGCACGGTGCTGGTGGTCGACGAAGCGGGCATGGTCGGTTCGCGTCAGTTCGCCCGCTTGCTGGACGAGGCCGATCGGGCGCGGGCGAAGCTGGTGCTGGTCGGTGATGCGAATCAGTTGCAGCCGATCGAGGCGGGTCAGTTGTTCGAGCGCATCAGCGGCGAAGTCGGTCATGCGCGCCTGACCGAAATCCAGCGTCAGCGCGACGTCGCCGATCGGGCGATGGTGCAGGCGTTGGCCGTGGGCGATGCACGGTCGGCGCTGGACTCCCTACAGGCACGCGGTCGGCTGCATGCGCAGCCTGATCGCGAACAGGCGATGCGTCAGTTGGTGCGCGACTGGAGTGCGACGCGAGATGCGCGGCTGCCCGGCCAGGACGTGATGTTGGGCGCGACGCGGGCGGACACGGCGGAGTTGAATCGTCTGGCGCGGGATGGGTTGCACGAGCGTGGTGCGCTGCATCGCGGCCGGGTGATCGAGGCGGCGCACGGGCCGATGGCAT
>NZ_BAAAEU010000047.1:0-3335 GCF_039523175.1 Dokdonella soli
AATGCCACAAAGCTCCTGAGCAGCGGCAGCCACCGGCCAAGTGCATACAGCAAGAAGAACAAGCGCCCAATTCAGTACGCGGATTTGGTGGCCCTGCATGCGTATCCCCTCATCGATCTCGGTGAGCATTGCCGATCTCCCTTCTTCGTACCGTGCAGCAGTCCATACCGTACCCCTTCGGTCGAGCCTACCACGGGGCAAGTCATATGAGCCTTTTGCATATGAGCAAAGCGCATCTAGCGTCCCGGCCGTCTTCGCGTCGGCCCGGCGATGCCCAAATCCATCCATTCCGATCCTTATCGGACCTTGCTCGACCTGTTACGCCAGATGCGCGTCCGTCGGGGCGTGCGCCAGGAAGACCTGGTCGATCCGCTCGGGATGGATCAATCGACCATCAGCCGTATCGAACAAGGCGAGCGCCGGATCGATGTCGTCGAGTTGCGCGCCTACTGCGGCGCCATCGGCTGGACGCTCCGTCAATGCGTCGATCAATGGGAGCGCGCGCTGCTCCACACAGCCCCCCACCGCGCGTCGCCGCTCAGCACCCGTGCGGAAACGCCGCCCCTAGAAGGCAGGCGAACGAGAACTCGGCAGGGTTAATCCCGTCAGTCCATCATGGCATGCTAGCCGAGTTTACGGCTGGCATACTTGCATGTATGCATGCTAGCATGCTGGCATGACTACAATCATTGCGGTGGTTTCTCAGAAGGGCGGTGCTGGCAAATCGACGATTGCGCGACTGCTGGCGGTTGAAGGCGCGAACCGCGAGCAGCGGGTAAAGATCGCCGATCTTGATCTACTGCAAGGGACGGCGACGAACTGGAACATGCGTCGGCAGCGCGCCGGGCGAACGCCGGCGATCGATGTTCAGACGTTCGGGGCCGTGGACCAGGCCATCCGCGATCGCAGCGGGTTCGACCTGATCGTGATCGACGGTGCGCCTCATGCATCGACACAGACCGCCCAAGCCGCAAAGTCGGCCGGATTGACCGTGATCCCCACGAAATCAACCTTGGACGACCTTACCGCCGCGCTCGGCTTGGCGCGGGAGCTGGTGGCCAAGGGAGTGGCGAAGCCGACACGCGTGTTGTTCGTGCTGAATCAAACGACCGACAGCGGTGCCGAAGTGGGCGAGGCTAGGCAATGGCTTTTGGAAGGCGGCTTCCCTGTGACGGAGGCGCACATTCCGCTGAAAACTGGCTATAGCCGTGCGCTCGATGCCGGTGATGGGCTGAACGAAGCAAAGCATCCATCGTTGCAGGGCCGTGCGCGTGTCGTCGCGGGCGAAATTTTCGACTATCTCGATGCACTGAAAGGCGAGGGCTAAACCCATGGTTCAAGTTCCGAAAACATTTCATGCGATGAAGCCCGTCGCCAACCGCAAAGGTTCGCCCGATGACGTACCGACATTGGCGACGCTCCATCGTGAGCCGAGTACGAAGAAGGTGCCAATACAGATCAAGCTAACGGCCGAGCTGGCGCGGGAGTTCCGCGTTTTCTGTGCAGCCCGCGACTTGGATATGTCGGCGGCGTTCATGCTGATGTTCGATGAGTACCGCAAGGCTCGCGGCTAGCATGCTTGCATGCTAGCCGTAAAGGCGGCAGGCATGCTGACGACGAACGGCGGAGCGGACCAGATGGCGAAGAAAATAGACGGCGCGAAAGGGCAGAGCCGGGGGAATGAGGCAGCCCAACCCTTAGCGTTTCCGCCGATTCTTAGCCGGGACATGGCTGATTTTCTGACGCCCGGCGTCATGGTTGAAGTTACTCGCGAGGAAGCAGAACTGCTTGGGGTGATCGAGGAAACTGCCCTCAGCGAGAAGGATGCGTGGGAGTCACAGGACGTGCCGGATTGGGCATTGCCTGGCGGCGGGGATGCGCAGCGTACCGAGGGCGCGCCGGCGAAACCCAAGGCCCCACGGAAGAAGCGCGAGCCGAGCGCCCTTACGGCGCGCACGGGGGCATTGTTGGAACGATCCATCGAAATCGCCGGCGCAGGGCCAGAAGGCGATGACATTGGCTTCATGCACTCGATCCTTTGTCAGATCGGATTGCCGCGATCAGCCGTGAAGGGCCGGGAGTTCGAGCGGCGCAGCGGCGGCGCTGCCTTGGTCGTGACCGCAGGACGGTTATGGAACGGGCGCGAGCTGGTGCAGCAGCCTGTTCCCTACGGCCCTATTCCCCGCTTGGCGTTGTCCTACATGACGACCTATGCCGTGCGGCACCAAACGCAAGAAATCCCATTCGGCGACAGCGTGAACGATGCGCTGCGGATGCTTGGCATCGAGAAAGGTGGACAGTCCTACCGCATGTTTCGCAAGCAGGTATCGGCGCTCGCTGCGTGCTCGCTTACGCTCGGTTTCAATGCCGGCGGCCGGGCATACACCTACGACGGAAAACCCGTTCGGCAGTTTGAGGCGTGGCTTGCGGATGCAGAAGGCCAGCGGACGCTATGGCCATCGTTCGTCACCTTGGGCACGGACTTCTACGAAACGTTGCGGAAGAACCCCATACCGCACGACGTGCGGGCATTGTGGGCGCTGCGGGGCTCCGCACTGGCGATGGATGCCTACCTATGGCTGGCGGCGCGGCTGTGGCGCATTCAAGGTAAGCCGATGTTGTTGCATTGGCACCAAGTGAAAGCCCAGTTCGGCCAGGAATACCGAGGTAAGAATGGTGCCGCGGACTTCAAGAAAACATTCAAACAGGCACTGCGCCAGGTGCTGGTGGTGTATCCGAAGGCCAAGGTCGATGTAATCGACGGAGGCTTATTGCTCCATCGTTCCCCCCCGGCGGTGGGCTTCCGTTCGCCGCCGGCGTTGCGCTGATCGAAAGCACAGTCGCTTGTGCAGAAGCCTGTGGGTTTACGCAGTTATCCAGTGATGATCGCCCCCCCCCGGCGGTGATGATCGCCCCCCCCCTAAGAGGGCAAAATCGGTGATGATCGCCCCCCCCCTAAATCCTATAGCTCTTTTCCTGTACCTCTTTGCTTGTAGTTGGTGCCGCGTTTCTGTGGATAACTTTGCAACGAAACGCCGTGACCCCAACAGCGCCTACCCTTCGGCCTCCTGCCTGCGCCCCGTCGGCTACGCCGCCGGCCTGGGCTGGGCATCCCTGCCCAGCAGAAGCGGTGAAGCCAATCGGCCAGGAGCGCTCTGACGACGCTCCGCGTCGAACGGCAGGGCCGCGCTGCCGCCCCACGGCAGAGAGTCGCAACGAATGCATCCTGGCAACGGGACCACGGCCAGCAAAGCCAACAGCGTTCGGCAGAGTGCCCATGGAGTCTCACGCCTCCGTGAGACGCGATCGGTGCACCCCTGCCAACGCGCCAGGCC
>NZ_BAAAEU010000048.1:0-624 GCF_039523175.1 Dokdonella soli
CCGCCACCCCGACCGGTACCGGCTGGCCGTAACGGTCCAGAAGATAGATCTGCGTGTTCCATATCGGACGGCCGATCGAAATTGCGAGTGCCGCTCCATCACTGGGGTACGTCCACGCCGTCACGTCCACGGTGGTTTCGGTCGGACCGTAGAGATTCTCTAAATCGACCCAAGGCAGCTGTGCATGGAACTGTTTCGCCAGCCCGAGCGTCAGCGCCTCTCCACTGCAGATCACACGTTTCAAGCTAGATCTTTTAGACGCTTCTGGCTGTTTGAGAAACGTCTGTAGCATGGAAGGTACAAAATGGATTACCGTGACTTTATTTCTCTGGATGACTTCAATTAGATAGTCCGGCTCCTTGTGACCATCAGGCCGTGCCATTATCAATTGAGCTCCCGTTTGCAATGGCCAGAAAAACTCCCAGACAGACACATCAAAACTAAATGGAGTCTTTTGCAGGATGGCACTGTTTTGATCAAGGCCGTACGCCCATTGCATCCAAACAAGTCGGTTCACGATACTACGATGCTCCACCATGACGCCCTTGGGCAGTCCAGTCGAACCGGACGTGTAGATCACGTACGCCAGGTGGGTCGGCAACAGGTCCACTTCGCTGCGCGTCG
>NZ_BAAAEU010000049.1:0-1000 GCF_039523175.1 Dokdonella soli
ACTGATCGCGCGGATACTCCCGCTGCGTTGCATTCCATTCCTCCACCACCTGCCGGCGTTCCGCCACCGGCAGCCAGGGCAACTGATGGACTGCCTGCGTCTCATCCGCCACCATCGCCTCGAGCAACGTGCGCCAGTAACCCAGATAGCGCTCCACCGTCGAGCGGTCGAACAATGCTGTGGCGTACTCGATGCCGCCAGCAATCTCCTCTCCCGCTTCCTGCAACACCAGCGTCATATCGAACTTCGCCGCCATGTAGGGCGTCCGTCCAACCGGCGACAACGTCAGCCCCGGCAGTTCCAGCTTCCCTTCCGGCGCGTTCTGCCACGCGAACATCACTTGGAACAGCGGGCTGTGCGCCAGGCTCCGCACCGGCCGCGCCACCTCCACCACTTGCTCAAACGGGATGTCCTGGTGCTGCTGTGCCGCCAGCGCCTGCGTCTTGACCCGCAACAGCAACTCCGCCACCGTCGGCGAACCGGTCAGATCCAGCCGCAACACCAGCGTGTTGACAAAAAACCCGATCAGACCCTCGATCTCCTGCCGCCCGCGGTTTGCCGTCGGCGTGCCAATGCTCACGTCTTCCTGGCCCGTCAGCCGCGACAACAGCACCGCCCAGCTCCCCAGCAGCGTCATGTATAACGTCGTTCCATGACGCCGGCTCAGATCCTTGAGCCGGTTCGTCAACGTCTCATCCAGCCGGCAGTCCACGAATGCACCCGTATAATCCTGCTGCGCTGGACGCGCTCGATCCATCGGCAGATCCAGCAATGCCGGCGCACCCGCCAGCGTCGCTCGCCAGTAATCTGCCTGCTGCTGTAACAGCTCTCCGCTCATCCAGCGTCGTTGCCACGCGGCATAGTCCGCGTATTGCACCGGCAGCGCCGGCAAGCCTTCCGCCTCCCCACGGCAGTACGCGCCGTACAACGCACTCAACTCGTTGACCAGCACGCCCATCGACCAGCCATCCGACACGATGTGGTGTTGCGTGATCAGCAG
>NZ_BAAAEU010000050.1:0-911 GCF_039523175.1 Dokdonella soli
CATGTCCACCGTGAACGACGAGACGAAAGCTGACCGCCTGACCTTGCGCCTGCCGAGCCACGACCTCGAGCGGCTGCGCGAGCTGGCCCGACGACGACAAATGGATGTGGCGGCGCTGGGTCGCGAAGCGATCCGTGCCCTCCTCGACGGTGCCGACCCTCAGGTGGGGCACGACCGCCTGACGACCACGTTGCGCGAAGCGATCCGCGAACAGGCCGATCGTGTGATCGCGCGCCATGAGCAAACCACTCGCGCCCTGATCGCGGCGCTCAATCAGCACAAGGAGGGTTCACCATGAACGTGCCAGATACCCCGTTCGGTCGGGCGATGGAAAAGGTCCAGTACTGGTTCGACTACGGCAGTGCGTGGATGGAGTGGTACATCCGGGTGCTCAAGTATTGCCTGCTGACCGGCGATGGTTGGTCTCGCATCCGGGACTGGCCGTGGCCGGTCTGGCTGACGGTGTTCGCGGCGGCGTGGCTGATCGCCTTCATCATCAGCCGCCGGATCAATCCGTCGCCGCGCTACCGCGGTAAATACATCCGCGGCACGCGGCTGGTGGCGACACGTGGGTACTGGTGGAAGGTGGGAGTCTGGTCGAGCAAGGCGCTGGTGGTTGGCCAGGTGCGTTGGCCGAAAAAACTGGAGCCGCTGCACTTGCTGGTGACGGGTGCGCCAGGCACGGGCAAGTCGCAAGCGATCCACGGTGTGCTCGATCCGCTGCGTCGCCGCGGCGACTTGGCGATCGCGACCGACGTCGGCGGTGAGGCGATGAGCCGGTTCGCCGAGCAGGAGGACCGAATGCTGAATCCGCTGGATGCACGCTCGGTGTCGTGGTCGCCGTTCGCGGAGATGGTGAGCGCGGCCGATGCGGATCGGCTGGCCAAGAGCATGATCCCCGATCAGGAGCA
>NZ_BAAAEU010000051.1:0-1636 GCF_039523175.1 Dokdonella soli
GATGCACTGATCGCGCGGATACTCCCGCTGCGTTGCATTCCATTCCTCCACCACCTGCCGGCGTTCGATTTGCGATAGATAATTCTTTGCAACATGCGTTTCGTCTGGATTTTCAACAATCGATTCCAGCATGCGTAAATAGTATTCGGCTATTCGACGCACCTGATCCGCAGATAGCCTGCGACCATCGAACGACCAGCTGAGCCAAGATTCATCACCCTGACTGATCGCATTCAAGGTCAGTGCAAAATTTGTCGACTCGAAGACCGAGCCGCTCAGCGTCTCGATCGAATCGACTTTCTTCAAATCATCGTAGATGTGGAAATTTGTATAGTTGAACACCGTTTCGAACAGCTGAACCCTGCCGTTCTGCAGAAATAGGTCGAAATATGGATACGTTCGAAATGTAGCGACCGCCAGTTCATTCTGAAATACGTCTTGGATGAGTACTCTCCAGCTTCCGGAGCCAAGCTTCTGTCGGAACGGCAGGGTATTTAGGAAAAGACCTAGTACCTTTTCGCCATCCGTCGCAGCAAGTCGCGTGTTGCCGACAACACCGCTGATGACGTCATCAGTGCCGGTCAGCATTGATGTGAGTCGCAAATGGGCTGCTAGCAATATTGTGCGAAATGGAACATTTAATGCGCTAGCCAAGTGGATTAATCTGGCTCTCAAGTCCGGCTCAATCACAACTTCGACACTGCCGTCGGTCGCGACGACCTCCGCTCCTTGAAGAGGTGGCAGCGAGGCCATGGAACGTCCGGACAAATAGCTGGCCCAGAATGACTTGGCATCTTCAGACTGAAGCGAAAGTCTTTCTGCCGCAACCGCGGTTTTGGGGGATGATGTCAGCGGAGCCAGCTCGAGAGGCCCTCCTCCCGCCGATGACAGCTTTGCGTACTCCGAGAAGAGTTCAGTTTGAAACGACGCAAGACTCCATCCATCCAAGATTGCGTGGTGGAAACTTACCGTGTACTGCAGATTTCCGTCGCCCAGGTAATGGACGAACATTCTCAGAAGCGGAGCCTTCCCTAAATCAAACTGAACTTCCTTGTCGCGCTCAATTGTGTCTGCAATAACTTGGTTCTGTGTTTGTTTGTCATGCGAAGAAACATCAAGGAATGTTATTGGAATCACTGTCTTCTTGTGCACGAGCTGAAGTGGCTCGCTGTAGTTAGTCAGATCAAAGGATGTGCGAAGAGTCGGATGCTTTTTGATCAGCGCATCGACGACCGTTTGAAAAATATTCAGATCCCATTTTCTCGTCTGCAAATGGAAACTGAAGATGTCGTGGTACATCCCCAGCTTGCTAGACATTTGATTGTGAAAAATCATTCCCATCTGAAGACGGGAAACGCTGTATGCATCCTCAATTCCGTGTGGAAGCAGCGCCCAGTCTGCGTCGGTTATAAGAGATACCGATGACTGCCGGGGCGCTGGCGGCAGCCCTGGCGCAAGCTGTCGCACAATGGCTGCTATTGTTTGGTGCCTGAATATGTGCTCGATAGTAAGCGATATGCCTTGCTGTTCGGCCTTTGAAATAATGCCGATTATCCGGATCGAATCGCCGCCCAGCTCGAAGAAGTTGTCGTGGCGTCCCACCCGTTCGTGGCCGAGCAGCTCGGACCAGATCCGT
>NZ_BAAAEU010000052.1:0-535 GCF_039523175.1 Dokdonella soli
GAGCCGGTCGAGACCCAGCTGGGCAACCGGTGTGCCAGCACCCGCTTGGGCCAACACCGATGCGCCATACGCTTTGTAGGTGATAAGCGCGTGCGTCTGTGCATCATAAGCAACAGCGTTGCTCGCCCACACCAAACTAACGATTTGGAATGCCATCCCCCGTATCCGCATCGATGATTCTCCTTTGGTGCTCGGCCCGAAATTCACCGGGACAAGCCGTGCAGCAGATAAAAGCTTATGGCCATCACCGTGGCCACGGCATCACGGAATTTTCCTGAATAGGTCTTACCAACGCATCGCAAGCTACTTTTCTTGACTCAACTGCGCTGCGGCTTTCGCATACATCTCCCGCTCGCTACTGCTATGCAAAACAGCGTCGATCATCACTTTGGAACTCGCATCCGTGGATTTTCCGAGAGCCTTTTGCATGCTTGCCTGCAAGGCGGTTGTCGCCTCGGGGTTCTCGCTGAGGGTCAAGAGTGAATCGCCATGCCTGAGTTGGGCCTTTGCAGCAGAGCAAAGTGTTCGCCGCTCA
>NZ_BAAAEU010000053.1:0-590 GCF_039523175.1 Dokdonella soli
AAGGTTGGCCAGCAACCCATGCGTGCGTTGCACCGCGTCCTGCACACCCTCCTTATCCACCGTAATCCGGATGGGCAATGTGTTGATGAACAACCCCATCACCCGGTCTGAACCTTCCCCTGCGTGCATGCGGCCGAATAGCACGGTGCCGAACACCACATCCTCGCGTCCCGATATCCGCGCCAGAACTTGCGCCCATGCCAGATGACACAAGCTCGCAACGCTCACACCGAGTTTGCGCGATCTATGCCGCAATCGCTGCGTCAGCGCCGTGTCCACCTCCATCCGGACTTGTTCGATCTCCCGTCCGTCTCCCTGTACCTGCGACAGCCCGAATGGCATCGTCGGCTCGTCCACGTCCCCCAGCATCTTGCGGAAAAACGCTTCGTGTTCTTCCTGGCTTACACCCCGGCGGGCTTGCGCCACAAAATTGCGAAATGGCAAGGGCTTGGGCAGGTGTTCTTCTTCGCCCAGCAAATGCGCCTGGGTCTCTTCCTGCGTCACTTCCAAAGTGATGTGATCACCTGCCAGGTGATGCAGCAGCATCAACAACAACCAGCGCTCTTCACCTTCGTCGTATGTGATGTACG